>CAYXSA010000111.1:0-12438 GCA_964467315.1 uncultured Saprospiraceae bacterium | reverse complement strand
CGGTCGGGCTATTCGGGGCGTATATTTATACGCCCCTACTATCCCTCACGCAAAGCAGGCTCGAAGGCAGTCCCTCCGATGTATCGTTATACTGATGGAACGCGTGAGGGATAGTAGGGGCGAATCAACATTCGCCCCTGTAGGGGCGATGGTGATATGCCCCGAATAGCCCGACCCCGCGCCGCGCCCTTTGCGCGGCATTTGCGGGGGCACGCCCCAAAAAAAGCCCCAATTTACTTGCGCCGCCAAAATCGATAGGCGATACAGGCGAGCAGTGCCCCCGCGCAGTTGGCGAGCATATCGGCATAATCGAAGGAGCGAAACGGCAGGCGCGCCTGCACGAATTCCAAGCCTGCGCCGTATCCAGAAGCCAGCCCCGCCGCCCATGTCAAACCCCGCCAGCCCAGTATAGACGGCGTTTTTTGCCATTTTTGCAGTGCCCAAATCAATAAAATCGTAAGCACCGAATAAAATACAAGATGTCCGATTTTGTCGGCGCTAAAAAAGCTGATTTGAGGCAGCGAAGCGGGGTCGGTGGTGGAAAGACTCCAGATGAGCAACGCCCAAAGGAGGGCAGGCAGGAAATAAAATAGGCGCAAAATCGGACGCTTATTTTTTAACCAAAGCGGCGTAAGCTTCAGCAGAAAGCAGGGCAGAGGTATCTGCGCCGTTGAGCTGCAAGCGCACCATCCAGCCCGCATTGTAAGGGTCGGTATTGACCAATTCGGGCTGCGAATCCAGCGCCTTATTGACTTCTACGACCTTACCGCCGACAGGCATAAAGAGGTCGGACACGGTTTTTACGGCTTCAACAGAGCCAAAAACCTCGCCTTCAGCCAGCTCATCGCCCAGCGTGGGCACGTCTACATAGACGATGTCGCCCAATTCGCCTTGAGCAAAATCCGTGATGCCGACGGTGGCTACATCGCCTTCGATGCGCACCCATTCGTGTTCTTTCGTGTATAACAGCTCGCTTGGGAATGCCATAGCTTGTAGAATAACTAAGATAAGCAACTGCGCGAAATTATTTCACATTCCGTAAAGCGCCGTTTCATAAAAGTGCAAGAAGGCGTAGTCGCTGCAAGCGACGAAGGCTTTGATGCACGTCAAGGGCTTGGAAACCAAGCGTAGCGCAGGTTTTCAAGTTTGAAACAAGCGAGGAACAATGTGAAATAATTTTGCTTTCGTACTTATAAGGAGAAAAAAATGTTTCTGCATTGCTTACCCGCTTATTGTTGGAGGGAAGCGCGGCAAAAATAACATTTTTCTGCAATTTTGTGCAAAATACCCGCCCATGCGTTGCTTCTTACTTTTATTTTCGCTTATTTTTTGGACTGCCTGCCTACCCAAACCGACGCAAAAAAACTATGCCTTGCCCGCAGGCTGCAGCCTGCGGGACTTGCTACGCGGCACTTGCGCGGGCGATACTTCGAGCGTTGTGTATGCGCTTCCCTTTGCCAAAGGTCGGCGCGTATGGGTGGTGCAGACCTACGATACGCCCTTTTCGCACGCGGGCGAATTGGCGGTAGATTTTGCTATCCCTGTGGGCACGCCTATACATGCGGCGCGGGCGGGTATCGTCATTTCGACTCAAGATAGCAATACTATCGGCGGGCTGGGAGCGAAGTTTTTACCCTTCGGCAATCATGTAGTTATAGAGCACGCCGACGGCTCGGCGGCGAGCTATTGGCATCTGCAATATAAAGGCGTGGTCGTGCGCGTAGGTGAGCGCGTGCAAGAAGGGCAGCTTATCGGCATGAGCGGCAACACGGGCTATTCGGCGTTTCCGCACCTGCATTTTGATGTGCGTCCGCCCTTAGACGGCGAGCGCCGCCGTTGGTTTTTGCCTACTCGTTTTCGCACGCAGAAAGGCGTACATTATTTGCGCCCATTTAGGCGGTATCTGCGGGAATGAATGACGAATGACGAATTTTAGTATATGCTACTTGCTACCAGCGAGCGTAGCGAGCTTGTACCAGCGCGGCGAACGAAGTGAGCGGCGCAGTACCTAAACACAAAGCACAACCTATGACACCAAGCACAATCAGCGTTTCCACAAGCTCATGTATCTCGTTCGTCCTTGTGTGCGCACACGCAGCGCGTATACGCCCCTTGCCCAATTTTTAGTGGGGATTTCTACCGTATAAAGGTCTAAAAAGGCAGGTGCAAAGCGGCTTTTTTGCTCAAAAATGCTGCTGCCGACTGCGTCGTATACCTCCACTTCTAAGCTATCGGCTTCGGTGAATTGCACCCAAAGGGTAAATTTATCCTCTGCCAAAAAGCGGCGATTGTGGAAGTCGCCCTGCTTCGTGATAAAAATCCAAGTATCGGGCATAGCCTGCGTCCAAGAGCGCACGAAACGCGGTATCCCATAGCCCAGCAGCGAATCGGGTGCAGCGCCTTGAGAGGCGTGGATTTCCAATAAATGTTTGAATTGCAGCGCAGGCATATCGGGCAGCGCCTGACGGCAGGAAGCTATAGCCCCCGCCAGCACGGGCGAAGAAAAAGAAGTACCGCTGGTGGTTTTCACCGACAAACCCAGCATAGAAGCCACGTAGGTATCTTTTCCTTGAGCGGCAAGATTGGGTTTTATGCGACCGTCGGCGCTAAGTCCGTGCGAAGAGAAGGCGGCTATTTTACCTTCGTAGTCGGTAGCGGCGGCAGCTATCACATTGCGCGCATCGGCGGGAGTGCCGATATAGTGCCATTTTTTGTTGCCCTCATTGCCCGCAGAGTTGACGACGATGATGCCCTTGAAAACGGCTATATCTGCGCCCCGCGAGGCGATGCTGGTTTCGCCGTCTAAGTCGCGCTCATAGACATAATTCATCATGCTATCCCGAAAAACCGTATACCCAAGCGAAGAATTGATAACATCTACGCCCAAACTATCGGCATACTCCGCCGCCGCTACCCAATTAAATTCCTCTATCCAAAATTCGCCCTTTGTATCTTCTGTCTTAAATAGATAATAGCCCGCATCGGGCGCAGTGCCTACGAGCCGATAGGGCATATTCGATGCCATACAGGCGAGTACATCGGTGCCGTGTCCGCTGTCTTCGTACACAAATTCGTCGCCCTCTACAAAATCCCGCGTCCCCAAAATCTGATTGCGGGCATAGAGCGTATCGAAGGCAGGCATACGGTATACATTCTCAAAACCACCATCGAATATCGCTACCTGTATCCCTGCGCCCCTGTAGCCTAAGGCGTGAAAATAAGGCATATCCAGCATAAAAGCCTGATTGGCTCCGTAACCGTAGATATCGGCGCGGGCTTTGGAGGTGTCGCGCACCACGCGCGGATAGTTTTTTTCCTTCTGTGGCAAGCGCCGATAGCCCAAAGGGAAAACCCGCCGCACAAAAGGCAGGGCATCAATGCGCGCCCGCACCAGCGAATCGGGCGCATAAATTGCCGCCGCATTGAGCCAGCGAGAAACTAAACGTATCTCCCCACCCGCCTGCACCACAGCCCCCAAATACGCAGGGTCGATAGGCAAATCGTATTCGTCTAAAGCAATGCCCTGCGCTCTGCGACGCTCTATAGAGCGAGCGCTCAAAAAATCCTGCGGGCGAAGCAAGGTATAAGGGCTATTGTGCTTGTCCGTAAATTCTATGCAAAAAACCTCATACGGCGCAGGCTGCGCAGCACAAGGCAATACAGAAATAAGCGAAAATACTATAAAGCAGCACCAAAAAGGCGCAACCGAAATTGACGAGCGCGACATACTAAAAATTATGCGAGAGGATACGTGCCCGCAATATAAAACCTTTTTCGGCTTTTTCCTCCCAAGGCGTACCAATACAGCTCGCAATATCACCGCCGCATTGCGTATCGAGTATCCACATTTCTTTCTCTATCAGTCCAATGCCTTTGGCATAACACTCCCGCGAATAACGGCGCTCGATATTGTTGGTTTTATCGACTTGTATAACCGTTATCGTGCTGTCGTAGACTACGCCGCCGATGATCTGGCTCGCATATACTTGCTCGTATCGGAATTCGTCCCAGTCCTTATATAGGTTGATGCTGCCACCCCGTATCTCTATGCTCGTATCCCGCCGAATGAAGGGCAAGCCATTCCAAGCGCCCCCCTCTTCAATCGGATACACCAATTTTATCAGACGCTGATTGTCTTCTACGAGCTGAAATTGATTGTCCGTATTTTTCGCCGCAAAGACCTGCATCAGTTGCCAATTTTGCGAACTATCGCTGCGATGCGAATAATTTAAGCGATAAATAGGCTCATCGGCTGCATCGCCTTCCATGCGGCTGTATTCGTACTTTACTTGATAAGAAAGCGTGTCTACGCTTTCGTTGTATTCGTCGTAAAGGATAGAGTCGACCTGATAAATGATATACTTCCCGCTGTCTAAGGGCGAAAAATCATAATTCAAGGGCGCAAAAGGCTCTACCTCGCGCCGACAAGCCGTCGACTGCAAGAGGAAAAAAGCCAACAAAGGCAGTAACCCTATAAAATTGATTGTCTTGCGCATTCGTAATTCGTTTTTTAGCACAGCACACATAAGGCGCTACGCGGCAGCAGTACTTTCGCTACGCGTTTAACTCGTCATTCGCAACTCGTAACTCAATACACGCCTTTCGCCTTTTTCAGGGCTTTAGCTTGGGCTTTATTTTGGACTTGGACTTTGGTCGTGCCATTGCCAGAGGAGTCTACGATTGGGAAACCTTGATTGACCCATTCGACGAGCGAGCCTTGCAGATTATATACATTCGTAAAGCCCAATTCGCGCAGTTCCAGCCCAATTTTATCGCCTTGCTCGCCTTTGAAGGAGTACACGACGAGGGTCGCCTTGCGGTTGTAAGCCCAGACGCTTTCGGCGTTGAAATCCTCCAAACCGATGCGTTTTGCGCCTGCGATATGGCTCATATTAAACTCTTTGCTGCTGCGCGCATCGAGCACATAGAGTTTTTGGGTGGGCGAGAGGTTGCGCCGCAGCTCGTCGAGTTGCCCGCAGGTCAGTACGGGTATGGTTTTATCGTCTTTGCTGGACGTTTCTGTTTTTTTATCGGGGCGGGACTTGCGCTCGCCTTCTTCTGCGAGGGCGGGTATTTCGACCTCGTCGATAAGGCTGGTATCGATGATCTCCTTAGGCAGGGCGCTTTTGGGGATAATATCGCTGCTTTTTGCGTCGGCAAAGGGGTCTCTTTGCGCAAAAGTCTGTCCCAAAAATAGACAAAAGCAGAGCATTAAAAAATATCGTACATTCATAAAACAGCAGGGAGGCAAAATAATGGCTGGTAATAAAAAAGTTCCCGCAAATATACGGAATTAGTTACGAATGACGAGTGACGAATTACGAAGTAATTCTATGGCGTGCCCGCCGCCTGTAGAGCCGTAGCATGCTACGGCTCTACAGGCGGCGGTCGGGCTATCCGCTACATCACCTTCAGCGCTTCGCGCTTCGGTGGTTCCGCTCCTATCCCTCACGCAGTCGCTCCAAATAAAGCATTTTCCCATACACCAATGGCGCGCATCTCACAATAACGGATTAACTTTGCGGCTTGGCACTGCGATACACTGACCGAAATGCGTGAGGGATAGTAGGGGCGAATCAACATTCGCCCCTGACAGGGGCGATGGTGAAACGCCCCGAATAGCCCGACCCCGCGCCGCGTACTGTAGGGACAAGGTATGCCTTGTCCCTACAGCGCCCGCCGTCCTTTGCGGCGGGCGGCGGCGCGGCGGGCACGCCCAAAAAAACAAAACTTATCTTTACCGAATAAGCCTAAATAATAGCGAAATGGCAATAGTAAAATTTACGTTTGAAGACAAGACCCTGCCCCCTGTAGAAGTGCGTGCGATGCTGGGCGATACGATTTTAGACCTTGCCGAAGACAACGGCGTGCATATCAATCACAACTGCGGTGCGGTCTGCGCTTGTAGTACCTGTCATGTGTATGTGCAGCGCGGCGAGGGGCTTTTGCGCGAGATTTCCGACCGAGAGGAGGATTTTATAGACCGCGCCATCAATCCGCGCATCACGTCGCGCCTTAGCTGCCAATGCGAACTGGTGAGCGATGCGAGCGATGCGGTCATCGAAATTTTGGTGCCAGACCAGTCCAATATCATCGGGCACGAGCACTAAACGCAGTCAAGCGGCGAATAATTTACAAAAAATTAAATAGCGTCCATGTGGGCAGCCCTACAATAAAATTGTAATTTCGTCTTTCATTTTGGCGCTTTTCAGAATAAGCGCCTGCCTTTTTCTTTATCCTCACAGAGTACTCACGTTATGCAGAAAGAAAGAATTTTGGTTATCGGTGCCAATGGGCAAATAGGCACAGTGCTTACGCTTGCTTTGCAAGATAAGTACGGCATGGGCAATGTTTTCGCCACAGATATACAGTACCCACATCGCACCGTTATCGGCAATTTCGAGAAATTGGACGTGCTCGATATGGAGCGCCTGCGGGCGGTCGTGCGCAAATTTGGCATCACGCAGATATACCATCTCGCGGCGATACTCTCCGCAAAGGGCGAGCAGAATCCGCGCCAGACTTGGGATATTAACATGAATGGCTTGTGGAATGTTTTGGAGGTAGCACGTGAGGAATTGGTATCAAAGGTATACTATCCGAGCACTATAGCGGTTTTCGGCACTCAAACGCCGAAAAGCGACACCCCACAATTTACCGTCATGCATCCGACGACCATCTACGGCATCACCAAACAAGCGGGCGAGCAGCTTTGTGAGTACTATTTCCGCCGTTTTGGCGTAGATGTGCGCTCTATGCGCTATCCCGGCATCGTTAGCTATCAGTCTATGCCTGGTGGCGGCACGACCGACTACGCTGTAGATATTTTCTTCAAAGCCGCAGCGGGCGAAAATTACGAATGCTTTTTGCGCGAAGATAGCCGCCTGCCCATGCTCTATATGCCCGATGCCGTGCGCGCTACGCTCGAACTCATGGAAGCGCCAAAGGAAAAAATCCAACTGCGCTACGGCTACAATCTGCAAGGCATGAGTTTCACACCTGCCGAACTCGCCGCCGAGATACAAAAGCATCTCCCCAATTTTCAAATCAGCTACCGCCCCGACCAGCGCCAAGCCATCGCCGATTCTTGGGTCAATAGCCTCGATGACAGCGAAGCCCGCCGCGACTGGGGTTGGCAGCCCGAATACGACCTCTCCGCGATGGTCGCCGATATGCTGCGCAATCTCAACCTCCGTCATGCCCGCACCCGCGCGTATGATGAGATGGAGTTTTTGTAGGGCTTGGTAGTGGGTAGTAGGTAGTAAGTAGTAAGACTTTTGCGCTTACTACCTACTACTTACTACTTACTACCTATTTCGTCCCTCCGATAGTACTCCCTCTGCGCACCATGCTATTGGCGGTAGTGCTGTTGCTAAGTGCGTCGAGTAGGAGGCGGGCGCGCAGTTGTATGACGACCTTTAGCGCGTCGGGATTGCCTTTTAGCAGGGCGTTGAGTAATTCGTTGGCTTTGGTTTTATCGCCGCGCTCTGCCCAGAGTTGCGCCGAGTAGTATTGCGCAAAGGCGGTAACGTATTTATTTTTGTGTGCTGCTTGGGCGATGAGTTCGCTGTATCCGCTTAGGGCTGCGTCGGAGGTTTTGGCTTTGTGGTGAATGCGGGCTTTGGTGTAGAGGATTTCGGCTTGGTCGTAGGGGTGGGCGGATTGCGCCGCATTGATTTCTATGCGGGCTTTGTCGTAGTAGCCGCCCTCCAAATAAAGTTTGGCGCGCACGAGGTGATGATTGGGCACATACTTGCGCAATGCCTCTTCTTCGGCGAAATAGTCGTAAGGCTCTACGGTATTGCCACGCAGGAGCAGGTCGCGCATTCCGTTGGTATAGGCTGCGGCGTTGTTGCCGATAAGATGGCAATGGGCGATGCGGAGCAGGGCATTTTTTTGGTGGTGCTCGCCCTTTGAGCGGGTCAGGTAGTTGCGGAAATGGGTTTCGGCTTTGGTTTCCAGCTTAAAAAGATGGTGCAAACCCAGCAAAAATTGCAAATAGTGCATTGGCTGATAGAGGTCTGAACTTGGCGTGCCTGTGATGGTAGCGAGCATTTTGCTGCTTTGCCCTGTGCGCCATTGCTGCATAGCGAGCAGATAGGCGGCTGTAGGGCTGCGTTTGTAGTCCAAAACAACGGGATTTAGCAGCGCCCAATCTTTTTCGTCTTCCGAATGCGTGAGGATGAGCATAAGCCCGTACCAAACTTGCGCATCTTCCGCAAACTCAAATTTTCCGTAGGCTTTGGCATAGGCGAGCACATCTTTTAGCTGCTTGATACCTTCTACGGCGAGGTTGCTGCTGCCTGTGCGTCCGCCCGCGCATTCCGTCAGCACTTGGGCAACGCCGTAGAGCATACGATTGCCCATAAAATCGGGGTTCGCCTTTATATTGCGCTCCAAGTCTGCCATTGCCGATTTTAGGGCGTTTTTTGCCTCATTGGGCTCGCGGAAAACGACATGATGGTAGGCGGCATGCACTTGCGTGGCTGCAGTCGCAAAAAGATAGTAGGGCGATGTGCGGTCGCCTGTGCGTATGCGCGATAGGCGCACCTGCCGCTGCTGCTGAAATCGCTTAAATTCGTCGTGGTTTTCGCTCGCCAGCGTCTGCATAAAATCCGCCAAATCATCGACATAGTACGGAATTATATTGTATCGGTTTTGCGATTTTTCCAGTTGCAGCGCCACTTTGCAGTCTTTTACCCGCAGGCGTAAGGCGTTGGTATGCGCGGTGCGCATCTTCTGATTGAAGTCAAAAAACGGCGTATCGTCGTACTCTTGTGCCCACAAAGGCGCAAAAGACAAGAGAAAGCAAGCAAATAAAATGGGGCGTTGGTAGTTCATAGCGGTACTAAGTTTTATCGATGCGCAAGATAGCAAAATAAGAGGGCTGTGTTTTCGTACAACGTAAATATATGCAAAAAACGGCAACGGTACTATGAAAGGGCTTTTTTTTTGTGGCGTGCCCCTGCGCCTGTAGAGCCGTAGCATGCTACGGCTTACGGCGCGGGTCGGTATACGCAGGGCGAATACAAGGTTCGCCCCTACACATTTTCCCATCTTTTTTACAGCGTACAGATTGGCTGGACTTATCTACCCGTCCTTTGCATAAAAATACGCAACTATGCTAAGTATCAAAGATTTGGAGCACCGCAATTTGGTGGTCGTCAACGGTTTAGAAAATAAGTACCTTAAAGTTGACAAAGCTCGATTGCAGCTAATGGACAGCATCGCCGATGCGCCCATAGCCACTCTGCCCCTGCCCAAAATTTTGGCACTCATCGTCATCGGACATACCAGCATTACGACGGCGCTCATGGAGCTTTGCCACAAAAACAGCGTGCCCATTGTGGTAACAAAGCCCAATTTGCGCCCTGTCTTCCACTACGGCAGGATGCAGGAAGGCAATTTTTCCTTGCGCCGACTGCAATACGCCTTCCCACAAGGCAGCATCGACATCGCGCGGCATCTCGTCCGCAACAAAGCCCAAAACCAACTGCGACTCTTGGGCAAAATCCGAGATAAAACCGAACTCGTACTCAACGGCATTGCCGTCCTCGAAAGCCATTTGCCCAAAATCGACGCGGCTACCGACTTGCAGGAACTACTCGGCGTAGAGGGCTACATGGCGAAAAACTATTTTAAGGCGTATTTCGAGGCTTCCAACTGGACGCAGCGCCTGCCGCGCGAAAAACCCGACCCCATCAACGCCATGCTCGACATGGGCTACACGACGCTTTTCAATTACATGATTTGCATGGTGCGCCTCTTCGGATTCGACCCCTACATTGGCGTATATCATCAGCTTTTCCACGAGCGCAAAAGCTTGGTTTGCGACTTGGTGGAGCCCTTTCGTTGCATCATTGAGCGCAAAATTCGCCGCTCCTTACAGCTAAAGCTCTTCAAAAATTCGGACTTTGAGTTGCGCGGCACGACTTACCAGCCCCTTGCGGAAGCCAAAAAACGCTATTCTCAAGCCTTTTTCGAGGCGATTATGGAGTACAAACTGCCGATTTATGAGTACGTGCAGACCTATTACCGCTTTTTCATGTGCAAGGTCTCCCAGCCCGAATGCCCTTATTTCGTATACGAGTGATTTTTTTTTGGGGCGTGCCCGCAGCCCTTTAAAGGGGCTGCGGTCGGGCTATCCGCTACATCACGCCTTCGCTACGCTTGGCGTGGTTTCGCTCCTATCCCTCACGCTTGATGTGCCTATTTGGGGCGAACACAAGCAGGGCGAACACAAGGTTCGCCCCTACGCGCACGAAAAAAAACGCAGGGCGAACACAAGGTTCGCCCCTACGCGCACGCAACATTTTCAAATACAATATGCAACACAATATCGCCATCATCGCTTACGACATCACGAGCGATAAACTCCGCACCCAACTATCCAATTTTTTGGGTAAGTTTGGTGTGCGGATACAGCTCTCTGTTTTCGAAATCCATAATTCCGAAAAGGTCATTAAAAAAGTCCTCAAAGGCATCGACGAAGAATTTAATCCTCAATTAGGCAGCAGCGACAGCATCTATATTTTCAAAGTCAATCATAGCGAGACTATCCGCTACGGTGCAGCCGAAGCAGCCAATAAAAAAGCCAAATCGGGACTTATTATTTTTTGAATGGCTGTTTTTTATCCATACGTCCGAGCTAATTAGAAAAGGCGCAAAATGGCTATTTTTGCAACAAAAACGCAGTAAAAAATCTATAAAAAAGGCTATTTTTTACACAAAAACACAAAAATTGTGTATCTTTGTGCGGCGAAATAGCCTTACTTTTCGGCTAAAACTGCCCTAAAAGCTATTTCAAGACATTCGTTTTTGAATATGCCTGCGCTATTTAGAAATGTCCTACGATTATAAATTGTTGATAATCAATTAGTTATGCAAAATACGACACGCCAATTAAAAATGGCTGTAAAAAATATTTCTTCAAAAAAGCTTGTATATATCGGGCTTTCAGCATACCTTTGCAGCACATAGGGTCTAAACGACCTAATAATTTCTACTATTTGTAGATTGTGTGTGTGAATGGTTGGAAAATAGAGCAGAGTCTAAACGACCTAATAATTTCTACTATTTGTAGATTGTGTGTGTGAATGGTTGGAAAATAGAGCAGAGTCTAAACGACCTAATAATTTCTACTATTTGTAGATCGTGGGCATTTTGTGTATCAGTGTGGCGTACGGGTCTAAACGACCTAATAATTTCTACTATTTGTAGATCAACCCATTGACTTGTATAAGTCAATACGTTCTTGTCTAAACGACCTAATAATTTCTACTATTTGTAGATGGCTCCGAACTGAGTTGTAGATCCTTTACCGTAGTCTAAACGACCTAATAATTTCTACTATTTGTAGATGTAGTCGCGATTTCAAGTGCGCTGGGGTCGGGTCTAAACGACCTAATAATTTCTACTATTTGTAGATAGACTGCTGACTACTTGTTACTAATCGATTTCGGTCTAAACGACCTAATAATTTCTACTATTTGTAGATTGTAAGTTCTGTTTTGAGTTCGTCGAAGCTAAGGGGTCTAAACGACCTAATAATTTCTACTATTTGTAGATGTAGGACTTGTTATTTGCTTCGTAGGCAACTGCTGTCTAAACGACCTAATAATTTCTACTATTTGTAGATGTAGTACGGGGCTGAAACGATGAAAAACGCGGTCTAAACGACCTAATAATTTCTACTATTTGTAGATTGGTTTCATCAATTCAAGCATTTCTTTTGCGGTCTAAACGACCTAATAATTTCTACTATTTGTAGATGGGCATTATCCGCGAGCGTGTTCAAGTTGTAAGCCGTCTAAACGACCTAATAATTTCTACTATTTGTAGATTTCAATGACAGTTGCGGTCATTTGGGCTGCGAGTCTAAACGACCTAATAATTTCTACTATTTGTAGATAGGCGTGGTTACAGTGTAGCGAGTTGCGTACTCATTAGTCTAAACGACCTAATAATTTCTACTATTTGTAGATATATCCAACCTATCGCGTCGCCCTCTTGTTTCGTCTAAACGACCTAATAATTTCTACTATTTGTAGATAATGGGTTTGCTTGTTTCTGACCATGATTCAAGTCTAAACGACCTAATAATTTCTACTATTTGTAGCGCATAGGTGCAAAATCTGCTCCCCCTTTCCTTGTATAAAAAGGAAAGGGGGAGCGTGTTTTATAGGGCATGATAGGCGGGCAATTTTTACGTGCGCGTAGGGGCGAACCTTGTGTTCGCCCTGCGTATGCCCACCCCGCGCCGCAAAATGCGGTTGTTGTTCGTGTGTAGGGCAACCACAAGGGTTGCCCCTACGGTTTTGGCGAACCTTGTGTTCGCCCTGCTGCGGTTTTTTTCGTGCGTATGTGGGGCGAACACAAGGGTTGCCCCCAGGTGCGCCGCATGTAGAATTAAAATGTCGTATTATTAATGAATCCAAT
>CAYXSA010000110.1:0-12722 GCA_964467315.1 uncultured Saprospiraceae bacterium | reverse complement strand
TTTCACTTTTCACTTTTCACTTTTCACTTTTCACTTTTCACTTTTCACTTTATTCTATGCCCATGAGTTCTTTGATGGCTGCCCAGTTTTTGACGCGTTGGCTCTCGAAGGCAGCGCCATCGCTTTCGCTGCTGCTGGCGGCGTATTTTTTGCCCCATTCGGCTTGTTTTTTCAGTCCTTTGTATACGCTGATGATAGAGTTGGCGGCATCTTCTTCGCCTGCGAAGTCGCCGCTATCGCGCATTTTCGTAAAACGCTCGATGCAGCCATCGGCGAAAACGATTTGCTCACCGAGTAGGGCAGTGGCGGTGCTTTCTTCGTACTTCTCGGCTACGAATAAATCCATCGTCATACCGATAGTGAGATACATGTTATACATCGAATTGCCTGCCAGATAGCCGACCATCTCGATAACCTTAAAATCTTCGGCTTTGTTGTTGGTAGCCGTCTTGGCGGGTGTGTTGGTTTTGCCTTTGTTGGGCGCGGGCGCAGAGGGCGCAGGGGCTGCATCTGTGCCGCCTGTCGTGTACTTTTGGGCGTAGAGGTCTGTGCCTGCGAGCGCGCCGAAGGTCAAAAAGAGCGCCGCAGCGCCACGAAGTACGATGTTGCGAAACATAGTGAGTTACGAGTTACGAGTTACGAGTTACGAATTGCTGCTGGTTGTTGTACTAAGGTGCGGATAAATTTACGCAAAAATTTTATATATTGCAAATTTCGTGCTATAAACAAAGCGAAGCGCGCCTTTCGCGCGCCTTTCGCATCATATTTTGCGTGAGGGATAGTAGGGGCGAATCAACATTCGCCCATTTGGGCGATGGTGATGCCCTACGGGGCTGCTTCGCGGTCGCCCTGAATAGCCCGACCCCGCGACCTTTAAGCGCGTTAGCGCGGGGAGCGGGGGCACGCCATAATTACGAATGACGAATGACGAATGTTGCTCATAATACATTGATAATCAGGTATATACACAAAGCACAACATTCGTCATTCGTCATTCGTCATTCGTCATTATCCCCATTCTTCGAGGGCGGGGGGCAGGCGGAAGAGGAGATTTTGGTCTTTAGCGGCAGCGAAAATAGCTTCGCGGGCAGCTTTTGGGAGGCTTTGGGCAACAAGCTGATAGGAATGCAGGATTAAATCGCGCAAAAACTCGTCGGAAAATTCGTCCCGCTCGAAATAGACCGTATTCCAGTGGCGTTTATTCATGTGGTATGCGCCTTTGATGAGGTCTTCGCCGTAGCGTGCGCGCAGATACTCGGCATAATCGGGCGCGCATTTGAGATTGACGCTCAATTCGTCGGCATGGATATTGGTTAGCGCAAAGATTTTGCGCACCTCGCCCAAGCGCAGGGCTAAAACGGATTCGTCGAAGGGCATATCCTCGCTCGTTTGGGGGAGGCTTAGACAAAATTGGCGAAAAGTTTCTAAATCCATGCGTATCTGCGTAGTTTTGCGCTAAATAAACGACTATAGTATGTTAAAAATTGCTTTCTATTTGGCGGCTTTCGCGCTGCCCGCGCTGAGTTTGGCGCAGTCTGCCTTAGTTAGTTGGGATAGTTTGGAGCGCGCGTACAATTATCCAAGCATCGAAATTGCCATTTCCGAGAAGCAGAAGGCGCTCAGATTGAGTATTTACGACTATTCCTCGACCTTTTCGCCGCGTATCAGCTTGATAGAAAATCTGCAAATGTTGCAGGCAAATCGGGTATATTTGAAGGAATTGCCCACGACGCTAAAAGACCTAAAATGGCTGCAATGGCTGGAACTGCGACACAATTGGATAGAAACCCTGCCCGACGATTTGGCGGATTTGCCCTCCTTGCGCAGATTGGACATTTGCGGCAACTGGCTGAAAATTTTCCCCGCCTGCGTTTCGAATATGCGCAGTTTGGAGTGGCTCGATATGTCGCAAAATAAGCTGGATTCTATGCCCGAGAGCTTTTTGCAGTGCGTAGAATTGCGGCATTTGGACTTGCATAAAAACAAATTTACCCGCACACCCAAGCAGCTCGGCGCGCTAAAGAAGCTCGAATATCTGGATTTGAGCCAGAATATGCTCACAGAACTGCCGCCGAGTTTTGCCGAATTTTTGGAGCTGCGCTATCTGAACCTTAGCCAAAATCCTCTGCAAAATACCAAAAACCTTTCAAAAGACTTGGGTAAATTTCAGCATTTGCGCCGCCTGTATCTCAATTTTATCAATTTGGGGAGCTTAGATGCAGATTTTTACAAGCTTATAGAGCTGGAAGAATTGGACGCGGCAGGCAATAAACTGGTACGCGTTCTGCCCGAAATGGGCAAATTTACCAAACTGCGCCGCTTAGACCTTAGCGCCAATCGCTTAGACTCCTTCCCAGAAAACACCCTTAGCAAGCTCCAAGACTTAGAATGGCTAAGTTTGGAAAAGAATCAATTTACCCTGCTGCCCGCCGACATCGGCAAGCTGCCGAAACTCAAAAAACTCAATATCGGCGTAAACTACTTCACAGCCTTACCCGCCAGCTTGGGCGATTTGGCAGCATTGGAGGAGCTTTCCATCATCAATACCCCCATAAAAACCCTACCCACGACCCTCAATAAACTCAAAATAACCCGACTTCTCTTGGGCTACTCGCGCTACTTGCAGCAAGACCAAGCCTACGCCGTTATCTCGCAGATACAGAGCCTACAACACGTTTCCTTTCGTACCTGCAACTATCGCAGCCTGTCCGCAAAAATCGCCCTACTCGCCAAGCTGCCCGCCCTCGAAGAACTCGACCTATACGACAATATGTTCACAGCCATACCCGCCGAAATAGGCAATATCAAACAGATAAAAGTCCTGCGCTTAGGCTCCAACGAACTGAAAACCATACCCGCCAGCATCGGCAATATGACCAATCTCGAATTTTTGGACTTGGGCGACAACGAGC
This sequence comes from uncultured Saprospiraceae bacterium, assembly GCA_964467315.1. Classification (GTDB taxonomy): domain Bacteria; phylum Bacteroidota; class Bacteroidia; order Chitinophagales; family Saprospiraceae; genus JAAFIM01. Next base: position 9,810 of record CAYXSA010000110.1, on the reverse strand, counting down.
TAAAAACCCTGCCCGAAAATCTAAAAAATCTCGCCAATCTAAAGCATATCATCATCGGCGGCAATCCCCTCCCGAAAGCCGAAGTCGAAAAACTCAAAACTTGGCTACCGAATGCCGTTATACAGTAAAATTAAATCGCAAATACCAACATACCATGCCACGCTATACCTATTACTTTCTACTTAATGCTTGCTGCCTACTACTCAACGCCGCCCCCACCTTCGCGCAAATCGGCAGCAGCAATAGCATACAAATATCAGATAGCCTTCATGTTTGGAGTATGCCAAGCACGGAACCCTATACCTATAATTATGTCTCTATCAACAATAGCACAGGCAGTGATTTGAACGTAGATTTTCGGGTCTTGCTGCCCTCTACGCTGCCCTCCAACTGGCGTGTGAGGGTAGAATATCCCAAATCGGGCGGATATGTAGATACCCTAAACGGAAATTTTGAGATCTTCGGCGATAATTCTGGGCAACGCTTCTTCTTCCTCTCCGTAATCAGCAACGGGCAAGTAGGCATGGATACGATGCGCGTGCGCCTTTATCCGCAAAACAACCCTGCGGATTCCGTAGAGGTGCTGTTTGTGCTCAATGTCGTCGAACCAGTGGCGGTCACAGAACAAACGCTTGCGCCAAAAACTATCCTCTATCCCAATCCCACGAAAGAGGCTAAAATTTATTGGACAGGCACGCAATTATCGCCCGCGCTTGCCTATATTTACAGCGCGCAAGGGCAAATTGTCGCTCTATTGCCTATAGAGTCAGGCACTATAGAGCTGCCCAATTCCCTGCCTGCCGCTGCTTATTGGATACAAATACGCGATGCACGCACGCTGCAAATCATTGATACACAGCCATTTATACGCTTATGAGCAAAGGACTACTCGCATTCGTCGCTTTTTTTTGCTGGCAACAATTCCTACACGCTCAAACAGGCGCGCCTGTTATGGGCGGTGCGCGAGGCTTGGGGCTTTCGGGTGCTTCCGTCGCCTTTTCCGATATAAATTCGGCTTGGAGCAATCAAGCGGGCTTGGCATTCATCGATAAAATGGCATTCTCCGCCTTCGGCGAGCAGCGTTTTTTGATGGCAGACTTAGGCTCGTATGCCTTCGCCGCCGCTTATCCGCTCCAAAAAGTCGGCACTTTCGCCCTCACCTTGCAGCATTTCGGCGCGAGCGCCTACAATGAGCAAAAAATCGGGCTCGGCTACGCACGACGACTGGGCGAAAATTTTTCTATCGGCATACAATTCGACTACCTCGCCACCCGCATACCCGACTACGGAAGCTCCCACAATTTCACCGCCGAACTCGGACTCTTGTACCGATTTAGCTCCCAATTCACGCTCGCCGCGCATATTTATAACCCTTTCCGCGTCCGACTTGCCTCCTCCGACCCCCTCGCTACGCTCTTTCGCACGGGTTTTATTTACAGCCCCTCCAAACAGGTTAGCCTCATCGGCGAGGTCGAAAAGGATTTTCTTTATCCCATCAGCGGCAAAATCGGGGTCGAATATCGCCCACACGAACGCTTCGTGGTGCGCACAGGCATCGGTACCGCGCCCTTTCGCGCCAGCTTCGGCGTAGGTGTAGAATGGCAGGGCATCCTGATAGATTTCGCCAGCAGCTACCACCAAATTTTAGGTTTTACGCCTGGCATCTCCCTCACATACCAAGTGAAAAGTGAAAAGTGAAAAGTGAAAAGTGCATTTTTTTCGCTGCGCTTGCAAGTTTTTAAGCACTTGTTTTTACTCATAAATAATTGATAATCAAGTATATTATACAAAGTGCAACACATTTAGCTATATTTTCACTTTTCACTTTTCACTTTTCACTTTTCACTTAAAAAGGGCGTGTCGGCGCTCCCCGCCCGCTAAAGCGGGCTTAAAGGTCGCGCCGTCGGGCTATCCGTTGCAGCGCTACGCGCTTCCACTGCTATCCCTCACGCAGAAAAATTAAAGCTTTTAATTAAGCAATAAAACTAAGACCTACTACTTACTACCTACTACTTACTACCATATCATGGAAACATCAAAAAAAATAGCTGTATTCACCTCTGGCGGCGATGCCCCAGGCATGAATGCCTGCGTGCGTTCCGTCGTGCGCACGGCGCTCTACTACGGCATAGAAACCGTTGGCATTCGGCGCGGTTATCAGGGCATGATAGAAAACGATATAATTCCCTTACAGTCTACCAGCGTTAGCAACATCATACAAAAGGGCGGCACTATCTTAGGCACTGCCCGCAGCAAGGAGTTTATGACTGTGGAAGGACGCGCCCGCGCTTATGCCAACTTAAAGGCGCTCAATGTGGCAGGCGTAGTCGCTATCGGCGGCGATGGTACTTTTACGGGCGCAAACGTCTTTATGCAGGAGTATCCCGATATTCGATTTGTGGGCATACCTGGTACGATTGATAACGATTTGTATGGGACGGATTTCACCATCGGCTACGATACGGCGATCAATACGGCGATGGAAGCTATCGACAAGATAAAAGACACCGCCGACTCGCATAGCCGACTGTTTTTTATTGAAGTCATGGGGCGCGATGCGGGTTTTATCGCGGCGCGTAGCGGCATCGCTTCGGGCGCGGAGGCGATACTCATACCCGAAACCCACACGACTATAGAGGAACTTTGCGAGGTGCTGCGCAAAAACTACGAAAAGAAAAAGCGCTCCAGCATCGTTATCGTATCAGAGGGCGACCAGCTTGGCAATGCCTACGCTATAGCCGATGCCGTAAAGGGCAAAATTCCTTACGACGATATACGTGTTACGGTTCTGGGGCATATACAGCGCGGCGGAAGCCCCACTTGCATGGATAGGGTGCTGGCGAGTAGGCTCGGCATCGCCGCCGTAGAAGCCATACACGCAGGCAAAAAAGGCATTATGGTCGGCTTACACAACAACCAAACGGAGGAAGTCCCCTTCGAGCAGGCTATAAAGCATAATCAGCGCATAAAACCTTACTTAGAAGATATGATGCGAATACTTTGCCATGCTTAAGCGCGTTGGGCTCTTTGTTCCCTGTTTTATCGATCAGTTTTTTCCCCAAACGGCAGTAAATATGCTGCGTTTATTGCGGCGCTTGGGCTGGGAAGTTTTATACAATCCGCAACAAACTTGCTGCGGGCAGCCCGCCTGCAATGCGGGTTTTGTCGGAGAAGGGGCGGCTGTAGGCAGCAAATGGTTGCGCGATGCGCTCGATATGGGCGAGGGCTTGGAATGGCTTAGCCCTTCCGCCTCTTGTGCGGGATTTCTGGCTAAGGACTTGGGCGCTCATCTGCCGCTTGGGGAGCAAAAAGCGCTTTCTGCGATAAAAATTTGGGAATATTCGCAATTTTTTGTGGAAAAAGTCGGCATCGAAGCCCTTAAATCCGTTTTAACAAAGCCGCTAACTATGCGTGTGGGCTATCACGATGCTTGCGCAGCTTTACGCGGCATGGGCATTGAGGAGCAGCCGCGCGCGCTTCTACGCTCTGTGGAAGGCTTAGAAATGGTAGAGCTGGCAGATGCAGCCGTTTGCTGCGGCTTTGGCGGCAGCTTCGCGGCGAAGATGGAGCCTATATCTGCCAGCATGGCGCAGCAGAAAATACAATCCATGCAGGCGGCAGGCATCGAACATCTCGTATCTACCGACTGGTCTTGCCTGATGCAGCTACAAAGCTATGCCCGTGCCGCAAAATTGCCCTCCCTTCGCTTTTGGCATATCGCCGATGTATTGGCAGCAGCGATGGGAGTACCTGCGTGAGGGATAGAAGCGGAACCAGCCCGCTTTAGCGGGCTGATGGAGCGGATAGCCCGACCCCGCGCATTTGCGCGGGGGCACGCCCCCAACGGCGCAGCCCTCCGCGAAGCGAAAAAACGAACAACGAAAAACTTTCTAATTATGCGAATATATCAACAAAAAGTGGAAAAGATAGCGCCTTTTGTGGCTTTTTTTTGCTTTCTACTGCAAGCGGGCAGCCTCTTTGGGCAGATGTACGACGGGCGTTTTGGCAATGAATGGATAAATTATAGCCAGCCTTATTACAAGCTGAAAGTTTGGACGGATGGCGTACATCGCATTCCGCGCATCGTGCTGCAAAATGCGGGTATCAGCACAGCGGCAGCGACGGCGGACGAGTTGCAGCTTATTTTGCGTGGGGAGGAGCAGCCTGTGCATGTGCAAATTTCGGGCGGGCAAATCGATTATATTGAGTTTTATGGGGAGAAAAATCGGGGCGACTGGGAGGCGGATATGTATCCGCGTCAGCACTGGCATTTTAATCCCGATTATAGCTTGGTGAATGATACGGCGGCGTATTTTTTGACTTGGAAAGCGGGCAGCGGCGGCAGCAATTTGCGCTATACCGACCGCGCCGCCAATCTTAGCGCCGTGCCCACGAGGGAGGATTTTTATTGGCATACTTCGTCGGCAGCAGTGCCTTCAGCCTATCAGCAGGGCAAAGCCTACGGCATCGCGGGGGAGGTTTTGTATAAATCGACCTACGAATACGGCGAGGGCTATGGCTCGAATGTGGTCAATCAGCATAATTACAATGTGCCCGTATCCAGCGCCTTCAATGGAGGGCAACAGGCGCGGGTGCTTATGCGCGTGTATGCGGCGGGTGCAGTGGTGCATCAGCCCGAACTGCGAGTGGGGACAACCGTAGTTGCGAGCGGGCAAACGATGCTGGGCGATAGCGTTTTTACGATAGATGTCAATTGCGCGGTGGGTACTTTGCAGTCGCCCAATACGGCGATACAACTGCGGGGGGCGGCTTCATCGGCAGATGTTTATTCTGTGTCGACCCTCAAAATCGAGTATCCGCGCCAGTTCAATTTTGCGGGCGCGAGCCAGATGCGTATGCGTTTGCAGGGCTTTGGCAACCGCAAATACATCGAAATCAGCAACCCCGATATAACGCAGGCAAGCACACAGCCGATGTATGTTTATGATTTCAAGAATCGTACACGCACGCAGGGTTTTTGGGACGGCACGCGCCTGCGCGTAGACCTGCCCGCAGGGGCGACACAGGAACATGATTTGCTATTTGTCAATCAGGCAGCGAGCGGCACGATAACGACGGTAACACAGGTTAGCAGCGTAAATTTTGTGAATTACGACCTGCAACAGGGCGATTATATCATCGTTTCGCATTCGCGTTTATACAACGACGGGCAGGGGGCTAATCCCATTTTGTCCTATGCCGCCTATCGCGCCTCTACGGGTTTTGCGCCTGTGGTGATGGATATTAGCGACTTATACAATCAATTTAGCTACGGGGTAGAGTATCACCCTTTGGCGCTGCGCAATATGGCGCATTATATAAAGGCGAATTGGGCAAACCCGCAGTACATCTTTTTGGTTGGAAAGGGGAGAGTGAGCCGCGATATGCGCACGAGTGTAAGCAGCGATTTTTTGCTGCCTACTTGGGGCAGTCCGCCTTCAGATAATGTGATGATGGCGCGCAACTCTACCGATGTGCCCGTAATACCCGTCGGGCGCTTGGCAGCGGAGACGGGTGCGCAGGTGCGCACCTATTTGACGAAGATAGAAGAGGTTGAAGGCGAGCGCAATCTGCCCCAAACGGCGCAGGCGCGCAGCTGGATGAAAAATATACTGCATTTGGGCGGTGGACGCAATAGTTCGGAACAGAACGTCATACGCGCCGCCCTCAATGCGATGTCGGATATAGCTGTGCAGCCGCGCTATGGTGCAAATGTAGAGTCCTTTTTTAAGACCTCGACCAGCCCGATACAGGCGGCGCAGTCGGCGTACTTGGATTCGCTGATCAATGGCGGCGTGTCGATGATAACCTTCTTTGGGCACTCTTCGGCGAATAGCTTTGATTTTAATTTGGATTATCCTTCTGCCTATCAAAACCATCGCCGCTATCCGCTCATCTTGGCTTTGGGCTGTTATGGGGGCACTATTTTCGAGAGCGGTCAGCGGATAAGCGAGGAATTTGTATTTGAACCCGATGCGGGTGCTTCCGTTTTTGTGGCTTCTGTGGGGGCGGCGGCTTTGGGCGCGCTCAATGATTTTGCCAATAAGTTTTACCGCAATATGGGCGGGCTGCACTACGGAAAGGGCGGCGCTTTGCTGATGCAAAAAACCATCGAAGCGCTGGAAACCTCCAACTCCTACACGACCACCGTACAAATGGCGGCGCATTATATGTGCTATCATGGCGACCCTGCTTTCAATATCAACGCGCAAGTGCGCCCCGATTATTATATTGATAATCAGTTAGTTAGCCATCTTCCGCAGACGGTAACAACGCAACTCAATACCTTTGATTTGCAGCTCGATGTTCATAATTTGGGCGAAGCGATAGACACAGTTTTTTGGGTGGAAATAGAGCGCGAGTACCCCGATGGCAGCATCAGTATCATCGCTCGGCAGCAGGTGCAAGCGCCTGCTTCTTCGCGCATTATCAGCGTGCCTGTGAGCGTGGGCGGTTTACCTGCTTTGGGCATAAATCGCTTCAATATCCGCATTGACACGGACGAAGAGATAGAGGAGCGCCCCGACCCCAGCGCCGAGCAAAACAATGCGGCGATGTTTTACACGCTGAATATCGTTTCCGATGCTGTCCTACCTGTTTATCCCGCCGAATTTGCGATAGTGCCCGCTGCACCCATTACGCTCAAAGCCTCTACAGGCAGCGTTATCGCCAATGCGCAGACTTATGTGATGCAGATAGATACGACGGCTTATTTTAATAGTTCACAGTTTAGAGAAACCCGCATTACTCAAGCGGGCGGCTTATTGGAGTGGACACCCACGCTAAACTACAGCGATAGCACGGTTTATTATTGGCGGGTGAGTGCGGATTCTGTGTCTGCGCAATCGCCCTACCAATGGGCGGGTAGTTCTTTTATTTATATGCAGGGGGCTTTCCCTGGTTGGAATCAGTCGCATTATTTTCAGTATCTGCGCGATGCGATGCGCAGCATCACCCTGCAAGAGGGTATCCGCCGATTTGAGTATATCAGCTCCATGCAAGAATTGTTGGTGCGCAATGGCTTTACGCCCAATCCGCTGAACAACGAAAATCTGGCGATGTACATGAACGGCAATCGCATCGACAAATGCAACTGCCCCGTGCAGCAGGGCGTTTTTGTGCAGGTGATAGACCCGCTTACGGGCACCCATTGGTCGCTTCCCAATTCTCTGCCCCGTTACGGCGCTATCAACTGCGATGCGGGCGGCAGACCCTCTACGCTCTTCCTTTTTCAGACCAATCAGCCAAATCCGAGCATAGCGCAGACCAACCAAAATAATCTGCTCAATTTCATACGCGACAGTGTGCCCGATGGGCATTTTGTGGCGCTTATCACCCTCAATAATGCGGGTGCCAGCAGTTGGCAGCCTGCACTAACGCAGTACCTCACGCAGTCGGGCGCAGATGCTACCCGCTTGCAAACGCTGATGGCTACGCCTACGGGCTTGCCTTATACCTTTTTCTTCAAAAAGGGCGAACCCGCTTATCAGCACAATGCCGACACGCTGGGCGCGACAGCAAACAGCATCATAGAGCTATCGGGCTTCATAGAAGGAGCTTGGACAAGCGGCGACCTGACTTGGACGCAAATCGGTCCCGCCGCCGCTTGGACGCATCTCTATTGGGACGCGGGCGATTGGACGGGTCTAAGCCCGCAAAATGACACCTTTTCCGTAGACCTTTACGGGCTTGATGCTACGCTCAATGCGCAGTTGTTGGCTACGAATGTCCGCCAATTTGATACGACCCTCACATGGATAGATGCGGCGCAGTATCCGTACATTCGCATGGTTTGGAAAAGCAAAGATATCGCTACCGCCACCGCCCCGCATCTAAACTATTGGCGTATCCTCGCCGACGAAGTGCCAGAGGCTGCCTTGCGCCCTGAATTGTATTTTACCCTAAGCGCCGATACGGTGCAGCGGGGCGAAAATATAGACTTGGCGATAGCGATGCAAAATATATCCAATATCGATATGGATAGTATGCTCGTCAAATGGCAGGTACTGGGAGCGAATGCCGCAGCGCCCGTATACACGCGGCTTGCGCCGCTTACTGTGGGCGATACGCTCATTTTCCGCACTCAAATCCCCACGCTCGACCTCGAAGGCAGTCAGCAGCTTTTGATAGAGATAAACCCCAATGGCGACCAAAGGGAGCGTTTTCACTTCAATAATATCGCGCTGATTTCCTTTCTCGTGCAGAGCGACCGCATCAACCCCTTGTTGGATGTTACCTTCGATGGGGCGCATATTTTCAATGGGGACATCGTCTCCGCTGCGCCCGAAATTCGCATACAATTAAGCGATGAAAACAAACATCTCGCGCTCAATAACCCCGAAGATTTTACCGCTATAGTCAAAGGCGCGGCAATACCAGGCGGCGAGCAGCGTCTGGACGCAAGCAGCATACGCACGGAGTTTTACCCTGCCAATCCCAATAGATTGAGCACCGAAAACCGCGCACGCTTGCATCTGTTCCCCGAATTTACCGAAGATGGCAAATATACGCTCTATGTTTCCGCCAAAGACCGCAGCAGCAACAATTCGGGCGACCTCACCTATAGCGTCGATTTTGAGGTCATACTCAAGCCCGCCATCTCCAATATGCTCAATTACCCCAATCCCTTCACCACGAGCACCCAATTTGTCTTCACGCTCACAGGGCGCGAAATTCCCGACGAGCTGAAAATACAAATTTTCACCATCTCGGGCAAACTCGTGCGCGAAATCGACAAAAATGAGCTGGGAGCCCTGCGCATCGGACTCAATCGCACGGATTTCGCTTGGGACGGAACCGACCAATTCGGCGACCAACTCGCCAACGGGGTCTATCTCTACCGCGTCGTCGCCTCCAAAAACGGCACAACCCTCGACAACTTCCGCAACGGTCGCATCGACTATATGTTCAAAGACGGCTTCGGCAAGATGTACCTGATGCGATAGTGAAAAGTGAAAAGTGAAAAGTGAATTTTTTTCTTCAAATTTGCAAATTTTCAGCACTTATTTTTAGCTTTAAATAATTGATAATCAAGTACTTATACATCAAACGCCATTTTCGCTACGCGTTAACTGCGTTTTCGCTGCGCGGTTACTTCGCTTCGCGGAGGGCTTCGCCGTTCGTATTCACTTTTCACTTTTCACTTTTCACTTAAAAAGGGCGTGCCCCTGCTCCCCGCGCCCCACGGCGTGCTTACGCACTTGTGGTCGGCGCTTAAAGGTCGCAGGGTCGGGCTATCCGAGCCGTAGCATGCTACGGCTCTACTATCCCTCACGCTGTCTCGCAACGCCGCGAAAGGCGCGGCTTGCGCCAGCTTTTTCCTATAAATACCGCATAAATGAAAGCCATAAAAAAAAGCTTTTATCTTCTACTCGCTCTTTGTTTTGGGCTGGCTTGCAGTAATAGGGCAGAAAAAAGCAATGAAGAAAAATTAACTCAAAAAGGCAGAGAACTGGGGGAGTATTTCTGCAAGATGCAGACAGCGCGGCAAGCAAACGATACTCAAGAGTTGGAAAAATTGTGTAAAGCCTACACGGAAGAATATCTTGTTTTATTTACGCTACAAAAAAAGCTGGCGATGGAACAGGATAAAATTTCCTTGCACGATTTTATGGAGCATGCCAAAAAAGTCTATCTGCTTGGGCTGATGCATACAGCAGAAAAATGTGGGCTAACGCAGTCAGAAGTAGAAAGCGTTTTTCGCGGTTCGCAATGCGGCTCCCTCTTATTTTAACCGCAGATAAGCCCGAATAAGCGCGCGTGAGGGATAGTAGGGGCGAATCAACATTCGCCCTATTGGGCGATGATGAT
>CAYXSA010000109.1:0-12981 GCA_964467315.1 uncultured Saprospiraceae bacterium | reverse complement strand
TGAAAAGTGAAAAGTGAAAAGTGAAAAGTGAAAAGTGAAAAGTACATTTTTTTGCACTTATTTTTACTTTAAGTAATTGATAATCAATACTTTATATATAAAGTGTAATTTTCTCTTCGCATGAACTATATTTTCACTTTTCACTTTTCACTTTATCGCAGTAGGGATAGAAATGGAAGCGCCTTTAAGGCGCTGCAATGGATAGCCCGACCGACCGACCTTTAAGCGCGGCTTTGCCGCGCGGGGAGGGCGGGACTGCCCAAAAAAAAATCAGTTGTTTTTATGACATTTATCTATAATAGCGGCACAGTAGCCAAATAGGCAAAAATACGCAGTTGATATTTCGTAATTTTGTGCGAAACTATCGGGTGTATGAAATTTTGGCTACTATTTTTATTGTTTTTTGTTGTCGTGCAAGCCTATGCACAGCCTGCGCGCAAGGACGCAAAGGGCAAGACGCAGCGGCATTGGCAGGCGCGGGATACGGCTTATGTGGTATCGCCCGCGCATTGTCATTTTTACAAAAAAGCGGATACCTTGGCGGAGCGGCATTTTACCTTTGTGTATAGCACGAAGGTCGTTTTAGCAGAAAATAAAGCCGCTTCGCCCGTTTTTAGCTTTGCGGGCGCGGTGGGGCAACTGCGTCAAGTAAAATGGGAGGGCTATACGGGTTATGTTTTTGACGGTTTTTTGACGCATCTCTACGTCTGTAGGCATGAGGATTGCCACAAAATAGAGGACGCTTTCGATGCGGGCACGGTGCGCGAGTATTCTATGGATTTTCCTTTCGACTGTCCAGCAGAAGAAGGCATGGGCATAGACAGCGCCGATATGCTTTGGCACGAATGCGACAGCGTATCTATACAATGGCGCTCTGGAGTAAAGTATGAATCTTACCGTTCGCCCAGCCTGCTCACCCAAAGTTATGTCATACCCAACACGGATGCGCAAGAGGTTTTTTTATGGGCAAAACTGCTTTATGCGCGTGAAATGTATTATGCCGCCTTGCAAAATCCGCAGGAAAATGTAGAGGACGAAGACGACCTTGTAAAGCGCGTCTATCGCTTTAAGTACGCCTATGGCAGCAATAAGAAGCTCCTGTATTTTAGCTGCGATGCCCGCACACAGGACAAATTTACCAACAAGCTGATAGAAGATTTTAGCATCGAAATCCAAACTTTGAGCAAAACGGAGGTGCGCGTAAATCTGCGCAAGAACCGACACGCCCAACTAGTGATAAAAAACAGGGAGTGAATGACGAATGACGACCACGAAGTGAACGCGCAGCGAAATGCAAATCAAACACGCAAATAATTCGTCATTCGTCATTCGTAATTCGTAATTCCTGCCTATCTTTGCGGGCATGAAAAACACCAACTTTCCGCTCACTGCGCCCGTCTTAGCATTGGTTACAGGGGGCACCTTCGATAAAGAATACAACCTTATCACGGGTGAATTGTTTTTCAAGGACACGCACCTGCCCGAAATGTTTGCGCGTGGTCGTTGTACGCTCGATATCACCGTGCGCACGCTCATGATGATAGACAGCCTACACATGACGGATAGCGACCGCGATTTAATCGCCCACAACTGCGCCCGCTCGGAGTTTGAGCGCATCATTATCACGCACGGCACGGACACACTCACGCAGACAGCCGCGCATATCGCCAAGTTGCAACTGCCGAAAACTATCGTGCTACTCGGTGCGATGATACCGTATCAGTTTGGCAACTCCTCCGACGGCTTTTTTAATCTCGGTGCAGCCGTCGCCTATGCTCAATCGCTCCCGCATGGCGTATACGTCGCTATGAACGGCATCTGCTTTCACTGGGAGAATGTCCGCAAAAATAAGAAAACAGGTAATTTTGAAACGCTGCTGTAGGTAGTAAGTAGTAGGTAGTAAGTAGTAAGTAGTAAGTTTTTTGCACCTACTACCTACTACCTACTACTTACCCACCACGCACAACCACTCTCCACTATGCTCGGTTTTTTCCAATTTTTCACGATTCAGCGGCAGCTAATGCTGTTTATACTTTCCTTTTTGGGCATTTTTGCGATGCACTATTGGGTAGGCTTTGCGGGTTCTTGGCTGCCAGCGCTGATAGTTATTTTTTTAGCCGTAAAATATATCATTTTGGGCACGGTCAACGCTGCGGTGATGGAGATGCAGATGGGCGATTTTAATAAGGCGGAACGCCTACTCAACTGGACAAAACGCCCCTCATGGTTGCGCTTTGGCTATCACGGCGTATTTTATATGCTCAAAAGCCAATTTGCCTTCCATCGCCAAGACTTCGCCGCTGCCGAAAGCTACGCCGAAAAAGCGCTTACACTCGACCTCGCCGACGATATGAAAGCGGGCTTGTATTTGGAGCTTATCAACATACACGCCCAACGCCGCAATGTGCCCAAAGTCAAAGAATTGCTCGCAAAAAGCAAAAAATTGACGATCACCGTGCCCCAACTCAAAGAAAAATTTCAGGAAGTGGAGCTCATGCTCGAAGGCAAACACCCCCAACAGCAGCAGGCGCAACAGCGCTCGCGCTACTCCATGTACTCCAATGCGCCAGGCTTTATGAAGCGCGGACGCAAGTAGAGCATACTTTTGGTGTGCCCCTGCTCCCCGCCCGCACCACCACGAAGTAGACGCGACCAACGGGAGCGAAAGGCGCGTTTCTACGGGTCGCAGGGTCGGGCTATGCGGTGCGCTTCGCGGCTGCTTCGCAGTCGCCGTTCGTGTTCCTTACGCATTTTTTATATTCAAAGATACGCCGCCCCGTCTTGCTTTTTCGGCAACAACGGGGCTTTTTTAATTCGTCATTCGTCATTCGTCATTCGTCATTCGTCATTCGTCATTCAATGATACGTTTTTATCTCTTCTTGCTTGCTTGCGCGCTCGCTTACCAGCCCCTAAGCGCCCAAACACACAATACCAATACCTTCCCCGAAAATGGGGTCGCTGACCAACGCGATGGGCACTACGCATTCACCAATGCTACTATAGTCGTCTCCGCCGATAAACGCATAGAAAACGCTACCCTTATCATCAAAAAAGGGAAAATTAGCGCCGTCGGCGCAGGCATCAGCATACCCAAAGACGCAGTAAACATCGACCTGCGCGGGAAATTCATTTATCCCTCTTTCGTAGAGATATATTCCAACTACGGCACACCCGAAACCAAACCCGCCCAACGCGGCGAAGCACCAAAAATGCTTAGCGATAAGGCAGGCGCTTACGCTTGGAATGAAGCCCTACGCAGCGAACAACGCACGCACGAAGTATTCAACCCCGACTCGAAAAAAGCCGATGAACTCCGCCGCAATGGCTTTGGCTTTGCGCTTACCCACATACAAGACGGCATCGCACGCGGTAGCGCAGCCCTTGTGCACGTCGGCAACGAGCGCGCACACGAATTAATCATAACCCCCCTCGCCGCTCAAGTGCTCTCCTTCAACAAAGGCAGCTCTACCCAAGATTATCCCTCTTCCCTGATGGGCGTTATCGCCCTTTTGCGGCAAGCCTACTACGATGCCCAATACTATAAAAACAACCCCAACGAGCGCGAATACAATATCAGCATAGAGAAATGGCTGGATTTGGAAAAGCTGCCCACCATATTCGAGGCAAACAATAAACTCAATATCCTACGCGCCGACAAAATCGGCGACGAATTTGGCATTCAATATATTTTCAAGGGCGCAGGCGACGAATACCAAAGACTTGAAGCCATCAAAGCCACTAAAGGCGCGCTTATCATTCCCATCAATTTTCCCCTCGCTTACGAAGTACGCAACCCCTACGACGGGCAACACCTACATCTAAGCCAACTAAAACACTGGGAACTCGCCCCTACCAACCCCGCCCGCATCGCCGAAGCTAAAATTCCCTTCGCTATCACGGCAACAGGCTGCAAGGGCGACGAATTTTGGGGCAATCTGCGCAAAGCCTACCAAGCGGGTCTATCCGAAGCCGACTTACTGCGCGCCCTCACCAGCAGCCCCGCCCAACTCATAGGCGCAGACAAACAAATCGGCACGCTCGAAGTCGGCAAACACGCCAATTTCTTCATCGCCTCGCACAATATTCTCGCCGAAAAAACGACCATACTACACCATTGGGTTAACGGCAAACCCAATGCCTACGCCAATATCAACGCCCCAGACCTGCGCGGAAAATACGAGCTTAGCATCGGCGCAGAGCGCTTTTATCTTGATGTAACAGGCACTGCGCCTGCCTTAGAAATAAAAGCAAGCCCCAACCCCTTCGCCGCCGATGGCAAAAACGAAAAAGCCAGCAAAGCCAGCGCCGAACTGCTAAACCAAACCCTTAGCATTAGCTTCCTCCATCAAAAAGATACCGCCAAAAACGCCGAAAATCCCACCTATCGCATCTCCTTCTCGACGCTCGACCCCAAAAAATGGACAGGGCGCGCCCAACTCGCCAACGGCGCTTGGGTAAATGCCACAGCCAGCCGCAGAGAAGAAGCCAAAGCCGATACCATCAAACTCGTAGAGAAAGATAGCAGCAAATTGGGCGATATTATCTATCCCTTCAATGCCTACGGCAGAAAAGAACAGCCCAAAGCCGGCACCGTCTTATTCAAAAATGCCACCATTTGGACAGGCGAAAGCGAGGGCATCTTACTCAATAGCGACCTGCTTATAGAAAACGGCAAAATCCAAAAAGTCGGCAAAGACCTCAAAGCTCCCGCAGGCGCTCTCACTATCGACTGCACAGGCAAGCACCTCACGGCTGGCATTATCGACGAGCATTCGCACGTCTGCATCAATGCGGGCGTAAACGAAGGCACACAGGCAAGTAGCGCAGAAGTTCGCATTGGCGATGTGGTAAATTCCGAAGACATCAATATGTACCGCCAACTCGCGGGCGGCGTTATCGGCGCGCAACTCCTGCACGGCTCCGCCAACCCCATCGGCGGACAGTCCGCTATCATAAAATTTCGCTGGGGCGCTTTGCCCGAAGAGCTGAAAATAAAAGATGCGCCAAATTTTATTAAATTTGCACTCGGCGAAAACGTCAAACAAGCCAACTGGGGCGACTACAACACTGTCCGTTTCCCGCAAACGCGCATGGGCGTAGAGCAAGTATACGAAGACTATTTTACCCGCGCCCGCGAGTACGGCGATGCCCTCAAAAAAGGCGGCAAAGGCAGCGTACGCCGAGATTTGGACTTAGATGCAGTGCTCGAAATACTCGAAAGCCGCCGCTTTATTTCCTGCCATTCTTATGTGCAAAGCGAAATTACGATGCTTATGCGCGTCGCCGAAAAGCATGGTTTCCGCGTTAATACCTTTACCCACATCCTCGAAGGCTACAAGATCGCCGACAAGATGAAAACGCATGGCGTTGGCGCTTCGACTTTCGCCGATTGGTGGGCTTACAAGTACGAGGTTATCGACGCGATACCCTACAATCCCGTTATTATGCAGCAGATGGGCGTTATCACGGCGATAAATTCCGACGATGCCGAGATGGGGCGCCGCCTCAACCAAGAAGCCGCAAAATCCGTTAAATACGGCGGAATGCAAGAGCACGAGGCTTGGAAAATGGTAACCATCAACCCCGCCAAACTCCTGCGTATCGACCAAGAAACGGGCAGCCTGAAAGCAGGAAAATCCGCCGATGTCGTGCTTTGGTCGGATAGCCCTTTGTCGATTTATGCGCGCGTGCAGTCGACCTATGTCGATGGTCTGCGCCTCTACGACGCGGAGGAAGACCTCCAACTGCGCCAATACATACAGACCGAGCGCCAGCGCCTGATACAAAAAAGCGTGCAAGCAAAGGCAGCAGGCGCGAAAACGCAACCCGCCTTGCACACGCCCGAACGCCACTACCATTGCGGCGATGATGCGCTCAATGAGCTGGATTTTAATAGACCTTAGCCTGTTTTTTGATTTTTTTTGGGCGTGCCCCCGCGCATCGCCTGCGCCAAAGGGGCGCAGGCGAGGGCAGCCACAAGGGCTGCCCCTACACGCGCGGGGTCGGGCTATCCGCTACATCACACCTTGCGCGGCAAAGCCGCGCTTGCGGTGTGGTTTCGCTCCTATCCCTCACGCATACAAACAGATACGGTTTTTTCAAACGGCAGGGGGCTCGATTAACCTATTTTGCCTGAGGAACACGAACGGCGAAGCCCTCCGCGAAGCGAACGCGTGAGGGATAGCAGCGGAACCAGCGCGCTGTGCGCGCTGATGGAGCGAATAGCCCGACCCCGCGCATGTAGGGGCAGCCCTTGGGGCTGCCCTCGCCTGCGCCCCTTTGGCGCAGGCGATGCGCGGGGGCACGCCCAAAAAAAATGAACAAGAAGTGAAAAAAATATGCAATATATACCCCGATTTTTACGTCGTCCCTTCCTGCTATCGGCGATAGCTGCGGGCGCGCTCGGACTCATGGCTATCGGCGGCGCACGATACTGGGAACTCTCCAAAAATATGGAGATTTTTTCCAATGCCTACCGCGCCATCAATGCCGAATACGTCGAACAAGTCGACCCCAGTACGCTGATGCGCACCGCCATAGACTCCATGCTCGCGGAATTAGACCCGTATACAAACTATTTTTCGGAGGCGCAGATGGAACAACTGCGTATAGAAGTCGTCGGCGGTTGGGATGGCGTAGGCATAGAAACGGAAGTTTGGAATTCGGAGGTGATTGTGCGCGAGGTCATAGAAGATACACCCGCTTCCGTAGCTGGCGTGCGCATTGGCGACAGGATTTTGAAGGTCGACGGCAAGGAAACCAAAGGCAGAAAGGCGGAAGATGTCGATAAAATACTCAACGGCAAAGCAGGCACAAAGGTCGAAATTGAATTTTTGCGCCCCGCCACCAAAGAAAGCCGCACGCTGACGATGGAGCGCGGTAAAATCAGCCGAAAAAATGTACCTTACTACGGTATGCTGCCCGATGGAGAGACGGGTTATATCATTTTGACGACCTTTACGGAGCGGGCAGGCAGTAATATTGGCGATGCTATGCGCGATTTGCAAGAAAAAGCCAAACCGAAAAGATTTATCTTAGATTTGCGCGATAATGGCGGCGGCTTGCTCATCGAAGCCGTCAATATCTGCAATCTGTTTGTAGATAAAGGCAAGGAAATCGTTAGCACCCGCAATAAGGTCGTGGAGTGGGACAGAAGTTTCAAAACCCTCAACACACCCCTGAATATGAGCGTGCCCGTAATCGTGCTCATAAACGAGCGTTCGGCTTCGGCGAGCGAAATCGTAGCGGGCGCTTTGCAAGATTTGGATAGGGCGGTGCTGCTTGGGCGCAAATCCTTCGGCAAAGGCTTGGTGCAAAATACTAAAGACATCGGCTATAATAGCAAGATGAAACTCACCACCGCGAAGTATTACATACCGAGCGGGCGTTGCATTCAGGCGCTGGAATATAAGGACGGTACGCCGATAGAAATACCCGACTCCTTGCGCAAAACCTTCAAAACGACAGGCGGACGCACCGTGTACGATGGCGGCGGCTTGCTGCCCGACGTAAAAGTAACTGCACCCGAAATACCTTCGGTAGTAAAAGCCTTGCAAAGGGCGCATTTTATCGCAGATTTTGCCAATGCCTATCGACAGAAGCACGATAGCATCGCCCCTGCGGCAGATTTTCGCTTGTCGGAGGCAGAATTTGCACAGTTTGTAGAGCAAGTGCGCGCAGGAGGCTATAAATTTGACTATCTCACGGACGAGGCAGCCAATCGCTTAGACAGCCTTAGCGATGCCCCCAGCGAGATGAAAGCCGCCAGCAGTAAACTACGCCAAAAAATCGACGAACAAAAAGCCGAAGCCATCAGCGCCGCTAAAAAGGAAATCATACGCCTTTTGGAGACGGAAATCGTCGCCCGATACTACTACGAACGCGGACGCGTGCAGCTCCAACTGCGCGAAGATACCGACGTACAAGAAGCTATCCGACTATTCAACGACAAGGAGCGATTTGGGAAGTTATTAAAAGTCGAGTAACTATTAAACCATGAAACTAACAGCCATTTGCATCGGCAACACGGATTTTGCCTATTTGCAGGAGGGGACGGCGCTATACGATAAGCGATTGCAGCAGCATTTTGGTTTGCAATGGTCTTGGCAGGTGCTGCCCAATATCAAAAATGCAACTTCCCTCAATACGGAACAAATCAAACAGCGCGAAGGCGAAAGCTTGTTGAAGCAGTTTC
This sequence comes from uncultured Saprospiraceae bacterium, assembly GCA_964467315.1. Lineage (GTDB taxonomy): Bacteria > Bacteroidota > Bacteroidia > Chitinophagales > Saprospiraceae > JAAFIM01. Next base: position 4,786 of record CAYXSA010000109.1, on the reverse strand, counting down.
AAACGGGCGATTATATCGTTTTGCTCGATGAACGCGGAAGGGAGTATACGTCAGAAGAATTTGCTGAAAATATAGAGCGCTGGCAACAGATGGCGGGCTATAAACGGCTGGTTTTTGTTATCGGGGGGGCTTATGGGTTTTCGCAGGAAGTATACGAGCGGGCGCAGCAAAAATTAGCCTTCTCGCGAATGACCTTTTCGCATCAGATGATACGGCTTTTTTTAGCCGAACAACTGTATCGCGCCTATTCTATTTTACACAATCAACCATATCACCACGCTTAAAATTTATACAAAGATAATGCGCGCATTTTTACTCCTATTGGCTGCTTTTTTTGTGTCGTCGGCTCTTTCGGCGCAGTTGCTTTTGCCCTCCGAAAATACCAATTCCGATAAAAAAACAGCCCCCGCCCCCGCCCCCGCTACAAAGCCGAAAAACCCGCATACCGTTTATGTACAAAATCTGTTCAGTTCTCTGCTCGAAGAAATTAAAGCCTGCGAAAAGGGCAACTGCCCCCACCAACTGCGCTACAGCGAGCAGCACGTAAATCTATACGATAGTACCGCCACCAAAATCCTCAAATGCTGGTACAAAACTCCCCGCACAGGCATTACGGCAGAGGGCGAATTGGATAGCAGCTTCATACGCCCTGTGCGCATCGATGCTTATACGCGCTCTGGTAAAATGGAAGAATATCAGATTTTTTTATTTGAGGGCGATAAACTCGTATTTTTCGCGCTCGAAACGCCCTACGAAGTCGTACAATACTATCTAAAAGCAGGCGCTATCGATGACAGAGAAGAATACTTCAAACCCATCGCCAAAGAGCCCGCCCGCGCCGAAGAGATAAAAAATTATCTCGCCGCCTATGAAGGCATGAAAAAAATAGAATACATACAAGCCCTCGCCCAAAACTACCAACAGCGTATGCGCTCTTGGTTGCTTTGGCAGTGGAGAGGGTATTAAGTGAATTACGAGTTACGAATTACGATTGTGCTTTGTGTAAATATTTGATTATCAATACCTTAAACATTCGTAACTCGTAACTCGTAACTCGTAACTCGTAACTCGTAACTCACATTGTGATTTGGAAAATACTGGCAGTCTTGCTGCTTTTTTATTCGCTATTGGCGGGTATGCTCATTCCGACGGGGGCGGGCATTCGCACCCTATCGCCCGCATTTTTGGAGAAGCGCGGCGAGCTGATTAGTTTGCGTATGCAGACCTACAACGCCGACTATTCGCAAGAGGCGGAAAGCGGCAAGCTGCAAATGCGGCTGCGTTTGAATAAATCGCAAGCGATTTGCCTTAGCAATCTGCGCAAGGACGCAAGCACAGGCGAACTGCTCGCCGACATCAATCTGCCCAAAGGGCTGCTGCCCATCGACAATACGCCGCTGGGCAAAAATAAACGCTCGCCCTTCCCCCTGCTCGAAGTCAATAGCCCGACTTATGGTTATACCTCCATGCAGGCAGCGGTCAGCATCGCGCCCGATGGCGAAAGCCCTGCCGACACGGCGCAGTTTTGCAGCGCGGAAAGCTATACGGCTGCCCGCCCTACGAGCTTTCCGTTTTTGAATATATTGGAGGAAACCATACGCAACCTCTTTTATCATGTCCCTATGTGGTTTGGAATGCTGCTGCTGATGCTTATTTCTACCATTTATGCGGTGCGTTATTTGCGCAATCCGCAGCATCGACAATTCGACCATATTAGCCGCAGTTTTGCCAATATCGGTCTTTGGTACGGCATTTTTGGCATACTCACGGGGGCACTTTGGGCGCGTTTTACTTGGGGCGCTTGGTGGAGTTGGGACGTAAAACAAAACACCTCCGCTGTAGCCTTGCTGATTTATATGGCGTATTTTGTGCTGCGTTCTTCCTTTGAGGACGCGGAGCAGCAGGCGCGCATATCGGCGATTTATAACATTTTTGCCTTTTCCACGCTTATTCCCTTGCTGTATATCGTGCCGCGCATGGTCGATAGTCTGCACCCTGGCATGGGCGGCAATCCCGCTTTCAGCAGCTACGATTTGGATAGCAGTTTGAGGTTGGTTTTTTATCCTGCTATTGCGGGTTGGATTTTGCTCGGCGTTTGGGCGGCGACCTTGCAGGCGCGCATTCTGCGCTTGGAAGACGCGAAGGCAGGAAGTTAAAAAATGCTAAAAATTAGCAGAATTGCAATTATTTTACTATCTTCGCTGTTACACACTTTGCATTATTCCCAATAAACACACAAACAACTCATACACACAAACCACATGAGCGACCGCAATCGTTTCTTTTCCTCCTCCAATCCCTTTGTGAGCGAGGAACGTTATGAAAAATCTGCTTCCGAAAATCAGCTAAATGCTGCCAGCGAAGGCACTATGACGGTGCAAGGCGCTGTAAATAAGTCCTTCATTCTCACGGGCATTTTGCTTGCTACAGCCGTAATTGGTTGGCAGTATACAGCCGCCACCAGCAGCATGATGCTGATGTGGGTGGGTCTTATCGGTGGGCTTATCTCCTTTTTCGTCGGTATGTTCAAACCTCATACCAGCCCCATCACTGCGCCGCTATATGCAGCCTTTGAGGGACTTTTATTGGGTTCTATCTCCCTCGTTTATGCCTTCCGATTTGAGGGCAGCGCGCAAATGTCGGGCATCGTCCTCAATGCCATCATGCTCACTATGTTTGCGCTCGGCGCGATGTTGATAGCCTATCGCACCAAATTGATAGTGCCCACCGAGAAATTTAAATCCGTCCTCACGACCGCCACTATGGCGATTGGTATGGTTTATCTCGCCTCTTTGGCGCTCAATCTCTTTGGCGCGAGCGTACCTTATTTGCACTCTGGCGGTCCCATCGGCATCGGCGTTAGTGTGGTGATTGTCGTTGTCGCCTCTTTGAACCTTATCCTCGATTTCGAGGCTTTCGAGAAAGGCGAAGAGTATCAAGCGCCCAAATATATGGAGTGGTTCTCTGCGATGGGCTTGCTCGTTACGCTGGTATGGCTTTATTTGGAGATGCTTCGCTTGCTCTCCAAGCTCAAAAGCGACTAATTTTTCCGCCGATTATTCAGGCATATATGCGCCTCCCTTTGCTTTTTTGCGAAGGGGGGCGTATTTTTTTGGGCGTGCCCCTGCTCCCCGCCGCAAAGGCGGCGGAGCCGTAGCATGCTACGGCTCTACGGGTCGCAGGGTCGGGCTATTTGAGCCGTAGCACGGCGTGCTTACGCACTTGTGCCATGCTACGGCTCTACATATCCCTCACGCGGGATACGGCGCGCCGCGCCCAAAGGAGGCGCGGCGCAGGTTTATTATTAAACTATGCGCAGCACGTATTTATTTTTTTTGCCATTTTGCAGCAGCATAAAGCCCGAAGGCAGGAAATCGGCGGCGCTGATTTGGTAGCCAAGGTCGCTAACTTTGGCGGTATTGATGGCGATGGCGTTATTTTGTATGGCTTTGCGGGCTTCGTTTTTGGATTCCGTGATTTTTTGCTCCGTGAGCCAGTCGGCAAGCGGCAGGCTGCCGCCATCTGTGAGTTTCGATTTTTCTATCTCAAAAAGTCCAACTTCTGTGCCTACAGATAGCCAAACATCAGGGCTTAGGCTTTCTACCAATTCGAGGCTTAGGCGCGGATTATGTACGACTTGGGTGGCATACTGCGCATTTTCTAAAGCGGCTTTGTCGTGGATGAGTTCCGTTAGCTCTTCCGCCAATAAACGCCGCAGCTCTACGGGGTTGGCGGCATGTGTACGCTCCAATTCTTCGATTTCTTCTACGCTGCGGAAGGAAAGCGTGCGGAACAGCTTCGGCAGGTCTAAGTCGTTGATATTGGTGCTGAACCAGTATTGGTAAAACTGATAAGGGGTAGTCAGTGTGGGGTCGAGCCAGAGGTTGCCCGTGTCGGACTTGCCAAATTTTTTGCCATCTGCCTTCGTGAGTAGGGGCGTGCAGAGCCCATGCCCTTTGCCGCCTGCCTTGCGCACAAACTCCAATCCCGTCGTGATATTGCCCCATTGGTCGCCGCCGCCCATCTGCAAAAGACAGTCGAAATTGCGGTGAAGATGCTCAAAATCGTGCCCCTGAATAAGCTGATACGAAAACTCGGTAAAAGAGATGCCCGATTCCATGCGATTGCGCACGCTGTCCTTTGCCAGCATATAGTTGACGGTGATATTTTTGCCCACATCGCGCAAAAATGCCAAGACGTTCATATCCTTGTAAAAATCCCAATTATTGACGACTAAGGCGCGATTGGGGCAGCTTTCGGAAAAGTCCAAAAATTTTGCAAATTGGCTTTGCTGATGTTGGATATTCGCCTCCAGCGTCGCCAAATCGAGCAAACTGCGCTCCGTATCTCTGCCCGAAGGGTCGCCAATCCGCCCCGTAGCCCCACCCAATAAAATTACAGGCTGATGCCCCGCCTGCTGAAAACGCCGCAAGGTAGCGATTTGCACAAAATTGCCTATCGTCAAAGAGGGCGCTGTCGGGTCAAAACCAATATATCCGCGATGTACGCCCTCCGCTAATAAAGCCTCTTCCAGCCCGTCCGTCATCACCTGCACCAAATCGCGGGCGCGCAACTCCTCTATAAAATTTCTCATACCTGTCATTTTGCAAAATTCGTTTTAATAGCGCAAAACTACTTAAGAATGACGAATGACGAATGACGAATGACGAATTTTGTGTATTTTTTGTGTTGTTGTTGCGCCCGCGCCTCCTTTGGGCGCGGGCAAGGTTTGCGTGAGGGATATGTAGAGCCGTAGCATGCTACGGCTCAAATAGCCCGACGCTGC
>CAYXSA010000108.1:0-13472 GCA_964467315.1 uncultured Saprospiraceae bacterium | reverse complement strand
TCACTTTTCACTTTTCACTTTTCACTTTTCACTTTTCACTTTTCACTTTTCACTGACCGAGATACCTTATCGCCCACCTGCACGAAAAATGCACATGCAGGGTGATGGAGGCAGAAGTAGCGCCGTTTTGACCCTTTATTTTTATTTCGTCGCCGACGTTGAGATAGACGATAGTGTGTAGTGTGCCCCTGCCTTTTGCGCCTATAGTGCCCTCTGCCCAAGCATTGTTGGAGTTGATGCCTACACCGAAGATGCGATTGCTAACTACATTATTGAACTCCAATACAGGCACTGGGTAAGCAGCCCCCGTAACGCTACTGCTGGTCGCAGCCGTGGGTCCGCCCGTAGTGAGTTGCGCGCTTACTTCATAATAGCCCGCTGTACCACAGATAAAGGTGGTATCGCCTCTGTAGCTATGTCCGCCCGCTACGTTGATGGGGTTGATGCAGCTTGGGCACGTTACGGTATTGGTTGAAAAGCGAACTACTGAAGGCTGCACTGTAGAGAGGGCAGAGGGGAGATTCTGCGCCGCAAGTCCTACAGTAGTAGCCAGCAGCACGATGCCGTGCCCGCCGCCTGCGGCGGCTGCGGGAGTCTGCCAAGTAGCAGCGCCTGCGCCGTCGGTTGTGAGGACTTGCCCGCTTGTGCCTGTATTGGTCGGGTATGTGTTGCCGCCCAAGCTGGCGTTGGTCGCGGTGATGCCCGCTGCGCCGACGATGTTTTGGTTATTCATGTTTAGGGGGCTGGTTGCGGTATGGTTGCCCAAATTGTCGCCGCTGGGTGTGCCCGCTATGGGCTGCCAAGCTGCCCCATCGAAATAATAAAAACCCGCCGTCGCATCGGTCTGGAAAATCATCAAGCCCGTAGCGGGTGCGCTGATAGCGTTGCGTTCGGTTTGGCTCATGCGAGGGATTAAAAGACCCTTATTGTTGGATTTTATATCCAGCATCGCAGAAGCCGCAGGCATAGAGCCGTCGGCATTGATACCGACGTTTTGTGCCAGAGCTACGCCCGTGGAAAGAAACAGCAGACAAGCAAGCAAAATAAATTGTAGTGGTCTAAACATAGCGTATGGCAACTTTTGCAGATGAATAAAATTCTCAACTACAAAAATCGACTACCTTAGACAAAGTACCAAAAAACAAGGGGGGACAAAAGGGGGACAGGCGAGTTACGAGTTACGAATGTTGTGCTTTGGGTATGGGTTGTGCTTTGGGTATAGGTATTATGCCGCCTTGCGGCGGCAGTGGTAGCAAGTACTAAGGCGCTGTTGCCTGTATAATATAAAAAAAGCCCCACTGGGTTTCTCCAGCAGGGCTATTTGTCTTGTGCGCATTTCGTCATTCGTCATTCGTCATTCGTCATTCGCTTCGCGTTAACTTCGTTTTCGTCATTCGATTTCTTTGAACTCGTCGATGTCGCGGCGTTCGCGTTTGGTGGGTCTGCCCGTGCCTTTGTCGCGGAATTCGCCGACGGTATTGGCTAAGTACCAGTCTTTGAATTTATTGAGTTCGTCGATGGGGGTGAGATTTTCGTAGCAGGGGGCAGCGAGTTCAGCGCCTACGCGTTTTTCGAGGAGGTCGACGACGCGATAGACCAGATTAAAGCCGTCTTTTTTTACGCCGACGGTATCGCCTCGCCGTACATCTTGGGAGGGTTTGGCATTGGAGCCGTTGATGCTGATTTTGCCGCCTGTGCAAGCGTCGGAGGCTTGGGTACGGCTTTTGAAAATGCGCACTGCCCATAACCATTTGTCGACGCGTACTTTGTCGATAGTGGGGGTAGTAGATGGAGTTTTCATAAAAAAATGATAATTTTGTAGTTTGGTTGGGAGGGCAACAAAATAAAAGCGGCAATTAGTTCGCCGCTGGGCTAAGAAAAAACGTTTATTTTGTGCGGCAAGGCTGGGCGCGCCCGCCCTTTGCGGGCGTGCAAGCTTTGCGTGAGGGATAGTAGGGGCAGCCCTCGTGGCTGCCCTGAATAGCCCGACGGCGCGACCGTAGAGCCGTAGCATGCTACGGCTCCGCCGCCTTTGCGGCGGGGAGCGCCGACACGCCCAAAAAATAAAAAACTTGAAACTCGTACTACAGATGACTCGATATATACTGTTTCTGCTGCTTTCCTTTTTCCCCTTGCTGCTGTCGGCTACGCACAACCGCGCGGGCGAGATAACGTATGAGCAAATCGGCGTGAATACTATCCGCATGAAGATAACGACCTACACGAAAACGAGCGGGCAAAGCATACAGGCAGACCGCCCCGAACTCGATGTAGACTGGGGAGACGGCACAAGAGAAACCGTCGTGCGGGCAAATTTTGTGCAGATTTATCCCGACATCAGGCGCAATGAGTACATCGCCGTGCATACTTATCCTGGCGCAAATATACCGAATCGCCCCTATATCGTATCGATGCAAGATCCGAATCGGAACGAAAATATCCTAAATATCAACGGTGGCAACTCCGTAAATGTGGAGTTTTATCTGCAAACGGAGGTCTATTTATTTGCTTCGGCGGCATCGGGCAGCAATAGTTCGCCCATTTTGCTCGAAGCCCCCGTAGATTTTGGGGTAGTGGGGCAGATATTTCAGCATACGCCCAATGGCTACGACCCCGACGGCGATAGTATTGCGTATGAGCTTATCACCCCGTTTAGCGACAGGGGCGCACCCGTGCCCGGTTATGTGCCCGTGTCGGTGATACGACCAGGCGCGAATAATATCTATACCTTCGATGTCAATACGGGCTTATTTACTTGGAATTCGCCGCAGCAAGCGGGCGAATACAACATTGCAATTTTGGTAAAATCTTACCGAAATGGTCAGTACTTGGGCGGCATCGTGCGCGATATACAGATAGAAATCCGCAATGCCCAAAATACGCCCCCGCTCATAGAAGCGCCTACGGAGATTTGCGTGCAGGCGGGCGAGCTGATAAATTTTGAGGTTATCGCCTCCGACTTGGATATTCCCTCGCAGGTGGTAACGCTGACGGCGACAGGAGGCCCCTTTCAGCAGGCTGTACCCGCGACCTTCACGGGTGGGCAGGGCAACCCCGTTACGGGCATTTTCAACTGGCAAACGGATTGCTCGCATATTCAGGCGCAGCCGTATCAGGTCGTATTTAAGGCGCGGGATACTTACTTTATCAATGGCGGCAATACGGACGCTTCTTTGGCGACTTTCCATATTTTGCAAATTCGGGTCATAGCGCCCGCGCCGCAAAACGTGCAGGCAGAGGTAACAGGCGGGCGGGTGCTGATAAGCTGGGACGCGCCCTATGTCTGCGATACGACGGCGGGTTTCTTCGGTTTTACGGTTTGGCGCAAGGACGTTTGCGACCCTTTCGAGCCAGATAGCTGCCAAACGGGCTTGGGCAATCGGGGCTATCTGCGCATCAATCCGCAGCTTGTACGCACACCCAACGGCAATAGATACGAGTTTGTAGATACCGATGTGGTGCAGGGTGCGCTGTATTCGTATCGCATTTTGGGCGAATTTGCTACGCCTATCTACAACAATGGGGTTATCGTCAATTACCAAAGCCCCGCGAGCAGTGTACCCTCTTCGGAGCTTTGCGTGCGCATGGCGCGCGACCTGCCGCTGATGACCAATGTCGATATCAATACCACCTTGACGGCAAACGCCGAGATATTTGTGCAATGGTCAAAGCCCGATGCTGTCGAGCTGGACACCCTGCAAAATCCTCCCCCCTATCGCTACGAACTCTATCGCTCTGCCGATATGAACGGGGGCAATTTCGGCTTTGCGCCCATCTACACTTCGCCGACTTATGCGACCTTCGCGGCGGCAAATGATACGAATTTCACCGATATAAACGCCGTTATCAATACGCAGGACTTGCCCTACAGCTATCGGGTCGCTTTTTATGCCAATGGCGGCGATACGATTGGCTACACCAGCATTGCTTCCTCTGTTCGTTTGTCTGTAGCCTCTACCGATGGGCGCAATGATTTGACTTGGGCATTCAATGTGCCTTGGCGCAATAATCGTTACGTCGTTTATCTCGAAACGCCCACCAATAGCGGCACTTACACGGTTTTGGATACGGTCGAGGAGCGCAGTTATGCGCATACAGGGCTCACAAATGGCGAAGAATACTGCTATTATATACAGAGCATCGGCACTTATGGCATTCCTTCGGTGCTCGACCCCTTGTATAACAAATCTCAACGCGCCTGCGGTACGCCTTTGGATACGCTGCCCCCCTGCCCGCCTGCCTTCGTGGCGAACGTTTTGGACTGCGACGAGCTCTCCCCCAGCGCCAACGCTGCCGACCTATTCAACCAAATCCGCTGGGCGAGTGCCAATGATAGCTGCGCCGCTGACGCTGCCGCTTATCGGGTGTACTTCTCGCCCTATTGTAGCGGAACTTATACGATGGTTGCCGAAATTACGAACCTCAACGATACCTTTTTGCTGCATCAGCCCGCGCCCAACAATCTGGCGGGCTGCTACTATGTGGCTGTAGTCGATTCGCTCGATGTTAATGGCGGGGGCAACGAAAGCGCTCGCAGCGAGGTTGTGCGCACCGATAATTGCCCAATTTATGCTTTGCCGAATGCTTTTACCCCGAATGGCGACGGGCAAAACGAGTTATTCCGCCCATTTTTGCCGTTTAGGTATGTGGATAGTGTCGATTTTCGGGTGGTCAATCGCTGGGGGCAGACCGTTTTTGTGACGACAGACCCCAATATCGGCTGGGACGGCACAGACCAAAAAACGGGCAAGCCCTTGGCGGAAGAAACCTATTTTTACACCTGCGTTGTTTTTGAAAACAGGCTCGAAGGCCCGCAACAACGCACGCTAACGGGCTATATTGAGCTGATACGCAACGCACAATAAAATTAGGACAGCCACAGGGGTCTGCCCCTACAGGCTGTCAAAATGTCAATGGGCATTTTTTTTGTGGCGAGCCGCTTCGGGGCTGCGCCCCTCGCGTCGGGCTATTCATTGCGAGCCGTAGCATGCTACGGCTCTACATTGCTATCCCTCTCGCATTTTACAGCCTGCTATTATTTATCTTTTTACCAATACCGAACAGTTATGAAAGCCAAAGGATTTATGGTATTTGCTTTGGCGCTCGTGTGGGCTTCGTCTGTAGCCTATGCGCAGTCGCCAGCCTTTCGGGTAGAAATCCCCTTCGATACAGTGGGCGTAGAGGAAGTTTTTCCTGTGCACTTTATCGTAGAAAATGCAGAAGTGGCGCAGTTTCAGCTGCCATTTTTAGACCATTTTGTGCAGCACGGTGGACCGCAGGTATCCACAAGCCTCTCTATCATCAACGGGCGGCGCACGCAAAGCAGCACCTATACCTATTATCTGCGCGCCCCGAAAACGGGCACGCATGCATTGCGCTCGCTGCAAATATCGACATCTGCGGGCTATCTGGAGTCGAAGGAGATAACTATAGTCGTTCAAAAGGAAGCGCCACAGCGTCGGCAAAAAGCGCCTGCTATGGGTGGCAACCCTTGGCAGAGTTTGGGCGGTGGTGGTATGGGCTTTGGATTTCCCGATATGCCGCCGATGCCGCAGTTGGATATGCGTATGCCCGATATGGAGCAGTTTTTCAACAATCCGAATTTCTTCCGATTCGAGATGCCCAGCTTCCCGAATATGCCCAATAGCCCCGATTTTGGCGGCTTATTTAAGCAATTTGACCAGCTATTTGAGCAGCAGTATGCGCCCCAACTCCGCAGCCCACGCGGCAAAGAAACGCCCAAAATAGACCCCAAAACGAATCAGCCTGTTTATAAGATATAGTTTTTTAGCACACAGATACACGCAGAAAAAACAGATTTTTTTTAGACTTTTCCTGTAAAAAATCTGTGTCAATTCGTATAAATCTGCACAAATCTGTGTGCTAAAAAAATTATCCTAATTTCAAACGAGTTATATCTACCAATTTTGGCAAGGCTTTGTTTTCCAAGATAAAATCTGCCATTGCGGGGGCAAAATAAGGTGCTAAATAAGTGCCCTTTGCTCCTAATCCGTTGAAAATGAATAGGTTGCGATGTTGTCTATGAGCGCCCAAGTAAGGGCGGCGGTCGCGCACTGTAGGACGCAAGGCAGCCAGATGCTCCACGACTTCTATCCGCTCCGTTTGTAAAGCAGCGCGCAAGGAATGAAGCAAAAAATTGCGCGCTTCCGTCGTGGGTTGCGGCGTAGCTGCATCGCGCTCATAAGTGCTACCCAGCCAATAAGTGCCTTTTTCCCGCCAAGGAGAGAGCAAAATGCCCTTATGCTTTAGCAGCCTATCGGAGTATTCGTAGTCGGGCAAATGTATAATCAATACCTCGCCCTTCGTTGGCTGGAAGGGCAGAGCGCCGAAATAAGGATTTTTTTGCCAAGCGGCTGCGCCCTCGCAAAAAATGATACCTTTTGCCTTTATATCTTTGTATACGACCTTTTGATTATCAAGGATTTGCAGGGCGCTGTAGTCAAACATTTCCTGCCAAGTATCGGCTGCTTGGGTTTGAGATTTTAGCCCTTCCACGAGGCTAATAAAATCAATGCGCCCGCTATAGGCAAGCTCTGCGGTAGCGATGCAATCGCGTAAATTTGCTGTTTTTGCGGCTGCTGTGTGCAATTCGGCAACGAAATGCGCCGTAATCGGGTCGCCTCTGCGCGCCTGCCAGTCGTTCCAGTCCCGCGCTGTTTCTATTGCCCAGTGTAGGGGCTGTCGCAGCAAAATGCCTTGTTTGCCCCAGTCCCTTTCCAAGCGCGCATAATAATCGAAAGCTAAGGGGAAAGCCTCATCGGCGAGCCAAGTTTTCAGGAGATTGCGCCCTGTGATGGGGTTGAGGATGCCCGCAGCAACGGGGGTAGCAGCAAAAGCAGCAGCGCCCTCTACGAATAGAAGCCGCTGCCCTTTGCGCAATAAATGCTCTGCTAAGACTGTCGCCGCCAGACCGCGACCGACGATTATATAGTCGTACTGCACTAAAATTTGTAGATAGCGCCCAAGCGCAGGGCTACGGCGCTGAAATTGACACGGCGAGCCAACTCCTCGAAAGGTTTATCGTTGTCGATAGTGCCCGTTGTATTGACAAATAGATTATTGGAGCTGCTGGTAACTTCGTCCACGAAGGTAGTCTGTAGGGAGATGGTGTTTGCGTCTTCGATTTCGTTGTTTTCTACCCCGTTGAAAAAGGTTGTCCATTCCGTGACTTCTGCTGTAGCGGATTTGATGCGCAAGCCTGTGTAGGTGATTTCTGCCGAGATGGCGAAGTTGTCGTTGATGTTATACAAGACACCTGCGCCCGACTCGAAGCCTAAGGAAAAAGCGCCACGAATTTCGGTAACTTTGATGCTGTTATCGCCGTTGCTGGCGTGTTCGTAGCGTTCTGTGCTAACGGTCTTGCCGCCTACAGGCACGATGATGCCGAAGCGGGCAAAGGGCTGGATTGCCCCATGTCCTGTTTGTACGACGATAGAGGGGGTTAGGCGCATTTGTTGGGTGCTAACGTGCCCTGTATAGGTTTCTATGGGGGTTACCAATCTGCGGTTGAGGCTTTCTTTGCCGTGTAAATAATAAAAGCCTAAGTCAAAGCGCAGGTGTGGGTTGATGAAGTAGCCCACATTGGCTTGGGCTGTGAAGCCTCCGCCGACGGTGCCGTATATGTTTTTGCGGCTAATAACTTGCCCGCTGCCATTGCGCTCTTCGTCCGTGTTGCTAAACACATCATTGGTGGTAGCGATGCCGTAGCCAAATTGCGCGCCCGCGTAAAAGGACTGCGCCGAAAGCGACAAAAGCGGGGCAGAGAGCAGAAAAATAGAGGTTAAAAAACGTGTGAGCATATTAAGATATGTTTAAGTTTGGGAATACCTGAAAAAATGTGTATCTTATGGGAGTAACTTTGTGCTTTGTGCATGCGTTTGTATGCGAGAGGGATAGCAGCGGAACCACCGAGCGTAGCGAAGGTGATGGAGCGAATAGCCCGACGCGAGCGCCTACGGCGCGAAGCGGCTCGCCAAAATAAAAAAGTTATACATCAGGATTTCGGGTAAAATTAAAGCATTTCAGCGTATGCGTAGCGTTTTTACAGGTTTATTTTCCTTGCTTTTGCCTCTTGCCCTTGCGGCGCAGGGCATGATTGTAAATGAGTATAGCAACGGCACTACGGGCGGGCGCGAGTTTGTCGAATTTTTGGTTATCGGCAGCAGCGCCGACCCGACGGGCAATGTAAATTTGTCGGGTTGGATTATCGACGACAACAACGGCGATTTTGGCAATACGAGCACGGGTGTAGGCGTGGCGACGGGGCACGCGCGCATCTCGGCGGCTTGTCTATCGAGTGTGCCTGTAGGCTCGCTAATTGTCGTCTATAATGCGGCGGAAAAGCATGAGGCGATAGCGCTGGCGGACGACGTAGACGACAGCAACGGGGACGGCGTGTATATTATAGCGAGCAATAGCAGTTGTTTGCAGTATTGTACGACCCTGCCCAATGCCTCGCCCGCCAATAGAAATTATGGGGCTTGTACCTATGTAGCGCCTACGGGCACGGGAAATTGGACAAATTCTTTGGCGCTGGGCAATACGGCAGACGCTTTTCAGGTGCGCCGCCCAGATGCGAGCTTTTTTCATGGCTATTCTTATGGCGGCACGACGGGCACGGTTTCGGTGAGTTTTCCTGCCGAATTGGGTGGTGGTTTAGCGTTCCGCGACACTTCGGGCGCTTTGGGCGGTCGCAGCATCGCAGCGGGCTGCGGCGATATACGCTCGGCGGCGACTTATTTTAGCCAAGCCGCCACAGGCGACAGCCCTGCCGCTTCCAACAACGCCGAGAACGAAATTATGATACAGAACATCAAGAACGGTAATTTCGACTATACCAACTGGGCAAATCCCGACAACTGTATACTTTTGCCGCTCGAATTATTGAGCTTTAGCGCCCGTGCGCTGCCCGAAAGGCAGGCAAATCGTTTGCTTTGGGAGATGGCAAAGGTAGACCCACAAAGCTGGGTGAATATACAGCGCAGCGCCGACGGTATCCGCTTCGAAAATATCGGAAGGCTCGATTTGCAGGCTGCTACGGAGCGTACAAGCTATGAATTTTGGGACGTAGCGCCACTTGCGCAGAGCTACTATCGGCTCGAAATGCAGGAGCCTTTTAGCGCTAAAATCAGCTACAGCCCTATCGTCAGCGCCGAGCATACGCCCACAAATGGCAATACAATCACACTCCTCCCCAACCCTGTGCGTAACGAATTGACAGTAGCACTTTTGGAGGCAGCCGAAGCGGATTACAGCCTCGAAATACTCGATTATACGGGGCGCAGTCTCGAAAAAAGGCAGCTCGCAAGCGGGCAACTATATGCACATATACAGACGGGGCATTTGCCCGCAGGGGCGTATATCTTGCGAGTTACAAGTTACGAATTACAAGTTGCGATGGTGCGCAAATTCATTAAGCAGTAGGGAGTTACGAGTTACGAGTTACGAATTTTGTTCTCAAGACAAAAAAAACGTCGCTTTCCTATGTTTCGGAAAGCGGCGCTTTTTCATTTATTGCCTTATGCCCAACTTTGAGCACATTCGTAACTCGTAACTCGTAACTATTCTGCGGGTGCTTTGAGCCAAATATTGCGTAGGCGTACTTGTTCGGTGCTGGGATTTTCTACGAAGCGGAAGACGTGTTTTTTGGTAACTTCGATTTTGCGCATTTTGGTAGAGAGGACTTTGGATTCTTCTTTTCCTGCGGCGTTTTTGCGAAGGATTTTTATTTCGAGCGGGTCGTTTTCTTTGGCGTTATCGATGTAGGTGAGCAGGATAGCGGAAACGGTTTTCACGTTGAAGGGTCTGCCGTTCCATTCTACGATAACATCGTTTTGTTGGAAGCCGATGTCGTTTTTGCCAAATTCGTCCAAGCGTTCTGCTTTATTGATATAGAAGCGGTCGAGGGTATCGGATTTTAGCGCGCCGTTTTCGATGCCGCCCAAGGGGGAGAGTTCTTTCAGTTTGGCTTCCTCGAAGTATTCGATGCCGAAGGGGTTGAGGTATTCGTTGTATAGGAGTCTTTCGCCGCCTTTTACGTGTTTATCAAAAAACTCTTTGAGCGGGGTAACGTCGGCGATTTCCAAGCCGTTTTTGCAGGTTTCGAGAATGATGTCAAAAAATTTATCATCGTCGAAGGGGGTGTCTGCGCCGTATGTTTGGGCGAGTTCTTTCATGAGGTCTTGTAGTCCGTATCTCCCTTTTGTGAGTACGAGCAAGCGGGCTTCGAGGCAAGCGCCGATGAGTGCGCCCTTGTAGTAGACGTTATCGTATTGTTTGCTGTAGCCTTCCTCCAAGCAGTTGGCGGACATTTCCGTGATGGGCATAGCTTCTTTGTAGCGGGCGGCTATGCGGACTTTATCGCCCAGACCAATCAAAAATTCTTCCTCGTCCATGATTTGGTACTGCACCTGCACGTGCTGCGACATATACTCCACTACGCCCTCGTAGAACCATAGATGTTGGGACATTTTCGGCTTCATGAAGTCGAAATGGTGGATTTCTTGGGAGTGTATATGCAGGGGGGTAACGATGTGAAAGAACTCATGCGCGGCGATGTCGGCGACTTGTTTGCCGATTTTTTCGGCGCTTTCTTCAGCGAGGCAAAAGAGGGAGGAACGAGCGTGCTCCAGCGCACCGATAACGCCCGAAGGGTAGCCATTGGGCGAGAGGTAGATGATGAAGGCGTATTTTTTTACGGGGAGGATTTGCCCTAAGTACTTAAATTGGGCTTCAATGGTAGGGCGAATGTATTTGCCTAATTGTTTGGCGGTAACTTTCTGATTGGGCGAGTAGACGGATACGATGATGTCGCTCGGTCCGAGTCTAAACATCGCCGTATCGGGCAGCGAGTACATCAGGGGCGCATCTGCCAGCTCGCGGTAAGATTCGGCGCGATAAATATCCGTATCGAAATCGCCGCCCTTGCGCACGAGCGCGGTAGCGCCATAAAAATTGGCGGGGCGGTCAAAATTAACCTCAAAGGGAAGTTCTTCATGCCCTTTGAAGAAGCCAAAAAGCGCATTTTGATTGATAACGAAGCATTTGCCGACCTCAAAGCTGCTGCCTGCGGGCTCAAATACGGGTTTCTTGGTTTTTGCGTCCCAAGTATCTTCGACGCGATAAGTGATTTTGTAGATTTTTTTATCTGCTTTGATAGACCAAGTATTTTGGTCTTTGCGCTCTACGGGCAGGGGGCGCATTTTTTTGTCGAAGGCTTTGAGGTCTTGCACAAATTGCCCGAAATTTAGGATTTCGTAAGTACCAGGCACGGTGGCGGGCATATGAAAAATAACCTCTTCGCCGCTCAGGGCGAGCGGGGCTATCATTTCGACGGTGAGCATATCATCGGCGACATCGGCTAAGCTGACGTGGTACTGATAATGCTCCGCTTCATTGGGCGAAAACTGTGCGCTAAGCGACTGCCACAAAGGCAGGCAGCACAAGGCGCTAAGCAAGGTAAACCATTTTTTCATGACAGGTACTGGATATACATTATGCGGTGAAATGAAATTGCAGTTGGCAAGCGATGCAGGGACAAAAATACGCTTTTTTAAGTGAAAAGCGAAAAGTGAAAAATGAAAAATGAACGCGCAACGAAAACGAAGTCAAGGCGTAGCGAAAAGCGTTTTTAAGCGCAAAGTGATTTTTTATAACCTATTTATACACAAAGTATAATTTTCACTTTTCACTTTTCACTTTTTTTGGCGTGCCCCCGCTCCCCGCGCTGCAAATGCAGCGCTTAAAGGTCGCGGGGTCGGGCTATGCGTTGCAGCCGCTGCGCGGCTTCCACTGCTATCCCTCACGCAATAAACATTAAAGCATTTGATTAAGAATGTAGTTAATCTTCGTTTTCGTCGTCTGTCATTCGTAATTCGTCATTCGTAATTCGTAATTCCTTGCTATCTTTGCAGATAAAAAAACTTATATAAGTTGTATGCAGTTAGCGAATTGGGTTTTGCGTGCGGGTGCTTGCAGCCTCGATTTATCAGCTACACGCCCGCTTGTGATGGGCATATTAAATCTTACGCCCGATTCTTTTTACGCCGAAAGTCGGCTAAAAACACAGGAGGAAGCCCTAAAAAAAGCCGAAAAAATGCTCTCGGAAGGGGCGGATATACTCGATATCGGCGGCGTTTCCACCCGCCCCCATGCCCCATTTGTAAGCGAAAAGGAAGAAATCCAAAGGCTCATAGAGCCCCTGAAAGCGATTGCTAAGGCGTTTCCGCAGGCACTAATTTCGGTCGATACTTTCCGCGCAGCAGTAGCGCGGCAGGCGGCGGAGGCGGGCGCGCATATCTTGAACGATGTTACGGGCGGCAACGCAGAGCTATGGAAAGTCGCCGCCGACTACCATCTAACCTATGTGCTCACGCACCTGCGCGGCGAGCTGGCGACCATGCAAGAAAACACCGAATATACAGACATTTGCACGGAAGTTTACGATTATTTTCGGCAAAAAATCGACCAGCTTGCCCAAATGGGCGTTTACGATATAGTGCTCGACATCGGTTTGGGCTTCTCCAAAACGGCGGCGCAGGGCTACCAACTTTTGCGCCAACTTCGCAGTTTCGCGCACTTAAATTGCCCAATACTGATTGGTCTGTCGCGCAAATCCATGATTTATCGCCCTCTGCAAATCAGCGCCGAGCAAAGTCTGCCCGCTACCACTGCCCTGCATCTCTACGCCCTGCAACAAGGGGCACAAATTTTGCGCGCCCACGACATACGAGAAGCCCGCCAAGCCATAGAGCTTTGGCATCTACTCCAAGCGTAACTCAAGCGTAACTATTATGCAAGAAACGAATTATACCAAGCGCGTCTTGGGTTTAGAGCTTGCCACCGACCCCAGATGGGTAAATTTGGCAGCGATGCAGCTCCAAGACGTACTTACCGACCACGCTTATTGCGAGCAAAAGGCGGCTACTGCCTGCATCTCGCTCATACAATTATATCCTGATTATCAGCTACTTGTAGATAAACTTTCGCCCATCGTTACGGAAGAATGGGGGCATTTTAGGCTCGTTTTGCGCGAGCTGCAAAAACGCTCCCTCTCTCTCGGCTGGCAGCGAAAAGACGACTACGTCAATGCGCTGATGCTCTTCGCCCGCAAAAACACAAGCCGCGAAGATAGACTTTTAGATAAACTTATTGTCTGCGCCATGATAGAGGCACGCAGTTGCGAACGCTTCCGCCTCCTCTCCATCGAGCTACAAGAGCCCGAATTGCAAGCCTTTTACCATCAGCTGATGGTCGCCGAAGCGGGACATTACAAGCTGTTTTTGGAGCTGGCAAGCCATTATTTTGGCGAAGAACGCGCCCTGCAACGCTGGCGCGAATGCATCGCCTTCGAGACCGAACTGCTGCCCACGCTGCCCCTGCGCGGCGATAGAATACACTGAAAAGTGAAAAGTGAAAAGTGAAAAGTGAAAAGTGAAAAGTGAAAAGTGAAA
>CAYXSA010000107.1:0-13649 GCA_964467315.1 uncultured Saprospiraceae bacterium | reverse complement strand
TTTTCACTTTTCACTTTTCACTTTTCACTTTTCACTTTTCACTTTTCACTTTCTAATTTCCTAAGTAGGACTTGAGCAATTTGCTTTTGGAGGTGGAGGCGCGCAGTTTGCTGATGGCTTTGTCTTTGATTTGGCGCACGCGCTCGCGGGTGAGTCCGAATTTATCGCCGATGTCCTCCAAAGACATGGGGTGTTCGGTGGAGATGCCGAAATAGAGCTTAATGACATCGCGCTGGCGGTCGGTGAGCGAACAGAGAGAGCGCTCGATTTCGTTGCGCAGGGACTCAATGTATTCGAGTTGCTCGTCGGTGCGGGGCGTGTTGGTGTTTTCGAGCACATCGAGCAGCGAATTATCTTCGCCCTCGACAAAGGGCGCGTCCATTGATACGTGCCGCGCCGCTACGCCAAGCGTAGTTTCTACCTCTTCTGAAGCGATATTGAGCATCTCGGCGAGTTCTTCGGCGCTGGGTTCGCGCTCAAATTCTTGCTCCAATTTGGAGAAGGCTTTGTTGATTTTGTTGAGTGAGCCGACCTTATTGAGGGGTAAGCGCACAATGCGCGACTGTTCGGCGAGTGCCTGCAAAATCGACTGACGAATCCACCAAACCGCGTAAGAAATGAATTTGAAACCGCGCGTTTCGTCGAAACGCTGCGCTGCTTTTATCAGACCCAGATTGCCCTCGTTGATAAGGTCGCTTAGGGACAAGCCTTGATTTTGGTATTGCTTCGCCACCGACACCACAAAACGCAAATTCGCCTTCGTCAAGCGCTCCAATGCGACTTGGTCGCCTTGCTTAATGCGTTTTGCCAAATCTACCTCTTCTTCGGGCGTAAGTAAGTCTACTTTGCCGATTTCTTGGAGGTACTTCTCCAGCGATTGGCTTTCGCGGTTGGTAATCGATTTGGTTATTTTCAGTTGACGCATAAGTCTGGTATTATTGTGTGAGTGGTGTGTGTGTATGAGTGAGAAATGTGCTGCTTGTTGGTATTTCGGACAAATTGCCGCGCGTGTAGGCACAGGAACTGCAAATATACGCCGTTTTGGGCTGTATGTCAAGGAGTTTGGCGGGTTTATTTTTGTGTCCGCAGGCTACGCGCTTACCTGCGGCTACGAAAAGTAAGCCCCGTTGGGGCTATTTTTTTATTTTTTATACGTCTTGTAGCATCCGTTACAAGACTTCCGCCACCACGAAAATACTCCCCCCTACGAAAACGAGGGCTTTTTTCTGCGGGTTAGCGTTTTGGTAACTTTCGGCATCGGATAGGGCTTGGGCGTAGGCTTCTGCGACGCTTTTATAAGACTGTCCGCTCAGACCGTAGCGAAAATTTGCCTCCGTTTGTAGTTCTTCCGCAGGGCGGGCGCGGGGTATATTGGCTGCGCAAAAATAGTAGTTTGCATCGGACTGGGGCAGCAATTTGAGCACGCTATCTGCTGACTTATCGCGCACCATACCGAAAACAAAAAATACTTGGTCGGGGTTTATTTTTTCGATACCGCGCAGGATTTCGCCGACTCCTTGCGCATTGTGTCCTGCGTCGGCTATCGACAAAAATGGTTTGGTTTGCAGTATTTGCCATCTGCCGACGAGTCCCGTATTTTGGAGAACGTTTTTTATACCGTTTTCGGTGGCTTTTAGCTGATTTTCGTTGTTGGGTTGGAGCAATAAGCCCGCGCTTAGCAGGGCGGTGGCTATGTTTTTGGTCTGGTACTCGCCCAGCAAACCCGATGCGAAGGTTTGTTTATTGTTCATATTTGGGCGTTGGCTGCTGGCTTCATACAGGGCTTCGCCCTTTTCGTAATCTACGCCAATTTGCTTAAGTTGCACAAAATCCTGCACATAAGCCACCCGCGTGCCGACTTCCTCGCTGCGCTTTGCGAAAACGGCTTCTGTTTCTGCGTGTCGCTCGCCTACAAGAACGGGCACGCCTGCTTTCATAATGCCTGCCTTTTCGAAGGCGATTTCCGCCCGCGTTTCGCCCAAAAACTGCTGATGGTCTAAGTCGATGTTGGTGATGATGCTCAACGCTACCTTTTCCAGCACATTGGTCGAGTCAAAACGTCCGCCCATACCGACCTCTATCACGGCGATATCTACTTTTTGCTGCCGAAAGTACTCAAACGCCATGACGACGGTTATCTCAAAAAACGAGGGTTCGATGCGCTCAATGGCGGGGCGCATACGCTCCACAAAATCCACTACAAACTCCTCCCCCATCAGTTGCCCATTCAGGCGCACGCGCTCGCGGAAATCCTTGTAATGCGGCGAGGTGTACAAGCCTACCTTTTTGCCTGCTTCCTGCAAAATGGAGGCTATCAGGTGTGAGGTACTGCCTTTGCCGTTGGTGCCTGCGATGTGTACGCTTCGAAATTCGTTTTGCGGATTGCCCAATTCGGCGCAGAGCAGACGCGTATTCGTCAAATCCTTCTTAAAAGCGGGCGCGCCGATGCGCTGAAACATCGGCAAACGCGCATAGAGATAGTCCAGCGTTTCGCTGTAAGTCATCTTTGCCATTGCTCGCCGTTTATTCGCCCTCTTGGGGAACGATAATTTTGGTTTTTTCGCCGAAATACTGCACAAAGCCCTGCATTTCGTTTGCCAATTCGCGGTTGTTGGTTGCCCGATAATAGGTATCGGCAAGCGCGCGCAGGGTCTGGAACATAAATTTATCCATTTCGTTGACCTGCATTTCCTGCGTCCAAAGGTCGATTTTATAGGTATCGCGGTGATTTTTGTCGAAAATCGAAAGCAGCATCGCTTTGCATTCTTGGGCTGTGGGCGTATCGGGCGAGTCTTCGGCGTGCCAGTCGATAAAAACGGGAACTTGCTCCGCATCGAGTCCTACGCGCAGCTCGATTTTTGCGATGCGCGCTATCTGCGCCTGATTGCTATTGTCTTGGTTTTGCATTTTTGGTTATGGTGTGGTGCAATTTTTTTTATTTTTTTTGGGCGTGCCCGCTGCCCCTGTAGAGCCGTAGCATGCTACGGCTTACGGGGCAGCGGTCGGGCTTTTGAGCCGTAGCGTGCTACGGCTCTACAATCCCTCACGCGGCTTGCTGCCGCGCCAAAGGGGCGCGGCGCGGGCGCGGGCGGTTTTCCTATCGTCCAGTCAGCAGCTTTTCAAAGGCTTTTTTGTCTTGCAGCAAATCCAGTGCGCGCTGTATGGTAGGGTCGAAGGCGAGGGCGTGTTCTCTGGCGGCTTTATCGCCTGCGTAGCGGCGCAAAATATCGTTTTCGAGCATAAACAAGAGGCTACTTTTATGCTGATTGAGGATAGCGTCTTTTTCGGCTGTGAGGGCGCGGCGCATATCTTCGATATCGGATTTTAGTTTATCGTAGAGTTTTTCCTCTTTGGCTTTTTTCTCTAAGTCCTCGATGAGCTTATCGCTTTCGTTGGCGAAGGCGAAATTATATTTTTTGAGTTGGCTGCGCAGTTGCTCAAAATCGCTGTCTGTGAGTCGGAATTTTTTAGCATCGGGTTGGGCGTTGCTATTGCGCTGGCGGTAGTCGTTGGCGAAGCGGAAAAAGTGCTGCCCGCGTTGTAGGCTTTCGACGAGTTTGCTCCGTTGTTCGTTGCTGATATTGAGGTCGGGCG
Organism: uncultured Saprospiraceae bacterium; assembly: GCA_964467315.1. Classification (GTDB taxonomy): domain Bacteria; phylum Bacteroidota; class Bacteroidia; order Chitinophagales; family Saprospiraceae; genus JAAFIM01. The sequence goes on along the minus strand of CAYXSA010000107.1, from coordinate 10,055 downwards.
CGATGCCGCCCCCGTCTAAGACTGTGCGCCCGTTGCGGGTTTTGAATTTTGCGCGCAGGGAATCGGCTACGGCTACAGGTTTGCCGTCTTTGTATTGATTGGCCTGTATGCAGCGTCCGCTGGGTATGTAGTAGCGGGAAGAGGTAATTTTTAGCTTTGCGCCGTGTCCGAGTTCTTTGGTAGTTTGGACTAAGCCTTTTCCGAAGGAGCGTTCGCCGACGATGACAGCGCGGTCGAGGTCTTGGAGGGCACCTGCTACGATTTCGCTTGCTGAAGCGCTGCGATGGTCTATCAATACGATAAGTTGGGTGCTGGTATCGACGGGGTTATTGAGGGTGGTAAATCGTTGGTGATTATCGATTTCGCGCCCTTTGATTTGCACGACGAGTTGATTTTTGGGAAGAAAGACATTAGCGACGTTGACGGCTTCGTTGAGCAGTCCGCCCGTATTGCCGCGCAGGTCGAGAATGATGCGTTCTACGCGCTGGCTACCGCGCAGGGTTTGGAGGGCATTGCTAACGTTTTTGCCTGCATTTTCCGAAAAGGTGCTCAGCGCGATGTAGGCGGTATTATTGGGTAGCATTGTAAACTGCGGCACATTGGGCAGTAGGATTTCTTCCCTGCGAATGCTTAGTTTTTTGGGTGCGGTTTCGCCCCAGCGTATGACCTCTACCTGTACTTCTGTGCCTGGTGTGCCGCGCAGGTGTAGGCTTAGGTCTTTGACTTGTTTGTTTTGGAGGTTTTGCCCTGCGGCGGCTATGAGTTGGTCGCCGATTTGAATGCCCGCCTTTTGTGCGGGGCTGTTTTCGTATACGTCCGTGATATAGATTTTGCCTTCTATGGTTTGTACGCTTGCGCCTACGCCGCCGTATTTGCCCGAAATAGTAGATTGAAACTGCTCCGTTTCCTCTGCGGGAATATAGACCGTATAGGGGTCTAAACTGCCTAACATGGCATTGATGCCTGTGCGCATGACCTTTTCGGATTGCAATTCATCGACATAATAGGTATGGACTTCGCGGTATATATTGGAGAAGATTTCCAAGTTTTTGGCTATTTCAAATTCGTCGGTGTACTGCGTCGCCAGACCCAAAAAGCCGAAACCAATTAGCGCTGTGCCTTTGATGGCGGTGCGCGTATATCGCATAAATTTCTGCATATATTATTTTGGAGGTAGTCTAAGAAAAATGGGATACTGTTTTGTGGTTTCGCAAACCCCAAGCCCAAGCCCTCCCTTTTTCAAAGGGAGGGGAGGCATGATGTTTTGCAGAACGCTAAAAAGCGTGAGGGATAGGAGGGGCGCGCGTAGGGGCAGCCCTTGTGGCTGCCCTTAGCGCGGTGCGAAGCACCAAAGCCCCGCATAGCCCGACCGCCGCCCCCCGCCTGCGCATTTTGCGCAGGTGGGGGCGACGCGACGTAGGGCAGACAGGCCTGTCTGCCCCTACAGGCGCGGCGGGGGGCAGAGCGGCGGGCACGCCCAAAAATACAGCTAAATATAGCTAAAATAGCCGATTTTGTGGCGACAAAGTTGCAAAATTAGCAAAAAATCGCATACTTTCGGCGCTTATATCTTGATAGACTTGTCCAACAGGAAAGCAAATTTAGATAAGCCGCGAACTTTTATTTTCAACTTCGTTATTTTTTGCGGCGATAGCGCTGCTATCACCTTAAAAAAGTGCCTTGTTTAAAACAAAAGTTGGCGACTTCCTTTAAAAATGCTTCCTTTTGGACAAGTCTAATGCGCTTTGCGCAAAATTTTCGAAACCATGAATATGAAGATGCGTAGTTTATTTTTTTTGGTGCTGCTGCTAAGCGCTATCGGCTCGGTGGCAGCGCAAACGGCGACGGGCGTAGTGGGGATTGTGCTCGAAAGCCCAGCCAATACTCCTTTGACGGGGGTGAGCGTGCTGGCGCGGGTGGCAGGCGATACGACGAAGGCAGCAAGGGGCGCAAGTAGCGACGAAAACGGGCGCTTCAAAATCGAAAATCTAAGCGCTGGGCTCTATGAGTTGGAATTGAGCTATCTGGGCTATGAGCGCATTGTGGTGCGCAATCTGCTGCTCGAAGCGGGCAAAATCTATCCGCTCGATACGGTAAAAATGCGCCCTACAAGCCAAGATTTGGGCATCGTGGAAGTGGAGGCGCGAGCGATACGCGTGGAGCTTTTGGGCGATACGGTGCAATTTAATGCGGCGGCTTTCAAGACCCGCGAAAATGCCGTATTGGAAGACCTTTTGAAGAAGATGCCAGGTATGAGCGTGGGCAGCGACGGCAGCATAAAATTCAATGGGCAGCCCATCGAAAACATAACCATCAATGGGCAAGACTTGTTTGAGGGCGACACGAAAACGCCGAATAAAACCCTGCCTGCCGACTTCGTAGACAAGATACAGGTTTTCGATGCAAACGCAAACCCAAATGGCATAAAAGACGGCGAAGGAAATAAAACTATTAACGTAGTAACAAAAGAGAGCGCCAGCCCTCTGCAAGCGGGCAAATTGAGCGCGGCGGGCGGCAGCGATACCGATACGCTACAAATACGCTACCAAGCGGGCGGGAATTTCACCTTTTTGGGTGGGGATAGGAATATAGTGGCGAGTTTTGGGGGGAATAATATCAGTTTGCCCGAAATGTCGACAGATGATGCCATCGGCGCGTTTGTGGAGCAGACAAGCCAGCAGATGGATTTTAGCGCGAATCCGCGCAGTATGCAGCAAATGGGTATTATGGGCAGTTATACGGTGGGCAACGAGGGGATTTTGGATATGTTTGGGGGCGGTATCAACTATAGCGACAAATGGGGCAAGAAGCTAAAAATAACGACAAGCTACTACTTCGTCAATACGCGCAATGTAGAAGACACCGAGAAGGAGCAGCGTTTTTTTGAGCCTGCGGGCGGCTTTGGGCAAAGGTATAAGGAGCAGCGCGATGCGCTGTTGCGTGGGTATAGCCATCGGGTAAAATTAACCCTAAATTGGGACTTGGATAGCCTTAGTAAGCTGACCTTATCGACGCGCGCGAGCTTTGGCGGGGGGAGAGGAACACAAGATTTTGTGGGCGAAAATTTTGGCAGCGAGGGCGATAGGCTCAACCAACTAAGCAGCCTACAGCGCAGAAGCACAGGGCATTTGAATACCAATAGTTCTTTGCGGTACAATCGAAAATTTGCTAAAGCGCGCCGAAATTTAACGGTAGAAATCGCCGCCAATAGCACGAACGGCGATAGTCGGAATCTGCAAATTTCCGATTTTGATGCGAGCAGTTTGCAGCAGCTTAATCAGCTACAAAGGCAGGTAGGCAGTATGCTCAATGCCAGCGGCGAGGCGACGTATACGGAGCCGCTCGATTCGCAAAGCCTTTTGGAATTCAGTTATTCGCAGAACTATAGTCGACAAAATAGCGATTGGCAAACAAATCAGTTTTCGCCGACGGAGAACGAGTATAGCGATTTCGATACGCTGCTCTCTACGCAGTGGGAAAGCGAGTTTTTTCGCAGCCGTCCGCGCATACGCTACCAATACAATAGCAAAGACCAGAAAATTAGCTTTAATACTTCGGTTGCTTATCAGTATGCGCTTCTGCGTGGCGAGCAGCGTTTTCCGTACAGCGATAGCATCTATCGCCCCTTTCATAATTTTTTGCCAAATCTAAACCTCAACTATAAATTCAATAAAAAGCTGTCTTTGCGGCTCAATTACGGCGCGCATACGGTAGCGCCTACGCTGCAGCAGCTACAGCGGGTGGTCAATAATCGCAATCCGCTTTTTCTGTTTGCGGGCAATAGTGAGCTGCGGCAAAGCTATGGGCATTGGTTGGGCGGCGGTTTGAACTTCATCGACCCCAAAAAAGGCAGCAGTGTATTCCTTAACGTTCATGCTTCGGCGACGCAGCAGTATATTGGATTTTCGACCTTTATCGCTGCCAATGATACGATTTTGAGCGATGGCAGCCGACTAAGCAAGGGAGCGCAATTTGCGCAGTTTGTCAATTTGGGGACTGCCTACAGTCTAAGCAATTACCTAAGCGTAAATATACCTATAGAAAAGTTGGGCGGCGAATTGGGCATCAGCGGGGGGCTGGGTTTTATGTATCTGCCGACTCGACTCAATGGGCAGGAGGGGCGTTCTTTGAATATAAATCCCAATTTTGGTGTATATTATGAGGGCGAAATAGGCGAATGGTTGGAAATCGGCTTATCTACGGACATAAATACGCAGCACACACGCAACGCTTTTTCCAATCAGCGCAACGTATTTTTGACCTTCAATAATGGGGCGAATGTCGAAGTACATGCGAGCAAGTCGCTTTCTTTTTCGGCAAATCTTTGGCACAATAGCAACAAAGGTTTTGGGGATGGATTTAGCCAAAATATCTTTATATTGGGTGGCGATATGAGCTATAGTTTTCTAAAAAATCGCCGCGCCGTGCTCAAACTTTCGGTGTATGATTTGCTGAATCAAAACAATCGCTTGCAGCGCAATGTTAGCGATATTTATATAGAAGATTTGCGCACTCGGGCTTTGCGGCGTTATGTGATGTTGCATTTTAGCTACAATTTCCGCCCAGAAACAAAGGAGAGCGACGATATGATATTTTTTATGCCAGGATAAAAACTATGCTGCTGTTTCGTATCTATCTGTTTTGCTGTTTATTTTTTGGTTTGTCTGTTTCCTGCCTCTTTGCTCAAGAGCGGGGGGAGCTTGCGGGGGTCGTGCACTTGCGTTCGGGCGATAGTTTGGCGGCGCAAAAAATCCAACATTTTTGGCTAATTGGTCGGGGTGGTTGGTTGATTGTGCAAGATACTTTGGGCGCGCAGCATAAAATTTGGGATAAGGACTTAGACCGTTACACGCATAAGGGGGAGCATTTTATATCGGTGCTTTCGGGCAAAAAGCCCCAGCGCAATGCGGCTTATGCCTTGTTGGTGCGGCAGGTGCGCGGGCGGATAGAGTTGTACGGTACTTGGGGGGCTCGCAACGACCATATTCCGCACTATTATGTGCGCGCTGGTTTTTATACGGGTTGGGTTTCGGAGCGTACTTTTATGAAGAAATTGCAGCCGCTGATGCTGCAAGAATGTGCGATTTTTTCGGAGCGTGCTGCGCAGTTGGTTAAGGTTGATTTGCTGATGCAAGTAGAGATTTTCAATCGTTTATGTCCGTAAAATGAGAAGCCCCTTATGTCTTTCGACAGCTATGCCGCCCGTTTTCAGAGCCATCCGCAGTGCCCTATTGCGGTTTGGGATTTTTGGCTGGAGGAGCTTATGCTTGGCAATAAATATGTTGTTGGTCTGATAGGCTTTGCAGCCGACCGCATGACGCGTTGGCTGGCGGGGCGGGTGAATTTGTTGTGTTTTTTGAGCGAGGAGGAGGGGCAACGCGCCTTTGTGCAGCAGCTACAGCCCTTGCCCAAAAATTTGAGTATTATGGCGGGGGGGCTGATAGATACGGGTTTGGAAAGCGATTCTTTGGATTTTGCGGTGCTGGGGCAGGCTTGGTTGCGGGTGGCGGAGCGGGAGAATATGCGGCGGGAGCTGGGGCGGGTACTGCGTTTGAATAGTTATGTGTCTTTGGTTTTGCATCGGGTACAGACGACGGGCAACGCCTTTGCGGATGCTTATGCGCAGCTGTTGGCGCAGTTTGCTTGCGTGGACGACTATGCAAAATTGCCTGAAGAGGGCGAGCTGGCGGCATTTTTTGCCAATCATTATGCGGTGAATGTCTTTGCCAATCAGCTTCGTTTTAGGCTCGAAACTTGGCTGCAGTATATCGAAAGTTCGGATTTTTTCGCTCAAGTTGCCGAGTCGAAGCGCCCTTTATTGTTGCGGGCGGCGCGTTTGCTTTTTTTGCAGCAGACGGGGGGCGATGCGGGGGGAGAATTGATTTTGGACTGCAATACGCAGGTGTATACGGGTTTATTCAATCGCTATGTGCCTGCGATTTCCTTGCGCAAGAGTGTATTTTTCGGCTTGCTACGCCCTTTTGCCTTTGCTTTTTACGTGTTGGTAAAGCTAAACGTTTACTTTTGGCGGGCTTTGTATCGGCTTCGATATAGGATTTTTCCGCCGAGAAACTGAGGTTTTTTGGGCGTGCCCCTGCTCCCCGCGCCCCACGGCGTGCTTAGGCACTTGTGGTCGGCGCTTAAAGGTCGCAGGGTCGGGCTATTTGGGGCAGACACATTGGTCTGCCCCTACATATCCCTCACGCGATTTTTATCCCCGCGCCCAAAGGGGGCGCGGGGCGGCTGTCTGTTATTCGGGGTTATCGGTTTGTTGGCGCAATTCTTGGATTTGCGCTATGTCCAGCCCTGTAAGTTCTGCTATAAGTGCGTCGCCTAATCCGCTTTTTATGGCTTTTTGGGCGGTGCTTGCTCGGTTTTTTTCTACGGCTTCTTCTACGGCGGTGTCAATAGCGTTTTTAAAATCGCGGTAATGCTTCAGGCTTTGTTCGTACCTATCGCGTTGTTCGGGGCTAAGGCTTGCTAACTCGGCAGTAGAGAAAGCGCGCTTAAAAATTGGCTCGTTCAAAATCTGCGGAATTTTATTGAAGGGCGAATAGTTATTCGCCCCTACGCTGGGTGTATCAGAATGCAAGGTAAATATACCATTTTTTTATTTAAAACGCAAAAAGTGGGGGCATTTTAGAGCGGAAAAATTTCATTCGGAGGGATAGAGTTGGGTGTCCGAAAGCCTGAGGGATAGGAGCGGAACCACAGCTTGCGGGGCTTTGCCGCGCAAGCTGTGATGCAGCGGATAGCCCGACCGCCGCCCCCCGTCGCGTAGCGATGGGGGCGACCGCGTAGCGGGCGGGGGGCAAAGCGGCGGGCAGGCCCAAAAAGATAAAGCAGGTGAAAAAACTATTTTTTTCCTCGTCGTTACGCCAAAAATCCGTTATTTTGCGTCCTATATATTGTGCAACCAAAAATCCCCCTATCGCTTGACCGAGGAAGAACTAATCGAGAAGTGCCGACAGCATGACCGACTTGCGCAAAAAAAGTTGTACGAAAAGCACGCGGCAAAGATGTTTGGCGTGTGCAAGCGGTATGTAAAAACGGTAGAAAACGCCGAAGAAGTCCTTATGGAGGGCTTTTGTAAGGTGTTTCAAAAGATACATATGTACAGCGGGCTGGGCAGTTTCGAGGGCTGGATTCGTCGGGTAATTACCAACGAGGCGCTTATGTTTCTGCGCAAAGACTACAAATTTAGCGACCATATCGATATACAAGACCTACAAGTAGAAGATGTGGCAGTCGCTGCCGACGAGTTGCTCGCGGCAAAGGATATACTAAAATTGCTTGACCAACTGCCAACGGGCTATCGCACGGTGTTTAACCTCTATGTGATGGAGGGCTACAAGCATCGAGAAATCGCCGAATTGCTGGGCATCAGCATCAATACCTCGAAGTCACAGCTTATCTTAGCAAAAAAGCGGCTCAAAGATTTGATAGAGCAGATGCAGGGCATTAGCGGCAGATGAGCGAACCAGTTGGCTAATTTTATGTTTTTTATTGACAGCAAATCGACCCAGTCCACCCCCAGATATTCAAGACTATGTTTGAAGAAGAAAAAGACGATGCCATCACGCAGCTTTTCCGACGCAGTGAGCCGAACTTAGGGGAAGAAATGCCTTCCGCGAGCGTTTGGGAACGCATCGAAAAGCGCATGAATGCGCAGGCGACGGCAAATACAGAGCCGCCCAATACGTCGAATCCGAGCTTAACGATACAGACCAACAACAAAGCCGTAGCACCGACAAGCGCCCGCATACGCCCGAAGTTTTTTTATGCGGCGGCGGCTATGCTGGCTTGCGTATTGAGTTTGGGCGCTGTTTGGCAGATGTTTTATCTTTCTCCGCAGGATAAAATTTTGGCAGATATGCGCGCCAACCCAAAAACCGATGCCGCCAGCCCCACGAATAGCGACCTTAGCGAGGTATTGCCTGCCAGCGATGCCGAGCGCATAGAACGCTACAAAATCGAGGACAGCGTGCAAGCGCTCGAACTCGGCAAAGGCAGCACGGGCGAAAGCGAAAAGCCAAGCGATAAGCCTCAACCTTTAGCGCTTGATATGGATATTTCGCCCAAAACTACTACTACAGTTGTAAAAGGCGACGACAACAAAAAAGCAAGCGACCTAAAAGTTAGCCCCTCGCCCAATATCGCTCCAGCCCCCGTAACGAATGACCGCAAAGCGCCTGTGGAAGTCCTCGACCCCAACAAAAGCAGCAAAAGCAGCGCAAATAGCGGCGGCAATCTTGCCCCCGTCATAGTGCCGAGCAATAGTAGCACGAACATCAATACGACCACAGCAGAAAATGCCAATTCGGGCATCAGCGCCGATGATATTGCAGAAGAGCGCAACCTTGCCGTAAAAGTAGAGCAATACGCCATGCCCCCCAGCCCTCAAGCCGATGTGCAAAGAATCGCCAAAGCCGATAAAAAAAGCATCGAAGAGGCTGACGATATGGAAATCGCCGTTGTCGCCGATAGCAAAGGTATGAGCGCCCGCAAAGAATCCAGCAATAAAAAAGAGGCTTCCAGAAGCAAAACAAATTCCGTACAATCGAGAGCTACCGCGCCCTCGCGCGACCCAGAAATGCGTGCAGAAGGCAAAGCCGCGAAGATTCACCCGCGTTTGCAGATGTTTTCTTGGTTGGTCGGCAGATGGTCGGAACAGCGCGTAGATGGGGTTTCTTACGAAGAATGGCAGATAAAAAACAATTATAGCATCATCGGCAAGGGCTACAAGCTCAAAGACGGAGATAAGCTATTTGAAGAAAATATGATGATTTTTTTCGATGAGAAACTTCAGCAAATTTTCTTGTCTATCTCCATCGACGACCACAAAACGCCCACGATTTATTTGCTCACAGGCAATGAAAGCGACCAACTCACCTTCATAAACGACCAGATAGACAACGGGCAGCCGCAAAAAATTAGCTTTCAACGCACGCCTACGGGCTATACGGTGGTGATAGCCAACGAAAAAAGCGAGCTAAAAATAGAGCAGCAAAGTTTCCTAAATCATCGCAACGCCGTAAGCAATACCCGCGCACAACGCAATTTGCAACCTGCAGGGCGAAATTAGCCGATATATCGAAAAAATCCCCCGCAGCGCCTAAGATGGTGGCTGCGGGGGATTTTTTTTACAGTTTATCCAAAGAATAATGCAGCTTAAATATCTGATGTTCCTTGATGCCCTCTATCGTAACGGAGAGCAGGAAAAAGGTTTCGTGCTTTTCTAAGAGGGTATAATTGTATTTATCGCCGACTTTGCTAAGGCTTTTTCTGCTTTCGTTGTTGCTTTCTATGAACTTCAATTGAAATTCACAGTTATTCAGCCAAGTCATTTTCAATTTTGAAAAAGAGCCATCTACAAAATTATCTTGCCAGCTATCCTTACCCAAAGCCACTTTGACGGTATCGCCTGCTGCCTCCGTGTACTTCATTATGGCGTGCTTTCTAAACAAGTTGCAGTCGCTGTCCGTAATGTTTGCCGAAGGTTTTATGCTTGTAACTATCCAATCTCCCTTTGGGGGGTAAATCTCTCTGAGTATTGCTCCAAACTCGGGGCAGGAATACTGCAAGCGATAATAAGTATATTCAAAAGCGGCAATTTGTTTTTTCGATGACCAATTTTTTGTAATTGGTTCCAGATGTTTTTTGAATGCTTTTTCGACTTTTTTGTGTTTGTCTTTGGGTTTGTTTTTAGAAATGGTCTGGCATATTTTATTCAAAACTTCGTCTGGCACTTCGTATTGGCAGTGTCCTAATAGCGGAAAAAGCAAGCAAGCGAGGAGGATTATTAGCGGGATTTTCATGGGATATAAAGATAGTTTGGGGTAATTTTTTTGGGGCGTGCCCCCGCCGCTGCGCGGCGGGGTCGGGCTATGCGCGGTTTTAGTGCGCGCCGATGGCGCGCACCGCGTGCAGCCGCGATAAATCGCGGCTACACACGCCGCTTCTATCCCTCACGCAAGCGCTTTCCAAAAGCCGTAAACGACAAAAACCACCTTTTGAGGGGTGGTTTTTGGTATTGCGCACATGGGGCAATAATA
>CAYXSA010000106.1:0-13868 GCA_964467315.1 uncultured Saprospiraceae bacterium | reverse complement strand
TGTAGGGACAAGGCATGCCTTGTCCCTACAGCGCCCCTACTATCCCTCACGCAAAGCCGCCCCGACCGCAAAGGCGCTCGGGGCGCAGGCTTTGCCCTATCTTTTACCCTTTTTTTTATATATCTATCCCTCCCATGTCTAATCGCCGCCATACCGTTTCCCCCGAATTTTTAGATTATATCGATGCAAAAAAGCGCTCCAGCGCCACGCTGACCCTCTTGCAAGAAGGGCGCATTTCGCAGCCGCCCCGCCGCTCTATGCCCTTTCTATATCGGCTAAAATGGGCTTTTCGCTCTATGGGCTTTCCTGCTTCTTTATTTTTCGTTGTCGCTATAGGCTTCGCGCTTATTTTTTTCTCCCTCCAAGAAAATGAGGCTCAAGCCCTCATAGACAGCGGCGGAGAATGGAAAACGACCACTGGCAGCGTAAAAACCGCTGAACTCCGACAGCGCACCACAAGCGAAGGCAGCAGCAAAAAAAGAGCCGACTATTACTACTACGAGTATAGCTACAGCGTCGAAGGAAAAAGCTACGACGATAGCCAATCTTCCGATGATGACCAAAACATAAAGGCAGGCGGCAGCGCAGAAATAGAATACTTTAGCACCCAGCCCGCTACCTCCCGCCTCAAAGGCACCCGCGACCATGAGTCGATGGGCGCATTTTTCTTTTATGTGCTTTTCGGTCTCTGGGGCATCGCGCTGATTGCGCTGTTTATTACCTTTCTATTGGCTACCCGTCGGCTAAAACTCCTGCAAAATGGTATCTTCGTAGAAGCCGAATGCATAAAATTTGAGCCTATCGATTACGGCAGCATGCAAAGACCCCCACTTTTCCCCAAAGCCTATTTTACCTTCGTTTTTACGACCTCCAAAGGCGAAAAAATACAGAGCCGACAGCTCGCGGAAATTAATTTTTGCGCTCCCGACCGCAAGGAAGTATTTTTATACTTGCCCGATAGCCCGAATACCAATTCTTTCTTCGATAACGAATTTCGCCCTTGGGCTACGCCCGTGCTGCATCATGCCAGCGGTAAGATGAAGTTCGAATTATAGTAGAGTCGTTTGGGCTGCGCGCTTTTGCGCGCAGCCTGCTTTGCGTGAGGGATAGTAGGGGCAGACCCCTGTGTCTGCCCTTTGGGGCAGCACAGGGCTGCCCCGAATAGCCCGACGCTGCGACCTTTAAGCCCGCGTTTTCAACGCGGGCGGGGAGCAGCGGCACGCCCAAAAAAAATAACCAAGCACCCAAAAAATGTATACTATCTCTATCAATCGGCATGAGTTGCAGATAGGCGGCAGCAGCGAGCAGCCCGCGCATCTGCCTGTTTCTGTGCATTCGCTCGATGCGGCGGCGTATGAGTCGGCAAATCTGCGCGCTATAGTCGAAAATTTGTTGCAAGACACGAGCGAAGAAGCCCAAATTTATCGCCTACACGCGCCAAATGGCGAGCGACTTTGGGCGGTTTTTTGCGTGGCTTTCGACAAAATAGAAGAGGCGGCAGGCGGTGCCGTGCAGCACTCGCCAACGAAAAGTTGGCTGGCTATGCAACGGCGCGGACTCTGGGATATGCCCAAAGGCAAATGCGAAAAGGGTGAAACCATTGAGGAAACCGCCCTGCGCGAGGTGGAGGAGGAAACGGGCTTAAAAAAGCTGCATATTCGCCGCCCTTTGGGGGCAACTTACCACGTTTTTGAGAAAATAAGCCGCAAAAATGGCGAAAAAAAGCTGGTCTTAAAGGTCAGCCATTGGTTTGAGATGGAAACAACTCAAATCGAAACGCAGCCGCAGATGGAGGAAGATATTGAAAGAATAGAATGGCTTAGTTTAGCCGATTTTATGCAGCGGGAGCCGATTTATAAAAACATTTTTGAGCTGCTGCGCCGACTGGAAGCGCAGGCATAAAATTGCCGTTTTTCTTGTGCAAATTTATTTATCTTTAGGCTCAAATTTGGGCGAGCGGCGGGCGTATTTGGAGCGGGCAGCGCGTTTATTATCGGAGCAGGTCGGGACGATTTTATCCCAGTCGCGCATCTACGAGACGGCTCCTTGGGCTTGCGTAGAGGCGCAAAACGATTACCTAAATCAGGTCATTTTGTTGGATACGGGTTCCAATGAAAATGCCGAAAACGTCTTAGCGCTTTGCCTCGAGGTGGAGCGGCAGTTGGGGCGGCGCAGGGAGGGCGGCGGTTTAGGCTATCAGCCCCGCACCATAGATATAGACCTACTTTTGGCTGCCGATGGGCGTATGCAGCGCAGCGCCCTGCTTTCGCTGCCGCATCATTTCATGCACCTGCGGCGCTTCGTTTTGCAACCTTTGTGCGAGATAGCGCCCCATATTTTGCATCCTGTTTTGGGGCTATCTATAGCCGATTTGCTGGCAAATTGCCCCGACAAAGTCGAGTTGGCGCAGCAAGAGGGCTAAGGCTACTCGCAGTCGCATTTATGCTCTGCATCTAATTCTATGACCGTAACCAAGCGCGGCGTAGGGCAGTCGGCGACGACGATTCGCAATTTTTTGCCATTGCTCTTGCCCTCGTAAGAAAGTGCGGGGCATTCGCCATTGTTGCGGGTTTCGGTCTGCTTGTCCTGATTTAGGACTTCCATTATTTCTTTTTCGTTGATAAAACGGCAGCCCATACGACATTTGGCGTGTCGGGTAACGCTCATTTTTTTGCCCTTGTAGCTTAGTTCGGTAGGCTCATTGGGCGAGGGCTTAGGGTTTTCTTTCTTGGGGTCATTGCCGAAAAAGTCGCCTAATTTGCTGCGTTGCAAAAACACCAGCAGCAGCAAAGCGACGACGAGCAGCGGGAGCAGCTTTTTCATATATAGGTGCAAAAAAGGCTTTTAGTCGGGCAATTCGGTGCTAACGAGCCTACCCAGATTATAGTTTTCGGTTTTCATGGTAGAGCCATCTTTGAGCCAATACGTCCACAAGCCTTGCCGCGTTTGCGTCCAATTATGTATGCTAAGACTGGCGGGTAATTGCGAAGTGCCCTGCACTTTTAGCTGCCCATTGTCCCAAAATTGCTTGACAGAGATCGCTTTTTTGTCTTTTAGCTCTATGATTTCGGTGCTGAGTTTGCCGTTTTCAAACCATTCGCGATATTCGTCGCTCATGACGTTGTTGATGGAAGTAAATTCCATCTTTTTATTGCCGTTTTCGTACCAAGAGCGATATAAGCCATGCACGCGGGTATTGCGCATGGATACTTCTTCTTCTTTTTGCCCGTTGGGGTACCAGCGACGGACTTTTCCGTATTGTTGTCCGTCTTTGTAGGGGACTTCAGATTTTTTTGTACCATTGGCGTACCATTCTATTTCTACCGACTGACCAGGCGACAGGATTTGATTTTCAAAGTATAGAACGCCGTCTTTATCCCACATTTTGCGAGCGCCTGCGGGTTTGCATTCGATGTATTCGCAGTCTTCGGCTTTTTTTCCGTTGTCGTGCCATCGTTCTACCTTGCCTTGTGGGCAGCCTGCTTTATAGTTGGCTTTCGCTTTGGTTTGTCCGTTTTCATAATAAAAAATCCAATTCCCATCGCGCATATCAAAACCGTCGTCTACGGAGGAATTGCGGGCTTTTTTGGCGACTTCTACCGCCTTATCTACGCGCTTTCCTGTGTATGCGCCTTGTGCTTCCAGTTGTCCGTTGGGGTAATAGTATTTCCAAACGCCTGTCTTGGCACGCTCTGAGGTATAAGCGCCTTCGCTTTGTACGGTGCCGTTGGCGTAAACTTGTTTTTCCGTTTTTTGCGCCCAAAGGCAGGGCGCGTAGACTGTGCAGCAAAAAAAGCAGGCGAGTATGTAGGCACGTATCATGGTAGCAGCGTCATTGAGCGGGGTAAATAAAAAAGGTAGGGGCGAATTGCACAGCAAAGTTAACCAAAAAACAAAGATATGCACGCTTGTCGACACAAATTTTATAAGCGTCGCTTGCCTATCTGTCGAATGCGTGCCCCTACATAATAGTATTGCGCCAACAAGCCCGCCGCTAAGGACGAAGCGGAGAGTAAGAAAAACGACTGCCCTACAAACTGCAAAGACTGCGCCCATTCGGCGTGCCAGCTTTCAGGCAAGAGAATTTCCGCAAAACTCACCAACAAAGCCACCAATAAAGCCGCCATCGCCACTGCGCTCGTGTGTTGTACCCAATTGGGGCGCTGACGCGTCAAACAAGCACGCAGTAGGTTCACATGCGCCGCCTCATGCGGACTCAAACGCCAAAGCTGCTCCGCTATTTCTTGCGCTTTCTCCACTTCGCCCAAAAACAAAAACGCCGCCCCACGATGGTACAAACTCCGCAAATATACATCTTGTCCATCGACGAATTGCACACCATGCACAATCGACAATTCCAACAACTCCGCCGTTATCCGCAAAACTTGCCCCTCGAAGCCGCCTTCCTCAAAAAGCGCATCTACATAATAACTCAACAAAATTACATATTCCTCCGTCGGCAGCTCTTCTATCTCCTCGCCATTTTGCTCGAAAAAGCGTATTATCGCAAAATGTTGGTTGGGTGGTATCTGACGAAAATGCTGTAATAACTCCGAGGGCTGCAATTCCTTATATCGCATACACCAGCTGACTTTTACTAAATCGGGGGGGGACTTCTTTACCTATACTATAACTGCTTTTTTGCCCTAAAGGTTGGTATCCAATGACGAGTTACGAATTACGAGTTACGAATTTCTGCCTAACCTAATGTATAAATGCCTATAATTGAGCATAAAAAAACATTCATTTTTCGCTACGCGTTCACTGCGTGTTCACTTTTCACTTTTTTGGGCGTGTCGGCGCTCCCCGCCGCTAACGCGGCTTAAAAGGTCGCGCCGTCGGGCTATTCGGGGCAGCCCTTGTGCTGCCCGAAGGGCAGACACATGGGTCTGCCCCTACTATCCCTCACGCAAAAAAAACGCCGAGCCGCAAAGGCGGCTCGGCGCATTAGCCTTGCATTGAAACTGTTTGGAAACCTTTGGCGAGGCAGAAAATGGTAGCTTTTAGATTTCTTAGAAGCTATATTTTAGCGATAGCTGCAAATCGCTGTTAAACAACCTTTCGGGTGCTTCTACCAAGATTGCGCCTTCTGTGGGGCTATCTGCGAGCAGCAACATAATATTACCTTCTTTTGCATCTTGCCCCCAGAAGGAAGTATAAGGTTTGTGCTTTTGTTGTGCGCTGTACATCATATTCACAAAACCCAAACTATACTGCAATTCCAGCGCACAGTTGCGGTTGATTTTGTATTCGTAGCCTATCAAAGCCGAGAGGCTAAATTGCTCTATGCCTACATCGTTTTTGTCGATTTGCGAAGCCGAAAGCGGCTCAGCAAAAGGCGTTTCCTGACGAGTTTCTATATGCGTAATCGCAGCCAATTTTACCCCTGCCTGTATACCGTGTTTGCGGTTCACTTGGTATTGATATAAAATAGGAATCTCTACCATGCTCACACGCTTCAGATGATGTATTTTCGCTTTGTAGCTATTATCGACCAACAAGCTGCCATTATAGACCTCGCGTGCAGGGTTCTCGCTCAAAATAGAAGGGGTCGTAGAGGGCGCAAATACGCCGCCATCTGTAAGCACTTGTTTGAACTGTGCACCTACGATGAACTTATGCCGAGCGCTGGGCTGGTATGTGATACCTGCACCGAGTACGAGCGTTGTAGAAGACTTCATCGAAGTCGCCATTAGCTTTTGGCTAAGACCGAAGGCTAAATTAACCTGTACGGGGCTATGATTATCGTTTTCTGTCCCCAAGCTAATGGGGTCAGTCTGGGTCGCTGGGCTGACTTCGGCGATGGCATCGCTCGTATGGAGTTGCGGCTCCAAAGCAGGCAGTACACACAAAGAATTGGCGTTATTGCTGCTGCTATTATTGTCGACATTTTCGCTGTTGTCGGCTATTTGCGGGCTGCTATTATTGCTATTGTCGCTGCTTGTCGGGCTGCTGCTTTTATCCTCGCTATTGGCGGCGAGGGGCATAGAGGGTGCAAGCTGCGAAGCAGGCAGCAAGAGGGGCAGACGCAGTTTATTGCCTTGGCTATTGCTGGGGAGCAGGCTGCCTTCTCTGCTGTTGGTATTTCGGAGCAGGCTGGCGGTCTTATTCGTTCCGCGCAAGGGTGCGCTGCTGCGAAGAGAACTTTGTTGTGTAGAATTGCTGAATAACGAAGCGTTTTGCGTGTTGTTGGATAGGTTGGCGGCAGTCGATTGTTGGGCTGTGCTGCTATTTTGCTGCTGTGCTACTACTACGGGTGCTTCGTAAGCGGCTGTATTATCGTTGGGTGTCTTGGGTGTTTCTTTTTGGCTGTCGCTGGGCAAGGTATACCAAAGCGTCGAAAACAGGCAAAGCGCGGCAAGTGCAAAAAAACCGAAGGCGAAAAATCTGCGTTTGCGCTTTTCTTGCTGTGCATCGGCAGCCTGTAGGCGGCTCTGCATATCGTCCCAAGCTGTAGCGGGCGTAGCAAACGCTGTCGTCTGTAGTCGAGCGCTTAACTCGGCATCGGCAGCGGCTTGCTGCTCTGCGCCAAGTTGGTTTTGCATATCTGCCCAAGCCGAAGCGGGCAGCGCAAAAATGCTATTTTGTAGTCGGGCACGCAACTCGGCATCGGCAGCGGCTTGCTGCTCTGCATTCAATTGCTTTTGCATATCTGCCCAAGCCGAAGCGGGCAAGGCAAGCGTAGCGTTTTGTAGTCGGGCGCGCAAAGCAGCATCGGCAGCGGTTTGCTGCTCGCTTTCGCTGTCGGCGCTCGAAGAAATGGGTTGCTGGTCGAGTAATCGCTGCATACCTTCCCAAGCCGAAGCAGGGAGCGCAAATTCTTGCGCTGTAGTAGTGGTACGCAGATAGTCATCGTTCGCCAGCAATGCCGCTTCTTCCAAGCGCCCTTGCATATCGCCCCAAGCGGAAGAAGGTAGCGCGAACTGATGCGACAAAAGTCGCTCGCGCAGCCCATCTTCCCGACCTTTGGAAGAATCTAAATGGCTCATTGACAGAATTTGGAAATGGTGTGGGTGGGGTGTTTATACTCCGCTTTTATTAGGCGAATCGAAATTTATAGCTCAAGGTGCTTTTGGTTTCCCGTTTTTGCTGCTGCTGCAGCAATCTTTGTAGTTCCTGACGCGCATACGCCAAATGCCATTTGGAAGTGCCCTCCGTGATGCCCAAAAGCTCGGCGACTTCCTTATGCTTGTAGCCCTCTATCACGTACAGACAAAAGACCGTGCGCGAGGCGGCGGGCAGTTGTTGAATGAGATTATAGAGGTCTTCGGCTTGCAGTTGCTGCAAACCTTCGTTGTGTAGGGGCGCTTCGTGTTTGGTCTCGAAGTCCATCACTTGCTTATATTTGACGTGCTGGCGCACGAAATCTATAGCCGTATTAAAAACAATTTTGGCAATCCAGCCGCCCAAATTGTTTTGGTCTTCGTACTTTTGTAAAGAAGTAAAGACCTTCAAAAAAGCCGAATTAAGTATTTCTAAGGCTTCTTCCTGATGTTTGGTATATCGCATAGCGATACCAAACATCTTGCCCGCATAGCGCTCGTATAAGCATTTTTGCGCCATACGGTCGACTTGGCGGCAGCCATTTATTAGCTCTTGGTCGGTACTTTGAGAGGAATATCGCATAGGAGTTACGAATTACGAATTACGAATTACGAATTACGAATTACGAATTATAGGTAGCTCTGCGGCTGCGGGATAAATCGTAATTTGTATTTTATATTCAAAGCGCGAAGCGCTGTATTATTTTGCGTGAGGGATAGCAGCGGAACCACACCGCAAGCGCGGCTTTGCCGCGCAAGGTGTGATGCAGCGGATAGCCCGACGGCGTGCCGCGTAGGGGCAGCTCTTGTGGCTGCCCCCCGCTGTGCCCCTTTGGCACAGCGGGCGGCGCGGCGGCACGCCCAAAAAAAACATATACTTTGGATAACGCGTAAAACTCGCCGATTAGTTGGCGGCTTGGGCGTTTTTAACATTTGCAGGCGATGAATAAGCAAAAAAACAGGGTTTTGGCGGGCGAAGGGCGGGCGAGTGCGAATTTTTATGAGAGCGATGGGCTTTTGCGGCATTTTTTGCAAAAATGGGCAAGCGAAGCGGCTTTTGAGTACCTGCAGCCGCTCTTGGAGCGTACGGGTGCAGTCGCCGCAACGCAGATAGATGCCCTTTCGATGCGTGCCGACAAGCAGCCGCCGCAGCACATAAAGCGCGATTTTTTGGGCGAGCGCATCGACAAAATTGAGTTTCAGCCTGACTATTGGGCGCTGCTAAAAATCGCCATCGATACGCAGATGTTTCGCATCAAATGGCAGCCCGAGCTGCGGGCGCGCTTCTCTACCGAACGCAATTTGATGAGTTTCGGCTTAAGTTATCTCTACGCGATGAGCGAAAGCGGCGTTTATTGCCCCCTTTGTATGACGGACGGCGCGGCGCTTTTACTGGACAAACACGCCAGCGAGGCAGACCGCGAGCGGCTTTTGCCACATATTTACGCCGATAAATTGGAAGATTTTTACACGGGCGCGATGTTTTTGACCGAGAAGGCGGGCGGCTCCGATGTGGGCGCTAATAACTGCATCGCTACGCCCCTATCCGATGGTTTTTACCGCATCGAGGGCGAAAAATGGTTCTGCTCCAATGCCAACGCGCAAATCGCCTTCCTGCTTGCCCGCACAGACGAAACGAAGGGTGGCACATCGGGCTTGGGGATTTTTCTCATAGAGCCGCAGCGCCCCGACGGCAGCGACAACAGGGGCGAGTTGATTCGCTTAAAAGACAAACTCGGCGTGCGCTCGATGGCGAGCGGCGAATATGTGTTTGATAATTCGACTTGGGGCAAGCTGATAGGCGAGCCGACGGCGGGGTTTCGGATTATGACGGATATGATAAACCTCTCGCGCCTATATAATTCCGTCGCTGCGCTCGCTTGTCTAAGGCGCGGGCTCGTGGAAGCCTATCAATTTTTGCGTCGGCGTATTTCTTTTGGCAAAAGCGCCCTACAGCACGCGCTGGTACGCACAAAACTGATGGAATTGGCAGCCTTGCACTCGGCAAATTTTTATCTAACATGGCATTGTATACGCCTACTTGATGCGGCGGAGTCGGGCGACGAGATAGCTCAAGATAAACTGCGTTTGCTGACTCCTATGACCAAAAAAACGACGGCAGCAGATGCCGTGTACGTCGTGCGCGAGAGCATGGAACTCATGGGCGGCATGGGCTATATCGAGGACGGAATTATGCCGAAACTCATGCGCGATGTGCTGGTTTTGCCGATTTGGGAGGGCGCGGGCAATATCATGAGTTTGGATATGCTGCGCGCTGCCGCCAAATCGCAGGGTTTGCGCTTGCTTTTTGAGGAATTGCGGGGCTTTTTGCATCAGTCGCCCGATGCGATGCAGTTATTGCGGCATGCCGAGCTGCTTTTTGGGCATCTTTTGGAGGTTTTGGCGATAGAGGAGGCGGATAAATTGCAGGCGAACGCCCGCCCTGCCTTTGAGCAATTTGCGCGCTTATATCAGTACGGGTTGATGCTGCATTATCTCGACGAAAAGAGCCGTAGTTGGCTATTGCCTGCGCTGGCGGACTGGGAGCGCCGCTATATAAATCCATCGCCCTTTGCGCTGCTTGCGCCGCCGAGTACGGAGGAAATAGAAGCCGCGCTGGCTTGGGGCTAGCACAAATAGCTAAAAAAAATGCCGCCCGCGCTCGGTATATGCGAGTGCAGGCGGCTTGGGTTTTAGCGGGTAGCCACAGGGGGCTGCCTTCCCAAAACCTTAGATATTCACGATTTCGTCCTGATTATCGGCGGCTTCGTTTTCGGCTTTCGGTTCTGCGATTTCGGCGCTGCTTTCGTTGTTGGCTGCTGCTGTTTCTTCTTCGCTGCTGCTGCTTTCTTCTTCGTTGGCAGCGGGGGCGCTGGATTTTTTAGCGGCTTTGGCGGCTTGGCGTTGGGCTTTGGAATCTAAGTCGCGCAGGGTTTTTTGCATATCGTCGAGTTTAACGTTTTTCGAGTCTATGCGCTCCTGTATGAGGCGGGTGCGGACTTCGCGCAGTTGCGACTCCAGTTGGCTACCGTAGCTGCTGTTGCTGCGGGTAAGCTGAAATTCCAATTCCTTTTTATCTCGTTGGATAGAATCTTCCATCTTAGCGATAGCGTCTTTCAGTCCTTCGATACGGCGGCTTAGGCGTATGTCGTTGTTGCCGTTGTTATTATTGTTGGCTTTGTCGCTTTTGTCTTGCTCGCTGCCGTTATTGTTGTTGTTGCTGCGTTCGCCTTTGCTGCTGCGTTTGCCTTTTACGGCTTTGAAAGCGTCGTCGATGCGTTCCCAGAGTTGGGCGCGGAGCGATTTGGTGAGTTTGAGGGGTTTGAAGTCGCTTTGTATGACTTTCAAATCTTCAAAAAGGCGGAAAGTTTCGCTGGCGCTTGCCAAAGCTTCTTCTACAGCGACGATGCGGGCGAGCATCGCGTCAAAATTGGCGCGGGCTTCCGTTTCAAAAGCATCATCTTCTGCTTGACGCAGGGTTTTGAGCTGTGTAAAAAGCTTATTGGTGCGCTCGCGCAGCATTTCCGAATGGTCATGCGAGAGATTTTTCTCGTTGCTTTGCTGCTGTACCTTGTCCCAAAAGCCTTTCATCATATCCCAAGCCGCTTTTTCGTACTTCGCTAAGGCTTCCACCTTCGTTTGCAGCTCGTCCAATTCGCCCAAATAGCTATGATAGAGCTTCGTAGAAAGCACGATAAACAGCCATTCCATTTGGTGGCGTTTGATTTCGTCCTCTTTTTCCGCTTTGAGGCTTGCGGGCAGCAGTTCGCCATTGGCAGAAAGCTCATATTGCGCGCATTCGGCGCTTTCGGGCAGTTCTACCTTTTCGCCCTTGCGCCAAGTGTCGCTAAGTTGCTGAAAAAGTTCTTTCGTAGCTGCTTCGCCGCCGATGGTTACGGCGTTGATTTTGTTTTCTTCGGGTAGGAGTTCGAGCGCAACTAATACTTTTTGCTCTTGAGCGCTTGTGTCTTCAGAGGCGGTGGCTTCTGATTTTGTAGCCCAAAGCACGAGTTTTGTTTTCATAAAAGCGGTCTTGTGTAAGAAGGTAGGTGTGTGGTGGTACGCGACTACGCGCCGAAGCGCGGGGCAAATATACAACAATAAAAGCCCTATTTCGTGGCAAAAGCGTTTTTTTTATCTACAAATATACGCCCGCTTCTCTAAAGGGTCAAGATACAGCGCATTGCGTAGCAAAAAATCTCCGCCCAAGATGCCCACTGCACGCTCCTTTCGCATAATGGATAAATCCATTCTTTCCGTTTTATCAAGCTGCAGCCTTTTTCCGCTTACTTCCAACTCGAAAGCTGCATCTGGGGCGATTTCGGAAAACGTTTTTTCGTCCAAAACGCTCACTGCGCAGCCTGTATCCAGCACGAAACGGTGTTTTTTCTTGCCGACCTTTATGGGCACGTATACTGTTGCTTTTTTGCCGCTTAGTCGAAAATAATGCTCAGTTTTTAGCTCCTCGAAAGCCGTTTTGCTCATGCGTATACGCCGATTGGGGTAATCAATATGCACATACAACCCATAAAAAGCACCAAAACCTATAGCCCCATCAAAGGCGACTCCTGTTTCGCGCGCCGCAATTTCCGTCTCTTCATCGGCAGCTGCAAAGGCTACATCTTTTCGCTCCCAATCGCCAATTTTCAAATGCTCTATGCTGCCTTCATACTCCTCAAAACCACGCCCATCTACCCAATAAACCTTCGTTCCAGTGGGATTTAGCGCTATATTTTGCTGTCGTGCCCAACTCGCAGAAAGCCGCAAGGCTTGCGCATCGCCCCAATCAATCATCACCTTCATAGGCTGCCGATTTATCTCTATTTGCGTAAAAATAAACCCATTTTCGATGCTGAAAACCAATTCCGTGCTCTGCGCTGCGAGCAAACGCAGAACACAAAAACAACCCATAAACAGAAAAAATTTTACAAACATTTGCCCTTTCATTTTTGGCGGTTATAGTAACGTTGTTTATTAGGGTTACAAAATATGAAGACATTTTGGAGAAGCCAGAAAAATTTTGTTTTTTACAAGGCGTTTTTTGAGGGGATAGCAGCGCTATCACCGAAAAAAACAACGCAGTAACAAAATAAAATTTGGCGGCTTATACAAATTTGTAATCGTATTTTGTAACCCTATTATGTTTTTTTGGCGTGCCCGCCTGCCTGAAAAGGGCAGGCGGTCGGGCTATGCGCTGCGGGGCGCAAACGGTATCAGTAGGGCAAACACATTGGTTCGCCCCTACGCTCCTATCCCTCACGCAAAAGACGGCGCACGCCGCGCCACCACGAAGCAGCGTAGCTGCGAGTAGACGCGACCCGAAGGGAGCGAACAGGCGCGGCGCGCAGAAAAAAAAATCATGCCCATAATTCGTCATTCGTCATTCGTAATTCGTCATTCAAAAAGCCTATCTTTGCGCGGTAAAATTATAGCATAGTTCCTGACAACATAAAAATATGAGTCATATAGTAGCCATTGTGGGGCGACCCAATGTAGGCAAATCCACGCTTTTCAACCGTTTTGTAGGCGAACGTCGCGCCATCGTCGACGACTTTAGCGGCGTAACCCGCGATAGACAATACGGCATCTGCGACTGGGCAGGGCGTAAATTTACCGTCGTAGATACGGGCGGTTTTATAGGCGACGGCGAAGACGTATTCGCTGCCGCTATCCGCAATCAAGTGAAAACCGCTATCGAAGAGGCGGAAATTGTCCTCTTCGTCGTCGATGCCAGCACTGGCATTACCGACTTAGATAGCCAAGTGGGCGAGATGCTCCGCCGCTCGAAAAAACAAAACATACTGCTCGTCGTCAATAAAGTCGATAACCACGAACGCATGATGGACGCGCAAGAATTTTGGTCTATGGGCTTTGAGCATCTGCATTGCATCGCCTCCACTTCGGGCAGCGGCACGGGCGACCTCCTCGATGAGGTCGTACGCCTCCTTCCCGAAGAAGCCCCCGACGAAAATCCCTTGCCCAAATTTACCATCGTCGGCAGACCCAATGCAGGCAAATCCTCCCTTGTAAATGCGCTGCTTGGCGAAGAACGCACCATCGTTACCGACATCGCAGGCACTACCCGCGATAGCGTACATACGCACTACAATAAATTCGGTCTGGAGTTTATGCTCGTCGATACGGCGGGTCTGCGCAAAAAGAAAAACGTCAAAGAAGACTTAGAATTTTATTCTACCCTGCGCACCATCAAAGCCATCGAAGAATCGGACGTTTGCGTGCTCATGTTCGACGCATCGCAAGGCTTGGAAGCCCAAGATTTGAACGTATTCCGACTCATCGTCAAGCAGAAAAAAGGCGTGGTCATCTTAGTCAATAAATGGGACTTAATCCCCGACAAAGAAGCCAACACCGCCCGCGATTTCGAGGAAAAGATAAAGGAGCGCATAGCGCCTTTCTCCGATGTGCCCGTTATTTTCACTTCTGTTACGGAAAAGCAACGCATTTTCCGCGCGGTAGAAACAGCGATGGAGGTCTACAAAAACCGCACGCAGCGCATCACCACCTCCAAACTCAACGAGTTTTTGGAAGAGGTCGTTGCCGCGCATCAGCCGCCCGCACACAGGGGCAAACTCATCAAAATCAAGTACGGCGTACAACTGCCCACGCCGCAGCCGACTTTTGTATTTTTCTGCAACTACCCCGACCACGTACAAGAGTCCTACAAACAGTATCTCGAAAATCGCTTCCGCGAGCGCTTCAAATTTACGGGTACACCGATTTCGTTTTTCTTCCGCGAAAAGTAGGGGAACAATCAACATTCGCCCGCAACGCGTGAGGGATAGTAGGGGCGAATCAACATTCGCC
>CAYXSA010000105.1:0-14106 GCA_964467315.1 uncultured Saprospiraceae bacterium | reverse complement strand
GTCGGGCTATCCGTTGCAGCCCGCTAAAGCGGGCTTTCACTGCTATCCCTCACGCGCAGCGCCCGCAAAGCGGGCGCTGTGTCCGCAGGCTGCGCTACGCTTGCCTACGGCTATGGAAAAAAACGCCCTTTGGGGGCTATTGTTGCAATATAAAAAACAACTTTTCACTTTTCACTTTTCACTTTTCACTTTTCACTTTCCTTATCCACCCAGCGCAGCAAGACGGGCAGCAGAAAGAGGTCGAAAACGAGCGCCGTAAGGAGCGTAGAGCTAATGAGTAGCCCGACTGTATTGGCGGCGGGATTGGCAGAAAAGAGCAAAACGACGAAACCGAAGAACAAAGTTAGGCTGGTGAGTACCATCGCCTTGCCTGTTTCGCGGAGAGTTTTTCCTATGGCGCTTTCTACGCCCTCGCCTGCTTGCCGAAGCAGCCTGTAACGACCCAAAAAATGTATAGTATCGTCTACCGCGATGCCGAAAATGATAGAAAAAACGATGGCAACCCCACCTTCAAGGGGTATTTGCGCATAACCCAAGAGCGCCGCCGCAAAAAGCAGGGGCAAAACATTGGGAACCAGCGCAATTAAGACCATGCTAAGCCTCCTGTAGAGTACACCAAATACTAGGGACACAATACCCACCGAAAAAAGCAACCCATACAGCAAGGAATTGCGCACGTACTCCGAATTTTTGTCGACAATAACGCCCGTGCCCGTTTGCCGCACCCGCAAAACGCTGGTATCAACATTATTTTGTAGCCATTTTTCTATATCGGCTGTCAGTATTTTGATGCTATCCGCCCCCAAATCCAAGAGCCTGCCCGATATGCGCGCTTTTTGTCGGTCTTGGCTTACCAAAACCGCATTCATACTGATAGTGCGGCTATTGTTGCTGCTCGTGCTATCGCTGTTTTTTTGCGCGGCGCGCTCCAATTTTTGCAGCAAGCGCTGGTATTTTAGAAAGGTTTCCTCGTCTTCGGGCATACTGTAGGCATCGGAGCGGTCGCCGCCATGCGCACGGTGCATGGATTTGTAGAGCATAGTGATAGAATTAAGGTTTTGCACCTTGCCATCATAGCTTTTTAGCTGCTTTTCGATGCGGTCTATAGCCTGCACGACGCGGAAAGAATCCGCCGTATAGGGCGGCTGTACCTGTATCGCCATTTCTATCGGACGAAACCCGCCAAACTCTCGCTCAAAGAAACCAAAATCCGATGTTACCTTCGCCCCACGCGGCAAAAGTCCCGCTATTTGGTTGTTGGTCGTGATGCGCATAGCACCGAAAACGCATAAACCAATGAATATAGCCACCGAAGCCAGCACCAAACGCGGTCTGCGTCGGGTGAAATCATTGATAAGCCCCATGATGCGTGTCCAAAACGAAGCCGATAAACCTTCAGTTGCTGATTTCGAGCGGATTTTGGTAATGCTATCCTTATCGAAAAGCGTTAAAATGGCTACGGTAAAGGTCATCACCGTCAGATATGCCAGCATGACCCCTATGGCGGCATTAAAACCGAAGGCGCGAATGGGCGGTATCTTGCTGCTTATCAGCGAAAGGAAGCCTATAGCGGTGGTCGCAGAGGTCAAAAAGATAGAAGCCCCGATTTCGCGCACCGTATTTTTTACCGCTTCCATGCGAGCGAAACCCTTTTCCAGCTCGTCTATGTATTTGGACATGACGTGTATCACATCCGAAGTGGCGACGATAATCATCACGATAGGGTAGAGTAGCGCCATCGTGTCGAGTTTTGCCCCCATCAGACCCAAAAATGCTACAAAGATACCCAAGCCAAAGAGTATAGAGCCCGCCGCTACTGCCACGCCCCAAGCCTTTCTAAAAATCAGATACATCACCAAAATCACCAGTATACCCGACACGAGGAAGGCAAACGTAAATTCCTTTTGCTGAAATTCTACCATCTCCTTCTGAAAATTTGCCCTGCCCAGCAGATAGTAATTTTGCAGGCGTGGATACTCTTTCAATAGACTATGCAAGCCCAAAATAAGCCGCTCGGCATCGGGTTGCTGTATATTGTCGATAGTTTTCATGCCGATTATCAGGGTCTTGCCGTCGCGGCTGACAAGGGTACCCGCTGTGCGCTCGTCTACGAGGGCTCGGCGTAGGTCGTTTTCGTACAGTTCGGGCTGCTCCAAATGTATGGCGGGAATGGTCGTAAAGGCAAAAGGCGTTTTTACTGGGTATTCGATATTGAGCAGGGACTGCGCCGACTGTATAAGCTGCCCGCTGTCGCCTTTTATCTCCCGCACCCGCTGCCCAAAGGTAAGCACATCGGACAAAAATAGGCTATCCATAAGCCCTTCTTCTCGCCGAACAGCAAGCAGTAAAAAGTTATCGTCAGGCTCAAAATTGCGCTTAAACTCCGTAAAGTAGCGTATATCCTCGTCGCCATCGGGAAAAAAATCCTGTAAATCAAAACTAAAACGCACCCGTTCCAGCGCCAGCCAGCCACCTACAACCGTAAACAAAACGAAGCAGAGCAAAATACTGCGCGGATATTGAAGAAACATTTTTTGAGAATTACGAATGACGAATGACGAATGACGAATGACGAATGGTTGCGCCTGGTAGGCGCGAAGCGCCGCAGCGTGAGGGATAGGAGCGAAACCAGACCGCGCCAGCGGGCTGATGTAGCGGATAGCCCGACCCCGTGCCGCGTAGGGGCGTATGAATATACGCCCCCCGTCCGCGCCCCTTTGGCGCGGCGGGCGGCGCGGGGGCACGCCCAAAAAAAAATCTTACTGCTTACTACTTACTACTGAATAGGCATCCAAGCAGCGTTTGCGCGCGTGCTCATGCTCGACGAGGGGGCGCGGGTAATGCAGCGTATCAAAATCCTTGACCCAACGGCGGATATATTCGCCCTGCGGGTCAAACTTTTTTTGCTGGGCGGCGGGGCTAAAAATGCGAAAATACGGCGCAGCGTCCGTGCCGCAACCTGCCGCCCATTGCCAGCCGCCGCTGTTGCTGCTTTGGTCGAAATCCAGCAATTTGCGCGCAAAATAGCGCTCGCCCTCCTGCCAATTTATCAGCAAATGCTTCGATAAAAAGCTGGCAACCAGCATGCGCACGCGATTGTGCATGTAGCCCGTCGCGTTGAGTTGCCGCATACCCGCATCGACCAGCGCATAACCCGTGCGCCCTTCCTGCCAAGCCAAAAGCTCCTCAGGGGCATCGCGCCAAGCGATTTTTTCGTACTCTTTTCTGAAAGGCGCTTGGGCAACATGGGGAAAATTCCAAAGTATCATCGCGTAAAAATCTCGCCAAATCAGCTCATTTAGATAGACGTTTGCGCCCAAATTATGCGCCCGCCGCGCCAATTGGCGTATGCTAATGGTGCCAAATCGCAGATGCAAACCCAGCAAAGAAGTCCCTTTTTGCAGGTACGGAAAGTCCCGCCGCTCGCCATAATGCTGCAAAACGCTATCTTCCACCCGCTCGCTCGGCAAAGATATAGCACTTTGCCGAAAGCCCATACTTTCCAAACTTGGCAACTCGCAAAGCTCCCGCGCAGGCGCTAAAAATTGCGCAAAAAGCGCCTCGCTCGGCGCTTCCTTAAATGCTTCTGCCGCGCCCATCGCCTCCAAACGCTGCAACCAACGCTTTGAATAAGGGGTAAAAATCGTGTAAGGCTTGCCATCATCTTTGCAAATTTCTAATTTTTCAAAGATGATATGGTCTTTTTCTGTTAGGGTTTTTATGCCTTTTGAGGCTAAAAAATCCTGCACGGAGGCATCGCGCTCCCGCGCAGAAGGTTCATAATCCCTATTAAAAGTCGCTATTTTGAGCGTATCGGCGTACTTTTCTGCTAACCGTTGCCAGACCTGCAAAGGCTCGCCAAAATAAACTTCCAACTCGCCGCCTGCCTGCTTAAACTCCGACTGCAAGCGCTGAACCTGCGCATGAATAAAGCTGACTCGCGCATCGTCCGCATCTTCGAGCTTCGACAAAATGCAGGTATCAAATATAAAAAGCCCGCGAACGCCCGCCCCTGTTTCTTTCGCTGCTTGCAGCGCCTGCGCAAGCGCCGCATTGTCTTGCACACGCAAATCCCGCCGAAACCAATGTATAATCATCGCTTTTTTTGGCGTGCACAACAAATTTTGGGCTTAGTAGTTGGCAAAAAAAGCCTTTTCTTTTGGACCTGCCCGCCGCGCTGTGCGCGGCGGTCGGGCTATGCGGGGTTTCAGTGTAGGGCAGCCACAAGGGCTGCCCCTACACCGCGCCTTAGAGGCGCGCCCCTCCTATCCCTCAGGCGCTGCCGCGAAAGGCGCGGCAGCCTCTCAAAAATCATAGAGCCAAAAATTATATAGGCATAAAAGCGTCAAAAAAATTAAACTTTCAGAAATAAAAGCCTACTTTTGTCATAGCCATTTTTGGCGTATACAAGCCACATTGTTATATCTAAAAATTTATTTATGCGTAATTTTTTGACAAAATCGTTATGTAGTTTGGCGGCTTTCTGGCTGCTAAGCGCTTCGGTGCAGGCGCAGGGCGTAGGCATCAACGACGATAATACCACGCCCGACAATTCGGCGATGCTGGACGTAAAGTCAGCCGAAAAAGGTCTACTCATTCCGCGTTTGGCGCTGACTTCTACCGCAGTAGCAGCCCCCGTAGCAGCCCCCGCTACCGCCTTGCTCGTATACAACACGCAGACCGCAGGCGATGTAACCCCAGGCTTTTACTATTGGAACGGCGCTATCTGGGTGCGTTTGGCTTCAGCGGCAGCACTCGGCGATTCTTGGCTGCTTACAGGCAATGCCAGCACCGTAGACGGTACTAATTTTTTGGGCACTACCGACAACGTACCACTCAATTTTCGCGTAAACAACCTACGCGCGGGACGCATCGAAAACACCGCTACCACAGGCAATACCGCCTTTGGTTATGATGTAGGCACTACAGGCAGCTGGACTACGGCTTTCGGCGCACGCGCTTTAGCCAATAATGCAGCCGCTTCATTTGGCAACGTCGCTATCGGACGAGCTGCAATGGAGCTAAATACCACAGGCGCACAAAATACTGCCTTAGGTAGCGCTGCCCTTAACGCCAATACTTCAGGCTTTGGCAACGTAGCCGTAGGGCAACAAGCACTACAAGCCAATACCACAGCCAACGCCAATACCGCCATAGGTTACTACGCTCTGCTCTCCAATAGCACAGGCGCAAATAATACCGCAGGCGGTGAAAGCACCCTAAGATTTAACACCATAGGAGCAGAAAATTCAGGCTGGGGCTTGCGCGCTTTGTTCTCCAATACGACAGGCTCGCGCAATAGCGGCTTGGGCTCGGGGGCTATTTTTAATGTTACTACAGGCGATAACAACTCGGGCTTAGGCTATCAGGCGGGCGCAGGGCTCACGACAGGCAGCAACAATACCTTCTTAGGCTCTGGTTCTACTGGCACTGCCAATCTCATGAACGCCACCGCCGTCGGCGCTAACGTCGCCCTCACACAAGATAATACCGTCATCTTAGGCAATACCGCCAACATAGGTATCGGCACAAGCACACCCGCCGAACGCCTCGAAGTCGTCGGCAATATACGCAACTCCGCTCTCGCAGGCGTAGGTGTACGCATGGTTAGCTCCGATGCCAATGGAAATTTAGTAAATGTGGCCGCAGGCAATAACGGCGAAGTGCTCACGATGGTCGCAGGTGCTCCCGCTTGGGCAGTAGCAAGCAGCGGTAGCGGCTGGGAAATTATAGGCAATACAGGCACAAACCCTAATGCCAATTTTGTAGGTACTATAGATAACCAGCCACTCGTATTCCGCACCAATAACGTAAGAGCAGGGCTTATCGGCACACCCGCTTTCGGTCGCAGCGTCTACTTCGGCTACCAAGCAGGTATGAACACTACCTCTGGCAATGCAAATGCCGTAGTGGGCTTTAGCTCATTTGTCAATAATACTACAGGTAGCGGCAACGCCGTTTTAGGCACAGGAGCCCTATCTAATAATGTATCGGGCAATCAAAACGTCGCTATCGGCACTGGTGCCTTATCACAAAATAATGCAAACAACAATATAGCAATAGGTTTTTCTACAATGTCCTCCAATCTCACAGGCATAGAAAATATCGCTATTGGTAGTAGTGCCCTCGCAAATAACACAGCAGGCTCAGAAAATGTTGCTATTGGTATATTAGCCCTCGCCAATAATACCGCCAACCACAATACCGCCGTCGGCTCAAACACACTTTCTGCCAACACCATAGGCACCAACAATTCCGCATTCGGTAGCGGTGCACTACAACGCAATACCACAGGCACAGGCAATACAGGTATCGGCAACGCCGCCCTTAATGCCAATACTACAGGCGTAAATAATACCGCCATCGGCTACTACGCCCTACCCAATAGCACCATCGGCGTAGATAATAGCGCGCTCGGTATCTCCTCCCTCGCTTCCAACGTTTCAGGAAACTTTAATACCGCTCTTGGTAGCTCCACCCTCACCAGCAATATTACAGGCAATCACAATACCGCCGTCGGACATTTGGCACTTTCTACTGTAGTTACAGGCGAAGAAAATACCGCCGTCGGTAAAAATACCCTGCGCTTCGCTACCTCCAACCAAAATACCGCTATCGGCGCTTATGCACTCAATAACCTAAGCACAGGCGCAAACAATACCGCAGTCGGCACAAACGCAGGTATCAACCTCGCCACAGGCAGCAACAACACCCTGCTCGGACACAATACCAACGCCCCCGCCAACATCAACAACGCCACCGCCATCGGCGCTAACGTAATTCTCGCACAAGATAATACCGTCATTTTAGGCAATAATGCCAATGTCGGTATCGGTACCAGCAGCCCCGCAGAAAAACTCGAAGTCGTCGGCAATATCCGCAACTCCGTACTCGCAGGCACAGGCACGCGCATCGTTGGCTCTGATGCCAATGGCAATTTAGTCAATGTCGCCGCAGGCAATAACGGCGAAGTCCTTACGATGGTCGCAGGCACTCCCGCTTGGGCAGCAGCAGGCAGCAGCAGCGGCTGGACACTCACAGGCAACGCAGGCACAGACGCAACCACCAATTTCGTAGGCACTACAGACGATGCCCCCCTGATGTTCCGCACCAACAATACGCCCGCTGGGCGTATCGAAACAAATAGCACAGGACGCGGCGTGTACTTTGGACAAAATGCAGGCAACGCAGGCAGTGGCTTCGGTAGCGTTGGTATCGGTGCTGCCGCTTTAGCGAATAATACAGGCGTAGAAAACGTAGCCGTTGGCTATCGCGTCTTGCAACGCAATTCTACAGGCGCTTACAACGTCGCTATCGGCGGTAGCGCCATGAACGGCAATGTCGATGGTAGCAACAATGTCGCTATCGGACAAACTGCCCTTACCGCCAATCTCGATGGCTCGGAAAATATCGCTATCGGTAGTGGTGCGCTCGTAAGCCTGACCACCAATACCATCAATCTCGCTATCGGTAGAAATGCCCTTGCCAGCGCTACCAATGCCTACGCCAATATCGCACTCGGCGCGGAATCCCTGCAAGGCGTTACCACAGGCGCGCATAATCTCGCTATCGGACACGGCGCAGGCGCTACTATGACAGGCGAAAATGATGTAACTATTGTAGGAGCACACGCCGATGGCGTAGCAGGTATCTTCAATGCAGGCGCTTTCGGTAGTGGAGCAATGGTAGATGGTGGCAATAAAATTCGCTTAGGCAATGTCTTGGTGGAAGAAGTAGAAACCCAATTCGCTTATGTTACCGTCTCCGACAAACGCTTTAAATTCAACGTGCAAGACGATGTACGCGGGTTGGATTTTATCACGCGCCTACGCCCCGTTACTTACAATTTTGATACGGAAAAGCTGGACGCTTACATGAACGCAGGCAACAAAAACTTTGACCCCAGCAAGCAAGATTATAGCGCCTCGAAAAATATCCGCCGCACGGGCTTCTTGGCTCAAGACGTGGAAGCTATTTGCAAGGAATTGGACTACGATTTCGACGGCATTCACGCGCCTAAAGACGAAACAGGCAAGTACACAGTCGCCTACTCGCAGTTTGTTATGCCCCTCGTGAAATCGGTGCAGGAACTCAACACAAAGGTTACTAAGCTGGAAACGGAAAACGCCGCCCTTCGCGCTCAAGCCGAAGAGGTAAAAGCTCTGCGCGCAGAGATGGACGCACTCAAAGCCCTCTTAGAAACGGAGGCGAAAAAATAAGCATTTTTATTTTTTGGGCGTGCCCGCCGCGCAAAAAGGCGCGGCGGTCGGGCTATTCGCTGCGGCGCTTTGCGCCTACGCTGCTATCCCTCACGCATCGGCACATCGAAGGGAATGCCTTTGAAAAACCTTTTGCGAGAGGGATAGGAGGGGCGCAGCGCTTTGCGCTGCGGTGCGCGGGCTTTGCCCGCGTACTAAAACCCCGCATAGCCCGACGCAGGGGCAAAAAATTATTTTTTTGCCCCTGCGGCTCGCCCAAAATAAAAACTGTATCTTTGGGCAACTTGTACGCTTTGAATTTAGCAAAAATCTACTTATGACAAAAAATTACATACTTGCTTCTATCGCGGCTTTAGCGCTATACGCCACGCCCCTGCAGGCGCAAATGGCGCTGCGCAATACGGCGGGCACTTTTGTGCATAATACGGCGGGCACGCACCTGCGCGTAGAGCAGGGCGGTATCGACAATCAGGGAACGATACGCAATTTTAACAATATATATCTCGACTTGAATTATGTCGAAGCGGGCGCAGGCAATTTTCAGCAAGACCAAACGGCAGGCTGGCTTTGGTTTGAGGGCGCAGGCAATCAGTTTATTACGGGCGTAGCAACGCCCGATTTTTATCGGGTGCGCGTCGATAACGGCAATCGGCTAATTTTGCTTAGCAACATTTCCGTTGGCACCATTCTCGACCTGATGAACAACGGTAGCGTGCTTTTGGGCGGCTTCAACCTTGATAATCGCTCTGGCGCAATCGTCGGCTACGACCTCAATCATTATGTCATATCGAATGCGATGGGCGTTTTGTCCCGCGATATGTCGCCTGGTGATGTGAAGGAATACCCTGTCGGCAATAGCGCTTACAACCCACTGCGGCTCTCTTCGACGGGCGGCGTTTTTGATAAATTTGGCTTGCGCGTGCAAGATGCGGCTTTGGTCAGCGGTACGGCGGGCGCACCCGAAGTGGACGACCACGTAGGGCGCACTTGGCATCTGTCGGAGTTGGTCGCAGGCGGCAATATCATGGATATGGAGGTAGAATGGGACGCTTCGCAGGAGTTGCCCGACTTCTTCCGCACGGGTTGCGGCGTAAAGCATTGGGACGGCTCGGCTTGGGACGTTCCTGTATTTGCGCCCGCTATCGCCATCGGCGGTACGCGTTATGCGCAAGTGCGCACAGGGCAAACTGCGTTTTCTCCCTTTGCCGTTATCGACGATACGCCCTTGCCTATAGAATTGTTGGAGTTTGAGGCTTCGCGCCGCAGCATCGACAAGGTTGATATTGTTTGGACTACAGCGAGCGAAACGAACAATCGCGGTTTTTGGCTTCAGCGTCAGTTGGATACCGAAAGCGAGTTCCGCAATATCGCTTGGATAGACGGGGCGGGCACTACGGTAGATTTGCGCAATTACACGCACTTAGACAACAATGCGCATAGCGGCATTTCTTACTATCGCCTCCAACAAGAGGATTTTGATGGAACGACTGCCTATTCTCGCGTGCGCGCCGTAGAGGGCATCGAAAACAAGGGCGGCAGTTTAGTCCTGTTCCCCAACCCCGCTACAGACATCGTAAACATTCGCTTTGATGCGACCTTCGCTATACAGCAGGTAGAATTGAGTGTTTGGACTATCGACGGTAAATTGGTTACACACAATAAAGGCGTATCTATAGAGCCGAATGCGGTTTTGACGCTGAATAATGTGAGCGACTTGGCGGCGGGTACTTATATCCTACGCATCCGCACTGCCGACGGTACGCTGTACACGCGCAAATTCGAGAAAATTACGCCTTAGATTGCTCAACTTATAGGGCAGAAATCGCGTTTTTTGTTGTGCGCCCCTGTCGTTAGCGCTGGGGGCGCACTTTTTTTAATCATTTAATGCCATGAACACGCCTGTAGGTTATCTTTGTTTTGTTTTGCTGCTGTCGCTAAGTGCTTGCGATAGTTTTCGTAGACCTATAGATTTGGATTTGCCCGAAGTAGAGCGGCAGTTGGTAGTAGAATGTTATCTGCGCCCGAATGAGCCGTATCGGCTGCTGCTGACGGAGACGAAGGGGTATTTCGACGAATTGGACGAATGCCCGATGGTGCGCGGGGCGCTGGTGGTGATAGAGCAGGCAGGGCGGCGCGATACGCTTCGAGAGGCGGCGTATTTGGGCGATTGTAGCTTGACGAATCCGAATTTTATCCCTTTTTTCGACGAGACGCGCACGCGCTTTTACAACTACGGCAGCGATGCGGTTTGCCCTGTGGATTATACGCAGGATTTTCGGCTGGAGATAATAGACGAAGCAGGCGGGCGCAGCGCGGTAGCGACCACACGCATGATACCGCCCATTTCCTTTAGCTCCATAGAGTTGACATGGGATGAGGCAGGGGAGAAGGCTTTTGCCTTTTTGCGCGCCCGCGACAATGGGGAGGAGGTTAATTTTTACCGCATACAACTGCATAAAAATCGGCTTTATCGCCCCGATAGTTTGACGGGGGGCTTTTTCAATGTGGCAAAAAATCCAGAGTTTGATGTGGTGATAGACGATGAGCCCTTATTTAATGGCAACGATATCGCCTTCGGCACGAATTACGATTTTGAGGAAGGCGATACGCTGATAGCTACCTTGTATCATATCGAAAAAGCCTATTATGATTATTTGGGGGATATAAGTTCCAGCTCCAGTGCCAATGGCAACCCCTTTGCGCAACCGCTAAAAATTCGCTCCAATATACAAGGCGGTACGGGGGTATTTACCTTTTTGCTGTACGACCGCGATACGGTGGCAGTGCAGCGCTAAAAAATACTTTTGCTGTAGCCCTTATATCTGGCAATAAAACACTATATTGCCGTATATTTGCGTTCAATCATTTTTTTTTCGCATCACCTCTCCAACCAACGGCGATTTATTATGCGTCTTCGACATTTACTTACACTTTGTACGCTGCTTGCTTTGCCGCTTGGTGCTGTGCAAGCACAATTTAAGTACGCCAATAAATTTTGGGAAGCAGGCATCAACTTGGGCGTTTCGAGTTATTCGGGCGAACTCTCTACGATTGTTTCCCCCAAGCATTTGCATTTTACGGGTGGCGCTTTCGTGCGCTTTCACCCTTCGCGCTTTATAGGTCTGCGTTTGCAGGGTATGTACGGCACGCTTTCGGGCGATGATGTAGATTCTAAAGACCAGATAAACCAAGTCCGCAATCTTAGCTTTAAGTCGCATATCCTCGACATTGGTCTGAATGCCGATTTTTTCATCTTGGGCTACAATCCTGAAAAATCGAATATGTTTTCGCCTTATGTGTCTATAGGTTTGTCTGTTTTCAACTACAATCCGAAGGCTCGGCACTTTGACCCTAATTTTCTCAACGAGTGGATAGAGCTACAGCCCCTGAATACGGAAGGGCAGGGCAGCATACCAGGTCGTTCGCCGTATAGCCTCACACAAGTATCTGTTCCGCTTTCTATCGGTATGATGTACGCCGTGCATAGCCATATCAATATCGGCGTAGATGTGGGCTATCGACTCACCTTTACGGATTATATTGATGATGTGGGTCTGTACTACCCTGTAGATGTCGTTTCGCAGCAGACATTTTACGACCAAACGCCTTACCGCGATGGTTACTTCGACAATAAATCCATGCAAGAAATCATGGCAGACCGCACTTACGAATACTTCGTGCGCTCACGCGGTGAGCAAGCAGGCACTAATGTACTGGCTTCTCAAGAAAATCAGGAAGAATACGCTCGCTACCAACAACAGCGCGGCGGCATCTATCGCGGCGTGAAAGGCAATGACGGCTACTTATTCGCTACCGTATTTGTGTCTTACAATTTCATAGACAACGGACTCGTTGGTGCTCGCAATCGCCGCAAAAATAAAGGTGGCTGCCCAGGCTCGAAGTTTTAATTACGAATTACAAATTACGAATGTTGTGCATAAGCCACTGATAACTGAGTATATGCCCGCCGCGCACCTTTTGCGCGGCGGGTATTTGTTTTTTTGCGTGAGGGATATGTAGAGCCGTAGCATGCTACGGCTCAAATAGCCCGACCCTGCGACCTTTAAGCCGCCTTACCACAAGTGCGTAAGCACGCCGTGGGGCGGCGGGGAGCAGGGGCACGCCCAAGAAAAAGCAGCTTTTATCTGTAAAAAATAGGCGGCTTTAGCGGCGGCTAATTTTACCGTCCGCGTCGATATTAAATTTTTGCCGATTTTTTTGGGTGTGATTAATTTCTCCTTTGCCTTCAATAAAATGGCTATGGATAATAATTTCCGTAGAACGAATCCGTAAATTTTTTGAAATAGTTGCCTTCGCGCCTTGCCCTAAAGACCGTCTATCAATAATGGTGGAAGAGGAGATAATACCGCCTTTTTTGTCGATAGTTTGTAAAATAAAATCAGCATGACCGAGAATGAAATTCTCAAATTTATCCAGCTTGACATATAAAACTGCATCGTATTTGTCCGTACTGCTTATGAGCGCATCGGGATAATAAGTAGGCGGCTCCGTGCGCGAATAAATGTACATCATTTCGGGGATAAAGTGCTTATAATCAAGGGATATAGGTGCTGCTTTCAGGTGAGCATTATTTTCGACGCTAATCGTATAAGGCAGTTCGATTTTTCTGAATAAGGCAAGGTATTGAATGCGGAGCGCTTCGTCTATAGGAGTGGATTTTTCTTGCTTAAACATAACAAAGGAGCAAAGCGATAACAGCAACAGCAGCATAAAAGTGAATAAGGGCGATTTCATGCGCATTTTATTTCTTGTGATTGTAAATTTTTCTGTTGTTTTAAGCGCAATTTTGCGCGATACCGATAGCCATATAGTAAAGCCCATATTGCTGCGCAAGCTGCTCGGAGATTTGCTCCTTTTCGGGCAGCTCGATAGCAGGAATACAGTCGGAAAGCACCTTTTCGACCTCCTCCAAGCGCTGCGGCGCGCGGAAAAACTCGACCATACGCGGGCTTTGCTCTTCCATAAATTGCTCCAAATGGATTAGGCTCAAGGGCAAGACAGCTTCGAGTTCTATCCGCATCTTTGCATTTTGGCGGGCATAGTCCAGCATTTTTTGCAAATTTTCCGCTTGCCCGACCAATTCAAAGGCGAAGGGCGCAAGCGCCTGCGACTCTTCCTCTGCATTTTCGACAGCAAAGAGCCGAAAATCCGTATCCGCTGTCCAGAGCCGAAAAAAAGTAGACTCTAAACGCTGCATAGTGCTCCCTTCTGTGTAAAATTCGGGATTATAGGCGCGAAAGCGCGCGTACTCGCGCACAAAATTGTGCAGCAAATTTTGATAACCGCCCTCCTCCCAGTATCGCAAAACTTGCTCGCAGGATTTGGGCGCTGTATTTTTTTTGCCGAGCGGCTGCCAGTATTGGCGCAGCGCTTGGCGCAGCGTAAACGCTTTTTCGTCGCTGCCTCCGCTAAACCATTCGTAAAAGTTATTGTAATCGCTGCCGCTGCCACCCTCCATTCGCCAAGACCAATAAAGGCTTTTGTGGTACAGAAAAGACAATGTAGCCAGCACAACCATACACGAAAATAGCAAAACGTAAGCCGCAGAGAAAGAAAGCAAAGAGGTGCTAACCAAAATTATCTGTACAGGCGCAGCAAAAATAAATAAATTGCGCAGCCAAATCGGTGTATGATAGTAGAGGGACGAATTGTTTCCATACGTCCAATACAGCGCCAAAAGCAGCGCATAGGGCAAATCTACGCAGCGACTTACCCACCACAGACCCAGCAAAACAAACGCTATGACAAGCGCTATCGCTACCATCAAACCAATGATTTCGAGGCGGGAGGTACTGCGCATGAGGTGCATAGGCGAATGACGAATGACGAATGACGAATGACGAATGACGAATGACGAATGACGAAT
>CAYXSA010000104.1:0-14476 GCA_964467315.1 uncultured Saprospiraceae bacterium | reverse complement strand
AAAAATGCAAACAAGTTCTAAAACCAAAACAAGGCGACTGCTGTGTTTATTGTAGTTATGGAACTGTAAAGTGCCCTCCTATTCAGAGTGAAAACGATTGCTGTAAAAAAAAATAACCACGTACAACATGGCATATACGTCAATGCCGCCGCCAATAGTATTTTTTAAAGGAGCGGCGGCACTGCGTATATGCGGGACGACGTATGTAGAGCCTTTGCATGCAATGGCTCCCGATACGCATACAAATCGCCCCATTTGCGCTTCTATAGATATAGAAAAAACAATCGTTTGGGTGCTGGGAGCCCTTATATGCAAGGGCTCT
Source organism: uncultured Saprospiraceae bacterium (assembly GCA_964467315.1). Lineage (GTDB taxonomy): Bacteria > Bacteroidota > Bacteroidia > Chitinophagales > Saprospiraceae > JAAFIM01. Next base: position 14,154 of record CAYXSA010000104.1, on the reverse strand, counting down.
ACCGATGCGCTTATTCCTTCTGCGAAACTTTATAAAACGGGGGCATAATAATCAAAAAAAAGGCAGGCTGCAACCTTTTTGCAGCCTGCGCCATATTTGCGTGAGGGATAGTAGGGGCAGGCCCCAAGTGTCTGCCCATTCGGGCAGCACTGGGCTGCCCCAAATAGCCCGACCCTGCGACCTTTAAGCGCCGTTTAGGCGCGGGGAGCAGGGGCACGCCATAATGACGAATGACGAAGGTTGCACATAAGTTATTGATAATCAAGTATATACTCAAAGCGCAAAATTCGTAACTCGTAATTCGTCATTCGCTACTGCCAGCCTTGCAGTTGGAACCAACCAGCACGTTCTAAGACATTTTTGGAGTAATCGCGTCCTGTAGTGTAGTAGTCTACGCCGTAGCCTTCGGTATAGCCTGCCCAAGCGCGCGAGGGGCCGCAGTTGTAGCCAGCTACGCCGCCTTGCATAGCGGTAAAGCCTGTAACTCCTTTTTTCTCGAAAAAGGCGATGCTGCTTTTTAGCACGGCTGCGCCGTAGATGATATTTTCGCTGGGGTCAGTCCATTTGCCCGACTGAATGAAGGGGACATGCCAGCGGTCATCGACTTGCATGAGTCCGCGCCCGTGTCCGCCATCGCCTGTACCTGCGGGATTGGGCGGCGTGAGTGCCAAGCCCCAATGCGATTCGCGGGAGCCGATGCCTGCGATAACGGCGGCGGGGATTTTGTACTGTGCAGCTACTTTTTTAACGACAACTTCGTATTTTTTCAGCTCTTCCATCTGGCGCAACAGGTGTTTATCCCACTTGGCATAGGAGGTCTGAAAAGCGGTAGCGAGGTTTTTGGGTTCGGGTTTTCCGAGCAGCATCGACCAGCTTTGGGGGCCAACTACGCCATCGGCGGGCGCGCCTTTGGAGGCTTGAAAAAGCTTGACAACGCTTTCCGTATAGGGGCCAAATTCGCCGTCGGGCACGACGCGGTAGCCCAACTGACGGAGCAGCGTTTGCAGCTCTTTGACGGCATCGGAAAGGTGTGGGGAGGTGTGTTTCATGCCGTCGTATAGACGGAGCGTAGGTCTGGACATATTTTTATTTTTTTACGAGATAGAGCGTATGTATTGGGGGCTTGCCTTGCAGAAATCTGGGCAAGCGCTGCGAAGATAGAAAAAAAATCTCGACTGCCTGTTTTTTGCTTATTGAATTTCTGCGTACACTTATTGATTAGATTTTTTTCTACTCTGCAAATGCTGTATTGTTGTGCAGTTTGAGGCTCAAATTGGTGTTTGTTATTCCCTATAAATGAATATTTTAGCGTATTTTGTTGATTATGAAGTATTTGTATTTATTTGTATGTGCTTTATCGCCCTTCGTCGTGGGGGCTCAATCGGAGGCGAAATTGGAGCGTGCGCGCGGCTATGTGCAGACGGCGGAGCGCTATTATGAGGAAGCAAAATACGACAAATCAATTAAGGAGTATCAGTTTGCGGCGACCATATACAGAGAATTGCAGCATTTCGATAAATATGCGATTTGCTACAACGGCGTGGGCAATAACTATATAAATCTGACCCGCTACGAGGAGGCTTACGCCGAGTTTCGGCGGGTGATGTCCAATTTTGATGAAATCAAGCAAAAGAAGGCGGATTTTTTGCCCGATAGTATGCTGATTGCCGACGCTTACGAGGGTTTTGGTCGCTTTTATTATAGCAGTGGGGCGCGCTACGATTCGGCGCTTTTGTGGCATATGCGGGCTTTGGATATACGAAAGCGCAGCGTAGGCGAGCAGCACCCGAAGACGGCGTTGAGCTACTATTTTATCGGTATGGCGTATCGGGGCATCAAGCTCGACAGCCTGCAAATGGGGCAGGGAGCAAATCCGATAATGCTGGAATTGGAGTTTTTGGAGAAGGCGCGCATGATACAAGAGGGTTTGGCGCGGCGCGATACCTTGCCTTCGGCAGCATTGGCGGATACTTATCAGGCATTGGGCGATTACTATTATGATGTTTTGCAGGATTATTTACACGGGTCGGACTGGCACGAAAAGGCGCTAAAAATTCGGCAAAAACGCTTCTCGGAAGCCCACCCCAATACGGCATTATCCTACTTAAACATAGCCAAATACAACCGACTTATCAGCGAATACGAAACGGAGCGCGAGTATCTGGAGCGGGCGCTACGCTTGCAAGAAGCCGTTTTCGGTATCGACCACCGAGATGTAGCGCTGACGCTGGCGGCGCTGGCAAACCGATACCGAACTTCGGGTGATGTGGAGCGAGGTTTATCCTACTTTCAGCGAGCGGAAAAGATATTGATAGACCGCACGGGGGCGCAGTCGGCAGAATTGGCAAACGTGTACTTGGGTATTGCGCAGTGTTACGGTGATTTGGACAATCATTATGAGCAGCGCGACTATCTGCGTCGGGTTTTGTATATGTGGCAGTCGATTTATGGGGCAACGCATCAGCAAATGGGTGTAGCTTATTCGGAAATGGGCGACTACTATGTTCGGCGCAATACGCTGGACTCGGCGCTATTTTATTACGAAAAAGCAACGGATTTGTGGATAAAGCAGCTCGGTAGCACGCATATCTGGGTAGCGGAGAGTTATGAGCGCTTGGCGCGAGTTTATGCGCTACGCGGCGACGGTGAGCGGGAGTATTTTTATCTGGAGTCGGCGCTAAATTTGAAAAAAAGCACGGCGCAGATAAGCGGCGCTTCGGGCGAATTGGCGGACGAGTTTCAGCAAGCAAAGCGCGCCAGCCCCCAGCAGCTCTACGAAAGCTATCTGAAGATGGCGCAATTTTATCAGCGAAAAAAAGACTATCCCTTAGCCCTTTCTTTTTGTCAGGGGGCTTTGAGTGCTTTGTTTCCGAGCATCGCCAAGCAGGGCGGTAACCTATACGCCAACCCCAGCATTGCCGAACTTTCTCGCAATATCGTCTGGCTCGATGCCCTGCAACTAAAAGGGAAACTACTTTTACAAGATTATGTAGAGGGCAAACACGAAAATAAAGACCTGCGTTTTGCGGTAGAAACCTACACACACGCCATGCGGCTCATCGACACCCTGCGCATCAACTTCACCACCGACGGAGCGCGAGAGCAGCTTACTCGCCGCTCTATACCCATCTATGAAGGCGCTCTGCAGGCACAATATCTCTTATACGAAATAGACAAAAAGGCGGAAAACCTGCAAGCAGCCTTCGCCATCATGGAGCGCAGCAAAGCCTTCGTGATGATGCAGGCGCTGCAAACGAGCCAAGCCCGCAGCGCAGGCATTATACCCGACGAACTTTTGGCGAAGGAAGAGCTTTTGCGCCAAAATCTATCTTACTATTCCGACGCAAAAAATCGCAAAAAAAGCAATGCCGCCAACTTCGATAAGGCTTATTTTGAAACCAAACGCGCCTACGACTCTCTTATAACCTATCTCGAAACCAATTATCCCAAATACTACCAGCTCAAATACGCGCAGCCAACCATAAAAATTACGGATATACAACAAAAATTGCTGCGCCCCAATGACCTGCTTATCGAATACTTTGTAGGCGATGAGTATATTTATGTCTTTTGTATACAGACCGAAAAAGTCAGCGTGCAGCAGCTGCGCATAGAGCAAAGCAAGATGCACAACCTCAATATATTGCGCAATCATCTCACCAACTACAGCTATGTGGTCGAAAAACCCGCCGAAGCCTTCAGCAACTTTTGCGAAACTTCGCATGAGGTGTACAAACTCTTTTTAGCGCCTTACATGAAGGGCATCAGCCCCGAAAGCACCGAGCGGCTCATCATCATACCCGATGGGCTGCTAAGTTATGTACCTTTTGAGGTTTTTTTGCAGGAAGAAGTAGCCAAAGACCATCCGCCGACTTATAGAAATTTGCCCTTTTTGTTGCGAGACTACGAGATAGTGTACAGCTACTCCAGCGGGCTAATGCTGCAAAATGTGCAATCTGTGCGCGCACGCCACAATGGGCGCTGCTTGGGTTTTGCGCCTGCCTATCTGCATGAGCACCCCGCTACCGACCATAAAGACCTGCCTTGGGCTGCCAAAGAACTGGAAAGCATAAAAGAGGTATTTAAGGGCGATTATCTGATAGGCGGCGGCGCTACCAAAGCCGCCTTTCAGCAGCAAGCGCCGCAGTATGCGGTCATTCACCTCGCCATGCATGGCATCGTAGATTGGCACAATAGCCAAAAATCGCATCTCGCCTTCGCCAGCATCAAGGGCGATACGACGGGTGATGCCTCCAATTTGTACAATTTTGAGATACAAAACATTCCCTTGCGCGCCGACCTCGTCGTACTTTCCGCCTGCGAAACAGGCTACGGCAAGATGATACGCGGTGAGGGCGTGCTAAGTCTGGCGCGTGGCTTTATGCTCGCGGGCACGCCGAGCGTGCTTACCACCCTTTGGCAGGTCAATGATTTTACCACCTCCACGCTCATGACGCTCTTTTATGCCAATTTGCAGCAAGGAATGCCCAAATCTGCCGCACTGCGCCGCGCCAAACTCGACTATCTCGCGCACAGCGACCAAGTCAGCGGACACCCCGCCTTTTGGGCGAGCGTCGTGCTGATGGGCGACCCCGCCCCCGTACGCAGCGCTTGGGGCTGGCTCGCTTGGACGGTCATCGCCCTAAGCAGCGGCACGCTATTTTTAGGCGCTTTTTGGATGCTGCGCCGCCGCCGCGAGCGCCGACTTCTGCAAGCCGCCACCGATGCCGCTATGCTCAATCGACACAAAGAAGAAAATCCGCAGGAAGCCGCCGAAATGGACAAACTTCTCGCCCTTATTCGCCAGCGATCCAGCCAAAAAGCACAGAAAGGACGCACCGAGAAAGGATAGATGTACTATCAGGAAAAACAATCTGACAATTGGGAAAAAACGACTATCCTAAAGACAGACAGTATGCGTTTTTTTGAGAAATATACTTTTTGCCAATGCAAGAAAAAATACTTTCTCAAAACGATAGCCTGCAAATCCGCGCGGCTCTTGGCGAAATTTTGCTGCTCACGTTGATGGTGCTACTGCCTTTTTTGTCTGTTTACATAGACGTTACGGTTATCGGGCAAGATGTGGGCGAACTATCGCTTACCGAACTATCGCAATCCGCCTTGCTCCTGCTTTCTGTGCTGATATTTGGCTACAGCGCTTGGGAGCAGGCTGAAAATCGCGGTTGTCTTTTGCTGATGTCGGGCTTTCTTGCTTGCGCGCTCCTACGGGAGCAAGACGCTTTTTTGGACGAAATATGGCAGGGATTTTGGCTATATCCTGCCCTATTGCTGTCTTTTTTGGTCGTTTTTTATGCCGTTTTTCGCTGTCGAAGTTCCATTATAGCGCCTATTTATCGTTTTGTCGGAACAAAATCTTACTATTTTTTGCTGATGGGTTTGCTTGTTGTGCTTGTCTTTAGCAGGCTCTTCGGAAGCGGCGGCTTGCTCTGGAAAGACATCTTAGGGGCAGCCTACACGGCAAGGTTTAAGGGAGCTTTGCAAGAAGGCTTAGAGTTGTTTGGCTATTTTTTTATTGCATTTGGGGCGCTGTGTTTCCGAAAAAAGGATGACAAATTACGCGATTAATTTTTTTTGGCGTGCCCGCCTGCCTGAAAAGGGCAGGCGGTCGGGCTATGCGGGGCGCATCACCATCGCCCAAAATGGGCGAATGTTGATTCGCCCCTACTATCCCTCACGCAGCTTGCAAGGCTGCCAAAGGGGCAGCCTGCGCTGGCGAAACTGCAAAAATCAAACAAAATACGGGCAGGGCGCGCCTTTGCGCGCCCTGCGCAAAATTTAGCGTGAGGGATAGTAGGGGCGACTGCGAAGCAGCCGCGAAGCGCATCAACATTCGCCCATTTTGGGCGATGGTGATGCGCCCCGCATAGCCCGACCGCTGCCCCTTTTTGGGCAGCGGGCACGCCCAAAAAAAAAGCCCAAATCCAAAAAAATGCTTGCAATAATAGTATATATGTAAAAAAATGCTTATTATTTCTGCGATTTTAGCGATTAAACCACTTAGGAGAAGGCGAAAAATGAATTGTAGGAAGCTAATTTTTGCGCTATTGTTTGGTTATTTCGGCGCTCACTTGCAGGCGCAACCAGTTGATAATCAAAGCACTGCAAACAATACGAAAGCTGCTCAAGCTTCGACCGTTTTACCGAATTTGATGGAATTTGCAGCCACGCACAAGGGCGAATTGTCGGCGGCGCTTATCGAGCCGAAGGACCTGATGCAGCGCCTTTCGGCAGGCGAACGCTTGTATATTTTGGACGCACGCGACGAGCGCGAATACCGCATTAGCCGCATAAAAGGTGCGCGCCGTGTCGGTTATGCCGACTTTAGTACCGAGCAAATATGGATGCTGCGCCGCAATGTACCCGTCATCGTCTATTGTACGGCGGGCGAACGCAGCGGCATTTTGGCGGATTATCTGCTGTTTTCGGGCTTCAATAATGTGAGCGTGCTCGCGGGCGCGATTATCGGCTGGAGCAATGCCCAACAGCCCTTAGTCGATGCAAAAAACCTGCGCACCACTCAAGTACATATCCTAAGCAAAGAAAACAATAGCCTGCTCAAAAAAGGGAAAGCCGTTTGGTAGCCTCCCAAATAAAAAAGCCGCTAATTTTTGCTTTTCTTTGGCAGTTTGCTTTTATTTTGCTAACTTTGGGCACGAAAACAAATTCAATAAATCCCCCCAAATTTTTACAACATGGCATTATTCTCCGTAGGCGGCGATATACCGAAGGTCGTAATAGAAGCCTATGAAATGGCAGACTTTACAAAACTTGTAAAAGTCGACGGCAAAGATGGCAAAATAATGCTGCCGCTCGTGTCGCTGGACTCTCTCAAGCAGAGCTTTAAAATTAAATGGGGCGGCGATGAGTCGGGCACAGCAGCAGGCGCGAGCGCTCCTGTCGTAAACTTTATAGGTTATGATTTCGAAACGGCAGACTTGGAGTTGGACGTTATCGTAGATGCAACGGGTATTTTTCGCCCAGAGCAAAAAGATGATCATCTTGACCTTATCAATTACGATAAGCCGAATGTGGGGCCTTATGTAACGATGCTCAAAAAAATCGTTTACGGCTTTGGCACAGAGGCGCATCAGCCGCCCTATCTAAAATTAGTTTGGGGTACAATTTTCGGGCCCGCAGAGACAGGCGTAGAAAACGGCGGTACACCAGGCTGCTACAAAGGCGTTTTGAAGAGCATGGAAGTCGACTATAAGCTCTTCTCCGTATCGGGCAACCCTGTACGCGCAGACATAAAACTGACCATCAAGCCTTTTATGAATGCTGTAACTGCCCCAGGTGTGGCTTCACCCGACTTGACACATATCATCGAAATCAAACACGGCGATAATCTCACGAAATTGAGCAAACAGGTTTACGAATCGCCCGAATATGCCCACCAAATCGCCCGCATCAATGGGCTGGCAAGCGTGTACGCGCTGCGCCCTGGTATGAAGCTGGTTTTCCCGCCTTTAGATAAGATGGATAGAGTTAGCTAAGACCGTGCAAAATGCGCGAAAATTATACAGCACAAACGAAGCTACCCAAAAGCTACGTTTGTGCTTTCGTTTGTATACGTCCTATACAAATGCTACTTTTGTCCGTTACTTATAGCGATTTTTACACGCTTATTTTAATTCTTACAGATGAAGTATTGCAGCCTGCCCAGATTTTTGGGCTTTATATTTGCGGTAACAGCCGCCGCCAGCCTCTCGGCGCAAAAGTATAGCAACGAGTTTTTGAGCATCGGCGTAGGCGCGCGCGCGCATGGTATGGCAAACGCCCAAGTCGCTACCGTCGATGATGTTACGGCGGGCTACTGGAATCCTGCGGGTCTGGCGAGCATACAGTCCGATATGCAGCTATCCGTTATGCACGCCGAATGGTTTGGCGGCATCGGCAAATACGACTATGCCGCCTTTGCGCTGCCCATACCGCAACAAAATAAGTATGTCGGTTTTTCCTTCATTCGCTTCGGCGTGGACGGCATACCCAACACGCTAAGCCTCTACGAGGCAGATGGCACGATAAACTACAACAACGTTACCACCTTTAGCGCAGCAGATTATGCCTTTTTGCTGCACTATGCCCAAAAGTTCGATAAAATCGGACTTTCGGTAGGTGCTACCCCCAAAATCGTACATCGCGCCATCGGCAAATTTGCCTCTTCTTGGGGCTTCGGCGTAGACTTAGGCGCACAATACCAATTAAAGAATTTTCGTTTTGGCCTGCAACTGCGCGACATCACCACCACCTTCAATAGCTGGCGCTTCAATTTTACCGATGCCGAAAAGCAAACCTTAGGGCTTACAGGCAACGATATTCCCATCAAATCGGTAGAAATTACCCGCCCTCAACTCTTGCTGGGCGCTGCCTACAGCCGCCGCTTTGAGCTCAAAAGCAAGCCCAAAACGGATAGCACCAACACGGATACAGGCAGCAAAACACGCAGTTTCGGACTGCTCGCGGAGCTGGATTTTGCCCTCACGACCGACGGGCGGCGCAATGTCCTCCTTTCCGCCGACCCGATTTCTGCCGACCCCATGCTGGGGCTCGAACTCGATTACAACAAGGTCGTTTTCCTGCGCTCTGGCGTAAATAATTTTCAAAAATTTTCCTCCCTCACGGGGCGCAATACTTGGTCAGTACAACCCAACTTTGGCGTAGGTTTTCGCATCTACAGTTTTCGGATAGACTACGCCATCACCAATTTGGGCGGCAACAGCAATGTCTTGTATTCGCATCTCATCTCCGCAAGGGTCGACCTCGATTTCGAGTACCTCAAAAACGCGATGAAAAAAGCCCAAATCGAGGAATAAATCTTTTCTTTTTTTTGGGCGAGCCGCTTCGCGCCCTTGGCGCTCGCGTCGGGCTATCCGTTGCAGCGCCGCAAAGACGCGATAAATCGCGTCTCTACGCGACGCTTCCACTTCTATCCCTCTCGCAAACAAGCATTCGTACCAAACACCAACATTCACCTGTTTAATCATGCTTAAAGTCCTGAAAATCATGCTTTTATGCGGGGCAATCGCTGCCGCTACAAGCACCAAAATCCAAGCCCAAAAAGAAGCCTCCAAATGGTACTTCGGACAAAATGCGGGCGTAGATTTTTCTGTCGAGCCGCCTCAAGCCCTTACCGATGGGCAATTATTTACGGAAGAAGGCTGCGTTACCATCAGCGACATCGAAGGTAAATTGCTCTTTTATACCGATGGCATCACAGTCTACACCAAGCAGCACCAACCTATGCCCAACGGTATGGGGCTCAATGGCAACTCCTCCGCTACGCAGTCGGGGGTAGTGATAGCGCACCCCAAAACGCCAAATTTGTTTTATCTATTTACGGTAGATGCTACCGCAGGAAGCAAGGGGCTTTGTTATTCGCTTATTGATATGAGCCTCAATGGCGGTATGGGCGACGTAGTCCCAGCAGAAAAAAATATCAACCTAAGGGGCAGAGTTACCGAAAAACTCACCGCCACCCGCCACCACAACGGCAAAGATACTTGGGTGCTCGTGCATGGCTGGGAAAACAACGAATTTGCCGCTTTCTTAGTCAATGACAAGGGCATCAGCCGCGAACCCGTACTCTCCAACGCAGGTACTACCCACAAAGGCGACAACCTCAACACACAAGGGGCTATGAAAATCAGCCCCGACGGCAAGCGGCTCGCGCTGGCGCTGGAAGGCGACCATGGGGCAGAATTTTTTGACTTCGACAATAAAACAGGCAATGTCAGCCGCGCCGTATACATACAACTGCCTGCTGCCTCTTTTACCTACGGCATAGAGTTTTCGTCCTCTGGCAATTTCGTATACGTCAGCGCTGCAGGCGCGGGCAGCATCTATCAATTTGACCTTAGCAGCGGCAACGAAGCCAATATACGCGCCTCACAAAAAATGATAGGTTCTACGCCCAATCGCACTTGGGTAGGCTCTTTGCAACTCGCACCCAACGGCAAAATTTATTTCCCCATCTACCAAACGGCTTACTTGGGCGTTATCAACAATCCGAATAAAGCAGGCAGCGAATGCGGTTTTCAACTCAATGCCGTATATTTGGGCAGCGCCAACGCCTCAGGAAAAATGATACGGGCTACACTCGGCTTGCCGACTTTTGCGCAGCATTTTTTCATAAAGCCTATCACGCTAACGCCTGCGCCAGATACCGCCAAACCTGTCGTCGTCGTGAAGGTCGAAGAGCCACAACCGCCTATTATTTTCGACGGTAAAAAAGAGGTAAAAAAAGGTGAACCGATAGTACTGAAAAATGTACACTTTGCCATCGCTCGGCACACCATCAAAGAGATTTCCTTTACGGAGCTCAATAAGGTGGTGGATATGATGAAGAAAAATCCGAAAATGGAAATCAACATACATGGGCACACCGATAATACGGGGCACCCCGATGCAAATATAGTCCTCTCGCGCCAGCGAGCCGAATCTGTAAAAGAGTATCTGGTGAAAAAAGGTATAGAGCCAGAGCGCTTGTACACGGAAGGTTTCGGCGCTACGAAGCCTTTAGCCGACAACAACAGCGAAACGGGACGCTCTATCAATCGGCGGGTAGAATTTATTTTGCGCTAAAACAAAGCTAAAAACACGGATTTCTCGGAAAAATCCGTGTTTTTTGCGTTATTGCGTGAGGGATAGTAGGGGCGTATAAATATACGCCCCGAATAGCCCGACCCCGCCCCCCTTTTTGCCCCGCCTTCAGGCGGGGTGCCTGCGCGAGCCGTAGCACAGCTACGGCTTTTCAGCGCAGGCAGGGGCGGGGGCACGCCCAAAAAAATACCCCTTGAAATACTCTACTAATGTCAAAATAAGCGGATATGAAACCTTTTTTTTACCGATTTACTGTTAATGCTTTGCTCCTTACGGTCTTGTCTATGCCTGTGCGCGCGCAGGTATTTATGGGTGCGCATAGCAGCAATTATGCGGGTTTGAGCGCCGTGTCGACCAATCCCGCGCACATTGTCGATAGTCGCAATCGGGTCGATATCAACCTGTTTTCGCTGGATTTTCGGCTAACGAATAACTACTTGGGGCTAAGTACGGATTTGTTTCGCATTCGCAATTCGCCCTTTGCCGACAGCAGCTACAACGGGCAATTTCAGAGCTTTCGGGAGGATTTTTTCCGCGAGCGCGATTATACGAAGATGCGGCAGGCGCGTCTGTATCAGAGTTTGCACCTGCAAGGCCCCTCCATTGCCTTCAATTTTGGCAAAAATAGCATCGCTATCACATCGGCAGCGCGGCAATTTTTCTTTTTCGACAATTTACAGCCCGAAACGGCGGATTTTATCCTCGACGAATTGCGCGACCAAACGACTTGGAATATCGACTTAGACAATGAGCGCTTTAATGCCGTTGGCGCGGTCTGGACGGAAGTCGGCATGGTCTACGGCAGGGAAGTCTACAACAAGGGCGCGCATTATGTGAAGGCGGCAGTGCATCCGAAAGCGACGATTGCAGCGGCTTCTGCTTACTTTTATTCGGACAGGCTGATGTTAAATTTTCAGGACAATGACACGCTGAATGTGGAGTTGGCAAATATCCGTTTTGGCTATAGCAACAATCTGCAAGACAGCCCGCTCGTAGAGCGTCCTTATGCCCAATCTTTGATAAATCGGGCTTCTTTTGCCTTAGATTTTGGGGCGGTGTATGAGTGGCGACCGAAATTTGCGGAGTTTGTCGATGAGGAGGGCAGCAGCAAACCCTTCCGCCACAAGAATAAGTATAAGCTAAAATTGGCTTTTTCTGTTACCGACATCGGTTGGCTGAAATTTGACAGGGGCACGTTTGGCGGCAATTTCGATGGCGATGCGGTGGATTGGGATTTGAATAGCATTGATATCGACGGTATAGAAAGTTTCGGGCAGCTTATGCGCGATACCTTCAACATGACGACCAACCGCGACCCTTATCGCCTGCGGCTGCCGACGGCGATGAATATACAAGCCGATTACAACCTATATAAGAATTTTTATGTCAATTTTACGGGCAATATCGCCTTCCATCAAAACAATGCGATACAGAAAACGCATGTACTCAATTATTGGTGTGTAACGCCGCGTTTTGAGAGTGCTTGGCTGGATTTTGCGCTGCCCTTCGCTATAGACGGCTACGGAAATTTTGAGTCAGGCGCATCGCTGCGGCTTGGCCCTCTTTTCGTGGGTTCTACCAATGCGTTTAACTTTTTGCTCGGCAACCGCGTGCGCGGTTTGAACGTCTATACAGGTCTGCGCGTAGGCATACCTTACTCCAAACCCAAAAAGCCGAAGGAACTGCCCTTAGACCCTGTGAAAACAGATACCACCAAAACGGACAGCGTAAAAATTGACCCTCCCAAGGTCGATACCGTAAAAGTCGACCCACCCAAAGTCGACACGCCCAAGGTCGATACCGTAAAAGTCGACCCACCCAAAGTAGATACGCCCAAGGTCGACCCACCCAAGGTCGATACCGTAAAAGTCGACCCACCTAAAGTAGATACGCCAAAAATCGATACCCCCAAAGTTGAGCCGCCGAAAGTAGATACGCCCAAAGTCGAAGAGCCGAAAGACGATAAAACCGTCGTCTACGAGGGGCATCGATTTAAGTACAAGCCTTTTGAGTTTGCTTTTGCAGATAACGCCGTTTATTTTGCTTCTGGCTCTTCAGCGCTCACGAGTGCGGAGAAACAAAAGCTCGATTCGCTGGTCGTTTTACTCAAAAAAATACCTGATTGGCAACTTGCCGTGCATGGCTTCACCGATAATGTGGGCTCCTCGAAAACCAATTCCAAACTCGCGCAGACCCGCGCCGAAGTGGTTAAAAAATACCTCGTTTCCAAAGGCGTGCCCGCCAATCGCGTATTCACCAATGCCTTCGGCACAGAAAAACCCGTCGGCGATAATGCCAGCGAGGAGGGGCGCAAACTCAATCGTCGCGTAGAAGTCTTCCTTTTGCTGGAAGAAAAAATAAAAGTTCCCAACGACTAACTTGCTGTATTACACTCACACTTTTCAACCATGATAAATACCCGCACACTCGCACTCACCGCGTTTTTACTGCTTTCTGCGGCTTCCTTAAGCTGGCTCACGGCGACAAAAACAGAAATGCGTGTCCCTTTTTCTAATATCAATACCCGCGCTTGGGAAGACGCACAGGCTCAAGCCAGCGAAGAGGACAAATTGATGTTTGTCGACTTCGATGCCGACTACTGCGCTACTTGCCGCCGCATGGACAAAACGACCTACATGGACGCGACTTTGGCGGACTTCATCCGCCAAAAGGTCGTAGCCCTGCGCGTAAATGTGCAGGATTTCGACGGGGTAGAGTGGTCGCAAAAGTACAACGTCGAGGTGCTGCCTACGATGCTCGTACTCAACTCTAAAGGCGAGGTCGTAGAGCGACTGATTGGCTACCAAAGTGCCGCCGTTTTGCTACAAAAGCTACAATCTTATAGCGCGCCGCCCGCGCCGCCAAAGGTCAAAATCGTTGCCCCGCTCGCCAGCGATGCGCCCTTAGAGCCCTCGCGCTCTACTGTTGCCCCACCAGAGCCGCCCAAGACGGATAGCCTTAGCCATCTGCCCTTGCAGCTTTTTGAAATCTCCGTGCAGCGCGCTCCGCGTCAGGGTTTTACCCTGCAAGTCGGCGCTTTCGAGCACTATGAAGCCGCCCTCGACCAAGCCGATATGATGCGCGAACTCTATGCGCAGAAAACCATTCTTTGTGTCGATAAAAACGGCGAGCAAACCCACTACAAACTACTCGTCGGCGCATTCGCTACCAAAGAAGAAGCTTTTGCTTTCCTTACCCAACTGCGCAAAAACAAAATGGACGGGCTTGTGCGCGACCTTAGCACCATGCAATAGGAATGACGAATGACGAATGACGAATGACGAATGACGAATGACGAATTTTCGCATAAGTTACTGATAATCAATGCGCGCCGCGCCTTTTGCGCGGCGCGCACCGTATTCCGCGTGAGGGATAGTAGCATAGGGGCGAACCAATGTGTTCGCCCTACTGATACCGTCTGCGCCCCGCAGCGTATAGCCCGACCCTGCGACCTTTAAGCGCCGTAGGCGCGGGGAGCAGGGGCACGCCAAAAAAGTGAAAAGTGAAAAGTGAAAAGTGAAAAGTGAAAAGTGA
>CAYXSA010000103.1:0-14806 GCA_964467315.1 uncultured Saprospiraceae bacterium | reverse complement strand
CTTTTCACTTTTCACTTTTCACTTTTCACTTTTCACTTTTCACTTTTCACTTTTAAAATTCGTATCGGATTTGGAGGCGGACTTCCGTGCGGGTGCGTCCTTGTATTTCGTTGAAGCCAGAGCTAATGACCGTTCGGTCGGCGAAATAGGTTTGGGCGATGCGTGCCCAAAGGGTGAAATTGGGAGAAATTTCGTAGGAAGTATTGAGGTACCAGCGCATGCCGCGACCGTAGTAGGCGGGCACGCTGAAGGAATATAAAACGTCATTTTCGTAGGCGTAAATGCGGGTGTCGAAGTCGTCGGTTTGGAAGACGGCGAGGCGCATCTGTATGCGTAGGGGCGCAAAATTGGGGCGATAAATGATATCTTGGTATAACATAACGCCATTCTCTTTTGTTTCGCCGAGCAAAAAGCGCGAAAACTCGAGTCGGGTGCGCAAATCCCATTCTTTGCTGACGTTGCAAGCGAGGTGAAAGCGCAGGGATTGGCGGGTGTGCGGCTCGATTTGCGCCGTATAGCCCTCCCAGCCTGAGAGATTGCGCCCACGCGTTTCGCTGCGCAGTTGCAAATGGCAGTTCCAGCGGCGCGAAATGGAGTAATCCGCCTTAATAAAACCCTCTACGCCCTGCGTGGGAAATCCCGTGAGTGAGGTCATCCAAGGGAATTTGTACAAATCGGCATAGGCGCTTAATTTCAGACCAGCGAGAGGGGAGACTTCCAAGCCCATGTATAGCCCGTTTTCGTTGTTTACGCCGATGCGTTCGCCGAAGGCATTGCCGTAGAGATGCCAATAATTGCGTCCGTAGTAGCGGTATAAAACGGATAAGCTCATGCGCGAATCGAGAGGGAGGATTAAACCATTGATGCTGGCGATGCCCCCGTTTTGGCTAATGGCGGTTTCGCCGAAGAGTTGCAGGGTTTTGTAGTGATAACTGTAGTCTAAGCTGGTATTGAAGAGGGTAGTACCCTGAAAAAGATACTGCTGATACAAAGCGCCGCCGCGTTGCAGGGGGGCGCTTAGTTGGGAGAAGGTGCTATTGGAGCCAATATGCCAGCTTTTGCCCTTGTATTTGAGGGCGAAACCCGCAGAAAAGACGCGCAGGGCGTTTTTATCGCTCATTTCTGAAGTCGTGCGGTGCATACCTGTTATTTGCAGATTGGAAACCTCCTCTACAGATAGGGAAATACCCTCCAAATCTTCGCCGTCTATGCCCTCATTGAGGGTATCGGCGGCGCTAATGTTGGCATCTCGGTAGCGCAGGGAGGCGAAAACGGTGCTTTCCCATTGGTTGCGCTTGCCCCACTCGAAGGAAGCGCCCGCGCCGCGAAAGAAAAGCGCCTCATTGGCGGAGCTATAGGGGCGTAGGGTCGTATTAAAGCGCTTGATATTGAGTACGGCAGGCCCCTTTCGGGTACCAAAACCCGACCACATGGTCAGCCCCTGACCGAAAAACGCTTGAAAATCGCCTACCGCTACAGCAGTAACGTGTTTGATGGGCTGGCGCAGGAAAAAATGCGCAGAATAGAAGTCAAAACCCGTTTTATTTGTGCCTTTGAAGAACTCTTCACCCGCGTCTTTTTCCATCGTCGCCCCAATGCTCATGCGGTCTTTGTAGCTTAATTTGTAGCGCAGATAGAGCCTATCGGGAGAACCCAAAAAGCGGGTGCCCGTTTCACCTTCTTCCAATGGAATGAAGCCTTTTTGCTCTTCTATGACCCGTCCCCAGCGTAGGAAAAGGGAATTTCGGCTGTATTTGAAGGCGCGTTTGAAGCTAAAGGGTTCGGCTTCTTTTTGTGGGGCAAGGGAGAGATAGGGGAGTATCTTGATTACGGTCGTTCTGTCCCAAGCAGGTATGTGCAAAAGCTCGTAAAAGGAGTAAATTTGCCCGTATTGGCGGCGATAATTCATCAGTCCCTGTATTTGCAGCTCGCTAAGCAGTCCCATTTCTTGAAATTGGGTACTGCTGGCTTTGTTGATATCGAGCGGTCGGGCGGCATAGGCTTCGAGATACTCAAATTGGGTATCGAAACTAAAATCTTCTTCCTCCGTATCCTGCAAAAGGCTTTCAATGAGCACCTGCATTTCGCTGTTTTCGTCTGTAACGTCGACGTTTGCGCCGCGCTCCTTCTGTGGGAGGCTATCGGTAGTGCTTTGCGCGGGCAAAATATCGGCAAAAAACAGTAAGCAAGCGGCTGCCAGATAGGGGTAAAATGGGCGCATATAAGTATTTGTTTTTTTTTGCGGGCGGTGTGTTTCGTAGGCAACGCTTTGCTCGTCTACGGTTACGAAAGGAAAGCCCCTTTGGGGCTATTGTTCTAACGTAAAAACAGCTTTTACCTAATTAACAATGTAGTTTAAGTAACTGCGCGAAATAAATTCATATTTCGAAAGCGCAGTTTCGGGCTTGGAAACCAAGCGCAGCGCAGGTTTCCAAGTTTTAAACAAGCGAGAAATAATGTGAATTTATTTTGCTTTCGTACTTATATCTACAAAGATAGCGAAAACTATAAGATTTTTGCGGTTCAGTTTGCGCGCCGCAACTTTTTTCGCTTCGCGTATACTTCGTGGTGCGGCGCTCGCCATATTTTGCGTGAGGGATAGAAGGGGCAGCCCTTGTGGCTGCCCTGGATAGCCCGACGCTGCGACCTTTAAGGAGCAGCGGCACGCCCAAAAAAGTGAAAAGTGAAAAGTGAAAAGTGAAAAGTGAACGCGAAGTGAACGCGAAGCGAAAATTTGGCGCAAGCGCAACATTCGTCATACCTCATTCGTCATTAAATCTTATCTTTGCGCCCTTAGCATAAAATCAACATGGAAAATAATAGCAACAACAACGCGCCAAGCAAAAAGCAACTACAAATTGCCTCTTTAATACAGAAAGAATTTAGCCATATTTTGCAGCAAGAAGGCGCATTTATCTATGATCCTGCGGCGCTGGTAACGGTAACGCGGGTGCGTATGAGCCATGATATGGGCATTGCATACCTGTATTTCAGCGTGTATAATGTCGATTATAAGCAGGGCGTAATTAAGGATTTGTGGGACAATCTGAGCCGACTGCGGGGCGCGCTGGGCAAGCGCGTAGGCAGCCAAATGCGGCGCGTGCCTGCCTTAAAATTCTTTATCGATGATGTTGTAGATGAGATGGTGCGCGTAGAGGCACTGTTTCAGCGCATAGAGCAAGAGCAATCGGGTATGCGCTCTATGCGCGAAGCAATGGACGCAAAGGCAGCCGCAGCAGCAGAGAATGAAAAATTGCCAAAAGGCGATGGCGAATCGGAAAAACAAGCCTAATGCGAACAGCCTTTTGGATAGCGCGGCGCTACGTTTTCTCGAAAAAATCGACCAATGCCATAAATATCATCTCTGGCATTTCGGTGCTGGGCATCACGCTCGGCAGCATGGCGCTGATAGTGATTATGTCCGTATTTAATGGCTTTGAGGATGTATTGCGGCAGCTCATCAGCAGCTTCAAACCCGATGTGCAAATCACCGTAAGAGAAGGCAAAACCTTCGCTTGCGATACGCTCGTATTGGATAAAGTGCGCAAGGTAGAAGGAATTAGCTTCGTATCGGGCGTGCTGGAAGAGGTGGCACTGTTTGAGTACGGCGGCGGGCAGACACTGGCGCGCATAAAGGGCGTAGATGAACAATTTTCGCAGGTCATCGACATAGATACGATGCTCGAAAGCGGACGTTTTCGGCTCTACGATGCGAATAGCGAAATTCATTATGCGGTGGTGGGTTTGGGTTTGCAGATGAGTCTGGGCGTAAGCGCCGACAGGGCAGATGCGCGCCCGATAAGGGTCTATATGCCCAAGCGAGAGGCGAAAAAATTGAGTGGCAATTCCAAACCCTTCCGCAGTAGGGATTTGCAGCCTGCGGGCATTTATACCGTGCAGCAAGCGGAATACGATAATTTTGTGCTCACCAACTTGCAATTTGTGCGCGATTTGCTTGCCTACGAGGGCGCGGAGGTTTCGGCATTGGAAATACGCCTTTTGCCCGCTGCCGATATAAAAAGCGTCAAAGCCGCCTTGCGCGCGCATTTTCCCGCCGACAAATTCGACATAAAAGACCGCTACGAGCAGGACGAAGCCTTTTTTAAGGTTACGAACATGGAGAAATGGGTGGGCTTTATCATTTTCGCCTTCACGCTCGTGTTAGTCGCCTTCAACATGGTGGGCGCTCTGTGGATGCTCGTTTTGGAGAAGCAAAAAGACATCGCCACCCTCAAAGCCTTAGGCGCAGAAAATAGGCTTATCCGTCAAATTTTTTTGATAGAAGGCGCTTTGCTGTCTTTTATCGGGGTGAGTTTGGGCGCTTTGTTCGCCTTTGGCTTGTGTTACGCCCAGCAAGCGACGGGTTTTATCAAGCTCGATGGTACGGGCGGTTCGGGTTCGGCATTTGTGATAGACTACTATCCCGTGAGTATGCGCCTAAGCGATTTTTTGATCGTGATAGCCACCGTTTTGGGCATCGGCACGCTGGCGGCTTATCTGCCTGCGGCGCGAGCGGCAAGAGTAGAGGGCATTATTCGGTAGTTACGAGTTACGAGTTACGAATGTGCTCAAGACTTATATCCAAAGTATAATCGCTATTCGTGTTCACTTTTCACTACGCGTTTACTTCGTGTTCATTTTTCACTTAATTTGGGCGTGCCCGCGCCGCTAAAAAGGCGGCGCGGTCGGGCTATTCACGACGCGATAAATCGCGTGGCTACTATGAGCTTCGCGTTCACCTTCGGTGTTCCTCACGCAAATATGGCGCGCGCCGCACCACGAAGTATACGCAAAGCGAAAAAATTGCAACATGCATTGATTATCAATGTCTTATGCGCATTCGTAATTCGTAACTCGTAATTCGTAACTCCCTACGCTTTTATCAGGCGCAAAACGAGGGTTTCGAGCAGCAGGAATACGAGTGCCAAGATAAGGCAGAGTTTCCATAGCGGGGTGCCCTTGCTTTGCTGGGCTACGATGCTGGTAAAATCGCGTGTCTTTGTGCCTTCGATGATGGGCATGGTATCGCCCGTTTTTTCGCGCAATTCGTCGGCGCTCATAAAATCGAGCGAAGATTCTCGCCGGTCGTAATTGAAGGCGAAGCGGTCGAGGATTTCGCCCGCCGTGTAAAAGAGGTCGTAAATGCCCGCCTGCTGTATCTGCCCATTGATGCCCAATACGACGCGGGAGGCTATGGTACGCTGCTCGGGGATAAATTCGCCCATTTCGCCCCCGATTTTATAGACCATTTCCGATACCGATGTGCGGCTAACGGTTTCTATCGAATTATCTACGCCGATGGTATAGGCGATGCGGCGGCTTTGGGCAGAGGAAATAGCGGCGCGATAGAGCATGGGGACGAATATCTCGCCGTTTTGCGTCAGCGTCGAGTAGTCTGCCGAGAGGGGGGCGGCGCATAAATACAGATGTCCGCGCTCTTTGATGTGTTTGCTAACGAAGGGCGAGCCGTCGCGGTAGCGCAGTAGGCTCTCTTCGCTGGCTTTTCGCTGCATGGCGTAGTTGGCAGTCGTGTTGGGAAGCTTCAAATTGTCCTTCCGCTCGTCGAAAACATCGCTAAAAACGAAATCGTCGTAGTTGACTACCGCCACCGCCCGCGCCTGCGTCTGCAAGCTGCCCCATTCATTGGCATTTATAGCCGCAGAGAGGGCATTATACTCCGATAAATTCGCCTGTGGATGCGGAAAAATGAAGACATTTCCCCCGTTTTTGATGTAATTCGTTAGCTCATTTGTCAAGCCCGAAGGTATGGATTTCAATTCATTGAGAATCAGCATATTATGCTGTCCAAATTGGCTATAATCGAGCTGCCCCAAAGGTTTGGCGCTGTGTTGGAAATAGCCATTTTTGGAGAATGCCGCCGCCAAGGCGATGGAGGGCGTTCCCTCGTGTATTTCCAGCAGGCTAACGCGCTCGCTGACGTAAAAACTGAAGTGATAATCGTTGTCAAACTCTATCGGAAAGTCCGTAACGTTGAGTTTGACCGTATGCCAACCCGTATTGGAGAGGGTTAGATTGATGGTATCGGTATAGCTGCCATTGGCGGGTATATTTATGGTGCCTTCGGGGCGATTTTGTCCGTCCAAATTCAGGCTCAAGCGTGCATTTTGGAACTCCGTATTGGCATAATTGCGCACGCGCACGTAGAGCGTATTGGCTTGCTGTGTGGTCTGCACGGGTGAGGCGAACCAAGCCGAGTCTATACCGATATTTTTATTCTGTATGGCTTGCAAGGGCACCAGATGCAGCTTGTACAGGCTATCGGTTTCGGGTTTGAGGTCTTGGCAAATGTTGGTTTGGAAGTCGGAGATGATATACGCATCCTTATAGTTGTACTTGCCCGACTGTAGGGCGGACTTCTGCCGCTGCATAGCTTTGGCGAGGTCGCGGCTGGTATAGCTGATTTTCACCTCTCTGATGCGGGCAAGTGCTTCTTCTTTGCTGAGTAGTCGCTGATCTCTGCCCTCAAAATCTGCTGTTAGTATCTGTATTTTATCGTCGTTGTCGTAGGCGGCAAGAATTTCTTCCGCTCGTAGCCGCGCAAGCTCTATAAGCCGCTGTTCTTCGCTTTGCGCCGACATACTAAAGGAATTGTCGAAGAAAATGCTCACATCTCGCCCGCCTGCGCGTAGGTTTTCGTTCTTATCGGGCAGGTAAGGCATCGCAAAGGCAAAAACCAAAGCCGCCAGCGCCAGCATACGCATAGCGAGCGCCAACAGATGCCGCAAACGCGAGCGCGCAGCCGTCTGCTCTTTTACCTCGCGCAAAAAGCGCACATTGGTAAAAAATACAATCTTATAGCGGCGAAAATAAAAAAGATGTATCAAAATAGGCACTGCCAAAGTCAGCAGCGCCCAAAGAAAGTACGGATATACAAAACTCATCAGTTACGAGTTACAAGCTACGAACGCTCGGTTGCGAAAGAATATGGCGAAGCTGTCTAGCAAAGTGCTTGCTACCAGCGCGGCGACAGCCGCACAGTACCCAAACACCAAGCACAACTAAATAGCATTTTCCCCCAAGAGGGCTTTAAATTGGCGCATGGTCGCCTTCGGGTCTTCGGTCTTAAAGACGGCGTTGCCTGCTACCAGCACATCAGCACCCGCAGAAAGCAGGCTTTGCGCATTGTGCAGACCTACGCCGCCGTCGATTTCTATCAGCGTGGGCAGGTTGCGGCTGATGATTTCGTCCTTTAGCGTGTGCACCTTTTGTAGGGTGTTGTAAATGAATTTTTGCCCGCCGAAGCCTGGATTTACCGACATCAGGCAGACCAAATCTATATCTTCCAACACATCGAATAGGAGCTGCACGGGCGTATGCGGATTGAGCGCCACGCCTACGCGCGCGCCCGTTTCGCGTATCTGCTGCAAGACCCGATGCAGATGCACGCAAGCCTCATAATGCACCGTTATCGTGTCTGCACCCGCTTTGCGGAACGCCTCCACGTACTTTTCGGGCTGCACAATCATCAGATGCACATCGAGCGGTTTTTGGCTAAGTCGCTGCATGGCTTCCACCAGCGGCATACCGAAAGTCATATTTGGCACAAAAACCCCATCCATCACATCAACATGCACCCAGTCGGCTGCGCTGTCGTTGAGCATCGCAAATTCCTCTCCCAAGCGGCTAAAATCGCAAGACAAAACAGAAGGCGCTAATAGCATGATAACAATTTATGCGTTAATTTGGCGCAAAGATAGGATTTAATTACGAATGACGAATTACGAATGACGAGTTACGAGTTATGTACTTGCGCCAAATTTTCACTTTTCGCTACGCGTTTACTTCGTATTCACTTTTCGCTACGCGTTTACTTCGTATTCACTTTTCACTTTTCACTTTTCACTTTTTTT
This sequence comes from uncultured Saprospiraceae bacterium, assembly GCA_964467315.1. Taxonomy (GTDB): domain Bacteria; phylum Bacteroidota; class Bacteroidia; order Chitinophagales; family Saprospiraceae; genus JAAFIM01. The sequence continues at coordinate 6,935 of CAYXSA010000103.1, read as the reverse complement.
TTGGGCGTGCCCGCCTGCCTAAAAAGGGCAGGCGGTCGGGCTATTTGAGCCGTAGCACGGCGTGCTTACGCACTTGTGCCACGCTACGGCTCTACATATCCCTCACGCAGTCGCTGCGCCGCCAAAGGGGCGGCGCGCGCAGGCAGCCCTGCCAAAAATAATCCATATACAGGCAGCCCCGCGCCCTTTGCGCGGGGCTGCGCAAAATTTTTGCGTGAGGGATAGCAATGTAGGGGCGAACCAATGTGTTCGCCCTACCGATGCCGTTTGCGCCCCGCAATGGATAGCCCGACCGCGCCGCCTTTTTAGCGGCGCGGGCACGCCCTCAAAAAAAGAAAAAGAATGATTTTGCACCAAAGCGGGAAGGATATACATCTGTAAAGGCAAATCGATTTGGCAAAAACTGCTATCTTGCGAGATATTTTTATTCACCGCGCCTATCTACTTACACGCAAAATTATGAATTATAGGAATTTTTTTAGCCTGCTTTTGCTGCTTGGCTTTTGCCTTGTTTGCAATCCCTTACAGGCGCAGCCGCCCAAAAAATACGACATGAAAAATTATCAAAAGGAATGGGAGGACATTCAGAAGCAAGAAAATCAGGGTTTGCCCAAAACGGCGCTGGAGCTCACCGAGAAGCTCTACGAGCGCATCAAAGTCGACGATAAAAACCCCAATCAGCAGGGGCATTTGGTCAAGGCGATTTTGTTTATCAATAAGTACAAAATTCGCTTAGAGGAAGACGGTTTGGTGAAGGCTATCGCCCGTTTTGAAAAGGATGCGGAGCAACTCAAAGGCGCAACGCAGGCGCTCATGTACTCGATGATAGCCGAGATGTATGACCAATACCTGCTCAATAATCTCTACAAATTTAGCAGCCGCACCGCTACAGATGCCGACTACAAGCAGGAGGATATACGCACTTGGGACATTCGCCGCATCACCAACCACACCTTTAACCTCTACAAAAAATCGCTGCAAAACGCCGAAAGCCGCAAAACGGATATGAAGCCCTACGCGGCAGTGCTATACTACACGGAGCAAAATCCCTTTTTGCAGCCCACGATGTACGACCTTTTGGCAAATCGGGCGCTGACCTTTTTTATGTCGGATAGGAAACATCTCACGCAGCCGACCTATAAATTTTATATAGAGCAGCCCGCCGCTTTAGGCACGGCGCAGGATTTTATGTCCGCCAAAATCGAGGCGCGAGATACCAATTCCAGCCAATATCAAGCCGTATTGTTGTGGCAAGAGCTGCTGCGCTTTCACGAAAAGGACAGCGACAAACGCGCCTTTATACACACCGATTTGCGCCGACTGAATTATATGCGCAGCGCGAGCGTGCTGATAGACAAGGAAGAGCGCTATTTGCAGCAGTTGGAAGCCTTAGAAAAGAAATACGCAGATTTGGAAGCTTCAGCAGAGGCAAGCTATTATATCGCTGCGTATTGGATACAACAAGGCAATAAATACCAGCCCTCAGCCAGCAACGCCAACCGTTGGGAGCTGAAAAAGGCGCTGGAAATCATCGATGGTATCGTCGCCAAGTACCCGAAATCTTACGGAGCATCTAACGCGCTGGTGCTGAAAAATAGCATCTTGTCGAAGTCCTTCGGCGTGCAGATGGAGCAAATCATTGGCATCAACCGCCCCGCCTTGGTATCCTTGACTTACCGCAATATACCTACTCTGCATTATCGCATCATCGAGGTAAATGCAAGCGTGGCGGCGGGCATGGATAGAAAATACGGCGAAAAGCTGATAAACTACCTCGCCTCCCTCTCCCCCCTGAAATCGGGCACTTGGACGCTGCCCGACGAAAAAGACCATCAAACGCATCGCACCGAGCTCGCCCTGCCCGCTATGGGCAATGGCAAATATATGCTCTTGGTGTCTTACGACAAGGATTTCAAAGGCTCTAAAGGCAATGCCGTAAATTATGCGCCTTACCAAGTATCCAATATCGCTTATCTGACGCGCAACGTCAAGGGGCAGCAATCCTTTTTCGTCATCAACCGCCTCACGGGCGCACCTATGGAGGGCGTTACGGCAGAGTTTTCGGTGCAGACCTACAACGAAAAGACCTACAACTATTTCTGGGAGTCCGCAGGCAAGGGCATCGGCGATAAAAATGGCTTCGTTATGGCTCCGCCCTTCGATTTTAAATCGCGCCGCACCAATTCGGGCTATTTTAAGGTAAAATTTAGCACGGCGAATGATGTCTTGGATTACGATAACTCCTTCTATCAAAGCGACTATAAGGTAGAAAAGCGAACATATCAGACGACGCATTTTTTCACCGACCGCGCTATTTTTAGACCTGGTCAGACGGTTTATTTCAAAGGTATCGTATTGAGCAATGACGAAACGGGCAAAAATCCGCAAATCGTCGCCAACAAAAAAACAACGGTTACTTTCTACGACGTAAACAGCCAGAAAGTCGCCAGCGTAGAGGTAACAAGCAACGAATATGGCTCCTTTCATGGCTCTTTCACTGCGCCTGTAGGCGGATTGACAGGGCAGATGTATATGCGCGACGAGCAAACAGGCAGCACAAAATATGTGCGCGTAGAGGAGTACAAACGCCCGAAATTCGTCGTAGAGATGAAGCCCGTAGATAAGGTCTACAAACTGGGCGAGCAGGTCGCCGCCAAAGGCGTAGCCACTGCCTACGCAGGCAACAAAATCGACGGCGCTAAAGTACAGTACAAGGTTACCCGCCAAGCGCGCTTCCCGTACTGGTACGGCTGGCGCTGGGGTTATAACCCCTACAACCAAGCAAAGCAAGAAATCACCTTCGGCGAAACAACGACGGACGAGAACGGCGAATTTGTGATAAACTTCGAGGCTGTGCCCGACCGCTCTATCCCCGCGAAGGATAAACCCGAATTTACCTATGAGGTAACGGCAGATGTTACCGATGTAACGGGCGAAACCCGCAGCAGCACTTATCAAGTGCGGGTGGGCTATATCGCTATGAATGTTGGCACCAACTTAGGCAGCAATATCTCCCGCGAAAGCTATACAGCCGCCAAAATCAGCAGCCTCAACCTCAACGGGCAATATGAAGCCGCCAAAGGCAAAATCCTCATCGAACAGCTACAGCAGCCTACGCAGGTCTATCACGAGCGCCTATGGGCGAAGCCCGATTATTTCGTATTGTCTGAAGCCGATTTCAAAGCACAGTTTCCGCATCTGCCCTACAAAAATGAGGACGAAAGCGGACAATGGGCAGTGAAAAAGCAAGTGTATAGCGGCGACTTCGATACCGATAAGAGCAAAGAAATCGCGCTGAAGGATATAAACACTTGGGAGCAGGGCACTTACAAAATGACCCTCAGTACCGCCGACAAATACGGCGAAAAAATCGAGGTGCAGCATATTTTCACCCTATACAGCGAGAAGGAAACGGCTACGCCCACCCCTACAGCCCTGTATAATATGCAAAATTATTACTCGGTAGAGCCAGGCGAAACGGCGCTTATAGATTTTGGCACCTATCAAAACGATGCTTACGTGCTCGTGCAGGTCGAATTCGACGGGCTGCTCCTGCACAACGAATGGATACAGCCCAAAGGACGCAAATCCATACCCCTCAAAATCGAAGAGAAACACAGGGGCGGTCTGCATTTTCAGCTCATCAGCCTGCAAGAAAATCGCGTATACTCCGAAGAGGCAACCGTTACGGTGCCTTGGAGCAATAAGGAGCTGAAAATAGAGTACGAAACCTTCCGCGATAAGCTCCAACCTGGTCAGGACGAAGAATGGCGCATCAAAATCTCTGGCGCTAAAGGCGATAAATTAGCCGCAGAAGTGCTGGCTTCTATGTACGACGCTTCCCTCGATGCCTTCGCAGCCAATAGCTACAGCCTCTCGCCTTGGTATACCAATGGCGCTTTATATCGACTGCAAAGCGGTTTTGGTTTTGGCTCCGTGAGCGGCAGCCAATGGGCAGAGGAATTTAACAAATACGTCTATGGCTCGAGCTACTATTTTGCTTCTGTCAACTGGTTTGGGTTGAGTTTCTACGATTATGCGCATTACTACGGCGATGTAGATGGTATGATGCTCATGGATGCAGACGAACGCCCCGTACTCCGCAAGGAAATGAGCCGCGCTACCAGCGCAGACGCTAAAGGCAGCGCCCGCCGCGAAAAGATGAAAGATAGCGCCGACGGCGCTATGCCCTCGCCCGCAGCAGAAGAGAAAGAAGAAGACTTTAACATAGCCGAAGACCCCACAACAGGCGAAGACCTCGACGGCAAGAAAGGCGACCCCAACAAAGACGGCGATTTTGGCGACGTGAAAGTGCGTACCAACCTCAACGAAACCGTCTTTTTCTTCCCCCAAATGAGCACCGACAAAGACGGCAACATCATTTTGAAATTCAAAATGAACGAAGCCCTCACCAAGTGGAAGTTTATGCTGCTCGCCCATACCAAAGACCTCGCCGTAGGTAGCAGCACCAAAGAGGTAGTAACGCAAAAAGACCTGATGATTCAGCCCAATGCGCCCCGCTTCTTCCGCCAAAGTGATGAGATAGAATTTACTGCCAAAATCTCTAATCTTACCGATAAGCCCATCAAAGGCAAGGTTACCCTCCAACTCTTCGACGCTTCCACCATGAAGCCCGTAGACGCAGACTTCGCCAACAAACTCAATACGTTAGACTTTTCGGTAGAGGCTGCCCGCTCTGCTGGCATCTCTTGGAAACTGAAAATTCCCGCCGATTGGACTTCAGCCATTACCTTCCGCGCTATCGCCAAAGCGGGCAGCTTCTCCGACGGGGAAGAAAGCAGCCTGCCCGTCGTTAGCAACCGTATGCTCGTTACCGAAACCATGCCCCTGCCCATTCGCGCTGGACAAACAAAGACCTTTAATTTCTCCCGCATGGCAGAAGTGAGCAAGTCTACGACCATGCGCCAACACTCCTACACGCTCGAATTTACCCAAAATCCCGCTTGGTACGCCGTACAGGCTATGCCCTACCTGATGGAATACCCGCACGAATGTACCGAACAAATCTTCTCCCGCTTCTATGCCAATAGTCTGGGCAGCAGCATCGCCAATGCCCATCCACGCATCAAACAAGTCTTTGACCAGTGGAAAAACATAGACCCCAACGCGCTAAAAAGCAACCTGCACAAAAATCAAGAGCTGAAATATGCCCTCTTGGAAGAAACCCCTTGGGTACTCGCCGCAGAAAGCGAAGAACAGCAAAAACGCAACGTAGGCTTGCTCTTTGACCTCAATCGCATGGCAGACGAATTGGGTAAAGCCCGCGATAAAATGCTCGACAGACAGTTAGGCAATGGCGGCTTCGCTTGGTTTCCTGGCGGCAGAGATGACTGGTACATGACCCAATACATCGTAGAAGGCATGGGGCACCTGCGCGTGATGAACGTCAAAGCCGTAACGGAAGACGCAAAAATCAGCAGCATGAACGCCAAAGCCGTCAAATACATCGACAACCAAATCGAGCGCTACCACAAAGACCTGATGGAGAGCATTCGCCGCTACAAAGGCAATCCCGAAGACGACCATCTAAGCCAAATCGCCATCCACTACCTCTATGCCCGCAGCTTCTTCCTCGAGATAAAAGTTACGGACAAAGGCACACAGGAAGCTATAGACTACTTCGAAAAACAAGCCCGCAAATACTGGCTCAATAAACCCATGTATATGCAAGGTATGCTCTCGCTCGCCTTCCATCGCAAGGCAGACAAAGAACTGCCCGCCGCTATCGTCAAATCGCTCAAAGAAAATTCCCTCAATAATGAGGAAATGGGTATGTACTGGAAATATCCTTCGGGCTACTCTTGGTACGAATTGCCCATAGAAACCCATGCCTTGATGATAGAGGTTTTTGAGGAAGTCGCCAAAGACTCCGTAGCCGTCGACGACCTCAAAACTTGGTTGCTCAAGGCAAAACAAACGACCCATTGGAAAACGACCAAAGCTACCGCCGCCGCTTGTTATGCGCTGCTGCGCAGAGGTGCAGATTTCTTGGCAGAAAGCAAGGACGTAGTGATTAGCATCGCCGACAAACCGCTCGATATGTCCAAAATACAGAAAGAAGCAGGCACAGGCTATTTCAAGAAAACTTGGGCATCACAAGACATCACACCCGAAATGTCTAAAGTCGTCGTTACCAATCCCAATAAAGTCGTGGCTTGGGGCGCGATTTACTGGCAGTACTTCGAGCAGATGGATAAAATTACCCACTTCAAAGAAACGCCGCTCAAAATCAACAAGCAGCTTTTCAAAGAAGTACGCACCAACGAAGGCGCTAAACTTCTGCCCATCAAGGCGGGCGACAAGCTCAAAGTTGGCGATTTAGTAAAAGTGCGGGTAGAGATTTTTGTAGACCGCGATATGTCTTATGTTCATCTCAAGGATATGCGCGCCAGCGGTTTAGAGCCTGTCAATGTGCTTAGCGCCTACAAATATCAGGGCGGTTTGGGTTATTACGAAAGCACCCGCGACCTTGCTACGCACTTCTTTATATCGAACCTTAGCAAAGGCACTTACGTTTTTGAGTACCCCTTGCGCGTCCAACACAAGGGCGATTTTTCCAACGGTATCACCACCATGCAATGTATGTACGCCCCCGAATTTACGACGCATAGCGAAGGGGTGCGCGTAGTCGTGGAGTAATTTTTTTGGCGTGCCCGCAGCCCCAAAAAGGGGGCTGCGGTCGGGCTATTTGAGCCGTAGCATGCTACGGCTCTACATATCCCTCACGCAAATTTTGCCCCCGCGCTGCAAAGGCAACGCGGGGCTTTTTTTTTATTTTTTCTTGTTGTTGAATTTGAAAACAATATAACAACAGGCGATAAAATCAATGTAAAATTCAGAAAACCTCAAAAATAATACTTATAAGTACTAGGACAAAAATAAATTAAGGAATTTTTGTAACTTTGTTGTATGGG
>CAYXSA010000102.1:0-14854 GCA_964467315.1 uncultured Saprospiraceae bacterium | reverse complement strand
ATGACGAATGACGAATGACGAATGACGAATGACGAATGACGAATGACGAATTTTCGCGGCGTACAAAGTTAAGCATTTTTTTGCGGCGCTACAAGTCTAACGACTTATCTTTGCGTGCAGGTGCAGTACATCTCGTAATTCGTAATTCGTAATTCGTAATTCGTAATTCACTATGCGTATATCAAAAATGGCGGAAAGCCTGATTGGCTCGGAGATAATTCGGCTGGCGGGCGAGATAAATGAGCGGCTCGCAAAGGGCGAGCGGATATATAATTTTACCATTGGCGACTTTGACCCTGCGATTTTTCCGATACCGAAGGAGCTTTGCGCGGGCGTGCAGCGCGCTTATGCTGAGGGGCAGACGAATTACCCTGCTGCCAATGGTATCGCGCCCCTAAGGAATGCGGTGCGCGATTTTCTGAAAAAATATCAGGGCATCGACTATGCGGCGGAGGAAATTTTGATAGCGGGCGGCGCTCGCCCCTTGATTTATGCGACCTTTTTGACGCTTTTAGATGCGGGCGATAAGGTTGTTTTTCCCGTGCCTTCTTGGAATAATAACCATTATTGCCATCTGGTGGGCGCTGAAGCGGTCTATGTAGAAACGCAGGCGGAGACGATGTTTATGCCTACTGCGGCGCAGCTCCTACCCTACTTGCGAGAGGCGCAACTGCTGGCGCTTTGCTCGCCGCTCAATCCGACGGGTACGGTTTTCCAGCGCGAGCAGCTTTTGGAAATCTGCGAGGCGGTTTTGGCGGAAAACGAAAGACGCAAGGCGGAGGGAAAAAAGCCGCTGTATCTGATGTACGACCAAATTTATTGGGTCTTGACCTTCGGCGAGGTGGAGCATGTAGACCCCGTATCGCTGCTGCCCGCGCTGCGTCCTTACACTATATACATAGACGGGCTTTCTAAGGCGTTTGCGGCGACGGGTGTGCGCGTGGGCTGGGCGATGGGCGATAGGGCAATCATCAGCCGCATGCAGGCGATACTTTCGCATATCGGCGCATGGTCGCCAAAGGCAGAGCAGGCAGCCAGCGCCGAATACTTGCGCAATACGGAAGCTATAGATAGTTATTTGATAGAGTTCAAAGCCGCATTGCAGTTGCGTTTGCAGTCGATTTACGAGCGATTTGGGCGTTTGGCGGCTTTTGGCGTGGAGGTCTTGCAGCCTCAAGCGGCGATATATCTCACCGTGCGTTTCAATCTGCTGGGGCGGACTACGCCCGATGGCACTATACTCGATACGACGGCGAAAATTAGCGCCTATTTGCTACAGTCGGCAGGCTTGGCGATAGTGCCTTTTTATGCCTTCGGTGCGGATAAAAATTCTACTTGGTATCGGCTTTCTGTGGGCACTTGCAAGCAGGAAGAGATAGAGGAGATGTACGAGCGTGTGCGCGCAAGTCTGGAGGCGCTGAAGTAATAGGCGCATGAGTACAAATTTTCAAAATCCGCTCCTTAAAACTCGCCTCCTCTGGGCGGGTTACGGCGTATGGCTGCTGCTGCTGCTGGCGGCGGTAGTCTTTGCGCGTCTAAGAATGTGTTTTACCGACCCTGCTTTTCACAGTTTTGAGATACTGCAAAAGGGGGGCTTGGCGATACAGGTGCAGCGTTTTGGGGCGGTATTTACGCAGTCGGTAGCATGGGCGGGCTACTGGCTGCGGCTGCCTTTGTGGGCGGTGCTAACGCTGTATTCGGCTTCCTTTATGCTGCTGCATTTGCTGGCTTATCATTGGCTGGCGCGGCGCTACGGGGTTTGGGCGGGGGCGCTGCTGCTGCTAAATTATCTGCTATTTTCTACCGATTTGTTTTACTGGGCTATCTCGGAGCATCAGCAGGCGATGGTTTACCTCGTTCTTTGGGCGGCTTGGGCTTGGGCAGAGCGCGAGCGCTATAAAGTTTGGCATAGCGCCGTAGATGCTTTGGCGGCTGTTTGGCTGATATTTTTGTACCCCTCGAGCGTGCTGACCCTGTTTTTTGTGGCGGGTTTCGTAGCCCTGCATCTGCCCCTAAAAAAATGGCGCGAATGGCTGCGCTGGCTGATTTTCGGCGGGATACTGGGTTTCGTCGTCTGGCTAAAAACGGCATATTTTACCAACGATTACGATGCCTACAAATACGAAATGCTCTACGCAGGTTGGGAAGCTTTTTGGCACAAAGGGCAAACCCTGCCAAGCACGCAAGCCTTCTGGCGGCACTGTCTAAGCGATTATCATTGGGCGATTTTGGCGCTGATTGTGGGCAGCGGTTTTTACATTTGGCAAAGGCGCGGGCTGCTCCTGCTTTGGTTGTGGGCAAATTTGGCGCTCTTGATTTTGCTCACGCAGCTCACCATACACGCCGATGTGCCCAAATTTTACATCGACAATATCTATCTGCCCTTAGGTTTTATGCTGGCTTTGCCGCTCTGCTTCGACCTTGCGCAAAACGAGCGCGCAAGCCGCTTTTTGGCTATCGCACTACTGATTTTTTTGCCCCTGCGCTTGGGGCAACTGGCTTGGCGCGGACGCATCTACGCCGAGCGGCAGGCTTGGGTCGCCAAAGTCGTAGAAAAAATGCAAAGCCGCGAAGGCTTTTGCTTCATCGCGCAAGAAGCCGACGTACCGCAGGCGCGACTTTTTTACACTTGGGCGCTGCCTTACGAGACCCTACTTTATAGCGCTTGGAGCGGCACACACAAGGCGCGCACCCTCTTGGTCGTGCCCCGCGTCGAGGACTACAGCGCGCTGACGCGTGTGCAAACCGAAAATCGCTGGTTCGGCACCATGTGGGGCAACGTCGATACTTGGGGCTCACGCGGTTTTGGCGCTTACTTCGACTTGGACGATATGCAGTACCGACGCTTAGAAAAGTCCGATTTGCCCGAATGATTTTTTTTGGGCGTGCCCGCGCCGCTAAAAAGGCGGCGCGGTCGGGCTATGCAGGGCGCAAATGTAGGGACAAGGCATGCCTTGTCCCTACAGCGCCCCTACTATCCCTCACGCAGGCTTGCCCACGCGCCAAAGGGGCGCGGGGCGCAAGCAAACTCCCACAAAAAAACAACAAAAAAATTTACAGAGCATAAAACGCTGATTTTTAGCGTTTTATGCTTTTTTATTGCCCCTAAGCCCCTTTTTTAACAACAAAAAGTTTGTAAATAAATTTGCACACTAAAAACATTATGTGTTACTTTGCATTACACAAAGCGCAACAGATATGTGCAGCTGCTACATTGCTTTGTTTCAAAAACGGCTACGAAAATTTAATATATAATCTTGTCAATTGCATTTTGAGTTATGAACAACCGCAACCTCCCCGCTATTCTTCGCACGCGCTTTCAGCATCATTGGGCGGCTCTGAAAACCTACAGCCAGCGCCCGATGGTTCGCTTTGTGGCTTTGGGCTTGCTGGCTTTTGCTGTCTTGCAGAAAGATTTTAGCTTTTCTATCTCTTTCGGTCAACCGAGTATGCCCGCCGCTACTGCGGCTGCCACCTTTGTACCAAGTGGCTACTACAGCCAGCCTATGCCCGAAGCTACTCCAGCGCGGTATATTGCCCCGCCTGCCGACGAGCCTACTGCTCCAACCCCCGCCAAGAAAAAAACAGCCCCTGCCGCAGCCGCAGCCGCCAAACCTGCCGCTTTGCCCAGCTCCACCGAAAAACTATGGTGGGAAAATGCCCGCGACTTTAGCCAAACCATGCCCGCCTCGCCCCGCCCCATAAACGCCGCCCCCTCCTCCAGTGCAGCCCATAAAAGCAAGCCTTCTAATGCTCCGCTCGATTATCTCAATCTCGCCAATCCCGCTACAGCCGTGAGCAGCGCGCTCAGCGATGCAGAAAAGCAAAAAGCCGCCGCCCTTTCCAATCTCGGCTTTTTATTCGGCGATAAACAAGCCGCCCCCGCCGCTGCCAGCGCCAGAAGCCAAACCGTAGCCCGCTATATAGCTACCTATTTGCCCATCGCACAGGCAGAAGCCCGCGAATACAATATACCCGTATCCATCACCCTCGCACAAGGTCTTTTGGAAAGCAATGCAGGCGACAGCAAACTCGCCAGCCGCGACAACAACCACTTCGGCATAAAGTGTAAAAGCAAGTGCATCGGCTGCCGCTGCGCCAATTATACAGACGATAGCCGCTACGATATGTTTCGCATCTTTAGCTCGGCGGCAGAAAGTTTCCGCGAGCATAGCCTACTGCTTACAGGCGAGCGCTACAAACATCTCTTGCTGCTACCGCGTACCGATTACCGCAACTGGGCGCATGGGCTCAAAGCCGCAGGCTATGCCACCGACCCCAAATACGGCGAAAAACTCATCAATATCATTGAAAGCCTCCAACTATATCGCTATGACCAATAACACAGGCAAACAGCAAGCTAACGCAAACAACTATAGCCATCTTTTTGCGCCTACCCCCAAAGGCAGCATGTCGCCCATGCTCGACACCGTAAGCCGTTACTTGGTGCGCATCGGCATCGACTACGAAGTCATCGACGAGGGGCAAGGGGTGGATTTTGATGTACAGTCGCCCGAAGGGGGCTGGCGCTGCCTTTTCGCCCTGCATCAGCGGGCGGGCTTGGGCATTTATTCGACGATACCGACACCCACGCCGCGCCGAAAATTTGGGCAAATGGCGGTATACCTCATGTACTTGAACAATCGGCAACTATTCGGAAACTTTGAACTCGATATAAAAACGGGCGATGTTCGCTTTAAAACCTATCTCGACTGCGATGCCAACGAACTAACGGAGCGGCTCATCGACCGCACTATGCTACGCAATGTAACGACTATGCAGCTGTATTTGCCGCATATCTTGCATATCATTCGCGCGGCATAGAGAAAAAGGTTTTTCTGCTTTTTTTGTGGGATAATTTATGTTTCTCTGCCCCGCCGCGCCTTTGCGCGGCGGGGATTTTTGCGTGAGGGATTGTAGAGCCGTAGCATGCTACGGCTCAAAAAGCCCGACCCTGCGACCTTTAAGCAAGCGCCTTTAGGCGCGAAGCGGGGAGCAGGGGCACGCCCAAAAAAAGAAAAACTATTCCTTTCCGATATCGTCCAAAATGCTGCTATCTCGGCTTGGGGGCTTGCGCAAAAAGTGCAAAAGTAGGCTCACAATCAGCGCGTAAAAAAATGAGGGAACGACAACCATCAAAAAAAGTCGGTTCCAGATGCGCAAATCGGGGCGTATACTGACCGAATAAATGAACAAATACAACAAAAGTAGGGGCAAAAAAGGTAGGAGCATACGCAGGAAAACGCCGCCCTTCGGAAACCAGCGCCCTACATAATTGCTCAATAAAAAACGCAAGCCAAAGGCAGGAATTTGCGCTAAAAAAACGCCGTACATCAAATCAAAGCCCTTCGGTGTAAAAACGCGCTTGCCTGTGTATAAAAAAAGCAACGCCGTAGCCAGCAGGATAGCGAAAACCGCTAACACAAAATGCGTAAGCAGCGGCAAATTTCCTTTTTCGTCGAGGCTAAATGGATTTTTTTGCATCATCGGGCATTCAATCGGGTAGATGGTCGTCCAAAATATCGACAGCGCGGCGGGGCTGCTCAAAGCGGTATTCGAGCCAAGTAGCCAGCAGCACAAAAAGCAGCAGCGGCAGATACACGGCGATATAACTAAGCAGGCTTTGATGCTCGCGCAGAAAATTTTGCCAAGCCAAATCGGCATTTTCTCGCAAAAAGGATAAAACCCAAGCCAGCACCCAAGCCGCACCCAAGGGCGCAATATAGGCATATCGTTGCCTGCCGTTCAGCCACAGATAGGCGCGATGCAGCAGCCACCAAAGCAAAAAGGGAATAAGGGAAAGCAGGGGCAAAATAAATATGCCTTCCTGCCAACTGCCAATAGAAGCGCCCGCGCCTCGCTCCTGCGCAGGCAATATAAAAAGGGCAGGCGGCAGCATCAGCCAGCAAGAAAACAGCCACAAAATGACTTTCCCCGCCGTCGACAGCCGCCCCGCTGTTTGTATCAGCTCCCATTTGCGCAAAAACTCATAGGAGCGGTATTGGGTAGGTGGCGGGGTATTCATGTGTGTTTATCCTCTGCGCTAAAATCGTCCAAAATATCGGCACTCGCCCGCGCAGGCGCAAACGCCGCCTCCAAAATCGTAGCCGCTACCGCCGTCAGCAAAATCGGTAGATAAAAACCGAGATAAGTCGAGGGGGGTGTATGCTCTTTTTCCATAGCTGCCCATATTTTATCGCCCAAATTTAGCCAAGCGACCAGCCAAAAGAAAATCACCGCAAAAAAGAAAGACAGCAGATAATCCAGCGGCAACCAACTTAGCCAGCGGCGAAGGGCGTAATGCCCCAGCAAAAAGAAAGGGAAAAAAACCAAATTCACTGCTGGCGTGATGAGCAGCGCCCAAGCTGCATCGGCGAATTTATCGCCCGATTTGCCGATGGTCGAAAAGGCAGAAACTAAGGGCGACAAAAGCCAGCAGCAGCCCAGCCAAACGACAAATTTGCCCCAAGCACGTAACTTTCTATCGCTTTCGCCTACCCAGCCAAAGCGAACAAAAAGAGAAAAAATACCCGATTTTGGCGCGTTCATTATCTTTTTATTTACTGCACTTCTCTCGTCTGCACTTTGCCGCCCCATTCTACCAGCGTAAAACCTTTGCGCGCAGGGGCTGCGAGCGTCTGCGGAGCGATGCTGATGGGCTTTTGCAGGGGCTGATAGACCATAAAAATGCGGATTTCGGTGTCGGGGCGGGGGCTTACCTGTAGGGGCGCTTGAGTTTGGTATTCTTCTGTGGAGAAATGTATCAGATTATAGGGGTTTTTCTCCAGTTCAGGCAACCAATAGGTGATAAATTCGCCCGCCTCGCGGCGATTTAAGCCCAATTTTTCGAGCGACTCGTCCAAAAAATCCGCCGTTTCGCTGCCCTTCACCACGAAGCCCTTGCTAAGGTCGTATTGGTAGTCGCTTTCGCCCTCCCAAAAAAGCGAGTAATAGGTTTTTCCGTTGGCTAAATTGGTTAGTTTGCCGTCGGTGTCGGCTTCTACCTGCCAGCCTGTAGCAGGCGAATAGGCGGGGTAGGTATGCGTGAGCTTGCCTTTTAGCTCGACTTTAACATCGACGCGCTGCTTTTGCGTCGGATACAGATAAATGATAGGCTTACGCATACCATTGGGAGTAATGGTTATCACTTTAGCATAATCAGCGCTATAACTTTTGTTTTTATCGCTTAGGGCTATAGCTTTATGCACCAATTCGCCCTCGTAAACGAAAAGGGAAAGTACTATTTTTTTGCTTCCATCGGGCAGCGGCAAAAAGCCTTCTATGCGCCCCGTGTAATGCTCGCCATTCACATAAAAAGGCTTCCTATCCTTCGAGGCATTCAGCGCATAAGCCGCCAAAGGCGTAGCCGCTACAGGCGTAGCGGATTTGGGGTCTTCCACCAAAGGCGCGCTGCCGAGTTGAACAAAAATGACGGGTGTCCGAAAGCCTAAGTTTCGCCTTTCTGTTGGCACATCTTCTCGTTTTAGTTCCTCAATAAAAAGGGTATCCGCTACGATTTTCCATTTTTTGGACTGAACGACATGGAAAGTATCTTGGGTAGCTTCCATGTTGGCAGTTTCCCATTCGTGGCTGCTGCCGTTGTCGATGAAGTCAGGGTTGATAACGACCCTATCGGACTTAGCTTTGTCGCCTTGCTTGCAGGCTGCAAAAAGCGCCATCAAAAGCAAAGAGTAGTAAAATATATGTTTGTGTGTAGAGCGCAACATAATAAAAATGTGTCGTTAAAAATGTGAGGTGATACAAATTTGCAAATATACGCTTATAGATGCAGTTTTTTGCCACATTCGTGAACGGTCAGGCTTTTTTTTTGGCCTGCCCCTGCGCCCCTGTAGAGCCGTAGCCATGCTACGGCTCTAGCATACTACGGCTCTACAGGGGTCAGTAAAAAATTTTACTTTGCGCTACGCGTTCGCTTTTCACTTTTCGCTTTTCACTTTCTCTGCGTATATTTGCGCCTTTTATACCACGCACCTATCTTATTCAGATGAATTACGAAGATAACGACTTACTCGACGACGATTTGCTCGCCTCCCAAGAAGACCCCCAAGAAAAACGGCTCGCTACCCCAGAGCAAATGGAGATTTTTGAAGAAGAATTGATGCCCCAAATCAATGCCCTCTACAACTTCGCCTTCCACCTCTGCTACAATGAAGACGATGCCAACGACTTGGTACAAGATACCTACCTAAAGGCACTTCGTTTTATAGATAAATACGCTAAGGGAACTAATCCGAAAGCTTGGTTGTTCAAAATCCTCAAGAACGCCTTCATAAATCAATACCGCAAAAAATCCAAACGCCCACAACAAGTAGACTACGAAGATATAGCCATCTATCACGACAGCGAAGACGGCAATTTCAATAGTTATACCGACCTGCGCGAAGAGATTTTTCAAGGCATGATGGGCGACGAAGTAACGACTGCTATCAACTTCCTCTCTATCGACTTTCGCACCGTCATATTGCTTTGCGACATCGAGGGCTTCACCTACGAAGAAATCGCTAAAATCGTAGGCATACCCATCGGCACCGTCCGCTCCCGCTTACACCGAGCACGCAATATGCTCAAAGACAAACTACAGTCCTACGCCCAATCTCTCGGCTATAAAGACCGCCGCCAACCCAGAGCCAAAACCGACGATAGCGAAGACGGCTGACTGGCTTCATAAGTAGTAAGTAGTAAGTATATTTTGGCTGCTTAATACTTCTTCGCTTTCGCACACCCACACACACATTTTCAACCTTTTTTATCATAAACACTTCAAAACTTCGACGAGTTATGAACGCATTTGGCAATGAACAGGACTTCCGCCGCAGACTCATGATGTATCTGGACGGCGCGCTCAACAAAGAAGAAGAGCGCGATTTTCTTAGCATTATACGCTCTTCCCCGCAGTACCTTACGGAACTACAACAGGAACAATCATTTAGAGAATTCTTACGACAGAAACTCAGTCGAAAGACCGTATCCCCCGCGCTCATACAAAGCATCAAGTCCAAAATCAGCCTCACGCCCCACTCCGCTTCATAACTCGTCATCGCTATACGCGCAAAATATTGGGCGCAAAACATACACAAAACTGCTACAAGGTCATTAAAAAGTCCTTTGTAGCAGTTTTTTTTTGACTTTCGCACGATTTTTGATGAAGATTACTTTAATTTGCAATGTCATTGCACAGCCTCCCAACAAACTGCTATCTATTCACAACCTAAATTGTTTGTTTATGAAACGTTTTCTTACCCTTTTAGCATTGGTGTTTGCGCTCTTGGCAGGCACAAGCGCGCAGACGCAGGCGCAAGATTACAAAACCGCTATTGGTCTACGCTTCGGCTATCAGTACGGATTGAGCGTAAAGCACTTTTTCAAGCCGCCTTGGGCTTTCGAGATTTTGGCTTCTACGCGGGGCGGCGGTAGCCGCTGGAACGGGCATTTTGGCGGCACCCTGACCTGCTTATTTGAGCACCATTGGGAGCTGGGCAAAGGCTTTTCTTGGTACGCGGGCGGCGGTCTGCATATCAGCCGCTGGCACAGCAGACACTACAACAACGGCAATCGCAGCCGTTGGACAGACGACGGTTATCACGTGGTCGTTGGCTTAGACGGCGTTTTGGGCATAGAATACAAATTCAATGGCGCGCCTATCGCGCTGGCTTTGGACTGGAAACCCGAATTTGACCTCGTTGGCGGTTGGTGGTTTGGTGGAGACGGTCTGGCGCTCACCCTGCGCTTCTGCTTCTAAATCGCTGAATATCAGCATACTACGCAAAAAAATAAAACCTCTACTTCCTTCGGGCAGTGGAGGTTTTTTTATGTTTTTTTTGGGGGCGTGCCCGCGCCGCCAAAAAGGGCGGCGCGGTCGGGCTATGCAGGGCAGCCCTGTGCTGCCCTTACAGGGCAGACACATTGGTCTGCCCCTACTATCCCTCACGCGCGTAGCCGCGCCCGCAAAGGGCGGGCGGGCGCAGGCGCTACCGTTCTTTTGTATCGAAATCGTCTAAAATATCTACCCCCGTTTGCGGCGGCTGCTCCTCTGCGGGCACAAAACGCAACTCCAAATAAGTCCCCAAGCCGACAAAAAACAAAGCCGATATATAAAAAGGCAGTATATCCCCCAAATTCCTATTCGTATTTTTTAGCCGTTCCCACCAATCTACCCCTTGAGGCGTTTCTAAAAAATCCCAAAACAAAAGCGCCGCAAAAACCAAAAGCAAAGGCAGCAGATAGCCCCATTGGCGAGGCAAACCCCAATAGCGCAGCAGATAATGCAGCAGCAAAAAAACAAGAAAAGGCAACAGCATCGCTAAAGGCACAAGAAATAATAAAACCTCTCTATTTTCCTGCGCTCCCCCCGTTGAGTAATAGAGCAAAGTCCCCAAAAAGCAAGCCAGCAAAAAAAGTATCGTTTTGCCGATGTAGGTCAAATGCCCTCGTGCATCCATCCAGCTTTGGCGAAGCATAAACCTAAAAAATGCAGTATTTTGCGACATACGATAAGCATGAATTTATCTGCAAAGATATACTTTTTTGTTGTCGATTGGCAGGAACTGTAGAGCCTGCGCGCGACCGCGTAGCGGGCGCAACGCGTGAGGGATGGTAGAGCCGTAGCATGCTACGGCTCAGACAGCCCGACCGCAGCCCCTTTTTAGGGCTGCGGGCACGCCCACAACCTTTTCGCCCAAAATTTCGTATACGCATCTTGCGCTTAAATTGTATTTTTACCATCGAAAAGCAGCTTTTTCGTTGGTGCAATTCAAAAAAAACACGTACCTTGCAATAAATTTGTGCATTGCTATCATGATACAAAGCTTATCTATACAAAATTACGCCCTGATTGAGTCGCTGCAGATAGATTTTTCCAACAATTTGACCATCATCACGGGCGAAACGGGCGCGGGAAAGTCGATAATTATGGGCGCATTGGGCTTGGTAATGGGGCGCAGGGCGGAAAGCAAGGTGCTTTTTAATACGGCGGAAAAATGCGTCGTAGAGGCACATTTTAAGATTGCCGCTTATCGTTTGCAGGAGCTTTTTGAGGCGGAGGATTTGGACTATAGCGATGATACGATTATCCGCCGCGAGATACTGCCGAGCGGAAAATCGCGCGCATTTATCAACGACACGCCCGTAAAGGTGCAGGCGCTGGAGCATATCTGCGCCACGCTCATCGACCTGCATCAGCAATTTGATACGCTCGACATACAAACGCCCATTTTTCAGACTCGCGTCGTCGATGCCCTCGCCAATCATGCCCCCCTTTTGAGCCAATACCAAACGCTTTTTCGGCAGTATCAGGAGCAAAATCGGCGCTTGCGGCAGATGCGCGAGGAGCAAGGCAGAGCAGAGCAGGCAGACGAATTTGCCCGCTTTCAGCTCAAAGAACTCAAAAAAGCCCAACTAAAAGAGGGCGAAGAAGAGGAGCTGGAGCAGCAGCAAAAACAACTTAGCCACGCAGAAGAAATACAGGCTGCCATCGGCGGCGCTACGCAGCTGCTCACGGAGCAGCGCAGCGGCTCTATCGTCGACCAACTAAGCGACCTGATGCGTCCCTTGGTCAGCATTTTGCCCTATCACAAGGATTTGAACGGGCTTTTTGAGCGCTTGGAAGCCATGCGCGACGAGGCAGAAGATATATCGGCGCTCTTGCAAGAAATCGCCTACGGTAGCGAATTTAATCCCAATGCCCTCGAAGCCATCACGACCCGACTGAACCAAATCAATCGGCTGCTAAAAAAACACAACGCCCTAAGCAGTACCGAGTTGCTCACCCTACAAAAAGACCTGCAAGCAAAAATTTTGGCTCGGCAAAACCTAAGCGCCGACATCGCCAATTTGGAGCTAAGTCTGGAAAAACAAAGCGCCGAATTGCGAGAATTGGGGCGGCAAATTAGCGCAGGACGGCAAAGCGTCGTGGGCGATTTTGAGGCAAAAATACAGAAGCTACTCACCCAGCTTTCTATGCCGCATGCCCGCTTGAAAGCCGATATACAGCCCAATCAAGAATTATCCGCCACAGGCACAGACCTCATACAGTTTCTATTTACTGCCAATAAAGGCTCTCGGCTCGAAGCCATCAAAAGTGTGGCTTCTGGCGGGGAGCTGTCGCGCTTGGCACTCTGCATAAAATCGCTCGTAGCCAGCGCTATCCCGCTGCCGACTTTGATTTTCGACGAGATAGACGCGGGCGTTTCGGGCGAGGTAGCCCACCAGATGAGCCTTATTTTGCGCGACTTAGCCGCCGAGCATCAGGTTATCACCATCACGCATTCGCCGCAAATCGCCGCAAAAGCGCATACACACTACTTCGTGCACAAAAGCATACGCGAAGACCGCACCGCCACCGCTATCCGCAAACTCTCCTTAGATGAGCGCATGATAGAAATCGCTAAAATGCTTAGCGGTAACCCACCCACCGCCGCCGCCAAACTCAACGCTCAAGAATTGCTTGCAGGACGCGAGTAAAAAACCAAGCCCCATGCTCGCCGTACAGCTCCAAGCCGTCGCCAAACGCTATAAATGGGAATGGATTTTCCGCCAACTTTCCTTTACTTTCGAGCAAGGGAAAACCTATGCCATCGAAGGGCAAAACGGCGCAGGAAAATCTACCCTTATGCAAATCATCGCCGCTTATCTATCCCCTTCAGAAGGTAGTGTGACTTATCAACTCGAAGGGGCAGCGATAGAGCGCGAAGACCTGTATCGGCACGCCGCTATGGCTGCCCCCTATACAGGTCTGATAGAAGAATATAATTTGCTCGAGATGCTCGATTTTCAACAGCATTTTAAGGCATGGCAACAGGAGCAAAAACGCCAAGATATAGCCCAAGCGCTCGGCTTTTCGCGCAGCAACCTACAAAAGCCCCTAAAGTTTTTTTCCTCTGGTATGCGCCAGCGCGTAAAATTAGCCCTCGCTATCTGCTCCGATGCGCCCCTACTGCTGCTCGATGAGCCCAGCATCACCCTCGATACACAGGGTGCAGACTGGTTTCAAAACTTACTGCAAACCCATAGCGACAATCGTACCCTGGTGATAGCCTCCAATGTGGAAAGCGATTTCGCGCAGTGCCAGCATCGTCTACGACTCTGGGACTATAAGGGAGCGAAAAGTGAAAAGTGAAAAGTGAAAAGTGAAAATAGTACTTGATGCATAAATAATTGATTGTCAAGTACTTAAATCTGATGTTACGCAAAGCTTTTTGTGCGCTGCATCGTTGTGCTTTGCGGGTGATTGCAGGTCAAGCCCGCAATGACGTTCCCGCAATGACGTTTGTGCCGCAGGCAAGGCTACGCTTGCCAACGGCTACGAAAGGCAAACCCCTTTGGGGCTATTGTTGCACATAAAAAACTACTTTTCACTTTTCACTTTTCACTTTTCACTTTTCACTTTTCACTTTTCACTTTTCACTTTCTGCTGCCACCAGTCTTGGAGGTCGAGAAAATCGTCTTGCAGGCGTTTTATTTCGGCTTCGTCTTGCTGCCCTTCGAGTTTTAGGCGCATGGCGAAAACCTCGTCTACACCTATATCGGCGAGGGATGGGATAGATTTCAGGCTGTCGTGTAGGGCTTCTTCGCTCTCGCTGTCTACTTGTCGCCTTTGTATGGGTTCGCCGACGATTTCGAGCCTTTTTTTGCCGATAATCGTTAGCAGATGTTGCTTCAGTTCGGGTATGTAGGGTTCTTTTGTTTCGACCTCTACGCGCAGCCAGGTCGGCGGAAAGGGCTGTTTATCGAAAAGCGGTTCGGGATGCTGGCGTATCAATTCCTCTACCTGCTCCAGCGTACCGCGCAAGAGCCGCAAGCGGCGTGCAATCGGGTTTTTGTGCCTTACTATTTCTTTGATAGCTCTGCCCTCAAACTCCACGATGTACACGGAATGTTCATAATTTGCCTCGCTAAAATCGATAGGAATTAAGGAGCCCGAATAGCGAATTTTTTGCTCGCCGACGCTGTGCGCCTTATGCAAATGCCCCAAAGCGATATAATCAAAAAGGGTAGGAAAAGCCGAAGCGGGCAGCACATCGATATTGCCCAGATGTATGGTATTTTGGCGCTCGCCGCGCTCGCCGCCCGCTACAAACAAGTGCCCTGTAGCGATAAGGGGTACACTGCGCGAGGCATACACCTCCATTTCTTTCGCCAATTCGCTATAATGCTGCGCAATGGCGGCGCGGATTTGCTCCCGCCGCTCGTCCCCCGTTTCGCCCACTTGCAATTTTCGCAAATGGCTTTCGTGCAAAAAAGGTACGGCGGCTACGACGGCGCGAAGCTGCTTTTTTTTGTTTTTTACCTCAATGATTTGCGCCGTTTTATCGCTCGGAGGGTTGGCGATAACATGTATATTGAGTAGGTGCAAAAGCTCCCGCGATGCCTCCAAAAGGTTGGGCGAATCGTGATTGCCGCCCACAATAACCACCGTTTGACAGCAAGAGCCGATAAGCCCGCGCAGAAAATTATAGTACAGCCGCTGCGCCTGATTGGAGGGCATAAACACATCGAATACATCGCCCGCCAAGACCAGCAATTCCACCTCTTCCGCTTTTATCAAATCGGTGAGCCAGTCCAAAGCCTTTTCGTGTTCCTCATTGCGCAGCAGATTTTCCAGCTTTACGCCCAAATGCCAGTCGGCAGTATGTAAAATTTTCATGGCTTGTGCTTTGTGTTTTTTGGCGTGCCCGCCGCGCCCCACGCCGCCAAAGGGGCGGCGTGGGGGCAGCCACATGGGGCTGCCCCTAGGGGACGCGGCGGTCGGGCTATGCGGGGCGTATCATCATCGCCCCCGCTGGGGCGAATGTTGATTCGCCCCTACTATCCCTCACGCTATATATTTGTGGTAAAA
>CAYXSA010000101.1:0-15311 GCA_964467315.1 uncultured Saprospiraceae bacterium | reverse complement strand
TCACTTTTCACTTTTCACTTTTCACTTTTCACTTTTCACTTTTCACTTAAAAAAAACGCGCCCCTACTCTCCAAGAAAGAGAGCAGCGGCGCGCTTTAAGTTTTATGATTTTTCGGAGCGATTACAAGCCGATGATGCCTTTATCGCCGCCCATTTTGCCTTTGAAAAGCTCTTCAAACTCTTCTAAGTCTTTTTCTGTATAGCCTTTGGGTATTTCGAAGCGGGAAGCTGGGATTTCTTTTTTCTCGACAGTTTTGGCGGTCAGCTCTACGCGCATACCCTGCGCCGTGATGTCGAAACCGAGCGGGAAACCGCCCAAAAGCTGCGAAAAAATAGCGATGCCGCTGTTATTTGGGCGCAGTTTGCTGGTCGAATAAACCGTAAAATTCATTTCCTCGCCGCCTGTGGGCATATCCAGCGTGCCTTTGCGGCATTTGTGTTTGGCGATGCGCTTCGAGCCTTTGAAAGTAAGGGGCGAAGACATATTTTGCAGATTATCCAAAGCGCCTAAGCGTTTCATCAAATCGCCGTCCTCAGCGCCTTCCGACTTGGGTTTGAGCGAAACGGCAACCTTATCGGCGACCATCGGAATATCCAACAGCATGACACTGTGCGACATGGAGGAATTGCGCACAATCTGCATACGCATCAGCCCCCCCATAAGCATAATATCCAAGCAAGAGGAGCTATCTTTTAGATATAGTTGTATCGTCGTACCCTTCGTAAAGGTTTCGATTTCTGCTGCGCCATTCCCTTCAATTTTCAGCTCGTAGGTGATAACGCCTTCGTTGAAATTGGGGGCTTTTTGTTTCTGGGCTTGGGCAGACTGGGGCAATGCAAACTGTAGCAGGGCAAACAGCGCAAGCGATAAACGGGAAATGGTGCGCATATAGACTATAATGGTGATGAGGTAGAAAGGCAAAACTAACTAAGAATATAAACAAATATAGGCAAAAAAACGATGCCGCAGTTTAGCCCCTCTTAAAAGAACGATAAATATCATCGAAAGTTTTGGCGTGCTTGCGCTTGCGCGTATAAATCTCCGACATCGACACCAAAATTAGCTTATCGCCCTGCTCGAAAACCACTATTTTTGTCCAATAACCCTCGTAATCTTCAGGGTCTTCGGCATCTTCCAAATCGGGTTCTTCGTCTACTTCGTAGAGTCTGACCTGCCAGCCATTGTGCGTTGTCGCTTTGCTGTCTTTTTCAAAATCTTCGTAGCTCTGCACATCGTTTTCCTTGTTGGCAAACTCTGCAAGCAGCGCCTGCCTTGCGGCTTCATCTGCGGGCTTGGGCACTGCGCGCACCAAAACGTAGACATCTTCGTCCTTTTGATGCTGAAATTTTACGGTTTCCTCGCCTGCGCTCGCCCGAGTCCAGCCTTTGGGCACTTCCCAAGCTATGCCCCAACGCTTTTGCGGCTGCACGCTGCTATTGGCTGCCGTATTGCCTTTGCCTTTGTTCTTTTGCCCAAATGCCGCGCCCGTTGCCAAAAGACAAAGCGCTAAAATCAAAAAATGCTTCATGTGAATGACGAATGACGAATGACGAATGACGAATGTTGTTCTTTGTGGTTGTAAACGCGCCTGCGTCCTGCAAAATTATAGCCAATTATCCGAAATGCCATATTGTCTTATGTGCAATCGTAACTCGTAACTCACAGCGCGCCTGCGGCTTCTTTGTACAAGACTTGCAGCAGGGTTTGCCCCACAGCGCGCAGGGTATTGCGGTCGATGATGCTCATATTATCGTTTTGGGTGTGCCAATGCAAACCGAAGGTATTGCTGCCGCCTACGGGCAGGTTGATGATATCAAGGGTAGGAATTTTGGCAAATTCATTGACAAAAACATGGTCGTCGATGACGGCTTTCGATTCGCCTTTGATGAAAAAGTCGCTGTAGCCTAAGTTCAGCGCCTCGCGCCAAACCTTATCGACGAAG
Source organism: uncultured Saprospiraceae bacterium (assembly GCA_964467315.1). Taxonomy (GTDB): domain Bacteria; phylum Bacteroidota; class Bacteroidia; order Chitinophagales; family Saprospiraceae; genus JAAFIM01. The sequence goes on along the minus strand of CAYXSA010000101.1, from coordinate 13,368 downwards.
ATACCCGCATGTTTCATACTGCCGCCCTCTTTGGGGAAGGTAGCACCGCGAGAGCCGACCATATCGAGCAAAATGCCAAATTTTGCGCGATAGCCGCCGTTATTTTTGCTCCAGTACTGCGAGCCCAAGCACCAAAGTTCGGTTTTTCTGTAGATTTCGCCCTCGTTCGGCTCGCCTTGGTCTTCCACATCGAAAAGCACGATATCAATGCCCAATTTTATGGGATTTGCCTTGACGATGCGCGCAATTTCTATCAGCACGCCCACGCCGCTACCGCCGTCGTCTGCGCCCAAAATTGGGCTATTTTTGCGGGTTGAATCCTTATCTTGGTCGGCAACATAACGCGTATCCCAGTGTGCGCAGAGCAAAACCCGATTTTTTTCGTCGGGATTTATCGTGGCAATCACATTTTTTATGGGCATTTTCGGGTCGAGATGCGAGACCATCACCCCTTCTTGTATGCGGACTTGAGCGCCGTGTGCTGTGAGTTGCTCAACTATCCAAGCCAGACAGGCGGCGTGCTCTTTGGTTTTGGGCACGCGGGGACCAAAATCGACCTGTTTTTGGATATAAGCATATGCCGTATCCGCGCTAAACGTGGGCACGCTGACATTGGGCGTGGGGGGTGTGGTCGTCGTGGTTGAGCCGCCGCCATTATCGGGCGCGGGTTTGGGGTCGCCGCAAGCCGAGAGCAGCAGCAAAAAAGGCAGGGCAGCCGCTAAGATGGGGCGCAGGTTGGGCAAAAACATAGTTCGTTTATTTGGGTGTTTTTTATTTTGGGCGTGCCCGCCGCAATGCCCGCAAAGGGCGGGCGCGGCGGTCGGGCTATTCGCTGCGGGGCGCGGTAAAGGGCAGACACATTGGTCTGCCCCTACACGCGCCCCTACGCTGCTATCCCTCACGCGGGGGAGCGTCGGACGGAGTCGCTACTCCTCATCTGTATCTAAGGAAAAGGCTGCGTTATCGGATTGGGCGGTAGATTGCTGCAAAAGCTCGATTTCGTCTTCTGTGAGATAGCGCCAACTGCCGCGCTGCAAGCCCTCTATATATAGGTGCATGATGCGCACACGGCGCAAACGCTGTACTTCGTAGCCCAAGCGCTCGCACATTCTTCTTATTTGTCGGTTTAGCCCCTGCGTGAGGGTAATGCGAAATTGGGCGCGCTCCGTCTGCTCGACCAAACAAGGGCGGGTGATGGTATCGAGGATGGGTACGCCTTGCGACATTTGCCGCAGGAAATTGGCGCTGAGGGGTTTGTCTACGTCTACGAGATATTCTTTTTCGTGGGCATTGGCGGCGCGGAGGACTTTATTGACGATGTCGCCGTCGTTGGTGAGCAGGAGTAGACCTTCGGAGTCTTTATCGAGCCTACCGACGTAAAAAACGCGTTCCTTATACTGCAAAAAGTCGATGACATTGTTTTTCACGCGCTCATCGCCCGTGCAGACGATGCCGCGCGGCTTATGAAGCAAAATATATACGGTCTTGGGCTGGGCGGGTAAGGGTTTGCCGTCCAATAAGACAATATCGCCTTGCATGGCTCGATTGCCTTTGCGGGCGACGCTGCCGTTGATGCTCACGCGCCCTGCTTCTATCCATTCGTCTGCCTCTCGGCGAGAGCATATACCCGACTGACTAAGTAGCCTATTGAGGCTGATACCGTTTTCCATGAGTTACGAGTTACGAGTTACGAGTTACGAACACGTAGTGAAAGTTACGATTTTTCGTAGCGCGTTTCGTCTAAGGCTTTTCCTTCTGCTATTTAATATAAAATGCAGCCCGCGCCCTTTGCGCGGTGCTGCGCCTTATTTGCGTGAGGGATAGTAGGGGCGAATCAACATTCGCCCCTCTGGGGCGAATCAACATTCGCCCCTCTGGGGCGAATCAACATTCGCCCCTGAAGGGGCGATGGTGAAACGCCCCGCATAGCCCGACGCTGCGCCCTTTATTGGCGCAGCGGCACGCCCAAAAAAACTATCCTTTTTTCTTGCGTTTTTCGAGCATAATGCGCTGATATGCGCCGATGAGTTCGGTCAGCGCGAGGGCTTTTTCGTCTAAGAGTGGCTGGCGCGGCTCTAAGGCGAGGCGTTCGTAGAGCCATTCGTTGTAGGCTCGCTCGAAATCTGCCATTTCTTCTACGCCAATCCAGAAGAAATTGACGTGTAAATGCACGGGGCAATTGACGGCGATGCTATTTTTGAGCAGGGCGCGGAAGTCGCTATTTTGGAAGCGGGTTGTCCAGTTGGGCATCACGACGCTGATTTCTTGCGAGTAAAAGGTATCAGCTACGTTTGCTTGTACGCGCGGTTTTACGTCGAAGATGATTTTATCGAAAATCGAGACGTTGCCCTTGCTGAAGCTTTTGATATAATCGATTACGTCGTTGGCGAAAAACTGCGCTTCCTCCGTCGTGGGGAAGCCGAAAGGCGCGCGCGCGATGTATCTGCCGTAAAAATCTTTGAGCAAAAGATGATACTCGATGATGGTTTTTTCGGCAGTGGGCGCGGGAGCTTCCTCCTCCTTTGGCGGCTGGGGGTCGCCTTCTTGGAGTTTATCGAGGAATTTTTGGGTATTTTCGTCGAAGGGATTTACTTCCTCTTCGTAGAGGGCATCGTCTTGCTCCTGCTGCTCGCTGCGCTTGGTTTTGAGTATGCGCTCCTGCGCTTCTTCGCCGTAGTAGGGCAGTATGTCGTAATTTTCGGGCAAGATGCCGCAGGCGGGAATATCCTCCGTCAAGTAGCGCTGTTCGAGCTGGTCGCCGAGCTGATAGCTGCGCAGCATGGGCTCGTCGCGGTCGGAAAGCAGCACAAAAAAGTGCTGGTCTTTGGACTGCGGGCGCATCAATACGTGCTCTACCAAATGGAAACCTTCGCTGTATTTGTTTATCAGATGCAGATAATCTATCAATTTATCGATTGCCTGCCGAGCTTCCAAGCGCGTGGAAGAATGATGAATTTTGTATACGCCGATGTTGCGATTGCCTTTGTAGTACACCCCAAAACCACCCTCTTTTTCGCCCAAAATGATGTAATTGTAGGCAAAAATGCCGATGCTTAGCAGCTCCAGCAGCAGTTGGCTGCGCGAGGGAGCGCGGAACACAAAACGGCTATCAAAATGTATATCCGCCGCCGAATGCACGACTTTGGGGGCAGTGAAATTATCGTCGCCGCTTTTTTCGTCTTGAGGCAGTTCGTGGTCTTCGAGAAAATCGCTATTGGCGTTTTTTTCTGCCTGTCCGAGCTGTTCGAGGATTTTGTCTACGGCTTCTTGGCGATTTTTTTCGTCTTGGCTTTCCTTATCTTCGCCTTCTGGGGCTTTGCTCAACTCCTCCGAAAGCTCCCCCGAAAGCGGATGTTCGGGCGAGAGTATCCCCTCCGTGAAGGCATCGGGGGCGATAAACTCGATAATATCGGGAAAAGCGGGCGCATCTGCCAGCGGTTGCTTGCCGTCTAAGATGCGCAACAAAGATTCGTTGCTGTCTTGGGCAACATTGAGCAGCAGGCAAACCCGTTTTTCCAAGCCCGAAACGTTCCAAACCTTGTCGTCGGACTCAAAATAATTGAACGCCTGCCCCCGATTGCGGCTGATATCGACATAATTTTGCAGGAAGCGGATTTTTGCCTTTATCAAATCATGCTCCGCCTTCTCGGCTAAGTGATTCGGCAGATAGCTCGCCGCTACTTTCAGCAAAAAATCCGTATCAAATCGCTCGCTAAAGCGCGCCATCAGATGGTCTAAGAAACGATTGCGTCTGTCTATGAAGGGGTCGAAACGCGCCGTAATTTTTTCGACTTCCGCCGTAAATTTTTCCGTTATCCGTCGACGATATTCTGCTACAGATTCCTCTCCCAAATCGCTTTGGTCGATGCCCACGTTAAATATCTCCTCAAAAAATGGTATATCCGTCGGCGCTTGAGCATAATAGGTGCGGTCTACCTCCTGGTCGATAGAAAACAATTCCTTGATATGCCCCAACTGCGCCAGATAATTCGCCATTATCTGCTCAAAAGGCAGCAAATACGCCCGCAATTGCTTTATAGCCGCTACCCGCTCGCGGGTGGGGCGCGAATTATTCGGCAAACCGTATTCATTCAAACCATAAGTCAGCGGGAAAGTATGCTGTATGGAGTAGTATTTTATGATTTCGTCGCGCTTCAGTATGGAAGGATATTCGCGCACATTGTAGAGTTTTTTCTGCTCATAACCCTTTTTGTAGCGCGCAAACTGCGAATATAAGAGCTGATTAGCTGTATTTAAGTCTAATTCATAATTGAGCGCCCCCCGAAAAAACTGCATCGGGTAATTGCTGCTATTAAAACGCTCGTCGAGCGTATCCATATCCAGCACAGGATAAAACCCTTTCTCTATCGTGATAACATCGCCCTCGATAGAAAAATCATTCTTCTCTACATTGAAAAACGTAATCCGCCGCACCCCCTCTACGTTGGTGATGATTTCCATGATTTTCGATACATAAACCTCCTGACGCATGGGCAGCAATTCCGCCTTCTTGATAAACCCATTCTTCGGCACAGGCCCATCAAATATCTCATCTACCGTCAAGCCCTCTTCGCGCAATTCTTCTACGGTGTAGAATTTTATCGAAGGATTGAGATACTCATTTACGTTGAATTGTATCGTCGCCAATATCTCCTCTGCTACCGCATCGGAAGAAATTTCGATGTCGGCATATACCACCACCTTTTCGACCTCCAATATCTCTATCAGCTCGATATCCTCCCCCAAATTGCGATGCAGGTTAAACACCTCCAGCACCTCATTTTTGATGCGGCGTAGCATCTCAGGCTTGCGCGCCTGCTCATCGACCTGCAACAAGACCTTATACAAACCCTGTATGCCCAAATAATTGTCGCGTACAGGCTCAAACCAAGCATTCTTTACATAAGGAACGCGGTCTATTATCAAAATTCTATAGTCTTCTATCGTCAGCGGATTGGTCGGAAATATCTCGGAAGCATCAAAAAAAGTATTTTTGGGCTGCCCCTTTCCCTTTACCGTGCGCGCATTCAAAAGGTCTTGCATCGTAAAATCCGTGCGAAAACCCAAATCCGTGATAGCAAAACAAAGTTGCTCCAAGATGGTTATACCTGGGTCATGCGTATTAAAATCCGTCCAGATTTTTCCCGAAAGCCGCTGCACGCATCGTATGCCCAAATCGCGTAGAAACTCGTAATCCATGCTGGAATACTGCGGCTTTTCGCGCTTTATTACTAAGGGCTTCTCCATCATAATATCGTAGGTCGTATAAATAGGTGGGGTAAATAGGTGTATAACGGCGTATTCAAAGCGCAATAATACTGTAATTTGTGCGTACTTCGCAGCCGCCGCGCTTTTTTTTTGCAGGGGCTTATATATGTGTTCCTACTTCTGTAGAAAGTAGTAAGTAGAAAGTGGCAGGGCAGAGCTTTTAGAGGAGCACAAAGCACTTTTCCTTAATTCGCTTCGCGGAGGGCTTCCTAATTCGTAATTCGTAATTATTTGGGCGTGCCCGCCGCTTGCCCCCCGCCCGCTACGCGGTCGCCCCCGCAAATGCGGGGGGCGGCGGTCGGGCTATCCGCTCCGAGCCGCAATAAATTGCGGCTCTACACTACTATCCCTCACGCATTTCTATTCCCCAAACAGCCTGCAAAAAAAAATACCCCCTTCGGAACTATCCGCAACCGAAAATAGTTACTACCTTTGTCCGTGCAAAACCACGCACTTTTTTCATTCTGGGGCTGACAGGAATCGACAGAAAGCGGGTAGGGCACAGCGTAAGCATGTCGAGGCAGGTGAGTTTACCTCGTTAATCATAGCCCATAAAAAACAACAGGCAACACTAGCTATGCCGTTGCTGCCTAATCTGAACTAATAGTAAGATTACAGCAACTATGCCCGCACTTGAAGGTCTTTTGACAAGTGCGCTGCGTATCGGAAACCTATAGAGAATAGTCTTTTGCGCAAGTTGCGGCAAAAAAGGCGAACCTTAGCAACTCGGAGCGGAAGTACGTTTGTCGCATTACCCAAGACCGCTCGACAACCAAGAAACTGCGAATAAACATGTAGAAGGCTTGCATATCACTTGACTGGACGAGGGTTCAATTCCCTCCAGCTCCACCAACAAAACGAACGCGACCGCGCCGAAATCCTTTCGAGCGGTCGCGTTCCTTATTTGGCAAAACCCAACTACACATCAAGCCCAATGCTACCCCCTCTCCGCCCCCTCTACGATAGCCGCAGACTCTACCTGAGCGGCGAAGAATACATATTTTTTGCCCTGCGCAGCGAACGCCGCGACGGACACAACTACATCGAGGAGCTGTATGCCAAAAATGTACGCCATTTCGTCGTAGAAAACATACATTTCGAGGCGCTAAAACAGCGTTTTCCCGACGCAAATTTCTACTCTTGTCCCTCCCCCCTAAAATTCCTCCAATCTTGGGCAAGCAAACACCGCCAACAGGCAGCAGCAGCCGATTTGCGGGTAGTCGGCATCGCAGGCAGCTACGGAAAAACTACCGTAAAAGAATGGCTTTATGAGCTGATTTCCGAGCATTCCATTGGCACGAAAACCCCCAAAAGCTACAATTCGCAAATAGGAGTGCCCTTAGCAGTTTTATCCCTCGAAAATTACCATAAATGGGCGATTTTTGAGGCTGCCACCAGCGAAAAAGGCGAAATGCAGCAGCTCGCCCCCATCATCGCCCCGCATATCGCTCTACTTACCAATATCGGCAGCCTACACGAAACGGGATTTAGCAGCATAACCGAAAAAATACGCGAAAATGCCCTACTTTTTGCCTCCTGCGAGCGCATTTTTTACGACGGCACGCCCCTCATCGGCGAGATTTTAGCCGAAATGTACCCCCGCACCCTACTTCAGCCCATTCGCCTGCTGCCCGCCGACCACCAAGAAGCCCCCCAACTCGGCGAATACGCCTTCATCTGGCAAAACGAAAGCGCCAACCAGCTAATCCTACGCCGATACGGCTCGCCCGACCTGCCTTTAGTCCTACCTTTCAACGAGCGCCGAGCCGTACTCAACGCCCTGCAAGCCTTCGTTTTAGCCCTACAACTCGGCATACCCGAAAATATAGCCGCCGAAAAGCTCCTACACATTCGCCGAGTCCCCCTACGCCTCTCCCAAAAGCAAGGCAATAACAATGTTTGGATAATAGAAGATAGCTACAGCAGCGACCTGCAAGGCTTGAGCGTAGGTTTGGAATTTGTGCAGCAGCATAGCCCGCAGGAGCGCTGTAGTTTGATTTTGGCGGAACTCTCCCCCCGCGAGCAGCCCGCAGCCGTCTATAAGCAACTGCGCAGCCTGCTCGCCGCTGCCCGCTTGCAGCGTATCTTTCTCGTCGGCAAAGACTGGGAAAATGCCGCCGCCGATTGGAAGGACGAAAATCTATTTTTCTACCCCGACGGCGAACAGATACTGAAAGATATGCGCCTGCATCGCATCGCATTTGAAAACGAAACCCTTTTTATCAAAGGCAGCCGCGCTTTGGGTTTGGAACGCATCGCCCAGCATCTGCAGCAGCAAGTGCACGACACCCGACTAAGCATAAGCCTACCCGCTATCGCCAACAATTACCGCGTGTATCGGCGTTTGCTCCTGCCCAGCACCCGCATTATGTGCATGGTCAAAGCCTTTGCCTACGGCAGCGGCGGGGTGGAAGTTGCGCGGGCGCTTGCGTTTATGGGCGTGGATTATCTCGGCGTAGCCTACGCCGACGAGGGCGCTACCCTACGCCGCGCAGGCATCAAAACCCCAATAATGGTGATGAACGCCAACGAATACGCCCTGCCCAGCATCATAGAAAACGATTTGCAGCCCGTCGTCTACGGCTGGAACATTCTGCAGCAGTTGCTCGATTATCTCCATTATACCCAGCCCGAAAAACCCTTGCGCGTACACCTCGAAATCGATACAGGTATGCGCCGCTTGGGCTTCGATGCAGACAGCGACAGCGCGCAGTTGCTACAGATTTTGCACCAAGAGCAAAAGTACATACAGATAGAAAGCGTTTTTTCGCATCTCTCGGCGGCAGAGTCGCCCCAGCACGACGATTTTACCCGATTGCAAATTGAGCGCCTGCGCGCCTTTTCCGATGCTTATGCAGGGAGCGACTTGGGTGCGCAAAGCCGCCCGCTTTGGCACATACTCAATACGGCGGGCATCAGCCGCTGGGCAGCCCTCGCCCAATGGGATTTGGTGCGCTTGGGCATCGGTCTGCATGGCATCGACGGCAACGAGTTTTTGCGCCGCCAGCTCTTGCCGACCTCGCGCCTGACGACCACCATTTCGCAAATTCGCCCCCTTCTCCCCTCGCAGTCCGTCGGTTACTCGCGCAATGGCAGCAGCCCCAAAGCCACCCGCATCGCCACCATCGCCATCGGTTACGCCGACGGTTTCCCGCGCACAGCGGGCGGCGGGCGCACGAGCGTCTGGATAAACGGGCGACTCTGCCCCACTATCGGCAACGTCTGCATGGATATGTCCTTTGTCGATTTGGGCGCGGACAGCAGCGACCAAGAAGGCGACGAAGTCCTCATTTTCGGCGAAGAACGCCCCATCGAAGCCCTCGCCGCCGACCTACATACGATACCCTACGAGATACTTACCAGCGTCAGCATGCGCATTCCCCGCCTCTTTTTCGAGGACTAAGCCTGTTTTTTGTCTATTTTTTGGGCGTGCCCGCCTTCCCCGCCGCCCCACGGCGTGCTTACGCACTTGTGGTAAGGCGGCTTAAAGGTCAGGCGGTCGGGCTATGCGGGGCAGCCACAAGGGCTGCCCCTACTATCCCTCACGCAAAAACGGCGCACGCCGCGCAAAGGGCGCGGCGCGCGGTTTATTTTGCCTATTTGTCAAAATAAATCACCGTACTATCACTAAGTACAGCCGTTTTTGAATTGTTGTTGTACTTACCAAAAATTTCATACTTGATGGGAAGTCTGTCAAGGCAAGCAGAAGCATGGCGTTTTCTGGACAATTCTATATGTAGACGATGAGAGGTTTTAGCCGATGGAAAAAAATGATACCCTGCGATAGCAAAACAAGCCGTATCCGTTTTTATGTTGATGCTATCAAGACTAAAATTTCCTTGCGAGCCCGAAGCAATGATATACAATTTTATATTGCTTGTATTAACATGTTGAGTAATTTTATGCAAAGGGCTATAATAACTATGCCACCAAAAAATATAACTAATCCCCAATATGGTGTATGCAAGAAACGGAAACACTATCCAGCGCCAGTATCTAAATGGTAGTGCAATCAACCATGCAAAAGTTTCCTCTATAGGGTATTTCTTCTTTTCCATATGCAGGATTGCATTTAATCCAAACCAAAGGTTTCCGCCCAAGTCATATTGGCTTCGACTATCCATATGCGTTTTATACAACCGTGAATATCGTCTTTGGATAATTCACTATTTTCAAAGTCACCCCAAGAAAGCACCTTCAAGTTAAAATTGCCATCTTTTGTTGGCGTAATTTTATCGGCAAGCACTACATAATGGTCACCAAAAACAGCTCCCAAACTAACCTTGTCTGCTTTTTTGTGCGTTTTAACGCTTTCCTTCTTGCTATTTGCGCCACCGTTGAATCTATGAAGGTCTATAAGTAAAACAGTAGTAAAACCTTTTTGCCAATACTTGTTTAGGCTGTCAATAGACTCTATTCCTCCTGCCGTCCATTCTATATTTTTCAACCACCACGACATCTCGAAAGGTGTCGTAATACCCAACGATTTCCAAAAACCGTTTTCGCATGTCGCTGGGTTATAAGGAATTACATTTTCACTATGGCGGATAGCAGGCAATAAAACGAAGTCAGCAGGACTTAAACCATGCGATGCTTTTAGGTCAAAAACATCACTATTTGCTTTAAAAACGATATTACCGCACTTAGCTTCACCCTTAGTATACATATCAATAACAGCTTGTGCGTATTCTTTGGGGTTGCGTTGTGCCCAGACAACTGAAAAAGCAGCAGGTCCACATAAATTTGCACCATCGTTGCTAATTTCGCAGGGGCTTTTTAGCTGCTTAAGCAAATCATCTACCAAGTCCTTTTTGGCTATACCTTTAAAAATGGGTAAAGGTTTAGCATTTTTAGCAAAATCCTCTACGAGAGATACTGCTTCCACGAGCTTTTGAGAGTCAGCAACAAAGGGGCAAGATAAATCTAAAGCACGCTGCCAATAAAAAGTAATTTCAATAGTACTTATCGCATTGGCATCAACTGTAATGCTATGCTCTTCTTGCTTTTTGGACGCGCTTACTACCCGAAATACATAATACTGAAAATCTGGCGGGGTTGGGCTTGGTCCAACATCTTTTGGCTCAAAATCCCGCTCAATGAAGGCTGGAGATGTACAATTTAGGGATAAAAACCATGAATTTTTTAGCTCTGCTTTATCCAGTTTTATAGTAGAGCGTAATTCGCCGTTGCCGAAAATTTCTACGCGCTGCGGCATAAACGAAACGTTTATTTTGAGCTTTTCAATGCCGCGAATATCTTTATATGATACAGAAGGAACGAAAGTAGTTACAGGTGCTTGCTGCTGCGCCACAATTTTTTGCAGAGCCTGCGCAGTGCCAAGCTTGCCTTTTAGGGCGGCGGCATTTTCGGGAGATAGGAAAGGCTGCGTGGTAAGCAAGGCATTCGTTTCGCGGGCGGCTGCGCTCAAGGTCGCTTGCTCGCTGGGCGAAAATTCTACTGTTTTACCCGCTAAAGCGTCTTTTAGCCGCGAAGCGAACGGGGCTATAGTTTTTTGGGCTTGGTCGAAAGCTGCTAAAGCTGCTTTTACTGCCTCCTGCTTTATCATGTTGTAGCTTTTTTGGAGTTCAGCAACTTGGGTTTTTAGCGCGGAGAGGTCGCTCCCCCCCATTTTCAAAATTAAAATGACTCATTTTGTAAGATTGTTTATGATAGAAAAAGATAAGATGGTAGGGAACGGCAACAAAAATAAAGAAAATAAGCCAAATCAAGCGATAAAATTACAAAAAAAGCAGAGCGCCCTCGCCGCCGACCTACATACGATACCCTACGAGATACTTACCAGCGTCAGCATGCGCATTCCCCGCCTCTTTTTCGAGGACTAAGCCTGTTTTTTGTCTATTTTTTGGGCGTGCCCGCCTTCCCCGCCGCCCCACGGCGTGCTTACGCACTTGTGGTAAGGCGGCTTAAAGGTCAGGCGGTCGGGCTATCCATTTCGGCGCAAAGCGCCTAAATTCCTATCCCTCACGCAAAAAAAAATCCCCGCGCCCAAAGGAGGCGCGGGGCGGTCTGCCTTATTTCCTGCGCAGGCGGATACTACTATCGCAGCGATTTTGCTGTAGCCATATGCCTTTACCCAATGACACAGAATCCAGTGACAAATCAAGCATATAACTACGCACATCTATACGTTGTATCCCCTTGTATGTCGCAGCATCGTAAATCTCATAAAAAGGGTCACTTAATCCCCCTCCTATAGCCGAGTCGTAAGCAATGCTGAAAGAATCGCTAAAAACTTTTTTCTCTGCTATCAATAAAATTTTTCCATTTTCCAAGGGCTGCCATACTCCAGAATAATCTAAAATTATTCCCATCGCAGATTCTAAAGGGACACGCCGTTCTTCTGCCTGAAATGTATGGTTGGCTTTGATTCTTAGCTTGAACTCGGAAGAACAGAGAGAAACATGATCCTCATAAACAAAAGTAGTTTGCCCTACTCCAAAAAAACAAGTGTCAGCGTCTAATTTAGTTGGGTTTTCCGTTGCACAAGCAACAAGCAATACTAATATACTAATATATCTCATTTTTTTGAATAAAAAGGAGTAGCAGTAGACTCGTCGTTATTCTCCGAAACTGGGAGTATTGCAAATTTCAATCGCCCCGCAGTGGGCACCCCTTGTTTATTTGCTTCTGCAATAATATCGGAGCGGGTCAGATTAATACGAGCTTCTCCCCTCATTCGGTAGGTAACACCTTTAGAACTACCAACTACCACATCGTCTAAAGTTGCTCCCGCTTTTGCTTGAGCAGCAATTTCTTCTCGATATCTGGTAGATGTTACTGTAAAACGAAAATGAATGCCATAATCAGGGTTATCTGCAAGCCATTTAACGATACCTTGTATTTGCTCTGTATTGCTGTCGCCTCTTATCTGGGGAGCATTTCTATTATCAGCATATACGCCAAATGTTATTGGTATCGGATCAAGTGCTGGTTCAGGCTCTTTCTCCTTCCATTTCAACTCTGCAGTGTAGCTGTTGCCTGTGATATTGACAAAGCTATTTTCGATTTGCGCGATGCTGAAACTATTGCCTAATTTGGCATTTGGGGGCAATGTGCTGCCTGTGCCTACGGGTGGCGAAAGTCGGCGAGGCTGCTGATTGGGTTTGAGGTCATCGCCTGCTGCATAAATGTTTTGATAATTTACTACAGGGGGCGGACAGACACCATTAGCAGGGGCGATGCTCGCTCTGCTGCGGGTTACAGTGCGGGTGGCTGTATACTCTCTGGCGCTGGCGTTATACGTGAAAGCGCCATCAGTGATTTGGTAGTTGTAGCAGATGATAGGCGGTATGACCGTCCAAGTTATTGTGCCTTTTATTTCGCCATTTTTTGGTTGCTCCCTTTCAAAAAGCGCTTCTAAGCTAAGCAGGTCGATAGGTAAAACAGCACCATCGCGCAGTGCATTGGCTGCATTCGCAGGCAAGGAAGAGGTACTTTTACCGTCGCTCAAAAGAGTAGGACGGTCGCCTGTATTGAGAACGTTGTTGTTAGGCGCTTGGGCGTAGACTTGCTTATAACTGATGGTTGGCGTAAGAGGCGGCTCGCCTTGTCTGACTACCCCAATTTTGACCATTTTTATGCTTCGGGTAGCAGTAAACCTGACTATAAAAGTCCTCTGTGCATCGTTAAACTGCGTTGTTAAAAAACCGTCAGTTACCTCAAAACCATAGCACACAATAACCGTACCCTCGACAACCCTGCCATTATTTGGGCGCTCGAGTTCCGTTTTTGTGCGGATAGCAAAGTATCCGTCATTCATCTCGTGGAGTTGGTATTTTGAGCCGCCTTTCCATGTAAGGTCTTTTTGCAAATCAATGCCAAATTCGTCCCAAAGATAACATTGTACAGCTTTTAGTTTGCGGCGGTCGCTTAACTTGCTGCGCTCCACAGCAAAAATACAGGCTGTGCCTAAGTCGCCATAATTTGGGTCGTGTAGCGCCTTTCCATCGGCGATAAGTTCGGGTGTACAGTCTTCAAGTGGGGCGGCTGTGCTTTTTTGTTGAGTTACCACTTTTTGCAGGGCTTGCGCAGTGCCAAGTTTGCCTTTTAGGGCGGCGGCATTTTCGGGAGATAGGAAAG
>CAYXSA010000100.1:0-15357 GCA_964467315.1 uncultured Saprospiraceae bacterium | reverse complement strand
TATCATCATCGCCCAAATGGGCGAATGTTGATTCGCCCCTACTATCCCTCACGCTAAATATGGTGCCCGCGCCGCCAAAGGGGCGGCGCGGGTTTTTGTTTAATAGAGACAATTATTTTTTTTCTAAAAAAGGCTGTACGGTTTGTTTGTATTTAAGAAGCTCGGCTTGTGAAGGAGCGGAATAAGGTACTTTTTCCGAGCGTAAAAAATTACCCTCTGCGTCCATATAATCGACTTTTTTTGTTAGATTTTTGGCATCAAACAACTCATACAAACTATAAAATTCCCATTCACCGACCCGCTTATTTTTATCATGTCGCCCTTTCATAAATAGAATGGGCGTATGCTCATATTGGGCTGAAACAATATCAGCATCAAGGGACAAACTATAGGCTTCAAAATCACCCTGCCATTCGCCAGTTGTTGGGTTTTGCTCGCCAATTACCAAAACTCCGCTTTGAGTATCTAAATAATAGGCTTTTCCGAGATGGGTTTTTCTTTCGTAGCCTTGTGGGGAACTTTCCGTATACCAAATCAGGTAAGACACCAATTTGGACTTCTCCCAGCAAGAAGCCCCAGCACTGAAACGCGTTAAGAGGCGGTAGCCTATATATTTATTGGGATACGACAGCTTGGGATAGGGGTTGTTTTTGGGTTGTTGGACATATTTTGCTGCTATGCCTACTTGGCTTGATGGGTGTAAATAAAAGGTGTCATACTCTACCATACAAAGCCAACTATGTGGTAATGGGGTTAACGCGGCACTGCAGTCGAATAACAGTACATCACCAAAACAGTCAGGGAATGCTATTTGGGGAAAATGCACTTCTGCCAATCTTGTGCTGAATAAAAAATTCTCTAAGGTATCTATTCGTTTTTTGAAACCTGAATAGACCTTGACAGGAGAGCGGGTTCGTAATCCTGAATAGGCATTTTTATATAGAACACTAAAATCAGCGTCAGCATACTGGCGGCCAAAAAAGTAACCATCTGCTAAGATGCCTTTACGCGGATGGTTTTTATCTAAGGAAAAAGCATTGGAGGGAACTACTATTGCTTGGTCTTCAATGAGAAAGGCAGCTATAGGTTGGTTATTTTTGAAAGAAGGAACATGTGAAACCAGCCAATCCCAAACTAAATCGTCCCATACGGTACTGACAAGCTCGACTTCTGCATTTAGACTACGGCTTACATGGGCTTTAAATATGATTACAGTGGGGTCAGGATTTCCGACCCTGTGTATCCACTCCGCATACATCGAAAATGAAGGGTTTTCGGCGGGGGCTTGCTTTGCTTTGATTGGCTGTCTGATATATGAGCTGTCTATTTCGGTGCTGTCGTCTTCTGTGGGCGGCTGCGCCGATAGTGGTGCATAGCCGCCTAAGAAAACAAGTATTCCACAAAAAATAATTGGGCTAAATTTTTTTTTTCAAAAAGGCTCATGGTATAGATGTGTTTATAGTGAAAAAGAACAAAATCAAGGGAATGGCTACAAAAATAGGAAAAAACCTGACAAAATAGGCGCGAAAAAAATAAAAAACTTGCCCGCGCCGCCCTTTGCGGCGCGGGGCGGGAAATTTCATTTAGCTTTCGTATTTTGTAAGGCTTTCGCGTATTTTTTCGCACTCTTCTAAAATTGAATCCAGCTCAAGTACTTTCAAAAAATCGACATCTTTGAGAATTTTTTCAATTGATTGCATCAAATTAGTTAAATACTCGCCTTTGATTTCGTTGTTCTTTAGTAAAGCTTGCGCAACAAATTCTATTGCTTGCCTCACGGCTTCATTTTCCAATACCAAAGCCGTTTTGTTTTGAATAAAGTCTAAAATTTGGGCTTCTTCGTCTTTTACTTTCCGTCCGCAACTTCTCCCAAATAAACATTCTGCCGCTATTATGTGTGCTTTTTCGTAGTCGCTAAAACCTATAATATATTTTACTTTGAGTTCACCAAAATTTTCCGCCTGCTCAGTGTATACTCGTTTTATTTTCTTTTTTTCGTCAAGATATATGTCTTCTGATAAATACCCAGACAATAAATAAGCTAATTGTAGAATAACCGTTTCTATGCCCTTTGTTTTTAGGTTTTCGATTTGGTGAGTTCCTTCATCGTTTCCCATATGCGTAACCCAACCACCATCTATGCTACCGCCATTCCCTGCGGTTTGCTGTGCGGTATGATTGGTGTTTATTTTGACATAAGTAGGAATAGGAAATTCTACGTTAGCCTTCCTGATGAGCATATTAAAAATTAAATGGCTGGCTTCGTGTAGTGCAAATTTATAATGTTCGTCGTTCATTTTTCGTTTTATTACTGGGATTAAGTTTGTGCGCGCCCGCCCTTTGCGGGCGCAGCAAGCGCGTGAGGGATAGCAGCGAAGGCGCATAGCGCCGCAGCGAATAGCCCGACGCTGCGACCTTTAAGGAGCAGCGGCACGCCCAAAGAAAGTCCAAAAAATTAAGCACACCCTTGTTTATATTGAACGAAATCGGCGAGGGTATCAAAAAAGCGAGTGGCTCGCTCATTGAGCAATTCGGGGCGGGATTTGCTTTTCATATACTCAAAATAGCTGCGTTCTTGCTCCGTTAGCAAAAAATGCCGCCCCAAAGCTTTAGCAGTACGCCCTACTGTGCCACTACCACCAAAAGGGTCAAAAACCAAATCGCCTTTGAAGGAATAATACTGTATGACGCGCTTGCAAAGTTCGGCAGGAAAAACGGCGGAATGCACCTTATCGAAACAAGGGTCTATTTTCCAAACGTTGGTAGTTTCGTAGCCTTCGGGCACACGGCTTTCTTCGGTTGTCGTTGCGTCGTAGCTGCGCAAATTCCAGTCGATGAGTTTGGTAGTGGCTTTGCGGTAAACCATCAAGTATTCGGTTACGCTATTGGGTTTGTACATCAGCGGTTTGCGCTGCTGCATAAAACCGCCGATGCGATTTTTTACGGAGTATTCGGGTTTTAGCCAAACAATGTCATCTACAAATTCCCAACCATTGGCAACTATATAAGGGTGCAAATCGAAGGGAATCGGGTAACGCTTGCTGGAATGGGCGCGGCTCACGCGGGGTATAATGATTGGCGAGGTATTGACTATCAGAAAACGCCCCTCTTTGGTAACGCGATGCACTTGCTTAAAAACCTCTTGCAAAAACTCCAAATAGGCTTGATAGCTGGGATAAATAGAATAATCGCGGGCGTTGTAATAAGGCGGCGAAGTAAAGGTAAGATGTACGCTATCTTCAGGCATTTGTGGAAGCGCCTGTAATACATCGGCATTTATGACCGTATTTTTTAGATAGTTTTGGGTTTGTTGGTGCGGCAAAGCGTCGCCTTTGGCGGGCGTATCGGCAGCAAAAAATTCCTGATAAATAACCGTGCGCACCATTTCGTTAGGGTGGTTGACAAGTGGGCGGAGATGGGCGACTACTTCCGCATCATGCTGAAAAACAAGCAGCGCACGTATTGCTTGGCAGACGATTTTAGGGTCTTCATCATGTAGAATATCCAGCAAAATGGGCTTATTGGAGGCGAGGCGCATACGACCTAAGGCGGACACGATTTCGCGGCGAGTAGTCGTATTTTGCTCCTGCTCTAAGGCAGAAGTTAAATTGGGGGCAAAGGCAGCATTGCCAAGTTTAGCGATATTTTTCGCGGAAAGTGCGCGTACTTGTGGGTGGCTATGCTGCAAAAAACGCAACAAAAAACTACCATCGAAATTTTTGGGCAGAGAGCCTAAATTTTCCAGAATAAAGGTCAGTGTACCGCTGTCTTGGTGCTTATCCAGCAATGCCTCTATTTGGCTGCTGTGGTCGTGTTTAAGCGTTTGTATATAGTCTTTTGTGAGCATAACTTGAAAAAGAGCGAATACGCGAATATGAAAAAAGAAGGTTTAGAAAACGAAACGCAAAAGTATGTTTTTTTATCGCAATAAACAAGTTTTTTTTATCGTACAAAAACTTGCCCGCGCCGCCCTTTGCGGCGCGGGCGCGAAATTCGCGTGAGGGATAGTAGGGGCGAATCAACATTCGCCCATTTGGGCGATGGTGATACGCCCCAAATAGCCCGACGCTGCGACCTTTAAGGAGCAGCGGCACGCCCCTAAAAAAAGCTAAAAAATCCCCTAAAAAAGCTTATTTTTGCCCCCTAAATACGACAAAATGGACAGCCATAATACTTATATAGCCAAGACTTTCGCGGGTCTGGAGCCACTACTGGTGCAGGAACTCAAAGATTTGGGCGCGCAAAACATACAACTACTTACTCGTGCCGTCATGTTTGAGGGCGATTTGGCGCTGCTTTATCGCGCAAATCTCTGCCTTCGTACAGCCTTGCGCATCGTGCAGCCGCTTTTGGTCAGCGAAAACATACGCAGCGCCGACGAATTATACGACTTCGCACGCACTATCAACTGGCTGCGCTGTTTTGAGACGGAGCGCACTTTTTCGGTGCATAGCGTCGCGGAGCGCTCCGACGAATTTAACAACACGATGATGGTTTCTTTGAAGGTCAAAGACGCGATAGCCGACCAATTTCGGCAGTACAAGGGCGAGCGCCCCAGCGTCGACAAAGATAGCCCCGATGTGCGTATAGACGTGCATTTGCATCGGCAGCGTTGCACGATTTCGATAGATACCAGCGGCGATGCCCTCTACAAACGCGGCTACCGACAAGGCGGACACCCTGCCCCCGCCAACGAAACGCTCGCCGCCGCGCTGGTCAAATTTTCGGGCTGGACAAAGGAGCAAGTTCTGCTTGACCCTTTTTGCGGTTCGGGCACTATTCTCACCGAAGCCGCCCTTATCGCCAGCCAAACGCCGCCCAACCTACACCGCCGCCGTTTCGGTTTTCAGATGCTGCGCAATTACGATGCAGCCCTATTTGAAAGCATCAAGCAAGAACTTAGCGCCCAAATTATCAGCGGCGAGGACTTGGATTTGATGATTATCGGCAACGACATCGCCCCCGCCTCCATACGCGAGAGCCGCGCCAATGCCGCCGCCGCCGAGATGGACGAGCATCTGCGCCTAAGCATTGCCGACTTTTTTGAGCGCGAACCGCCGCGCACGCCAGGCATTCTTATCACGAATTTGCCCTACGGCGAGCGCCTGAGTTCGGGCGAAGATATCGCCAGCCTCTACAAACGCATCGGCGATAGGCTCAAACAGACCTACAAGGGTTGGACTGCCTACCTGCTTAGCGGAAATCCCGAAGCATTCAAGCGCATCGGGCTGAAAAGTAGCCAAAAATATCACCTCTACAACGGTGCTATCGCCTGTACTTTCGCTAAATTTGAGTTATATTAATGTGCTTTGTGTCGTAGGTATCAAGTATTGTGCTTCGTGTCTTAGGTATCAAGTACTAAAATGCGATGTTGGGTACACAATACTTTCATACTCTACTGCTTACTACCAAAAATCTACCCCATGCGCGCGCTAATTATCGTCGATTTACAAAATGATTTCTGCAAAAACGGCGCTTTAGAAGTGCCCGACGGCGACGCTGTAGTGCCGATTGCCAATAGGCTCATGCCGCTTTTTGACCTTGTCGTAGCGACTCAAGACTGGCACCCTGCCAACCACGAGAGTTTTGCCGCCAATCACCTCTGGCGTAAGGTCGGGCAAGTGATAGATTTGCACGGTTTGCCGCAGGTTTTGTGGCCTATTCACTGCGTCGAAGGCAGCTTTGGCGCTGAATTTGTCGCCAATTTGCAAACCGAACACTTTGACAAGGTTTTCCAGAAGGGCACCCGCCCCGATATCGACAGTTATAGCGGCTTTTTCGATAATGGAAGGCGCTTTTCTACGGGTTTGGGCGACTATCTCCAAGAAAAAGGCGTTACCGATGTCTATGTTTTGGGCTTGGCGACGGATTATTGCGTCAAATTTACCGCTTTAGATGCCGCTTCGCTGGGTTTTCGCACGCATTTGGTCATTGATGCCTGTCGCGGCGTAGACCTCCAAGCGGGCGACAGCGAGCGCGCCTGCGTCGAAATGAAGGAAAAAGGCGTTGCTTGGGTCAATTCGATGGATATTTATTAAGTCAAACGGCGTTTTTTGGGCGTGCCCGCTGCTGTAAAGCCGTAGCATGCTACGGCTCTACAGGCGCAGCGGTCGGGCTATGCGGGGCAGCCCGCGTGCCGCCCAAAGGGCAGACACATTGGTCTGCCCCTACTATCCCTCACGCAAACTTGCCCCGCCCGCAAAGGGCGGGCGGGCGCAGGCGCTACACTGTCATTTTTACCTAAATACGTTCTCCTTTATGCGATGCTTACGCGCTTTATTTTTGCTGCTCTTTATTGGTTTGTCGGTTTCGGCTTTTGGCTGTAGCTATGCTTATCAATACAGCATCTTTCCGCTCGGCACGCGCACAGGCGGGCAGTGGATAGCCATACATCTGGAGATGGAACGCAACGTTATCACCCCCGACCAAGTCATGGGCGGCGGCGTTACGGGTAAGTTTCGCATGAACGACGAATTTCAGCCCCGCGCCGATATGACCGTGCGTTGGCGCGGCTCCATGCAGCTCGTCTTACTCGACCTCGATAGCTTCCAGCTAAAACCCCTCGCCAGCATCGCCCACCTCATCGACGTAGACGATAAAACATACGCGCAAGAACTTGCCCCCTACTTCGCCAAAGCCGCCGAACGCGCCCGCGAAGAAAGCGATTTTGTGCCCGCACAGATAGAGCGCGTCGGCTACTGCCGACACGACAACGACTGCCCCTACCTCCAAAAAGAAATCGACACCACAGCCGTCGCCCTGCGCTGGATTATCGAGCAACAAAAGGAATACCCCCAAAAAGCCGAAACCCAATTCCCGCCCGTCGTCCTCCAAAAATTCGAGAATATGACCAAACTCGATTTTTCGGACTTGGAGCAGGTCGCCGCTTCCTCTCGCATCGAATACTTCAAGGCTTGGAAACCCTACTCGGTGCGCATCTACCGCGCAGGCTCGCAAAAATTGGCAATGTACAGCATCGGCTGGGGACAAAAACGCTTTTACACCTCCACCAAAGCCCCCACTTGGGAAGTGCCCAACATCGGCGGCGTAGAGGGCTACATAGAAGGCAACGATATTTTATTTCATGGGCAACGATTTGATTTTTTTGTAAAGCTCTGATTGCTTGGGCTTGATGTAAAGGTACTATGCCGCTCCCTTCGTTCGCGGCAGTGGTAGCAAGTATTTTGTTTCGTTGATTTTCGTAACTCGTAATTTGCTATGCGTTCAGTCTGTGTTCATCACGCAAAAAGTATTAAAACATTTTATTGATAATGTGGTAAGGCGAAGCGAGTTTTTAGCCAGCAGCTAAAGACTTGCTACCACTGCCGCCGCAAGGCGGCATAATACCTACGACACAAAGCACAATCGTAACTCATGCTGGGTTTTATATTGGCAGCGGGCTTGGGTACACGGCTCCGCCCTTTGACGGACGATAGACCGAAGGCGCTCGTAGAGTGGCGCGGCAAGCCCATGATTGCTTGGGTCATAGAGCGTTTGGCGGCTTTGGGCATTCGGCATATCGTCGTGAATGCGCACCATTTTGGCGAGCAGTTGCGAACATTTGTAGCGGAATACCGTTGTAATTTCGGCGCAAAACTGTATTTATCCGATGAGTCGGCGCAGTTGCTCGATACGGGCGGCGCATTGGTCGCAGCGCGGGACTTATTGCAGAGTTTGGCGCAGCGATACGATGCGAAAAACGTACTCCTGCATAATGCAGACGTGTATACGGATTTCGATTTGCATCGCTTAGCGCAGGCGCATGAACAGGCACAAAATGCGGCTACCTTGCTTTGTCAGCGGCGGCACAGTTCGCGGCGGCAGTTGCTTTTTGCCGATAATCAGCTTTGTGGGCGCATACCCGCCCCCGAAAATCAGCCTACTACCGACCAAGCCGAGCCGCTCGCATTCTGCGGCGTGCAGCTCATAAGGCTCAACGAATGGGCACATTTGCCGCAAGAAAAATACCCCTTTTCCGTCATTGATTGGTATTTGCAAAGGGCGGCAGCGGGCGCAAAAATCGCCCCCCTCCCGCTCGACAGCGATAGCCATTGGTTCGATTTGGGCAAGGCAGAAAGCCTGAAAGCAGCGGCAGAGATAGTCGACGGAAAATTGCGTGAGGGATATTATTTAATGACGAATGACGAATGACGAATGTGCTTTACGTCTTATAGGATAAAGCGCTTTAACTTTATATAAAAAATGCGTGAGGGATAGAAGTGGAAGCGCCGCAGGCGCTGCAACGAATAGCCCGACCCTGCGACCTTTGAGCGCGTTAGCGCGGGGAGCAGGGGCACGCCAAAAAATATATACTTTTAATTATTTTTATCCATAAATGCATACTCCTCATTTGCGACTCGCGCACTTCATAATTCGTCATTCGTTATTCGTAATTCGTAATTTATAACTGCATGATAATCACCGAAAAAGACCCCACGCTAATAGAGATAGCACGCAAAGTACAAACCGAAGAGCGCATCACAACGGAAGAAGGTTTGTACCTCTACGAGCATGCGCCCTTGGGCTATCTGGGCACGCTGGCGAACCATATACGCGAAAAAAAACACGGAAATCGGACATATTTTAATAGGAACTTTCATATCGAGCCGACCAATGTTTGCTTGTATACCTGCACCTTTTGCTCCTATTCGCGTTTGATAAAAAAGCGCTCCGAAGGCTGGGAATACGGCTTGGACGAGATTATGGAGATGGTGCGCAAGTACGATGGGCAGCCCGTTACGGAGGTGCATATCGTCGGCGGGGTGCTGCCGCAGTACGATGTCGATTTTTATGTGCGCCTGTTTCGCGCCATCAAAGCGCATCGCCCCGATTTGCATATAAAGGCGCTCACGCCCGTCGAATTTCATTACATTTTCAAAAAAGCGAAAATCAGCTACCGCGAAGGCATGCAAACGCTCATTGCGGCGGGTTTGGACTCCGTACCTGGCGGCGGCGCGGAAATTTTTCACCCCGAAATACGCGACCAAATCGCAGGCGGCAAATGCACAGGCGAAGAATGGCTGCAGCTGCACGAAATCAGCCACGAGTTGGGGCTGCGCACCAATGCCACCATGCTCTATGGGCATATCGAAAGCTATTTTCATCGCGTGCATCACCTGAATTTGCTCCGCGAATTGCAGGATAAAACGGGCGGTTTTCAGACCTTTATCCCCCTAAAATTCCGAAATCAAAATAACGAATTGTCGCATTTGGCAGAAGTTTCTGTCGTCGAAGACCTGCGAAATTATGCCATTTCGCGCATATTTTTGGACAATTTCGACCATATCAAGGCGTATTGGCCTATGATTGGGCGCAATATGGCGCAGCTTTCCTTATCTTTCGGCGTAGATGATGTAGATGGCACGATAGACGACACGACGAAAATCTATAGCATGGCAGGCTCGGAGGAGCAAACGCCCGCGCTCACGACGGCGCAACTCGTCGCCCTCATAAAAGCCGTCGGGCGCACCCCGATAGAGCGCGACACCCTCTATAATGTCCTACACGACTACGCCCAAGAAACGCCGCCCGCGCCTACTCGCGCCGCTGCCGATGGTTTTATAGAATTGCCTGTAGTGCAATAATTGGGCGTTTTTTTGGGCGTGCCCGCCACGCGTCCGCCCGCGCAAAGGACGCGGGCGGGGGGCAGCCACGAGGGCTGCCCCTACACGCGTGGCGGTCGGGCTATTTGAGCCGTAGCACGGCGTGCTTACGCACTTGTGCCATGCTACGGCTCTACATATCCCTCACGCAAGGTTATTCGAGCTTTCAACTAAAAATACTATGATTCGACTATACTTTAGGGCTGCTTTGTTTTTTGTTTTGTTTGCTTTGCCAACTGTCTTAGGCGCGCAAACGACGGAGGCGTTTCCCTATTCGGCATTTGTGCAAATGGTCGTGCAACACCACCCAATAGCGCAACAAATTCGCATTTTGGCGGCAAGGGCAGAGCAGGAATTGCGCAGCGAGCGCGGGCAGCAGTTTGACCCCACCCTAAACAGCAATCTGGATTTTAAGCAGTTTAACGGGCGGCAGTACTATAGTTTTTTTAGCACTTATTTGAGCGTGCCGACTTGGTGGGGGGTAGAAATCGAGGCGGGTTATCTGCTCAATCAGGGCTATTATCTAAGCGATGACGACAAAACGCCCGAAGGCGGACACGCCTATTTGGGTATCAAAGTGCCGCTTTTGCAGGGCTTGGTAACGAATGAGCGCCGCACCTTAGTCGAGCAGGCGCGTCTATTGTCATCGCTGAATGCACAGCAGATACGCACGCAGCTAAACGAACTTTTATACCAGGCTACCCTACAGTATTGGGCTTGGGCGACGGCATACCAAGAGCTAAAAATATGGGAAGAAGCCTTAGAATTGGGCAAAATTCGTTTGGCAGCGACACGCATCGCCTTCGAGCAGGGCGATAAACCCGCTATAGATACGCTGGAGAGCTTTGCCAATCTGATAGACAGACAAATGCGCCTGCAAG
Source organism: uncultured Saprospiraceae bacterium (assembly GCA_964467315.1). GTDB lineage: Bacteria > Bacteroidota > Bacteroidia > Chitinophagales > Saprospiraceae > JAAFIM01. The sequence continues at coordinate 4,874 of CAYXSA010000100.1, read as the reverse complement.
ACGCGCAACTTCAGCTGCTAAAAGAGCAAACCGCCTTAGATAATTTTCTGTGGACGGCGCAATCAACTCCCCTACAGCTCGCCCCCAATGCAGCGCCCGACGCACTTCCGACGAATACGGGCATAGATAGCGCCCGTCTGAATACGCTTTTGGGGCAAGTTGGGGCGCAGCACCCCGATTTGCAGCTATACGGCTTGCAAATTCGACATTTTGAGCTCGACCAAAAGCTAAAACGCAATAAAATCCTGCCCAAACTCGACCTAAAATATAATTTCCTTGCCAATCAGCGTGCGGATTTTTTTCCTGCGGGCGCGGGCGCATTTGTGGAGAATTATAAGTTTGGTTTGAAGTTTTCGATGCCGATTTTTTTGCGGCATTCTCGCGCCGAATTGGAGTTGAACAAGCTGAAAATACAAGAAACCCGCTTCAAGCAGCAGCAAAAGGAGCAAGAAATCCGCAATAAAATCCGCAATTATTTCGCAGAAATCTCCACCTACGAGCAGCAACTGGCTTTGATAGAGCAAAACTTGCGCAATTATCTCTTTTTGCTCGAAGTGGAGCAGGAGAAGTTTCGTTTGGGAGAGTCCTCGATATTCTTGCTCAATAGTCGGGAGATGAAGGTCATCGAAACACAGCAAAAGCGTTTGTCGACGCTCTCGAAATTGGCAAAGGCGCAGGCTTCTTTGTCTTGGGCGGCGGCATTGTTGGGAGGGGAGTAGCTCTGTAGTGTTTAGCTGCTGTAATGTCGGGGTAGGGCGGCGTAGAGTTTGGGTATGAAGACGAAGCGATTGTTTACGCGTAGGAGCCCATCGTATCGGATGCCATCGCGGCTATCGTCGGGGCGATGATAGCGGAAGGCATATATATGTAAATTTGGGCGAAAGGGCAGATAGGTATAAGCAAGCGGCAGCCCGCAGCTAAATCCGCTGGCAAATTGTTGGCTTGTGCAGCTTAATAATTGGGTTTCGCTGCGGCTGCTATCGCCAAGCGGTAGCCCTCTGGGCGGCATATCTTCGTGCAGGGTTTCGGCATAGCGGCAGAGGCGAAGGGCATTGCTGTCGTCTTGCATAATGGCGCGGCAGTCGTCGAGGGTGGGGCGCAGACTTTGCAAGAGTTCTTTAGCGCCTGTACTGCCTTCCCTTAGTCCGATGGCAATTTTTAGGGCTTCGTCGGCTTCGTGTAGGAGGGGCGGGCTTTGGCAGGCAGAGAAGAGCAGCAAAATGATTAGAAGCGTAGGGATAATCGGCATGGGTTGAAATTTTGCAGGCTCTGAGTATGGCATAGCGATGCGGAGGGCTGCCGCGTAGCGGCAGGTGCAGCCTTGTATGCACGGCGCGTAGAGCCGTTGCATACAAGGCTGTACTGAGCGAATAGCGAACCCGTAGCGTAGCGCCGCCGCGCCTTTAGCGCGGCGGATGCCCCCAAAAAACGATAGATTGGCATACGAAAATAGCAAAAAAAAACGGGAAATTGCTGTATTTTGCGTTGAATTTGGTGTGTATCTTTGCTTTATAGGTATTGTCGTATATGAATAAGTTATATTTGTTTTGCTTGCTGCTATTTGGCGGGGGCTTGTCGCTCTGTGCGCAGCCCTTAGATACGCTGTATGCGGAGTACGAGCGGGCGAAAGCGCGGGGCATATCGGCATGGGCGGAGCGGGCGGAATGGCTGGGGCGAATTGTAGATGCGGAGTCGCATAAAAATTTGGAAAAGGCGCTTTTGCAGATGGATACGCTGGCGAGCCATTATTTTTGGCTGGGCGATTTGGATAAGCATTATCATGCGGATTTGCAGCGGAGGGGTGTGGCGTATGCGGCGGCGCGGCAATTTGTGCCTGCGCTAAAATACTATGAAGAATATGCGCGGGTGGCGAATTTGCAAGATGGAGGCAAAGGGTATTTTTTTATAGAAGCGGGCAATTTGTGTTATACTGTCAAGTTGATGAGTATTGCGCGCAGGTACTATGAGCAGGCGGAGGCAATTTTTGAGAAAGAGCGGCATTATGCGGGTTTATCGACGGTTTATGGCAATTATAGCCTTATCGCGTTGGCAGAAAAAAAAATAGATACGGCGCTTATGCAGGCGCAAAAGGCGCTAACAACGCAGCTGGAGCAAGTCAAAGATAGCTTTCAAACGGCGCATGCTTATTTGGTAATTGGGCGTATATATACGGATAATCTTGAAAACCATGAGCGCGCTATAGTCTATTATGATAGTGCGCTGCATTTGTTGCGTTTGCCTATTTTGCGGCAACACCCGCATTACAGCCAGTTTGCCTATTTGCTGCCTCAGACTTTAGTTTTTAAGGGAGAGGCGCAATTTAAGTCGGGCAAAGCGAGCAGAGAAGCATGGGAAAGCTCCTTTTTGGAGGGCATCTCTGTTTGTCTTTCGCAGTTACCCAATTCGCCTTTAGAGGTGGATTTGCGTTCAAACTATGCGGCTACGCTGCTGGAAGCAAAAATACCCGCTGCCGCTTTTGTGCAGTTGCAAAAAGTAGATAGCATTGCGCTTGCTCATAAGGTGAATTATGTCAATTCGCTTTTTTTGCGCCGTGTATCTTTGGCTTTTGAAGCTTTGGGCGATGAAAAAAATGCTTTACTTTATCTGCGGAAGGTTGAGCAATTCAACGAAAGAGCCAATAAACGCAATGCCGAATTTTCGTTGCTGCATGAGCAAGTCTTACAAAATGAGCGCAACAACACCATACGCGAGCAAAAAAATAGCTTAGAGCAAGAGGCGGCGTTTAATCGGCGTATCTTGTTTTTTTCTATCTCGCTGGGCGTAGCCTTGCTGTTTACGGTGTCTTTGCTGTTTTTGCTGCGCAAAAAAAATCAACTTATCTCCAAAAATGCGCTCAAACTCGCCAAAGCAGACGAAGCAAAAGCACTTTTGCTCTCGGTTATCGGGCACGATTTGCGCAGCCCCTTCAATACGATTTTCGAAAATTTACAGCTGGCGCATCTCCTAAATCCCGAAAATAAAGCCATCAGCCAAAGCCAGCAAGCCGCCAAAGGCGCTTTTATCCTGCTCGATAGCCTCATGCAGTGGGTCAGCCTACAGCGCGATAAAAGCATAGAGCCCAAAGAAGAACGCATCGAGATAGCCCCACTTTTGGAGCGCATCACGGAGCCGCTCAAAGCCGTCGCCCTCTTCAAAAAATTTGAGCTATCGGCAAATTTAGCCCTGCACAGCCTACATAGCGACAGCAATGCCCTGCAAATCATCTTGCGCAATCTGCTGCTCAATGCCCTGCGCTATAGCCTGCCCGATACGCCCATAGAGCTTATTGCCGACCAACTCGCAGACGGGCGGCTGCGTCTGTACGTCCGCAATCAAGCCGCTTTCATACCCGATGACATCGCCGAGCGCCTCCAAGCGAGCGGCAAGCAACTTCATCAAGTCGCCCTAAAGGGCAGCGGCTTAGGATTGCATTTGGTCGCCGAATTTGCCCAAAAATTGGGCATACAGCTCCAAATCATCAAAGAAAGCAGCCAAACACTGCGCTGCGAGCTGATTTTTGCCGCAGGCACGCAGTTTGAGATGAAAAATATAGCCCCAACCCGCGCCGCTGCCGATAGGAGCGCCGCCGCGCCACTGCCCAAAGAAGTATACGACATTTTGCCCCAATTGCGCCAATGCGCCCTATTCGAGAGCAGCCGCATACAGCGCCTACTCGAACAACTGCCCGCCCAAATCAATCCCCCCGCCCAAGAGTGGAAAGAGCAGATTTTGCAGGCGATGTATCATATCGACGAAAGCCGCTGGCAAGCGCTGCTAAATCCCCAATAAAAACGACTCCAAACTATCGGAAGGCTGTAGGGGCAATTTTTTGCGCAGTCGGTAGCGGCTTTTATCCAAAGCATCGAGCGACATACCCAAAGTCTGCGCCACTTCCTTGCTCACAAAACCCATGCGAAAAAGCGAGGCTAAGGTAAGCTGCTGCCGAGTCAAATCGGGGTGCAATTTCGCCAGCCGCTCCAAAAAACCGCCCTGCATCGCGTCCAAGCGCTTGCGATAGCGCTCCCAATTTTCGTCCGTCAAATCCTGCTGCGGTAGGCTGCGCAGCAATTTTTTTATCGTTTCCTTCGGATTTATTTCCGTCAAACTTTGCCGCAGACCCTCGCGCAGGCTATCCATCAGCGTTTCTTGCTCCTGCAAATGCAGGGTAGCCGCCGACATTTCCATCAGTTGCGCTTGCAGGCGCTCGCGCTCCGCCACTATCGCCTGCTGCTGGTACTCGCGCTGCCGCAAAATCGCCTGCAAACGCGCTGCTATCTCCAACGCGTCCGTCGGCTTGCGCAAAAAATCCGCCGCGCCCGCTGCCAAAGCCCTTTGCAGCGCCTCCACGCTCGTCATAATGCCCGTGTACATGACGACGGGCAAATTCTTTAGATTTTCGTTTGCCTTGATTTCGAGTAGGGTCGCATAGCCGTCCAGTTCGGGCATTTCCCAGTCGAGCAGCACCAAATCCACCGCGCTGCTTGCCAGCACGCGCAAAGCCTGCCGCCCCGTCGCCGCCGACAATACCGCCGTTTCGGGCGCAAGCATAGAGAGCGCCGACAAAATCGCCTGCCGATTTGCCGCATCGTCATCGACTACCAAAATTACCTTGCCCGCGAGTATCGGAAACATCATTGCAAATTGCGAATTGCGAGCGGCGAAGCCACCCACGAAGTGAATTACAAGTTACGAGTGACAAAAGTAGCTTTTTTACTTTTCGCTACATATTCATTTTTCGCTACGCGTTCACTTCGTGTTCACTTTTTTGGGGGCGTGCCCGCGCCGCTAAAAAGGCGGCGCGGTCGGGCTATGCGGGGCGCTGTAGGGACAAGGCATGCCTTGTCCCTACAGCGCCCCTACTATCCCTCACGCAA
>CAYXSA010000099.1:0-15606 GCA_964467315.1 uncultured Saprospiraceae bacterium | reverse complement strand
GCCCGACCGCCGCGCCCGCCCTTTGCGGGCATTGCGGCGGGCACGCCCAAAAAAACGTTGTTTTATTTTGTAGGAGTGGTCGGGGCAGTAGCAGTGGTCGAGTTGGGATTGGGCATAGGATTAGGCACGGCATTCGGGTTCGGATTAAAATTCGGGTTGAGCTCCTTTGCCTTCGCAAAACACTGCTGCGACTCCGCCTCTAAGCCCCCATTTTTGTAGGCGATACCCAAATTGAACCAGTTCGACGGCTCCTGCGGCATGAGCTGCACCGCTTTCTCCAAGCTATTGATGGCTAACTGTAGCTGCCCCGTGAGCCCATACGTGATGCCCAAAAGTCGGAAGGTTTCGGGGTCATTGGGCAGAAATTTTTGGGCGCTTTGCAGCAGCGCGAGCGCTTCGGCGGCTCTACCCAATCTTTCGCCGACGAGTTTCGCCTTGTCGCGCATAGCTACACCCAAATTGGTCGGCGCGTCGGGGTGGTCGGGGCGCAGGCGCATCACCTCAGCGTAAGCGCGCGCGCCCTCATCGTAGAGCGCTGCGGCAGCCTGCAAGGAAGGCAATTGCATTTGCTTGCCATTGATGTAAAAAATTTGATTTTCGGTTTCGGATTTTGCCGCTATCATGCCCGCAAGCATGGTATTGGCATTGCCGTAGAGCAACCAAGCGTTGTTGTAGGTCGGGTGCATATTGATAGCATTCGTAGAATGCTTGAGCGCCTTGCGCAAAATCTCTTCGCGCTCCTGCGGGCTTAGGTCGCCGCGACGAACAAGGTCGTCTTGCAAGACTCCCGAAACGGCGTTATTGAGCTTGGCGCTATTGGGCGAGGTCTCGATATCGGTTGTAAATAAGGTATAATCGTCCTTCCAAGCATAGTTGCGCGAAAAGGTTTTGAGGCTATAAAGCACGGCAACCACCACCAAAAGCGGCAAAATAGACTGCGCCCATTGCACTTTGCGCCCCAACTGTAGCAAACCCAAAGCGCAAGCGAAGCTAAACGCCAAAGAGGGCATGAACATAAAACGCTCCGCCATATTCGTCCCGATGGGGAAGAAAAAGTTGGAAACCACCGAAAAGGTCGCAAAATAAAACAGTATCACAAAGCCCATAGGGCGGCGTTTATAGCAGAGCCAAAGCCCCCAAAAGCCCAAAAAACCATGCAAGAGCAGCGAAAATAGCGGTATGCCGTGCCCCATCGTCGGCACTTCAAAATCTCTAAAACTTTCTATTTTGCTGTTGCGCGCTTTTACGGTGATATGGTAAGGATAGTAGTCGTTGGTGAGCGGGTGCGGAAAACTAAGCAGGCGCGCATACTCAAACCAAGTGTAGAGGATAGTGCCCAAGCGCTCGCTATCGTTGTAAGGCACGTAGCGATTGTTGACCAGCTTCAAAAAGGGGTTGTTCATCAGCTCCGTAGGCTCGTTGCCGACCCAGAAAAAGGCGGTTTTATGCCCCTTGTACATATCGGCGGATAACTTTTCGAGTATCTGCGCGATTGGGTCGTCGGCAGGCGGGGGCACTAAAACGCGGGCGCGAATGCCAAACCAAAAAATCGCCGTCAAGGCAATAAAGGGCAGCGTATACAGCGCCACTTGCGCGAGCGTCGTGCGCGGGCGGAAAATATAGAGCGCTGCAGGTATGATTGCCAAAAAAGTAACGGCGCTTTCTTTGGAGAAAATACCCATCAAAAAGCCTAAAGCTGCCATAGTCCAGCAAGAAACTTTGCCCACAGGCGTTTCGGCTATGCTTGCGCGGAAGGCATAATGCAGCGCCATGACGGAGCCCATCATGACGAGAATTTCGTCCCGACCTTTGATATTGGCGACTGCCTCCGTGTGCACGGGGTGGGTGGCGTAGAGCAAGGCGGCGGCGAAACCGACAAAGCCCGCCCAGCCTGTAGGGTCTTCGTATTGCTGCCCCCAGCGGGTAAGCATGAGTTGGCGTATGCAGAAGTATATCAGCACGCAAAGCAGGGCGTAGAGCAGTATATTGATGGTGTGGCTTACGTGCGGGTAAAGGTCGTATAGATAATTGCCTTTAGCGTCTTTGATGTAGTCGCCATCGGGGGTTTTGAGATATTCGCCCTTATCGTTTTTGGGGTGGTCGCCCCATAATTCCATCTCCAAAGCGAAGGTCGCCACCGAAAAGGGGCGATAACGTCCGCCCGTTACCAAGTTTTGGGTTTTGCCGAAAAAGCCGACAAAGGTATCTTCCGACCAGATGCCGTACATGCCTTTCAGCCCCAAGCGGGTGAATTGATTGCGGGTAACGACGATAGCGTCATCGACCGCGAAATTGTGTGTTATTGTATTGGCATAAACGATAAAGCTAACGCAGGCTACAATCAGCGCGCTAAGCCATTTGTTTTTGAAAAAATCTAACCAGCTCGGTATGGTAAAGTAAGTGCCGTCTACGGTCATGGACGTTTTGCCCAAGTCGGGGTCTGCTGCTACCGCTTCGCGCAGTTCTTCGATCAGTGGTTTTTCCGTCTGTGCGGGGGGCGTATGCTGCGGCTGATTGGGCTGCTTGTTGTTATTCGGTTGGTTCTGCTTATTTTTCGACATATTTTTTGGCGGCTCTGTGTGCTTTTTCGTTGGAAACCGCGCAAAAATAGCGTTTTTTTTGCGAGCCACCGCTGTAGGGCTGTTTTTCTTTTTTCTCTTGCGCTCTTGCCTATTTTTTGGCAATATCGCCCCGCCGCGCCCCTTTGGCGCGGCGGGTTGTTTGCGTGAGGGATAGTAGGGGCGAATCAACATTCGCCCTGTGGGCGATGGTGGTACGCCCCGCATAGCCCGACCCGCGCCCCTTTTTAGGGCGCGGGGCACGCCCAAAAAAAATCAACCCAACAAATCTTGCAATTTGCCCAATTTATCGGCGACTATGCGCCCGCGCTCGTCGCGCCGCAGCGTACAAGCCTCGATTTGGGGAGCGTGCTCAAAAAATAGGATATAATTTTCCTCGACGGCTTTGCTTAAAAACCATTCTTTTTCCGCGAGCGTCTGCAAAGGGCGCACATCGTAGCCCATGACATAGGGCAAAGGCAGATGCGAGGGCGAGGGCAGCAAATCTGCGCAATAAACCACTGTGCGCCCGCCTATGCGTACCTGCGGCAGCATCATGGCTTCCGTGTGTCCGTAGGCGAATTGCACGCCGATTTGGGGCAGCCAATCTAAAATTTGTTCCTGCGGCTGCGTGGGCAAATAGTGCAAAACATCGCGCAAAGGGGCGAAATTTTCGGGCAAAAAAGAGGCGGATTCCCGCGCATTGGGCTTCGTTGCCCAGTCGAAATGCGCTTGATTTGTCCAGTATTTTGCCTGCTTGAAGGTCGGCTCCAGCACCCGCTCGCCGTCGGCACCGCGTCGTACATACTCCACCGCTCCGCCCACATGGTCAAAATGCAGATGCGTCAAAAAAACGTCCGTAATATCGTCGGCAGAAAGCCCCAGCGCAGCGAGCGAAGTATGCAGGCTGTCCGTGCCGTGCAGATGATAATGGCTAAAAAACTTCTCGCTTTGCTTCGTGCCGATGCCCGTGTCGATGAGTATGCGCCTGCCCTCGTCGGTCGTAAGCAGCAGGCAGCGCATCGCCCAAGAGCAAAGATTGTTTTCGTCGGGCTGCTCCAATTTTTGCCACAAAACGCGGGGCACTACGCCAAACATCGCCCCGCCGTCAAGCTTAAAAAAACCTGTGTTTATGGTCTGTAGTTGCATAGAAGTAAGTACGAAAGCAAAATTATTTGATATTATTCGCTACGCGGATGCCTACGGCGTTCCCCGCTTGTTTCAAACTTGAAAGCCCGCGCTACGCTTGGTTTTCAAGCCCGAAACTACGCTTTTCGGAATATCAAATAATTTTGCACAGTTGCTTAAGGATAAAAAAACACAGACAAGAAAATTCTTTGTCTGTGCTATGAAAATATATGCGCTACACGGCGGCAGCACAATCGTAATTCGTAATTCGTAACTCGTAACTCGCTGCCTACATTCCTGGCAATTTGGGCATTTTCATACCTTTGGGCATATTGCTCATTTGGTGCATCATCTGGCGCATTTGGTCGAATTGGCGCATGAAGTTATTCACGTCCTCGAGTTTGTGTCCGCTGCCTGCGGCGATGCGTTTGCGGCGCGAGATGGTCGAAAACAGGGCAGGGTCATGGCGTTCGGCGGGGGTCATGGATTTTATCATGGCTTCGATTTTAACGAAGGCTTTGTCGTCGATGTCCACGTTTTGGGCGAGTTTGCTCATGCCTGGTATCATATTGATGAGCGAACGGATATTGCCCATTTTTTTGATATGTCCGAGTTGAGAGAGAAAATCGTCGAAATCGAATTGATTTTTCTTGATTTTTTTCTCCAGCAATTTGGCTTCTTTCTCGTCAAATTCTTCCTGCGCCTTTTCTACGAGCGACACGATGTCGCCCATGCCCAAGATGCGTTGCGCCATACGTTCGGGGTAGAAAATATCGAGGGTATCGAGCTTTTCGCCCATACTGACAAACTTAATGGGTTTGCCAACGGTGTATTTGATGGTGAGGGCTGCGCCGCCGCGGGTGTCGCCGTCGAGTTTGGTGAGGACTACGCCATCGAAATTGATGCGCTGATTGAATGCCTGCGCGGTGTTTACGGCATCTTGTCCCGTCATGGAGTCGACGACGAAGAGGGTTTCGGTGGGGTTGATAGCCAATTTTACGGCTTCGACCTCTTTCATCATTGCTTCGTCTACCGCCAAGCGACCTGCGGTGTCTATGATGACTACATCGTAGCCGCGTTTTTTGCCGTATTCTACGGCATTTTGGGCGATTTCTACGGCGTTTTTATTGTCGACTTCTTTGTAGATTTCTGCGCCGACTTGCTGCGAAAGTACGGTAAGCTGGTCGATAGCGGCGGGGCGATACACGTCGCAAGCGGCGAGCAATACGCGTTTGGTGCGTTTGCCGATAAGATGGCGTGCGAGCTTGCCGCAAAAGGTCGTTTTACCCGAACCCTGCAAACCTGCCACCAAAACAACGGCGGGCGAACCCTTGATATTGATACCGACCGACTGCCCGCCCATCAGCTCTATGAGGGCATCATTGACAATTTTTATCATCAATTCGCCAGGGCGAATGGAGGCAAGCACATTGCGCCGTCCGAGCGCTTCGTCCTTGATTTTATCGGTAAATTCTTTGGCGATTTTATAGTTTACGTCGGCATCAACTAAGGCGCGGCGGATTTCTTTGATAGAAGTCGCTACGTTGAGTTCCGTGAGGCGACCATCGCCGCGCAGGGTCTTAAACGCCGCTTCTAAGCGGTCGGAGAGGTTTCCAAACATGATAACAAGGAGTGTGGTTGTGGTCTATTGTTGGCGCAGGAGGCGCGATACGGGGCGCGAATATAGCAGTTTTTGCGGAAAAAAGCCGCTTTTTTGGGCAAGGAAAATTATTTGATGCGCCTATTGTTTTTTTTGGGCGTGCCCGCAGCCCTAAAAAGGGGCTGCGGTCGGGCTTTTTGAGCCGTAGCATGCTACGGCTCTACAATCCCTCACGCAAAGCCGCTGCGCCCGCAAAGGACGGGCGCGCGCGGGCTGTACACTCAATGTATGGAGGTATCCAAATTATGTTCAGCGTTGCAAAGCCTGTTGATACGGCGATTTTTATTGGGGGCAGGTTTGGTAGTGCCTTTTTCGGAAGGCAATTTTGAGTACACCGCAATTTCTTTGAAAATTATCGCCCCTTCGTTGCATAGCTTTTTATAATCCAATTCTTCAAAATTTTTGGTGTTGCTATTCCAAAAATTGTGGCAACGAATCGCATTTTGCAACAGGTACTCGGCGAGTGCCGCGCCTGAAAGCATTTGGTCTTCCATATTGCCTTTATTGCCCGATTTGAGATTACAAATTATCGCATAAAGCGTTTCTTTTTCTTGACGATTTTTTTTGACGTAAAAAATAAGATAATCGCATTTGCTCCGTGCTGGTGGCTCTTCCGCCAAAATTGGCATAGCCTCGCGTACATCTGCGCCATCGGAGGCTTTTACCTTTTTATCGAATTTATACACCTCCAATTTGCCCGAAAAGCTAAACCTTACTTCCTTGCAACTTGCATCTTGATGGTCTTCAGTAAGCCTAAGTATACTTTTTTGTACCCTGCCCCGCGTTTCGTTATATTCGGCGTAGAGTATTTTTTTTATATCGGAAAGCAGGTCTACAAGCATAGCGAAAAAAATTAAGGTAGGTTAATCTTCGTGCAGCGAGAAAAAAATATCTTTCGAGGATTCGTTGAGCGCATTTATTTCGTCGTCGATACTTTTAATTTCAAAACCTGTAGCGCTGACTTCTAAATTTGTAACTTCTCCGTTCATCATAAAAAGATAAGCCCCTACTTGCGCAGGACGCAATAATTCACTGTCTTGGTAGCCGTAGCGTTTCATCAGGCGCTTTACATTTTTGTCGTTACCTTCTACCGACAGCATTATTAAATTATTTAATTCCTTAATGATATAATCGCTGTGTGTGCTTATCAAAATTTTTATGCCTGCATTTGCCATTTGCGCGATGGTGCGGGCTATTTTTCGCTGATTGTCGGGGTGAAGATTTAATTCAGGCTCATCAATTATCAACAAATCACCCGCCTTCGCCATATGTCGACAATAAAATACGATACTTGCCAAAGATTTTACTACAGATGCCGTGAGGTGTACACCCAAATTTAATCCCGATTTATTAGGACTGAATTGTACTTCGCCTATGTCCGACACTTTCATTTTACCTTTTAGTATAGATTTTTCTATCTCATCGGCTAAGTAAGCAAAGGGACTTTTTTGCTTTCGTAAAACATCTAAACGCTCGGCTGTTTCGAGGCTATTTTTTATTGGCAGCGAGTAGCGCGAGGCACGCTGCTCCAAAATGTTGGAAAGCGTATTTTGCGTTGCATTTTGCCTGTCTTTAAAATTTAATAGTGTTTCCACCAAATCATGCCGCCGCTCCGATAGCTCTTTACTAAAGATATTGATAGCGATGCGCTCTGCTGGGGCTATATGGACTTTGTTGAAAAGGAGTTTAGTTATTTGTTCGCCGATTTTACCGAAAATAATGGACTTATAAATAGGGGCAAGTATATTATCTTTTGGCATATTTTCTATGAGTATATTTACATAGGTTTGCTGCGATTTTTTGATATATTTTATTTTAGTATCACCGTTTACCTGTACATCGAATGCAAAATCTAAATCCTCTATTTTCTTTAAAATTTCTTTTTCGTCAAATTGACTAATGTTTATGTGCGTATTTTTGAAAAAATCATCTGGTGCTGCAAAAACAGCAGACAGCGTGTTTTTGTATTGATTTAAAATTTCTTCAATCGAACGACTCATATGTAGTCTAAAAAAGTCCTGCATATCTACGAGCAAATTATTAGAAGGGAGCGGCGCAGGGTCCTTGCTCATAAAAAATGCAGTATTATTTGGATTCGCTATAAACTCAAACAGTCCATAAATTCCATAAGCGGCATAAGTTTTCCCGCTGTTGTTTGCGCCGCAAAAAACAGTGAGGTCTTTACTCAAATCAAAAGTAGCGTCTTTTATTTGTCCTAAGTTTTGAAATCGAATTTTCATGTTTGTTTAGTTTTGCTACTTTGTATATTCTACCATTTTATCTGTGTCTTCTCGCCCTCGGCGATTCTATCCAGCAAGGGACGCTGCCTATCGAATAGGGCATTATCTTGTAAGGTGGCTTCTTTTTTGGCGCTGCGGCGCATCGTTATCCAAGCCCGAGCCAGCAGCCAAAGCGAAGGAAAAGCCAAACCCGCCGCATAATAATTCCAAAAATCGGGATTGCTCTCTATAATATAATAACTCAAAACGGGCTTAAACGAATATGCATACAAACCCACTATAGCCAGCCAAAGCAGCCAAGCCAAAGCCCGCATCAGCACCACTCGCCTATCATACCAAAGTATCCCCTTCGCAGGAGAATGCCTTTCTACCCCTTGCGCGTAATTGCGCAGGCTCGTATAGGCACGAAAATAGGTGGGCAACGGAAAAAACATAAACAAAAAAGCCAGCATCAAATACACCGTTCCGCCCCAGACTGCGCCGACGGCGATAGCACGCACATATAGAAACCATTCCATCATGTTTATTTGTTTTTGCAGTTATTGCTTGCCTAGTTGATAGCTTTCTTCCTGCATGGCGCGGCGTGCGCGTATCAGCCGACGGAATAGCGAAAAGCTCGCCCAAGCCAGCAAAGCAAAGATAAGAAACACCACAAGCACCTGAAAATTGAGTGTAGCCAGAGTTATCAAAGCCGAAGTTAAGCCCGCCAGCGCAAACAACATCGTAGGCATGGTCGTGAGCAAGCCCCAAACGCATTCGCGGCGAATGCGCTGCCAGGCAACGATAGGATTGGGCGATAGGCGCACATAAGAACCATCAATGAGCAGTATACCGTACACGACGGGCGGTACGGAGATAAGCAGCAACCACAATAAACCCAGCGATATGAGCAAACCTGCTATTGCCGTAGCCCCGCCGAAAGCGATAGCCACGACAAACAAAATATAGAGGCTCGAAGCCGTACTAAACGCATATAAGCCCGCATAAATCAGCAGCAAAACCCCCAAATTACGCTTAGATATAGGAGGTTTGGGGGTGGGGGCTGCGTATAGGCGTTCTTGCCACTTTGCCGCTTTTTCGGCTGCGCGCTGCTGCAAGGCTGCCTTATACCCTACGGGCGGAGAAAATGCCGCCCGCGCATCGCCAATTTGCAGAAAACAGCCCGCAAAAAGCATAAAAAAAAGCAATAAAAAACTGCGCATCGATTGGCTATGGTAACAAATTGCGTGAGCGGGTGTAGGGGCGCGCCGCTGTGCGGCGCGGTGCGCGGCTTACTGCCGCGCACTAAAACCCCGCAACACGCGACCGCGCCGCCCGCCCTTTGCGGGCATTGGCGCGGGCACGCCCAAATAAAAACCTAAAATTTCAGTGTGGCGCTCAAAGCGGGCAGTATCGGCAGCTGGTCGACGCGGTCGTAACGCACGCGGTCGAAGTAAAAAATATTCGCGCGATTGTAGGCGTTGGTCAAGCTGAAACCGATAAGCAATTTTACGTGCTTGGTCATATCGAGCGTGTAGCGCGCCGAAAAGTCTAAGCGATGGTAAAAGGGCAAGCGTCCGCCGTTGAGTTGTTCCTCGTAGATAACGCCCAATTCGGTGTTGGGGTTAGTGTTGCCTGTCAAATAATCTGAGCTGATGCCATCGTTGAAGGTTTGCCAGTTGTAAAAGCCCTGCGTGAGCGTGAAGGGGAAGCCCGAAGCGACGTTCCAGCGCAGGCTGACCTCGAAGGGAAAGCGGGTGAGATTTTTGTCTTTGAGCTCCTGCGCCTTTGCCTTGATTTCTTCTTCGGTGCCTGTGATTTCTACCGCCTTTTTGAGGGTAAATTGGTAGGAAATCATGGCGTTGATGTTGTGGCGACGGTCAAAGCTGGCGTAGTACTGCTGCACGCCATCGTCGCGGGTAACATAACCGAGCGAGTAGCCCAAGTAGCCGTAAAGCTGTTTGTGCTCGTATTTTGCGAGCAGGTCGATGCCATAGGCGCTACCTTTTTCGGCGATATAAGCGGGGTCGTTTGCCTGTAGGCGATTGCGATTGAGGGAGATGATTTGGGGGAAATACTTCCAATAAGGCTCCACGTTGAGCGTGGCGCGTTTGCCCAAATTGAATTCAAAGCCGCCGATGGCGTGTATGGAAGTTTGGAGGCGCGATTTGGTTTTGATGTATTCGCCATCTTCGATGCGGTATACGCCGCTTTCGGGTCCGCCCAAAAAGCCAACAAACAGATTGACTACATCGCGCTCATCGACTGATGAAATGAGGTTTTGCGAGTACAGACCGCCAGCGGCTTTGATGCGCATCCAGTCCGTGATATTGTATTTGAGTGCTATGCGCGGCTCGGCTCTAAACTCGCCCAAAGAGGCGTAGAAATGCCCGCGAAAGCTGGGCTCCAGCACGAGATTGCCAAATCTACCGCGATAGGCTGCAAAGCCTGCCACTTCCGAATTGGTCTGTGCCTGTCCGAAGCCAATGCCCTGATTGTTGGTAAAATTAAAGTCCGTAAAAAAGGAATTTATCTCCAATCCGTAGGTGAGTTGTCTGCCTTCAGCCATAAAATAGGTGAAGTTGAAATTGCCCGAAAAGCTGTTGATGCGGCTATCGCGCTCTTTGGTGCTGTCGCCTTCTACGAAGTTGGAGGCATAGGTAGAGTACGTTAGCGAGCCGTCGATAACGATATTTGCGCCGCCTGGTAGGAGGCGGAAATTTACGCCCGCGCCGCCCGCTTTCCAGCCGTAGCTGGCGATGTTGGCAAAATTTGCCTTATCATCGAAGTAAAAACCAAAGGCATTCAGTCTACTACCGCTGGGGGCAGAGAAGGACAATTTGCCGTATATATCCGTGAAACTAAAAGGCAAAATGCCCTCTTCGTTGGCATAGCTATAGAGCTTGGGCGATACCCTATCTAAGTAAGAATGTTTGGCGGTAACGAGCATCGAGAGGCTCGAACTGTTTTCGTCCGCTGGCTTGATGATGGGCATCTCCAGCAGCACCGAAGACACGAAGGGCGTGCCCGTGATATTGCCCGTAAAGCGGCGTTTATTGGCTTCGCGGGTGCGTATGTCGATAACTGCGGAAGAGCGTCCGCCGTAGGCAGCGCTAAAACCGCCCGTATAAATGTCTGCCGAGCGGATAATATCCGTCTCGAAAACCGAATAAAAGCCAATCGAGTGAAAGGCGTTATAGATGGGCATACCGTCGAGCAGAATTTTATTCTGTATGGGTGCGCCGCCGCGTATATAAAACTGCCCGCCTTGGTCGCCCGTGAAGGTAACTCCAGGCGTGATTTGCAGGTATTGCGCTATGTCTGCCTTGCCGCCGATAGAGGGCAGGCGATTGATGTCTTCCGCCGTGATGGAGATGACGGATACGCGGGCTTCGTTTTTTTCTACGGTGCGCTCTGCGTCTACGACGATTTCTATTTCAGCTGCTTTTTCTTCGACTGCCATATTTTGGGTGCTCATCTTGCCGCGCTCGATTTTTATGGGCACACAAAGCGAGTCGTAGCCGACATATTGCACGCAAAGCGTGTATTCACCCGCAGGTACATTTGCCAGCGTATAATAGCCCTCCACATCGGAAGATACGCCATAATTCGTACCGCGCAAGTACACCCCCGCAAAAGGAATTTCCTCGCTTGTTGCCTTATCGGTTACCTTTCCGCGCACGCCACCCGCCTGCTGCGCCCACAAAGCAGGGAGCAGGGCAAGCGACAAAATCAATGTCAAAAATAAACGCATAACTGTCTAATCACGCTAAATATCGGTGAAGGAATAGCGCAAAAATACAGTTTTCAACGGCAACAAAGGCATTTTTCGCGCCTTAATTTATTTTGGTGTGCCCGCCGCTCCTTAAAGGTCGCGGGGTCGGGCTATTCGCTTCGCGTTCACTTCGTGGTCGGGGCAGCGGGCACACCCAAAAAAATCCTACTTCTGCCAATCCACAGACGGCATACGCTCCCGCCAAGCCTGCACAAGGCTATCCTCGATGGGATTATTTTGCAGATACACCGTTTTCAAGCCTATACAGCGGCTCAAACCTTCGGGCAAACTTTTGAGTTGATTGCCCTCGAGCGCCAAAACTTCGAGTTGGGTCAAATTGCCTATTTCCTCTGGCAAATGGGTGTAAGCATTGCCTGATAGATACAGATGCGTCAGGGAGCGAATTTGCAGCAGATTTTTAGGAAACTTTTGCCGCTGCCCATGCGACCAAGTCAGCTCATGGAGCGCCTCGCAGTTGCCTATGCTTGCAGGCAGGTCTACAAGCGTATCGCTTATGCCCATAAGGTTGAGCGTCTTGAGCAAACTAAGATTACCGATTTGCGCGGGCAATTCTTCCAGCGGATTATTGCCCAAAGAAAGCCCTACCAGCTGCGTAAGCTGCGAAAGCCGCTGCGGCAAGCGCCGAAAACGATTTCCATGCAAATTAAGATACTGCAGCTTATGCAAATCCCCCAAAGCCTCTTCCAGCGTTTCCAATTCGTTGTTATTCAGGCTCAACCAAGTCAAATTTGTCAGCTCATAGAGCGAAATCGGTAGCTCGCGTATCGTATCGTCGGAAATAGTCAGCCGCTTTAAGGCGTGAAAAATGCCGATTTCTTCGGGCAGCTTTTTGATTTTACGATGCGTAAACTGCATCCCCTCCCAGCCAAAGCGCTCTAAGGCTTCTTTGTCGCTGAGTTTGGCTTTTAGGCATTTGCGCCAAAGTTTTTGTATGGACTCTATGAGCGGTGCGAGTGCTTCGGGCTGCCGCGTATGCTCTTGTATAACTTGCTGAATATCCGTAGCTTGTCCCGTCTGTAAGCGGCTTAATGCCTGTTGCGTTGTCATAAAAATATAGATTGCCTGTGAAACGATAAGCGCAAATATACAACATTTTGTTTCTAAATTTACATTTGCAACTATTTTATTTTCGGCGCTTTATTGGCTTCGATAATGCTGCTCAAGGCTTCATCACCGAAGCCTGCCTGCCGTAAAATATCCGTTATGAAAGCGGTTTTTGCTTCCACGTATAGGCTTATATTGTTGGTTTGGGCGGCAATTTGTTTTTTTAGTTCGGCGTATGCTGCCCGTTTTTCGGGGTCTTTTCGCAGTGTATCGCGCAGCGTGAGATGATTGCGCAAGCTGATGCTATGCAGCAAGCAGACATATAAATTATGCCGCAGCGGCTGTATGTTGTTGCCTTCGTCGGGCGCGAGCGGCGAAGTCGGACGAAATACCTCCCGCCCCACAATGCCCCAATCGCCCTGATGCGTATAGCCCAAAGCGGCAAGTCTTTGCGCGATTTCGGGCAGCCTATCGCTCTGCTCAATAATGATGTCGATGTCGATTATCGGTTTTGCCGCCAGCCCTAAGACGGAAGTACTGCCCACATGCTCAATACCAAACGCAAGCCCCTGCAAATGCCGCGCATAAATTTCTCTCAATCGTTCAAATTCCAGCGCCCAAGCGGGCGTATATTCGCAGATTTCTATATTTTGCTGCATACAAACTAAGGTAATTTTATTTATCAGGCTTTTTTTTTTTGGGCGTGCCCCCTGCCGCCTACCGCGCCAAAGGGGCGCGGCAGAGGGCAGCCACAAGAGCTGCCCCTACGCGGCGCGGGGTCGGGCTATCCGCTCCATCAGCGCTTCGCGCTGGTTCCGCTGCTATCCCTCACGCTTTGGCGGCGCTTCGCACCGCAAAACACTTGCCTAAGATAAATTCGTCATTCGTCATTCGTCATTCGTCATTCGTCATTCGTCATTCGTCATTCTTATTTATCTTTGCGTCTTCAAAATATAATGCGCTACGCAGTTACTGCGCAATTTGCAATTTGTAATTATGTCCTCTATTCAGACATTCAAAGAATTTCGCGCCCGATATAGCTACGATGTGCGCAGCGACCGACTCGGCGAAGGCGGTTTTGGTACGGTCTACAAAGTTTGGGACTCGCTCCTCTCGCGCCCCGTTGCCGTCAAACGCTGTTTGGTGCGCCCCAATCAGCGCTTCACCCTGCGCAGGGAGGTAGAATTAGCGAAGCGCTTGCCCCTGCATACAAATATCGTTTTTTACGATGCCGATAATTGCTATCGCTTCACGCATGAAGAGGGCGACGAGTACGATTATGCGCTCATGCAGTACTACCCTGAGGGCAATCTAACGCACTATCTGCAAAAAAATCAGCTCAACGACACGGAAAGGCTTTTTTTGGCGGATGGCATTTTGCAGGGCATGGCGCATTTGCACGCCAATAAGTTCGTGCACCGCGACCTAAAGCCCTCCAATATACTCGTTGCCCGCCGCCCTGACGGGCTGCCCGTACCGAAAATCGCCGATTTTGGTTTATCGAAAATCAACCAAAGCGAAAGCAGCGAAATGTCGGGGGGGAGTATCGTATCTTCGCTTTTGTATATGCCACCCGAATCGGCATTTATGAGCGATGCAGACCATCGCAGCGATATATGGTCGCTCGGTGCGGTGTTGTATTTTTTGTGTACGGGGCGGCACGCCTTCGGCAGCGGTAGCGGTGGCGTAGAGAGCGCCCGCAGCCAAGCCCCTGCCCATACTGCCCCTACCCTACCTGCCGACCTCGACAGCCTGCCTACACCCTTCGGGCAGATAATCCGCCGCTGCCTGGTGCGCGACCGCGATGCCCGCGCCCAATCGGTGAGCGAATTGATAGCGATTTTATGGGCTTCGCCTGCCCTTGTAGAAAAAACCGCTCCTACCCCCGAAAAAATAGCGCCCAGCCCAGAACCAGCAGAAAGCAAGCCCCTAAACAAGGTCGAGGATGACGAAAAAACAGTAATTTCCATCAGACGCGAGCCTATCCGCCTATATACAAACAGCGAAAATACGCCAAGAGCCACCAACGCGCCCCCTTCCGAAAAAAGCCCAAAAACAGACAGTCCGCCCCTACCAACGCAGCCACAGCCCTCCGCTGTAGTGCCTGCCCAGCCTGCCTCTTATTTGAGCAAAACCAACGACAGCACGCCACGCCCGCGTTGGCTGCTGCCCCTACTTTTGTTGCTGCCTGTAGCGCTTAGTAGCTTTTGGTGGTTGCCGCCACTATTTAGCAGTGGCGAGCGTAACAAAAGCGGCTTCAAAACTATAGAAATGGTCAACATACCCGCAGGCAGCTTTATGATGGGCTGCGATACCTGCGCCCATTTCAATAAAAGCAAGGGCGGAGAAATCGACGAAATGCCCCAACATAAAGTCTATATTGATGCTTTCAAAATTGCCAAACATGAGGTTACTCAAGCGCAGTGGCAAAAAGTCATGGGCACAAATCCCAGCAAGTACAAGAACTGCGGCGATTGCCCCGTTGAAAATATAAGCTACTTTGACGCTTTAGCTTTTATACAGGAACTCAATAAACAAACAGGCAAACGCTACCGCCTGCCCACCGAAGCCGAATGGGAATATGCCGCACGAAGCGGACAAAATAGATTTTTATTTGCAGGCAGCCACGATATTCAAGAATGCGGTTGGACTGCCGAAGACGGTATCAGCCACCCGCAACAAGTAGGCACAAAAAAACCGAACGCCTTTGGTCTATACGATATGTCGGGCAATGTGCGGGAATGGTGCAGCGATTGGTACGATACACGCTACTATAGCCTTTCCCCCGAAAGCAACCCCCAAAACACAAGCCCAAGCAAATACGGACGCATACAGCGCGGCGGTGCTTGGAATCTAAAAAGTAGAAGCTGCCGCATTACCAACCGCGAATTTAATGCTCCCGAAACCGCCAACGAATGGGCAGGGCTGCGATTGGCGGAGTAGTTTTTTGCACTGTTTTTTTGGGGGAACGCGGATAAAGACAGACGGGAACAGATTTTTTGATGCTATTGTTTTAATTATAACTGATGTTACGCAGAGGCGCTTGATTTTTTAGCGTTGGGGGCGCTGCCCCAACGCTATTTATTGAACACTTGGACGGGGGGCGCTGCCCCCGCCCAAGCGCTGCTGCCAGCCAAAGTGTACGAAAATTAGGCAAGAGAAGCGGGGCGGGGCAGCGTCCCCGCTACGCTTCCAGAACAA
>CAYXSA010000098.1:0-15642 GCA_964467315.1 uncultured Saprospiraceae bacterium | reverse complement strand
TTCACTTTTCACTTTTCACTTTTCACTTTTCACTTTTCACTTTTCACTTTTACCCGATGAACATAGCGGCGATGGCGGCGGTAAGGAAGCAGGCGATAGTGCCGCCCAAGAGCGCACGCATACCGAGTTGGGAGAGGGCTCGGCGTTGATTTTCTGCCAAAACGCCGATGCCTCCGATTTGGATACCGATAGAGGCGAAGTTGGCGAAGCCGCAAAGCGCGTAGGTGAGTATGATTTTGGACTTTGGCGTGATGTATTGTTGGATATTGGGTATGTCGGCATAGGCTACAAACTCGTTTAAGATGGTTTTTTTGCCCAATAGTTGCCCCACCAATACCACATCCTCGCTGGGTGCGCCCAAGAGCCAGGCTACAGGTGCTAAAATCCAGCCCAACATATACTCAATGTTGAAGCCCGAGAAGAGATAATTGGGATTTCCTAAGGCATCGACCCCGCGTTGGGAGGATTTTTGTGCCATTGTATTTAGGGTGTCGCCCCCGCCGATGGGTATTTCGCCAACAGTGGAGGTGCAGATATAGTTGAGCATAGCGATAAGCGCCGTAAATACGATTAGCATCGCGCCTACATTCACTGCCAATCGGACTCCGTCGGTAGTTCCCTTAGCGATGGCATCGAGTAAATCCTCGCCAATTTGCTCCTTAGAAATGCGCAAGTCGCGGTTTACATGCTCATCTGTTTCGGGAAAAAGCATCTTCGCCGCCAAGATTGCGGCGGGCGCGGACATAATAGAGGCAGCCAAGAGATGTTTGGCAAATTCTGCCTTTGCTACAGGGTCATTTCCACCCAAAAAACCGACATACGCCACCAATACGCCCCCTGCAATCGTCGCCATACCGCCCGTCATCAGGCACATAAGCTCCGATTTGGACATGCCCGCAAGATATGGTTTGATGACCAAAGGCGCTTCCGTCTGCCCCATGAATACATTTGCCGCCGCTGCCATGCTTTCCGCCCCCGTTATGCGCATAACTTTCTGCATTGCCCAAGCCATAACGTAGACAATCCGCTGCAAAATGCCCAAATAATAGAGCACGGAAGAGAGCGCCGAGAAAAAAATGATGGTTGGCAAGGCTCGCGTAGCGAATATATAGCCGATACTCTGCGAATTTTCAAATTTACCTACCGCCACCAAAGTCGCATCGGAAGCCGAACCCGCTGGTAGAGCAGCCAAAGAGCGAACGGTATCCATGGGCACGCTCGCAAAATCGCGCAAACTGTCCGGCAAAGCCGCCATATCCATCATGGCTTTCGCATTGGGCACCAGAAGCGTGTCTATCTGACCCACCACCTGCACCGCCGAAGGCTTGCCGATAAGACTACCAAATACCAAATCGCTGCCCGACTGGGTAAAATCAATGATTTTCAGAAATAAACCCGAAAACCATTCAAATCCAGCGCTTATCGCATCGACCTTCAAGATAGCCAGCGCCATCAAAATTTGAACGGCGAGCGCTACGCCAACCAATTTCCAATCTATAGCGCGCCGATTGTTGGAGAACAAAAAACATACGCCCAACAAAAACGCAATGCCCAAACAGCCGCGTAGTATCGCCGTGATATCCATGTGTGTAGGTAGTGAATAAACCGATAGAATAGCGACAAAATTAGCAATTATCGCATATTCTTAGCAGCTTTTTCGCAAAAAGATACAGATACCAAAAACGAAGGGCTTATATTTGTGCAAAATCTCTATTATTATGTTGCGCACCTTCCTATCTTTAGTTCTACTGCCATTTATTTTTGAAGCCTCCGCCCAGTCTATGAGTTGGGAGGAAAAATTGAGCGATAAGTACCGCTTAGACGTTCCAAAAACCAAGCAACTCCAAGCCGCCGCCGATGCCGCCCGCGCCAAATCGCAGCAAGAGGAGCAGCGACAAGCAGCCAATATACGCGAAAATGCCCGCCAAATTGCGCTAAAAAATTGCAATTTGGTTCGCCCAGAAGACTGCGAACGCCTCGCGCAAATCGCCGAACTGCAAGCCGTCGTTGATTTTTGGCAGCAAAAATACCCGAATGAACCGCAGCGCTGGCAAAAATACGCCGCCGAACTCGCCAAATTAAACGAAAAATAATTCATCATACCTCATTTTTTGGCGTGCCCCTGCTCCCCGCGCCGCGAAAATCGCGGCGCTTAAAGGTCGCAGGGTCGGGCTATCCGTTGCAGCCCTGTGCTGCCCTTTTGGGCAGACACATTGGTCTGCCCCTACTATCCCTCACGCAAATGGCACTGCGCCCCTTTGGCGCAGTGCGCTATCTTTTTCCCAAATTCATGCTGACTATGTCCAATAAGATATTCTATTTTTTCTATACGGCGTTCCTGCTCGCGCTTGCCGCCCCTGTTCTTTCGGCGCAAGGTACCAATTGCAACAATGCTACCCGCTTTTGTACCAATACGCTCGACCCCTTCCCCGCAGGCGTAGGGCAGCCCGCCGCCCCCGCAGGCAACAACTACGATTGCCTCTTCACCCAGCCCAACCCCGCTTGGTTTACGATGACGATTTCCAACAATGGCAACGTCGACTTCTTCCTCGATAATACCAACAACGAAGACATAGACTTCATCGTCTGGGGTCCCTTCCCCAGCGAGGCGGCAGCCTCTACCGCCTGCGGCAACTTAGGCAATGGCGGCGCAACGGGCGGAGTCGTAGACTGTAGCTATTCGGGCGTATCGCTCGAACAAGTCCAAATCCCCAACGCCCAAGCAGGCGAAGTCTACGTTTTGATGGTTACCAACTTCTCCAACCAGCCCACCAATATCTTTTCTACCGCCAATACAGGCACAGGCGGTTTTTTATGCGATTGTGATTTGGATGTAGATTTTTTCCTTACGCCCATACCCCAAAATGCGGGCGTTATGACAGACACGACCGCCACCAGCGCCGAATTTGTCCTCTGCGCACCTACCACCCCCAGCGGCACAGCACAGCAGCTATTTTTTACCATCGGCATCGGCGCACTCAATCCTACCGACTCGCTCGGCTTGCACCTGCCCACGACCACTATAGCCAACTCCTTCCAAACGGGTAATTTCAACGTTTTTGGTCCCATTTATCCCGTCGTGGGTAGATTCGATACGATGGAGCTGACCATCATCATCACGGGCGAATACAGCGAAATCGGCATACATGATTTCGATTTGGGCATCGTCAATTATGCTACAACCACCTGCATTCAGCCCCTGCCGATACGCGTCATCATTCCAGGCGTAGATGTTACGGCTACCGATACGGTTTTATGCCCCAGCATCGCCCACGAAATCCCCCTAAGCGCCGTCGTTACTACCGCCAGCTCGGCAGCAGGCACAGGCAGCTACCAATGGGTACAAGCGCAGGGCGCAGCTACAACTATCACCACGCCCACGAGCATCAATCCTACGATTAGCCTACCTTCCACAACGGCGGACGGCGATATATTCCGCTATGCGCTCACGTATACCGACGCTACGGGCTGTACCACTTCCGATACCTTCGCCCTGCGTATGCAAACGCACCCGCTACAGATAGACTTAACGGCTGATAGAACCCTGCTTTGCAATTCGGGGCTACCTGAAAGCGTTCAACTGCAGGCAAGCATCAGCAATACGGCGGGCATCGTCCCCGCCAATGCTACCTATACTTGGACAAATCCCGCTACGCTTTCCAATGATCTTATCGCCAACCCTATAGCTACGCTCGCAGGCAGTTCGTCGGCGGATAGCCTGCGATACATCGTGCAAGTCGCCTACGGCGCTTGCTTGGGCAGCGATACTATTATGATGCGCTTCCGCAATACCGATATTGTTACCACAGGCAATAACTCCGTAATCTGCCCCAATGGCAGCGCGCCCATCAGCGCCAGACTCACAGATACGGCGAGCACCAGTAGCACCAACTGCAACGCCTACACCGTGCAGCCCATCGCCTTCGCCCCTGTAGCAGGTACGGGCACTGCTGTAACCGCTTTCAATAGCGTTTTCGGCTTCCCCAACAACGACGATGGCGTTAGCGACCCGCTGCCTATAGGTTTTAGCTTTCAGTTCTATTGCCAAGATTATACGCAGTTTTACATCGGGACAAACGGTTTTATAAGCTTCACACTACCTACCGACAACGGCACGGGCGCTGGTATTATTCCGCAGGCTGCCAATATAAATAATTTAATTGCCTTAGCTTGGGCAGACTTAGACCCCAGCAGCGGCGGCGGCATCGACTATTTCACGACAGGCACAGCGCCCAATCGACAGTTGATTGTCAATTTTCGTAACGTACCGCATTTTTCTGCCCCAGATTCTGTCGTAACAGTGCAAGCCATATTATATGAAGGTACGAATTTGATAGAACTACACAATACTCGCTTGAATCAAGGCGGCTTTTTTTCACCAGAGCTAACACAAGGTGTTGAAAATGCAGCGGGCACTATAGCCACTGCTGTACCTGGTCGCAACGCTACCGCTTTCACCGCTATCAACGACGCTTTTAGATTTTCGCCCGCGACTATCGTAGTGGTAGCCCCTATAACCTATGCTTGGTCGCCTGCTGCGGGCTTAAATAGCTCGACAGTACACAACCCCATCGCTTCGCCTGCCAGCTCTACGCTCTACAGCGTAACCATCAGCAATGGCGGCTGTACTTATACGGAAACCGTCAACGTCCAAACCCAAACCGCTCTGCCTGCGCCTTCGGCGTTCTGTATTTCTACCACTGCCAATAGCGTTACCTTCGGCTGGAACAGTGTCGGCGGCAGCAACGGCTACGAGTACAGCATCAACGGCATCAACTGGACAAACAGCCTCGATACCTTTATCACCATCAGCGGCATAGCCTCCAATACTACCGTTAATCTCTTTGTGCGCGCCGTAAATGCCGCGCTTCCCTGCCCCATAGGTGCTCTGGATACGGCGGCTTGTACGGCTTCGGGCTGTGCGCTTGATGCAACCTTAACGAGCAGCCCCATCACAGGCTGCGATATCGAGAACCTGCCCAGCAATGGTAGGCTCACCATATCCAATATTCAAGGCAGCGCGCCTTACCTGTTCGCCCTCTCCAATGGTATGAGCCAATCGGATAGTCTTTTTAGTAATCTTGCTACGGGCGCGTATACACTCACCGTCAGCGAGCTAAATAATCCAAGCTGCACGGCAACTTTTAATTTTTCTGTGGGCAACGAGGTCGGCGATGTACGCCTAAATGCCTTCATTCAGCTTGCGGGGAAGGATACAGCCTATGTTTTTTCGGGTGATACGCTGGCAGTAGGCGCAGGCTTCAATAGGGCAGGTACACAGTACACTTGGAATGCCTTCTTGGCTCAAGGCTTTATGGGCAATGTGTTGTATCCTGCCGACTCTGCTAATGCTATCACGATCCCCTTGCTGACTACGGAAAGCGATGGTGCGGTTATGGGATTGGTGATAACTGCAGAAAGTATGGGCTGCATCAACAGCGATACAGTTTATATGGTTGTTCTTCCTGCTACTTTTGGCGGTATGCCTTCTGCCTTTACGCCCAATGGCGACGGCGAAAATGATCTTTTTCGCCCCGCTATCCTCGAAGGTGCGCAGCTTCGCGCTTTCCGCATCTACAATCGCTGGGGGCAGCTTGTATACAATAGCACAGACTTGGTAGATGGCGGTTGGGATGGTACGATCAACGGCACCGCGCAGCCCCGCGATGCTTACATCTATTACATCGAGTTTCAGCTGGGCAACGACCCCACCCCACAAAAAATACGCGGCGAATTTACCCTGATTCGATAAGTGCCACTATCAATATGGAACCTGATTTTTTCGACAACAACGAATACCTCGTTGAGCAGAATGTGCAGTTTTTGAATTTTGGTAATACTTACCAAATCTCCAACGGCAGCGGGCAGCATCTCGGCAGCATTCAGCAGACAAAAAGCAATTGGCTTCGCTTCTTTCGCTTCTTTGCTCGGCGCGCTTTGTGGTTTCAGTTTCATATTATCGACAACAATGCCGAAACACAAGTCATCATCCGCAGAGGTTGGTCATTTTTCGGCTATGCGCCCATATCGGTAAGCAATAAAGAGGGTAAAATTATAGGCTACATTCACCGAAATTTTACCCTCGTAGGCTATTCGTTTTATATACAGAATGCAGAAAGGCTGAAAATTGCCCTCTTGGAGGGCAGTTGGCTCTCTTGGAATTTTACCATCAAACGCGAGGATACGACCATCGCTATCATCGACAAAGAGTGGACAAATCTGGGCAAAGAGCTTTTTACCAACTCCGACAAATATAGGGTGCAGCTCACAGAAATCATCGAAATCTACAGCACAGAAGAACGCACCCTGCTCACCTGTGCCGCCTTACTCGTCGACATCCTACTCAAAAACCAAACAGGCACGAAGTAATTACAAATGACGAATGACGATTGCGCAGCAACGGCGTAGCGCATTTTGCACATAATCCATTGGTAATCAAGTATGTACACAAATCACATAATCGTCGTTCGTCATTAAGGCGTGCCCCTGCTCCCCCGTGCACAAAGGCGCTTTCACTGCTACGCGCTTCGCGTTCACTTCGTTGTTCCTCACGCTTTTTTGTAAAAAAGCAGCGCCGCCCTTTGCGGCGGCTGCACCGTATTCCGCGTGAGGGATAGCAGCGAAGGCGCATTCATGCGCCGCAGCGCATAGCCCGACGGCGCGACCTTTCAACGCCGCTATAAGCGGCGTGGGGAGCGCCGACACGCCAAACACTATACTTTATATCTAAATACTTGATTATCAATGACTTATGCGAAAAATGCGCTACGCGGTTGCTGCGCAATCGTCATTCGTCATTCGTCATTCGTCATTCGTCATTTTTATGTTGTTTAGCACCGAATTAGCGTTTTCTTATGGCGCGGAGCGTCGTTTTATTTTTGAGCCGATAAGTTTGGAGCGTGGGCAGCAATTGTTGCTATTGGGCGAGTCGGGTAGCGGCAAGACCACGCTTATGCACCTGCTGGCGGGGCTGCGTAGACCGCAGTCGGGCAGCGTAAGCATCGAGGGTGAAAACCTGAATGAGCTGGCGGATAAGGGGCGTTTAGACCAATTTAGGGGGCAACGCTTGGGGATAGTTTTCCAGCAGTCGCATCTATTGCGGGCGCTGACGGTGGCGGAAAATCTGCAAGCCGCGCAGTATTTTGCCCGAAAGGAGCAAAAAGCGGCGGATATACAGCAGATTTTGGCTTCTTTGGGCTTGGGCGATAAGCTGCGGCGTTATGTGCATGAATTGAGCATCGGCGAGCAGCAGCGGGTAGCTATAGCGCGGGCGCTTATCAATCGCCCCAGCCTCATACTCGCAGATGAGCCAACCAGCAGCCTCGACGACCGCAACTGCCAAGAGGTTGTCCGCCTGCTAAAAGAGCAAAGCGAAGCGCATAACGCCGCGCTAATCATCATCACGCACGATGCGCGTTTGAAATCCGAAATCAGCCGACAAATCACCGTCGGCGCTGCGCTTATTTCTTAAAATTTACCGATAGTCGCCGATACTTGTCGGGGATTTGGTTGCTGGTTTTCTTAAAATACTTGCTATCGATGCTCAAAAGGTCATCGTGATAAGCACCGACGACCTCGCCCGCAAATTCCTCAAACATCAAACGATGTTGGCGCGCAAATTTGCGCTGTACGATGCTACGCCCGTCGTTTTTGGACATATCGAGCATTTTTTCCAATTTCACCGAGCGGTCTTTATCTTTGTACACGGTGAAAATATGCGCGCCCTTGTCATTTACGCCCCTGTCTATGACGACCAGCTTTTCGCTGCGATTCGTTTCGTACACGCCCTCAAATTGGCTGGAAAAATCGTATTTTACGGGGTCTGTGAGGTCGTTGCCACCGCCGCCGATGAGGGGGGCGAGCCTACCGAGCGTAGCCGTCCAGTCGATTTCGCCGTTGCTGGCTCCGATGCGCACGATGATGGTGTTATTTTCGGGCGAAATGAAGATATATTGCCCATTGTAGCCCGAAGCGTGAAAATCGAGCATATCGAGATAATTGCGGTCTAAGTAGGAATTGTGCCAAAAACAGTTGCTATAGCCCCACCATTTGTCGGCGTATATATTGCGCTCGGAGATGGAGCGTACAAAATCCTCGCTTAGTATCTGCTTTCCTTTCCATTTGCCGCCATCAAGCAGCATTTTGCCGAAGTGTAGCATAGAGCGCGCCGTGATTGCCATACCGCCTAAGGCGCGATTGTGGCGATGTTTGCGGCTATCCATCGTAAATAAACCTTTGTGCGGCATCTCCAAAGGCTGCCAGAGCTTTTCGTTCATGTAGTCCGACAAACGCCGCTTGGTAGCCGCCTCGATGCACATACCGAGTATATGCGTGGTGATGGATTTATAGGCAAAATGTGTACCTGGTTTGAAACGCAGGGCTGTATGATTGATAACAAATCTATTTTCGTCGGAGGCATAGTACAAGATGCCGAGCCAGAAGATGTTTTTATAGTCCATCCAATTGAGCCCCTCCGTCATATTGAGTAGGTGCTGAATCGTAATTTCCTTGCGCGCATCGTTGCGAAATTCGGGGATAAAATCCGCTATAGATTGGTCTAAGCGCATATAGCCCTCTTCGACAGCGATAGAGGTCAGCGCGGCGGTATAAGCTTTGGTAACGGAAAAAACGGTGAGCGGGTCTTCCGCTTTATGCTCGCCAAAGTATCTTTCGTAAAGGATAGAATCGCCGCGCAGCACGATAAAACCCTTCGTTTGGGTCTGCACAAACATATTTTCCAGATTGCCGAATATGCTCAAATCGTTGGGCGCAAGCCATTGATTGGCGGGGGGCAGGGTCTGCGCTTCTTTCGGATAGATGGGGAAAGGCGACTGCGCCGAAGGGTTGGCGGGCATCGTATCGGAGGGAAATAAATTATGGTCTGTTACATCAGGGGTGAAGTATACGACAGATTTTACCAAAGCGCAAGAACTCGCAGCCACCATTAGGGTAAACAACAGGAGCGCAGCAGATAGCCAGTTTATGAATGACGAATGACGAATGACGAATTGCATATTGAGCGAATAATAAATAAGGAACACGAAGAAAATGCGTAGTGCATCGTACTTGCTACCTCTGCCGCCATGAGGCGGCAGAGTACCTATACATGAAGCACAATTTATACACAAAGTACATTCGTCATTCTTCCTTATTTTTGTCTTTCGCGCGTTTTTTCTTCTCTGCCTGTTCCTTCAAATAGCGCTGCCAGACGAGGGGGTCAAAAATCGGCATCGCCTGTTGCTGCCCCATATACCCGAAGTCGCGGGCTTGTTTGTGCAGGTAATAGGTTGCCGCCTCGCCGCTATCCATATTGAAGGATTTTTGCAGGGCAGCCAACTGCCGTTCGCGCAGATTGTTTTCGGCGAGCACCTGCATTTGCATCGCTTCCGTCGGGTTCATCGCCAAAAATTCCGCCGTCAGATTATTTCTATCTGGCCAAGGGAAAACCTTTACCGTATTGAGGTCAATGCTGATAGGGCGCATCTCTACGCTTATCGCCCAGCGATTGCCTGTGAGCGTGTCGGGTATGGTGATGATTTCTTCCGCATAGCCGATAGCCGTAAATTTTATCTTGTCGCCGCGCTTGCCCACAATGGCAAACATACCATCAAAATTGGCATAAGTCCCTCTGCTTGTGCCTTCTATGCGCAGCGTTGTATAAGGCACGGAGTATACTTTTCCCGCTTCGCGTGTCATAATTACGCCCGCAACCTCCACCAAATTTGCGTCGATATCTGTTTTTTGTGCCTGCGCTTGCGCCGCGATTATCAGCAGCAAGGAAAATAGTAGTATATATTTCATACGTTTTACGTTTGTTTATCTTTTCTTTTTTTGGGCGTGCCCCCGCGCCTTCGCCTGCGCCAAAGGGGCGCAGGCGGAGCCGTAGCATGCTACGGCTCTACAAGGCGCGGGGTCGGGCTATCCGAGCCGCAATAAATTGCGGCTCTACTATCCCTCACGCATTCAAAACAGCGAAGGAGCATAAAAGGCGCAGCTTTATTCTACCTTTTTAGGAATAATTAACAGTTTTCAGCTTGAATGAACCGTTTTTTTGCGTGAGGAACACGAAGTGAACGCGAAGCGCATAGTAGGGGCGAATCAACATTCGCCCCAAAGGCGATGGGGCGAGGACAGTCCCCAAAAATGCGGCGTATAAGTATAAGGGCGAATAATTATTCGCCCCTACTTTTTACTCCCAGACGGGAAAAAATGCGTCGGTGTAGTGTTGGATTTGGGCATTTTCGCGTTGAGTACCTGTGATGGCAATGATATCGAAGCGAATTTCGCCCTCGTGCTTATGTTGGTGCATATATTCGCCCGCGAGTTCGTACAAAAGTTGCTGTTTTCGAGCGGAAACGCCTTCTTCGGGCTGCCCGAAACTATTATTTCGGCGCATTTTGACCTCCACGAAGACCAAGATAGTGCCTATGCGGGCGATAATATCGGCTTCTGCTCTGCCGTAGCGCCAATTTCGCTGCTCAATTTGATAGCCCAAAGATAGGAGATAGTCGGCGGCGAGTTCCTCGCCCAATGCGCCCAGTCGCTGCTTATCTGTATTTTTCATAACTAAAAAGCGCTAATTCCACGTTAACAGTTATTTTAGCGGCAACTTTGCACAAACATACAACAAAAATTCAAATAAACTAAAGACAAGTATCCCTTAAATATGATGGATAAACTCGTAGCCGAGTTCCCCGCGCAGCTACGCCGCGCGGTAGAAATTGGCAAAACTATCAAATTGCGTTCTTTACAAGCCCCTGTTAATCATATCATTGTGGCAGGCATGGGCGGCAGCGGCATCGGCGCTAATTTTGTGTATGCGATGGTGCAGGCGGAATTGAGCGTGCCGTATCTGGTTTGCAAGGGCTACGAATTGCCGCAATTTGTGGGCAAAAATAGCCTGTTTATAGCTTCCTCTTATTCTGGCAATACGGAAGAAACTTTGCTTTGCTTGCAAACGGCGCATGAGCGCGGCGCACATATTATTTGCATCGCATCGGGCGGAAAAATCATAGAATTTGCTCAAAAGCAGAATATAGACTATATTTTGCTGCCCAACGAAGGCGCGCCGCCGCGTGCTTGCTTGGGATTTTCGCTGGTACAGCAGCTATTTATATTGCAAAATTTAGGTTTCACTTCCTCGCAGCACGTAAGCGATATATTGAGCGCGGCGGACTTGCTGGAAAGAGAGCAGGAAGATATACAAAACAAGGCGCGCCTATCGGCTACGGGCTTATTGGGCAAATTGCCCGTGGTCTATGCCTGCGAGCGTATGGAAGTTGCCGCTGTGCGCCTGCGTCAGCAGCTCAACGAAAACGCAAAAATTCTTTGCCTGCATCATAGCATACCCGAAATGAACCACAACGAGCTGGTAGGCTGGCGCGAACAGGGCATAGAAACCGCCGCTTTGTTTTTCCGTGCTCCCAGCGACCACCCCCGCAACCAAACGCGCACGGTCATCAATCGGGAAATTATCAGCCATTTTAGCAAGACCATCATCGAAATACCCTGTAAAGGTGCTAACTTTACAGAGCAGGCGATGTTTGCTACGCATTTTGGCGATTGGCTCTCGGTGTACTTAGCCGATATGCGGGCAGTCAATAGCATGGAAGTCCGTGTTATCGACTATCTGAAAAATGAACTCGCAGCTCTTTAGTTGTGCTTTGTGTATAGGTACTGCGCCGCTCGCCTACGGCTCGCGTCGCTGGTATAATGCCGCCTTGCGGCGGCAGTGGTAGCAAGTACTATGCGCTGCTGCGTCTCGTAACTAGTCATTCGTCATTCGTAACTCCTAACTATAATGAAATTTTTTATCGACACGGCGAACTTGGAGCAAATCCAAGAGGCGCATCATCTGGGTGTACTCGACGGGGTAACCACCAATCCATCGCTGATGGCAAAGGAAGGCATCAAGGGGCAAAATGCTATCTTGCGGCACTATGTCAATATCTGCGAAATCGTCGGCGAGGGCAGAGATGTGAGCGCTGAAGTGATTGCCACCGACTACGAGGGCATGATACGCGAGGGGCAAGAATTGGCAGACCTGCACCCGAATATCGTCGTGAAAGTGCCCATCATCAAAGACGGATTGCGGGCTATCCGCTATTTTGCAGACCGCGATATACGGACTAACTGCACGCTGATATTTTCCGCAGGTCAGGCGCTGCTGGCAGCGAAGGCGGGCGCTTCGTATGTGTCGCCTTTCGTGGGCAGGCTCGACGATGTGAGCACCGACGGCATTTATCTCATAGAGCAAATCGTGCAGATATTTTCCAATTACGCTTACACTACAGAGGTTTTGGCGGCTTCTATCCGCTCGCCGATGCACATTATACGCTGTGCCGAATTGGGCGCGGACGTTATCACCAGCCCCTTAAGTAGCATTTTAGCCCTGCTAAACCACCCACTAACGGATAAGGGTTTGGAGCAATTTTTAGCGGATTATAAAAAGGTGAACGGGTAGTGCTTTGTGTCATAGGTACTGCGCCGCTCGCTATCGCTCGCGTCGCTGGTACTATGCCGCCTTGCGGCGGCAGTGGTAGCAAGGTATCATGTGTCATTCGTAACTGCATTGTTGGGTAAATGCTTTAATGTTTTTTGCGTGAGGGATAGCAGTGGAAGCGCCGTAGGCGCTGCAACGGATAGCCCGACCCCGCGCCGTCGGCGCGGGGGCACGCCAAAATAAAAAACGGTTGAATTAGCGATGGAAGAACAAGGGATAGACGCGACGCAAGAGCAGACGGATTGGGCGCAGCGGCTGGAAAATATCGGCTCTGCGGTCTTGGAGATTTTGCGCGGGGTTTGGGACGTGCAGCAATCGAGTTATGTCTTGCTTTCGCTCCTGTTTTATCGGCGCTTGGTCAGCTTGGTCGAAGAAGCGGACATTGATTTTTTGGAAATAGAGCCTAAGGCGCTGGAACAGCTGCAGCAGCAGCGGGCTTTATCCATCAGCGACCCGCGCGAAATTTTGTTGGTTTTTGAATGGATTTTGACGCAGCTCATGCAGCAAAACCGCGCCTTATCGAAGGTATTTGAGCCCTTGCATCAGCATCTGAATACGGAGGCGAGCGATTCGATTTGGCAGGCGGTGCAGCTGCTTCATGAGGTGGATTTATCGCTGCGGCAATTTTCGGTGGCGAGTTTTGGGCAGTTTTTTTTTACGAGCCTGTACAAGGTCGCTACGCGGGCGGGCAAGTCGGGCAATGACAGCATCACGCCGCCTTCTATCAATTTGCTGCTTACGCGCCTGTCGCAGCCGCGTCGCGGGGAAGTCATCTACGACCCCAGCGCGGGGCAGGGCAATACCTTTGTGGAGTTTCAGCAATTTTGCAAAGAATTGCGTTTTATCGGCGAGGAGATAGACCCGAATACTTGGGCTTTGTGCCAGATGAATCTGTGGGCAAATGGCATCTACGACGCGGATATATTATGTCAGGACGCTTTGCAGGACTGCGTAGCCGATTTTCCGCCCGCCGACATCGGCATCGGGCATTTTCCCTTTGGGCTGACTGTAGATAGCCTGCAAGTGCGGCAGGCGCGCTATCTGCAAACCGCCTTTTTGCAGCAGACAGCCTCGCCCGTGATAGATGGCAATTCGCTCTTTGTGCAACGCATCTTGCACCAGATACACGAAAACGGGCGCGCCTTCGTGGTGCTGCCCCTGCAAGTAGCGTATAAGGATAGATTTGATAAGCGCTTGCGGGAATTTTTGCTGCGGCGCGACTTGGTGGAAGCCGTCATTTCGCTGCCTGCGGGTATGCTGTATGCGACGGGTGCGCCCATTTGCATTTGGGTTATTCGCAAGAAAAAAGCCCGAGTAAGACAGCATAAAATCCTGTTTATCAACGCCTCCAATGCTGAAACGCAGCAAAAATCCAAGCTTTACAAAAGCCTAAGCGCGGAACAAATCGAGCAGATTGCGCAGGCTTACCGCATGGGGGAGGGGGGCGATTTTTTGCAAGATAATGTCCTCTTTGTTGCCAATACGGAAATTATCAACAATCAGTACAATCTCAACCCCAAGCAATACGCCTCGCCTTTCATTCAGCAACTGCGGCAGATGCGGCAGCAGCGGCAGATTTTGCCCTTGAATAAGCTGCTTTCTACCGAAATGCCCTTCGTCTGGTTTGACCGACGCGAGCACATGAGCAAAGCCCTCCCACTGGCGCGCAATACCGATTTGGGCGCATCGTTCGCCGAGTATCAGCTGCTCACCGAAACGCTGACCCTCTGGTCGCCCAATAGCCAACAGCAGGATATAGATGCGCGCCTGCTGACGGACTCCGCCATTCTCGTCAATACGGAAGGTAGGGGGCTGCGGCTTTCTTATTTCGAGTATCGCGGAGAGCCGATACTGGTGGGCAGCGATGTGCAAATTTTTGGTCTACGCACAGAAGTTGACCTCAATCTGGAATATCTTTTCTTGCAACTGCATTCCGATCTACTACAGCAGCAAATAAACCTGTATAAAAGCGACCACTACCAAGATAGCAGCCTAAGCGAGCGCGAATTTGCCAATCTGCAAATTGCCCTGCCCGATAGGCTCAGTCAAGACGGCATCGTGCGGGAAACCAAAATCCGACTCCTGCGCGCCGAAGAGCAAAAAGTCGATGCCCTCCGCCAGCGGCTCAATATGGATAAGCAGCGCGCACAAAGCGAGCAAAATCGCATCTTTTCCTCCCTCCAGCACGAATTGGGCAACCGACTGCCCGCGATTTTGACAGAGTTCAAAAATCTCAAAGACTACATCTTAGATAAGGTCGATAGCCAAGAGCCGCTACAGCTCGATGACCCGCTGTTTCCGCCCATGTACGACGAGGATAATCAAATCTACGCGATGGATAACGCCGAAAAGGACACCTTACAGCTCTCCATGCAGCGCGTAGAGCTGCTCCTGCGGCATGTCCTTTCCACCCTCGACGCGACAAGCAGCATCATCAAAGCCGATAAAACGCTCCTGCAGCTGCGCCGCGTCGATATGAAGAAATTTTTGCAGCAAATCGCCAACCTCTATGCGCTGGAACCCAAATTTAGCGTGCAAATCGAGGTAGAAGAAGATGGCGACGGCAACGAATTGAGCATATACACGCAGATAGACCAAACCCAGCTCACCACCGCCATCGTCAATCTCATCGAAAACGCCAAACGGCACGGCTTCGTAGAAGATAAAAAGTATCTCATCTGCTTCCGACTCGCCGTAAGCCTTGATAGACAGGAAGTTATCATCGAATACCGCAACGACGGCAAGCCCTTTCCGCCCACCTTTTCCTTCTCCGATTTTATCGCCTACGGCAGCCACGCAGGCGAAACGGGGCATTCGGGCATCGGCGGTTATCTCATCTACCAAATCATCGAAAACCACGAGGGCACCCTCACTTACCGCGATAGCATCGAGCGCGACGACCCCTTCAAAGTCCAATTCGAGATAACAATCCCCCTAAAGTGAAAAGTGAAAAGTGAAAAGGGTCGCACTTGATTTTGGCTATAAGCGAATAATAAAATCCAACTTTTGTATATAAATACTTGATTATCAATTATTTACATATAAAAATAAGTGCTAAAAAATTTGCAAGTTCGGCGAAAAAAAAGCACTTTTCACTTTTCACTTTTCACTTTTCACTTTTCACTTTTCACTTTTCACTT
>CAYXSA010000097.1:0-15704 GCA_964467315.1 uncultured Saprospiraceae bacterium | reverse complement strand
CAACCTATGCCAACGTCGACGCATACGATGGCGCACAGGGCGAACTCCCCTTATCGGAATGCTCGGAGCTTGACCGCTGGATAATTTCCGTGTTGAATGGCTTGGTAAAAGATGTTAGCGCCGATTTTGCCAATTACGAGCCTACGCAGGCGGGACGGCGTATAGCGGATTTTGTGGATAGACAGCTATCCAACTGGTATTTGCGACTAAGCCGCCGCCGCTTCTGGTCGAAAGGCGCAGCTACAGACGCAAGCAACAAAGATAAATACGCAGCTTATCAGACCTTGCACCGCTGCTTGAGTGTGTTGGCAAAACTGATGGCTCCGATAGCGCCCTTTTTCTCCGATAGATTGCACCGCGATTTGGCGGCGGGGCATTCGGCGAAGGCTGCCGATTCGGTGCATTTGTCGCTGTTTCCAAAGTACGAAGAAACGGAGCAAGACAGCGCGTTGGAGCAACGCATGGATTATGCGATGCGCTTGGCTTCGCTGGTCTTGTCCCTGCGCAAGCGCGAAAATATGCGCGTGCGTCAACCCTTACAAAAAATACTGCTGCCCTCTTTGGGCGCTGCCTTCGAGGCACAAATCGAGCGCGTAAAAGACATCTTATTGATGGAGGTCAATGTCAAGGAATTGGCATACATCACCGATACGGACGGTTTGGTAACGAAGAAAATCAAGCCCAACTTCAAGACGATGGGCAAAAAGCTGGGCGCACAGATGAAAGCCGCTCAAGCCTTAGTCGATACCTTTGGGCAGGAAGATATACGCCGCATCGAAAAGGCGGGCGGCACGACTTTGACGCTGGAAGGGGTCAATTACGCGGTAGAATTAGCCGATTTCATCATCAGTTCCGAAGACATCAAAGGTTGGTTAGTCGCCAATGACGGCGAATTGGTCGTGGCGCTCGATGTGAGCCTAACGCCAATGCTGGAAGCAGAAGGCACAGCCCGCGAGCTGGTCAATCGCATACAAAACCTGCGCAAAGACAGCAATTTGGAAGTAACCGACCGCATAGCGGTAAGCATCGAAAAACAGAGCGTACTCACAGACGCTTTGAAGCATTTCGGCGACTACATCGCAAACGAAGTCTTAGCCACGAATTTACATCTATCCGACACGCCGCTAAAGGAAGCGCAAGAGGTCGAATTTTTGGAAGAGGGCGCACCCTTGCGCCTACGCATAGAAAAGGTCTAAAATCTGCTGATATGCTACCGTTTAGCGCCGCGCTGCTTTCTCCACGAGCAGGGCGGCGCTGTTTTTTTCGTAGATGGGCAAAGAATTTGGGCGTGCCCGCGCCCCCTCCCCCCCGCGCCTACGGCGCTTCCCCCCTTAAAAGGGGGGGGCTATGGGGCGCGGTCGGGCTATTCGGGGCGTATCATCATCGCCCCTATGGGGGCGAATGTTGATTCGCCCCTACTATCCCTCACGCATTGTTCCCCGCCCGCAAAGGCGGGCGGGGCAGCGTCTACGCTCCGAGTCCAACCCTAAAACCTACGTTTTAGCCCCGAAATCTCTTTCGATGCTTTGTTGATTTATTCCGATGGCTTAATTTCTTATTGTTTTATTTCAAAAACATTGCAGATGGCGTATCCCAGCTTGAAGTTGGCGTATCCCAGCTTGCAGTTGGCATATCCCAGCTTGCAGTTGGCATATCCCAGCTTGCAGTTGGCATATCCCAGCTTGCAGTTGGCGTATCCCAGCTTGCAGTTGGCGTATCCCAGCTTGAAGTTAGCGTATCCCAGCTTGCAGTTGGCGTATCCCAGCTTGAAGTTGGCGCAAATCTCTTAATCGCAGGACTAAACCAGAAAAACCGAAAGCCGCAACAGCTCTTTGCTGTTGCGGCTTTGCGTGAGGAACACGAACGGCGAAGCCCTCCGCGAAGCGAAGTGAACGCGAAGCGCATAGTAGGGGCGAATCAACATTCGCCCCAAAGGGGGCGATGGTGATGCGCCCCGCATAGCCCGACCCTCTGCCCTTTTAAGCCGCGTAGCGGCGGGGCAGAGGGGCACGCCCAAAAAAAATTAAAAAATCTCATCTAAGCAGTCGCAAATAACCTGCGCCGCCCAATCGAGTTGCGCCGTAGTGTGTGCGCTGGAGATAAAACCGACCTCGTAGCCCGAAGGACCGAAGTACACGCCGCGCTCTAAGAGTAGCGCGTGCAGCTTTTTGAAGTATTTCATACTGTCGGCATCTATCTCGTGCGCGGCGCGAATGGGCTGGCGCGAGAAGGCGAGCCAGAAGATGGAGCCGATTTGCGGTATGGTGAGCGGGTAATTTTTCGCCTCCGCATGGGCTTGGAGTATGCCCACGAAACGGCGGGTTTTCTGCTCTAAACTTTCGTAAAAGCCTTCCTCGAGTAGTTGCGAGAGCGCCGCAATGCCTGCCGACATGGCTACGGGATTGCCCGAAAGCGTGCCCGCCTGATATACGCCGCCTTCGGGCGAGACGTTGGACATGATGGCGCGGCTCGCACCATACACGCCGACGGGCATACCTCCGCCGATGATTTTGCCGTAAGTAATGATGTCGGGCTGTATGCCATACAGACCTGCCGCGCCTTTGAAACCGACGCGAAAGCCCGAAATTACCTCGTCGAATATCAGCAATGCGCCGTATTCGCGCGCCTTTAGTTGTAGATATTCTAAGAAACTTTTTTCTTGCAAGAGCAGCCCGTTGTTGGCGGGAATGGGCTCGATGATGATGCAAGCGATGTCTTGCCCGTGCTCGCGCAGCGCAGTGTCTAAGGCTTCGCGGTTGTTGAGTGGGACAACTATAGTATCATTGGCAACGGCGGCAGGTACGCCCGCGCTGCTCGTTTCGCCGAAGGTTACCAAGCCTGAGCCCGCTTTCACGAGTAGCGCATCGACATGCCCATGATAACAGCCCTCAAATTTGAGGATTTTGGAGCGCCCCGTTACGCCCCGCGCCAAGCGCAGCGCCGACATGACGGCTTCCGTACCAGAAGACACAAAACGCAGCTTTTCGATGAAGGGATTATTTTGCAAAATCAAGCGCCCCAGCAGATTTTCGTAACGCGTAGGCGTGCCGAAGGAGGTGCCATTTTCGACGGCGGCAATTATCGCTTCCTTGATTTTGGGGTTATTATGCCCCAAGATGAGCGGCCCCCAAGAGGCACAAAAGTCGACAAACTCGTTGCCGTCCTCGTCCCAAACGCGAGCGCCCTCGCCCCTGCGTATGAATAAGGGTGTGCCCGTTACGGACTTAAAAGCGCGGACAGGGGAGCTTACGCCCCCAGGAAAATAGGTTTTTGCCTCCTCGTAGAGGGCTTTAGATAGGTCTTGTTTCATGTCTAAAAATGTCTAATAATCTTCTATCTCATCATCATAGCCCGTATCCTGCGGCTCTTCCTCTATCCAAGTGTTGTGCACGCTGCTGTCGGCAGAGGCGGAGGGCAGACGATTGCGGGTATACGCCTCCCATTTGTCGATGAGCACCTGAAAATTGGTGGGCAAGGGGCATTCGCGGTAGATAAATTCGCCCGTGCGTGGGTGTTTGAAGCCTAAGGAAAAGGCGTGCAGCGCCTGATACGGCATCAGATAGAAGCAATTTTCTACAAATTGGCGGTATTTGGTAAAGATAGTGCCCTTCACGATGCGATTGCCACCGTATTCGGGGTCGCCAAAAAGCGGGTGCCCAATGTAGCGAAAGTGCACGCGGATTTGGTGCGTGCGCCCCGTTTCGAGTTTGCATTCTACCAAAGTAACGTAGCCAAAGCGGCGCAAAACCCGAAAATGCGTTATCGCGTGCTTGCCGTCCTCGCGCACGGCGCGCAGTTTTTGATAGCGCTCATCGCGCCCGATGGGCGCATTGATAGTGCCCGTATCGGTTTCGATATTGCCCCAAGCCAACGCGATATAACGCCGCTCTATAGTATGGTCAAAAAATTGCCGCGCCAAAATGCGCATTGCCAAATCCGTCTTAGCGACCACCATCAAACCCGTCGTATTTT
This sequence comes from uncultured Saprospiraceae bacterium, assembly GCA_964467315.1. Lineage (GTDB taxonomy): Bacteria > Bacteroidota > Bacteroidia > Chitinophagales > Saprospiraceae > JAAFIM01. The sequence continues at coordinate 11,732 of CAYXSA010000097.1, read as the reverse complement.
TGTCGATGCGATGCACGATGCCCGCCCGCTCCTGAAAACCGCCTCTATCCACCAAATCGGGCATATCTTCGGGCACGGTCGGCACAGGCAAAGCGCCGCCGAGATAGTGCAAAAGCCCATTTACGAGCGTGCCTGTGCGATTGCCCACGCCAGGATGCACGACCAACCCCGCAGGCTTAAACAGCATAAGTACGTCCTCATCTTCGTAGCGAATATCCAAGCCGCCGATGTCTTCGGGCTGCGGGATAAACGGTTCGCTGCTATAACGACGCTGATAAATTGCCACCTCGTCGCCAGGTTTTATACGGTAGCTCGAATTGACTTTCTGCCCATTGAGTAGGACTTGCCCATTTTCGATACCTTTTTGCAATTGGTTGCGGGTGATCCCCTCCATGCGCACCATCAAAAATTTGTCTAAGCGCATCGCCTCCTGTTTGGGGTCGGCTTTGAAATAGCGCACATCAAATTCTTCGCCCGCAGCAAAGGGCGAATACTCATTTTCAGGTGTATAGGTTTGCATATAAAAAAGCCGCGCAGTTGCGTAGTTGGTAAAATAGCGAATAGATACTTAGTTTTTTTGGGGGGCGTGCCCCCCTGCTAAAGCAGGGGGTCGCGTGTTGCAGGGTTTTAGTACGCGGCGGCAAGCCACCGCGCACCGCGCGGCTTTGCCGCGCGCCCTTCCACCCGCTCACGCAAAAGGAACTCCCTACAGGCATTCCTACCGATTGGGCATATAGCGTGTCGTAGCCGTCGTCGGCGTGCTGTGGTCGTATTGGTACAACTGAAAACGCTCTATCAAGGATATTAGTTTATTGGCGTATTCGGGGTCGGTGGCATAGCCTGCCTTCGATAAACCCTGCGCCCATTCTCTATACTGAAAACGCGAAAACTTAAACAAATGCCGATAATGCTCGCGGTATCGCACAAAATCGCTGTGATGCCTATAGCTCTCTGCCCCCGTAGGAAAGGCGCGAAATGCCGAAATCACCTTTTCGCTGCGGCGCAGGTGTGCGTTCCATTCTTGGCTATAAACGTAGTATATATGCCCTTTCCATTCTCGCGTAGCCTTCAGACCGAAGTGGTTATTGGCGGCGGTAGCCAGCTCGCTGGTGCCATAGCGGGATTCCAAAATGCCTTGCGCCAGTTTGATGCTTGCGGGTATACCCATGCGATACATTTCCGCTATCGCAAATTCTTTGTGCTGTTGTATGTACTGCCGAATAGAATCCTCTGCTGTACGCCGCGTCATAGCTTCTACGGCTTTCAGGTCTATCTGTGGGGGTTTGCGCAGGACTGGGGCGCTATCATCAGCAGCCAAGATAGGCAAAGCCTCCGCCAGCAAGGCAGCCCTTGCGGCTTCTTTCGCTACAGCGCTATCGGCTGCTTCGGCTCTTGATGCTTCCGCAGCAAGCAAGGGCGGCGTGGCTGCTTCTTCTTGCCCCTGCCAATACGGCACTCCAAAGACCAGCAAAAAATAAGTCCCCAACACAGGGAAAAGAATTTTGCGCATAAGAAAAAAATACTGGCTGGCAGGCTTAAGGGCGACAAAAAGCATAAGAAACGAAATCGGCGAAACTGAATGCAAATTGCAAAGAAACTAAACGAGCGCGACAATTTGGCTATAAATGCCGCTTTTTTCTATCAATACTCTGGTAAAAGGTATCAGGTATCAGGTTAGATGTGCTGCCCTCTAATAGTGCTTGGCGTATCGAATAGGTATTTATGCTGGGGTTCGCGCTGATGCTGATGCCGAATTATAAAATAAATCTTTCCTCAATACCCTTAGCATAGATAAACACGATATTCGAGATGCCCGTGTGCATGATACCTATTACCAAAGTATTGCCTATTCAATCGGCATAAAACGGCGCGCCTGCCTCCCGCAAGTAGCAGAAGGCAGACGCAAAACTATATCTAAGTACGAAAGCAAAATAAATTCACATTTCGAAAGCGCAGTTACTTAAACGAAATTAAGCATTACCAAACGGGGCAGCCGTAGCGTTTGCCACCGCTCAAAGCACCTGGAGGCAGGAAGTAGCTTGCGCGCAGCGTAATAGTATAGTAAGAGTCGTTATCTTTGGGGTCGCCACGCTGTTCGCCGATAGCCGACACGTGCCCGTTGACGGCACCTGGGTCTAACTCACGAGAGCGCTGTGAGAGTGCATCAGCGATAGCCGCTTTCGCTGGGTCGAAATTATCGTAAAACAGTTGTGGGTCTACGTAACTGGTGCTTACATCATCGACATAATCCGTGAATGTCAGGCGATGGTTTACTTCCAAACCAATAGTCCATACGTCGTTGTAGCTCCATTTTACGCCTGCGCCGATAGGTACACACATTTGGGTAGTAGTGTAAGGTGCGCGACCGTCTACGAAGCCTTGTCCTTCGGTGCTAAGGGGGCGAAGGTCGACCCATTCGCCATTATGCAGTGCTTGGGGCTTGAAGTTGAATACGCCCACACCGACTAAGGCATAGGGAGAAAGCACACTGTAGCCCTGATAACCGCCGCCCAATTCGAAGTTGTAGGCGATTACTTCGCCGACCAAAATCGCTTCGAATACGCGAGAGCGGAAATTTAGGTTGCGATAATAACGAAACCAAGCGTCGTCGCCGTCGCCTTGATTGGGATTTTCTGCATTAAAGCCTGTGCCCTTGCCTGCCCAAGCATCATCGCCGCGCAGACCGACATAACTAAAATCGGCGCGAACGGAGAAATGCGCGCCTAAGTTATAGCGTGCAAATATACCTAAATTCGGACGTATTGCTTTGAAGTCTGTATCTTTAAGGAAGGCGCGACCAATGCCTTTGCCACCCCCTAAATCACCCAAAAACACGGACGTTCCCGCCAATATACCTACCTCAAACGGATAGGTTGGCGCGAATCCAGCCTGCGCCGAGACGGAGCAAGGCTTTAGCGCCATGATTAAACACAGAAGAATAAAAGTTGCTCTCATCTTTTGTTCTATTTCAAGAAATACGATGTATAAATAAAAGGAGTTTTCAATAGTGCAGCGACTCTTTGCGTTTGGCAGGGAGTTTATTTGCGAGAGGGATAGCAATGTAGAGCCGTAGCCTGCTACGGCTCGCAATGGATAGCCCGACGCGAGGCGCGTGTAGGGGCAGACGAATGTGTCTGCCCTTCGCGCCGAAGCGGCTCGCCAAAAATAAAAAAGGCAGGGAAGCCATTTCCGCGCTCAAATATAAGGCAAAAATAGAAAAATTTAGCTGATTTAACGAAGGTAAAGCATTTTTTAGTGTGGTAAATGGCTATTTTTAGCCGAAAATCGCCAAAAAAACACCATGTCTACTACTCCTCACTCTTCTTTGCGCGTCTTAGTTACGGGCGCTGCGGGTTATTTGGGCAGCATCACGCTGCGTCGTCTGCTTGTTGATTTGCGCGCGGGTGCTATATCTGCCTTATGGGCGACGGATTTGCGTCCTCTTCCAGCGGAGCAAGCGACTGCGCTCGAAGGCGTACAATTTATGGCTGCCGACCTGCGAAAAATGGATACATTGCGGGCGGTTTTTGAGTCGGCGCGCCCCGATGTGGTGATACATTTGGCGGCGGTTTTGGATTCGGCTTCCTTGCCTGCTGAAGTGCAATACGATATAGATGTAGAGGGCACGCGGCGTATTTTGGAGCTTTGCAGGGAGTTTGGCACGCGGCGCATTTTGATAAGCTCCAGTGGTGCTGCCTACGGCTACCACGCCGACAACCCCGCATGGCTCGAAGAAAGCGACCCGTTGCGAGGAAACGATATTTTTCTGTATTCTAAGCACAAAAGAATTATAGAGGAACTTTTGGCGGAGTATAGAAAAACAACACCTAAGTTGGAGCAAATAATTTTCCGCGTCGGTACTATCTTGGGCGATAAGACCGAGAACTTAATAACGCAGCTATTTATGCGCAAGCGTATTTTGGGGTTGCGGGGTTATGAGAGTCCGTTTACCTTTATTTGGGACGAGGACGCGGCGGAGGGTTTCCGCTTGGGTGTGCATAGTCAGACGACGGGCATTTTTAATCTGACGGCGAGCGGGGCGCTGCGCAATCGGGATATGGCGCGGCTCATGGGTAAGACTTATTTGAATTTGCCTGCGGGGCTTTTGCGGGCGTTTTTGTCGGTAGGTTTTGCTTTGGGTATATCGCGCTACAATGCTTCGCAACTGCTGTATTTGCAGTTCCGACCTGTTTTGGACAATTATCATTTGCGGCATGATTTCGGTTTCACGCCGAGTAAAACGAGCTTAGAGGTTTTTTGCGACTTTTTGCGGGCGCGGGGCATAGAGCCGAAAGATGCAGGCGGCATTGTGCCATTGATGCCGCCTGCGGTGTAGGGCGTTTTGTACTTTTGCCGCCCCAGCCCCTCCCTTCTACGAATGGAGGGGAGGCGCGATTGCTGTACTTGTCGCCTACGGCTACGGAAGAAAATGCTCCTTTGGGGCTATTTTTGATGCCGTTCACTTTGCTTTGATGGGAAATATGCGTTTCATCTGTGCATCTGCGGCATGATAAGCATCTTTGTAGAGTTTATTCCATCGCTCTTGCTCGCTGCGCAAATGCTGCTGATAGGCTTTTAGCTGTTGCTGCAAAGCGGGCTGCATTTCGTTTTTGTAGCTTTGTTTTTCATCGAAATTGAGCGCCCAGCCCTCGCGTAAAGTTTCAATCTCTTTGGCGATGTCTCCTGCTGTTTGGGGTTTGTCAATTTTGCCCGCCAGCCCTACAAACGTGCCTGCGCTAAAATCGCGGTGGCGCGAGAGTAGTTCGTTGAGAATAGTCTGCAAACCTGTATGGTGTTCGCGTGTTTTATCGGTATACATTTTGGCGCGAGCGTCGTAAGAAGCCATATCGCGGTCTACGGCTTCGCCAACGGCTTTTATGCGGCGCTCATTGACTTCAAAAATTTTGGCTATATCGGCACGCGCTTTTTCTAAGCCTTTTTCGGCAGGGCTGGGGCTGCTTTCGGCTTCTTGGCTGGCTTCTTGGCTGCTTTCTTTGGGGGCGGGCAGGTTGGGGGCTTGCTCTTCGGGTTCGGGAATTTGATAATCTTTAAGGATACGCTTGAGTAGCGTTTCCAGCTGATTTTTGCAATAGCGCAAATTTTCGCTTAATTTTTTGTCGTAGAGGACTATGAGGCTGCGAAAAATGGGCACTGCGTGGTCTACAAAGAGCTGCTTCGGGTAGTCTTTTAGTCTACCTGCTGCGGTGTCGAGGTTAGCGAGGAGTACGATGGCTCTATCGGGTTTTTCGATACCTTCGTAACGCCGAATTTTATCATCTAACAAGTTCTTGGCTTCGCCTGTGAGATGATTTTTCACGGATTCAAAGCCGTTAACTTTGTCTTTCACGCCGATAAAAGTGCGTAGGCTGGGGTCGTAGTCCTTCACTTTTTCATTGACCTTTTGGCGGATTTTTTCTATGCGTTGGTAATGCCCCTGCAAATCCGTTTCTATCGCGTCTATTTCTTTGGCGATTTCGGGGTATTGTTTTTTCAGTGCCTGCAAATTGGCGGCGGCTTTTTCTTCAGCAGCTTGCTGCTGTGGGTCATTGGTGCTGTTCTTTTGGAACGCGCTGTAATCGGCATAAAGCTCTCTTAGTCGAGCCTTGTGGGTTTCGATTTCTTGTAGGGCGGACATACGATAAAAGTTAGGGAAGGTGAATAAAAAAAGGCTTATCAGCGTCTGCCCAAAGGAGGACAAAGCGCCGAGAAGCCTTTATATATATGGTACGAAAGTCGTATTCGGGTAGTTCATTTTTAGAGCGGGCTTATAGTCTTTACATTTAAGGTTGTAACAAAATTAGGCTTTTTTATGTTTGCTGCAAGTTTTTCGCCGTTTTTTTTTGTTTAAAGCGCAGGCAATGCGCTAGGCGCTCGCCTACGGTTACGAAAAGGAAGCCCCTTTGGGGCTATTGTTCTAACTTGAAAACGATTTTTACTTAATTAAGAATGTAGTAATTCGCAACTCCATGACTGCTGACACGCTTTTTACTGTTTTCAATACGGCTGTATTGCCTGCTTGGTTTTTGATGATAGCTGCGCCGCGCAGTGGGGCGACGCAGTTTTTACTGCGTACGTTTTGGCTGCCCTTTGTGTATGCGATTGGGTATGCGGGTTTGTTGTTTTGGCTGCTTTTATCGAGTGGGGAAAGTTTAGACTTTATGAGTTTGCAGGGGGTGATGGCGCTTTTCAAGAGTGAGTGGGGGGTATTGGTGGGTTGGATACATTACCTTGCCTTCGATATGCTGGCGGGCATATGGGCATTGGGCGACTCGCAGCGCAGGGGCGTACCGCATGGGTTTATGGTGGTTTGTTTATTTTTTACGCTGATGTTTGGCCCCTTTGGTTTTGGTTTGTATTGGCTTTTGCGTTTGAAGTATACGGATAGCGCCCGACTTGTAGAGCAGCGAGAGGGATAGAAGCGAAACCACCCGCGAAACTGCCAAAGGCAGCGACGCGGGTGATGTAGCGGATAGCCCGACGCGAGCAGGCGCGTAGTGCCTGCGAAGCGGCTCGCCCCAAAAAAAACTAACGATTGATAGCAGCAATAATCTCGTCTTTGAGGAAATTGCTCAGCCCTTTGAGGCTTTTGTTGAAGTTTTCTTGGATATCGAGCAGGTCGTTCATGTGTATTTGGTGCTCGATTTTTACGTCGTCGAGCCCGTCCCATTCGTTCATGCTGGAAATCATCTCGAAGTCGAGATTGGTAACCAATTCGACGTTTTCGATGAGGACATTGAGCTCGTCTTCGTTCTCGATGATGCGGCTGGCGAGTGCCTGCGGGTCGCCTTTGAGCCCATTGAGTTGGGTGATGAGCGTGTTGAGTTGCCCTGAGGCGATGCGGGTAACGCGTTTGTCGTATTCTTCGTATTCGACGACGAGTTTTTCGAGCGAGGAGATGGCTTTAGCGGTTTTCTCGTCGTTTTTCTTGGTCTGTGCGGCGCGGAGGTCGGCGAGTTTTTCGCCGAGCGTGATGGTGTGCTTGGCGAGTTTGTGGTGGATGGTATCGAAGTGGTCTTTGCCCTTGAAGATGGAGTCGAAAAAGCCTGCGATAGAGTGCCCGAAGTAAGAGAATTTCTCTTTTGCCATTTTCTGGAACTCTTTGACTTTGGCTTCCAGTTCATTGAGCATTTTTTCGCCGATGACCTTTTTGGCGACGGATTTAATTTCGTCGATGAGGGTCTGTTTGAATTGCTCTTCGAGGTCTTTGAGGACGATGATATTGATGGCGAGTCCTGCGCCTGCCATGAAGGTCAGTTCGACGCTAATGGTGCGTTTTACATAGACTTCGCCGTTGATGGTGGTTTCTTCTGCCGAGTAGAGGGAGCCGCCTTTTGCGCCTACGCCGATTTCGATAGAAAAATCACCGTCGAGCGAGCCGAGCATACGCTCCAATTCGGGTTTGAGTCCTGCGCGTCCGTGCAGTTTTACGCCCACTTGGGCTGCTACGCCGATACCTGCGAAGGCTTTGGCTTCTGCGCCCGTGATGGCGCTGGTGCTGAACGGATTGAGGTTGAAACCTGCCTTTGCGGAGGCTTCTGCGGTGGCATAACCGCGAATATTGGCAAAGAAAGAAACGGCATAATTGCTATTTCCGATTTGCAGGGTGCGCGATTCGAGCTCTACTTTTGCCTCGCCGACAGCCTTTGCGGAGACTTCTACCGATGCTCCCAAGCCTTCGACTTTGAGTTTGGCGCTTGCGGAGGCGACTGCCGAAAGTCCTGCTGTGAGGGTAACGTGTTTGCCTTTGAAGGCGATGCTTGCTTCGGCTTTTGCTTCTAAGGCGACCAAAATTTCGCCCCAAGAAGCCTGAAAAGTAGCCGAAACGGAGGCTAAAGCCTGCATCTCAACGGGCAAGCCGCGTATGTCGGTTTCTTTATTGAAGGTCTTAGAGGCTTCGATGGCTTTGGTGTATTTGCCGTCGCTCAAAATCGCCTCCAACTGCTGCAGGGTATGGATTTGCGCCGCTGTGGCGTGCACCATTTTATCGGCATGTTCTGCCTTTTTATTCAACACCTCTTCGATAGTTTTGAAGTGTTGCACGTCGATACCCTTGCTCGTGGCGATGGCGTAATAGCCCGTTTTCAGGTCTTTGCGCTCAACTTTGCCCTTAAATTTGCCGAGTTTTTTGCTTTTTAGCAGTTCGGCTAAGCCTTTCAGTTTTTCTACTTTTTCGCTCATGGCACAGATAAAAGATAGGAAGGAAGGAATGGGATTTTTTTGGGGCGTGCCCCTTCGGCGGCAAAGCCGCCTTTGGGTCGGGCTATACGCTACATCAGCTTCGCAGCCTGCGGCTGCTTGCTGGTTTCGCTCCTATCCCTCACGCATTACAAACATTCGAAAAGGGGATTAGGCAAGTAAGCCGCGCAGCTCCTCGACCTGCTCCAAGATATCGGAGGCATTGAGCGATTTACCGATTTTTTCGATGTTTTTGAGCAGGGCGAGGGCTTGTTGTTTGAGCCCTTCGTCGTGGTTGTCGGCAAATTTCGTTACGATGTCTACGACCTTATCTATGTCGCCATCGAGTACGTGGTCTGCGCGCAACATCTGCTGCGTTCCTTCCATATATTTTTTCATCTGCTCGGCGTGTGGGGCGAGTTTAGCCTTCATGCCTGCATCCAAAAGCTCATAATGTTTTTGCCATTTGGCTACGGTTTTGAAGAGCGCTTTCACGTCGTCGGCATTGTGTACGCCGCCGTGCACGGTCTTAAACTGCTCGCCGATGCCTTTGAAGTTGTTTGCCAGCTCTTGCGCCGTCATGGGTGCTTTACTGGCTTCTTCTTTTGCGGGGGCTGTGGGCGCTGTAGCGGAGCTGGGTGCTGTTTCGCTTGCCTCTGTTTCTGGTGTTTCGTCATCGTCGTCGGCGCTGTCGGGGGTTTCCTCCATGGCTTCTGCGGCGGCTTCGAGTGCATCATTATCTACAAAATCGCCTTTGACTATAGCGGCTTGGACTTTGCCTACTGCTATGACCTTTTTCAGCTCCTTTTGTATGATATTTTCTTTGCTTTTCAGCTTGCCTGCTACGGGCATCAGATTAAGCACGAGGGAGCCGTCTGCCGCTGTCGTTACAAAGCAGTAGCCGCGCAATGCCTCCGATTTGGGGGCGGTGTCTTTGGCGTGCTTTTTCCAAGCATTCATTTTGCCGAAGAGCAGCAAAAAGCCTGCACCGTCTTTTAGTTTGGCTTCAGTATCCAAGAAAAACGGCGCTGCCGTCTCTTGCGAAGTATGTTTTTTAGCCAGCTTTTTCACGGACTTCAAAAACTTCGCTTTGTACTCCTTCCCCGTAAAGTTACCCAACTCTTGGGGCGACTTACATAGTGGTTTGACGCTCATACGACTGTAAAATTTATAGGTAGGTAAAACAAAAAATGTGCGTGTGGTAGAAGATACAGTGTTGCAAGCTGAAAAATGCAGCGCTTTTAAAAAGCCGAATACACAATCGCAAGAAAATTTTACGATTGTCCTTAGAGAGGATTGTTTTATTCTGCGCGTAAAAATTCGCTGGCAAATGTAAGTTATTAGTTTCTAATAAACAAGCAAAGATGAAAAAAACCGCCCTATGAATTGCAAAAAAAATGTAGATGCAAGGCTGTATCGTTTGAAGAACAGAGAAGCGAGAGGGATAGGAGAGGAAGCGCCGAAATGAAATGAAGGCGCTGCAACGTATAGCCCGACGCGAGCCGCGTAGCGGCGAAGCGGCTCGCCCAAAAAAAATGAAAAGCGCAACAAAGCCCCATCATTAGGGACTTTATTGCGCTTTTGAGGTAAAGGCTAAGAGGAGAAAACAGCGCGTTTTAGACGGCTGTGTTGCTTGCGTCGGCGACTAAGTCGGCGGCGGCTTGTTCTTGGCTCGTGGCGGGTTTATCGAGCATCAAAAAGGTATCGGCTACGATTTCGGTCGTATAGCGTTTGATGCCGTTTTTGTCTTCGTAGTCCCTCGTTTTTAGCTTGCCTTCGAGATAGACGCGGCTGCCTTTTTTGAGAAATCTCGCCGCCAATTCGGCGGATTCGCGCCACATAACGATATTATGCCACTCGGTTTGCGAGATGGGAGCGCCTTCTGTGTTTTTAAACACTTCGGTCGTAGCGAGCGAGTATTTCGCCAGCACCAGACCGCCGTCAAAAGTTTGTACTTCAGGGTCTTTGCCCAGATTGCCGATAAGGCAGACTTTATTGAGTCCACGCATAGGAAAATAGTAAATTATGATGAAAAAAAATGGTTTAGCGATGGTATAGGGAGGTTTAGCTTTTTGGGGCTTGTAGGCAAAGATAAGCAAAGGGGGGCGAGATTTGCAAATTTTATTGCGTTTTTTTTGCATTTTTGTCGCTCCTCAAGATTTAGTGATGGTAATATGATACAGCATATTCGCAATTCGCAATTCGCAATTCGTAACTCGTAACTCGTAACTCGTAACTCGATGACCATATTTTTTTTCGCCTATTGGGGTGTGCAAGAGGGTTTGACTGCGGCTACGGTATTGCCGAATTTGCGGCTATTGGCGGCAGATGCGCGGGTGCGGCGGGTAGTGTTATTCACGATGGAGCGCGTCGGTGCGAATGCACAGGCAGTAGAAAAATCTATAGATTTGGGCATAGAGAAAGTCGAGCATATTGCCGTTGTTTTGCGTCCTTTCTTTTTGCGTCCGCTCTCCAAATGGCTGGACTTGCGCGCTGTGTATAAGGCTGCTTTGCGGGAGGGCGAGCGCGGGGGTAAGCCGCAATGGATGATCTGTAGGGGTGCGCCTGCTGCGGTTTTCGGCTATTGGTTGCGGGCTAAATGGGGCGTATCGTACTCGGTAGAATCCTTCGAGCCGCATGCGGACTATATGGTAGAATCGGGCGTTTGGGGCGCGAAAGCCTTGAGTACCCGCGTGCAGCGCTACTACGAGGGTAAGGCGAAGGCGACGGCGCGGCTGCTTTGCACAGTGAGCCACAACTATTATGCGCAGTTGCAAAAAAGCGAAGGCATCGAAGAGGAGCGTTTGCAGATGGTGCCCTGTGTGGTGGATTTGCAGCGTTTTGCGCCGCAGCCTGCCGAAATCGTGCAAGCGATGCGCGAGAAAATCGGCTACCGCGCAGGCGAGCGGGTAGGCGTATATGTGGGCAAATTTGGCAGTATTTATTACGATGAAGAGGCTTTCGGCTGGTTTCGTGCGGCGCTTGATTTTTACGGGGGGGCTTTTCGGCTGCTGCTGCTCTCGCCTACGCCGAAATCGGAATTGGAAGAAAAATTAAGGCGTGTAGGCTTCCCGCTGGATAAGGTCTATATTTGCTTGGCGGCGCATGGGGAAGTTCCTGCTTATCTGTCGACGGCAGATTTTGCCTTTTCGCCCATCCGCCCCGCGCCCTCGCGCCGCTTTTGCTCGCCCATCAAAGACGGCGAATACTGGGCTATGAATCTACCGATAATCTTGCCCGAGGGCGTAGGCGACGACTCCGACCTCATACAAAAATCGGGCATAGGCGGCGCTATCGCCGCAGGCAATCAACCCGAACAGATCGCCCAAGCCCTCCGAAGCATCGAAGGACAACTAAGCCAAGCGCCCCAAAGCCGTAGCCTCGCCGAAAAGCACAGAAATATGAGCTTGCAGGCTGCAGCCTACCAAAGGCTGCTTTCTTTAGCGGCAAAAACCCAAATGAAGGATACCGATGGCAATGCGTGAGGGATGGTAGGGGCAGACCCCAGGTGCGCCGCATGTAGAATTAAAATGTCGTATTATTAATGAATCCAATCC
>CAYXSA010000096.1:0-16306 GCA_964467315.1 uncultured Saprospiraceae bacterium | reverse complement strand
GAAAAGTGAAAAGTGAAAAGTGAAAAGTGAAAAGTGAAAAGTGCATTTTTTTTGCCTAACTTGCAAATTTTTTAGCACTTATTTTTTATTTATTTTAGTTTATAACTTATTGCTAATCAATTTTTTATATACTATACATAAAGCACAAAATTTTTCGCTGCGCGGTTACTCCGTATTCACTTTTCACTTTTCACTTAAAACGCGTGAGGGATAGCAGTGGAAGCGCCGCCGTAGGCGGGGCTGCAACGGATAGCCCGACCCCGCGACCTTTCACGCCCGCGCGCCTTTGGCGCGGGCGGGGTGCGCGGGGGCACGCCCAAAAAAAATATCTATATTTACAGATGAAGTATATTTTTATCTTTTCGCTTTTATCTTTTCACTTTTTTGCTTGCAGCAGTGGCGAAGGCTGGCAGCAGGGCGGCGAAAACGACTATACCTACGAATATAAATTGCTGCCCTCGCGCTACAAAACGCCCGCGCCCAGCAGCCCGATAGACTGGGGCGATGAGCTGCGTATGGAATACAAAATTTTCCAGCGCGACAGCCTCTTGGAGCAAAGCGATACAAATGGCGGCTTGGTTTTGATAGTGCCCGCGCGGCAATTTCGCAATGCTTGGGAGTCGGCTATGATGCGTGCGCGCTTGGGCGATAGCCTGTTGGTGCGTCTGCGTATGCGCCATGTGGCGGCGAGTATGCAGCGCTTTGCGCAAATAGGCTTGGAGGATACGATAGAGGCGCATTTTACCATCGTTGCACATACGCCGCGTGCGCGCTTGCAAAATTTGGCAGACAGCGCATTGGCGAAAACTTTGGGCTTTCGCAGCGTGGAGGCGATGAAATCGGAGCAGGCGCTTGTTTTGGCGCAAAGCGATACGATAGCCAATTTTATGCAAGGCTGGGCAGAGCGCTATATGCTCTCTGGGGGCAATTTAGCCCATCTACAACGCGATAGTGCTTTCCCCAACTGGGCATATCAAATACTGCCGCCCAATTTTGGAGGCGGCTACTATGCGCAGGCGGGCGATACGGTTTGCGTTTATTATGCGCTGATGCTCGAGCAAGGCGGCGAAATGCTCGATAATGGCTTGGCGCGGGGCGAGCGGCTTTGTTTTGCCTTGCACGAAGCGGGGCATATCTTGCCTGCTTTTCATCATGCAGCGGCGCGGCTGCCCGTATCGGGAAGGGGGATTTTTTTCGTGCCCCCTGCTTTGGGTTATGGCGCTGCAGGCAGCCCGCCCGCCGTGCCGCCCGCCTCCAATTTGCTGCTTTATATGCAGCTTGCCGATATACGAAAAAAAAATCTATAGAAATTTTCCTCCCTCGCACACCATTCGGCGGGCTGCACACATCTTCATACACAGAAGCATGATAAATAACAGAACGCTGATAATCATAGACTTATGCAAGATAACACAAATTTCAAGCTCAAAATAGGAACGCCCTGCCACGAAAAATGGGCGCTCATGCAGGAAGAGGAACAAGGTCGCTTTTGCCTTGCCTGTCAAAAAACGGTTGTAGATTTTACGAAAATGAGCGAGGAAGAAATCATCACCTTTTTCGAGTCCTATGCCCAGCGCAAACAAGCCACTACCAATATCTGCGGACGTTTTAGCAAAACGCAACTGCAAAAAAAATACAGCAGCAAAGGCGCAGCATTTTCTGCCCCCAGCCGCCACAGAGGAGGCGTATACAGCCTCATAGCCGCCGCCCTTATCGCCCTATCCGCGCCCAGCCTCCAAGCCGCCGCCGCTACGCCCATCGACCCCATCGCTTGGGTAGCCCATAGCAGCAGCCAAAAAGTCGCCCCCGTCGACCCGCTCGCAGAAGGTTTTTTTGCCGATATGATGCGCATGGCACGCCAACTACAGGGCAGCGTCTACGACCAAAACGGAAAAATAGCCCCCCGCACCCTCGTACAACTCTACAACGCCGAAGGCATCGTAGTCGCCTCCACCAAATCCGATAAAGACGGCAAATTCGCTATCCCCCTGACCCAGCAAATTCAAAAAAGCAGCGGTCTTTACCTCTACGCCGAAATCAATGATGCCATCGGCAGCCTCAGCGTTTCTGCGGCAGATTTCGACCCCAGCAAGCCCGTTCAACTCAAAACGGAGGAAATCATATACCCCATGATGGGCGATATTATGATAGACGAAATAGACAACAACAAATAACAGCATACAGTTAACTGCTCCCTATATCATAGATGAAAATTAATTAGGTTTGTGAATGTGAAATTAAAATCCCCCCTTAGGCGCGATGCCAAAGAGGGGATTGCCTTTTTTATGCGAAGCAGACGGCAGCAAATTCTACCTAATACTGCTCCAACATATATTGCAAAAGGTCGGTAGTCGTTACGATGCCTTTCAGCTCGCCTTCATCGACTACGGGCAAGGCGTGAAATTCTGCCCCTGCCAGCACTTCGGCCACCTCCTTGATGGGCGTATGCGAACCCACCGTTTGCGGCGCTTTCGTCATCACTTGCGCGATGGAAAGCATATCCAAAATCGCCTCATTCGTGCCCTCTTGGTTCTCAAACAGGGAGCCAAACATCAGCCTATTCAGGTCGGCGCTGCTGATAATGCCGCTTATGGTATTGCCTTTCAGCACGGGCAAATGGCGGATACCGTTCTTTTGTATGGTCGCTACCGCATCGCGCAGCGTGTCGTGCTCCTGCACATAATACACATTGGCGGTCATTATTTTGCTAACGGGCTCTCTTTGTTTCATGGCTGCTTGATGATTGTTTATTGAATGCCACAAAAGTACAGGCTTTCTATCTCTCGCCCTATGACCATTGTTAAGCGCAAAGATGAGCTTTGTATTTTTTTTGGCGTGCCCCTGCTCCCCGCCCGCAAAAATGCGGGCTTAAAGGTCGCAGGGTCGGGCTATTTGAGCCGTAGCATGCTACGGCTCTACATATCCCTCACGCAAAACAGCCCACGCCGCGCAAAGGCGCGGCGGGCAGCCTGCCAAATTTTTACTCTTTGCTAATTCCTACAGCCCGCCCCTCAGCAGGCACAGCCCAGTACAAACCCGTAGGCAAGGCAGACAAATCTATATCCGCTTGCACACGTCCATCGGCGATATGCTGCGCCACCAAGCGACCCAGCGCATCGTATACCTCTATATTCGGCAAACTGCTGCCTTCTGCATTGTCAACCCGCAGCAAGTTACTAACAGGGTTCGGACTGAAACGCAAGCCGCTTTGCTCGGCGTTTGCTTCCTCCACGCTTATAGGCTGCTCCACGATTTCAAACATATCTACAGCAGCCTCTACGAGGTTGGGATTATCAAAATCATAAGCCACAAAATACACTCGCATCTGCCCGCTTGCGGCGATAAAATCCATCAAGCGATAGCTTTGCAAGCCAGACCAAGCGCGCTGCACACCGCCATAGCTGCCCAGCGTTACCGTTTGGCTGCCATTGCTGACCACGATTTGCAGGCTATCTGTAGGCAGGCTGCCGCTCTCATTCACAAACCAATAGCGAAACTGCAAAACGGGATTGGTATACGTGAGCAAATCCATCGCAGGCGACTGTAGCATCGTATGCCCGTTGTCTACATCGGCAAAACCTGCCTGCCCCGATTCGCCATTGCCCGTTACAAAGCAGTATGCGCCCAAATCATTGGGGAGGTCTGCGGCGGGCGTTATTTGCTGCCCCTGCGCGTTGAGGGTGGAAGCAGTCGGCACAGCCCGCTGCCAAAAACCTTCTGGGTTGGCATCGCCCGAAACCTGCCAGCCAAAATCCAGCAAAAACTCATCTCGGTAGCCCTTATCCAATAAAACGTTGAGCGAATTGTTGGCGGCGGTGATAGTCTGCTGCGCAAATTGCTGCGTATGATGCCCCCAATGCCCTACGCTGATTTCGTAGTTTTCGGCATAAAAGTTAGCAAAGGAAAAATTGCCGCTCGCATTGGTCATAGCGGATAAATCATATACGCCGTTGTAGCTGCGTAATTTTACCTGCGCGCCCTGTATGGGCGTATTTGTGCCCGCTTCGCGCACCGTGCCACTATAGCCGAAGGGCGTAGCGGCTGTGAGCTGCACATCCAAGATAGTGAGGCTATCGTTTTGCAAAACAGCCGTAGCCGTCGCAGACAGATAGCCCGCCTTTAGCACCTGCACGCTGTAAGTGCCCGCCTGCGCCGTGCCCGTCGCATAAAAACCGCTTAGGCTGCTCGCTGCGCTGCGGTTGGTGTTGAGTATCTGTATGCTTGCGCCGAAAATCGGCGTGCCTGTGCCCATTTCTGTTATATTGCCTTCGAGCCAGCAAGCGCGCGTGTACTGCGGGCTAAAGATATGCAAACCCGTCTGCATATCCGATGCTATCAGCGTACCGTCTGCAAAGTACGGATACACCCCCCAAACGCCGAAAAAACCCGTCCGCTGCGGCGGGTAGGTATCATATCTGCCTACTTCCACCAGATTATGCGGGCGGCGACCGTCTTTGATGATAACCCCATCGGTGTAGTAAGCGGTTATCAAAAAATCGTTGCGCACGTGTACATTGTGCGGGATAACGCCCGATTCGGCTGCCCCGCGAGAGCGATAGCGGCTTATTTCCGTGATGTTGCTAAGGTCGCTCACATCGTAGGCAGCCACCCAAGCATCGGCGCGCTCGTCGGTGGTGTAGAGCGTGCGCCCATCGTCGGAAATCCATAAATTATGCGTGAAATTGCTGGGCGTGCTTTGGCTGGCGAGGAAAACAGGCGCGGCTTTATTCGTGATGTCGTACACCGAAAATTCCCCCGCGTTGATGTCGGCAGTCCAAAGCGTATCGCCCCGCGCATAGCAGTCGTGCGCATATATCGCGGGCGCAGCGCCCAAAAAATTAGGCGCATTCGGATTGCTTAGCCCAAACATCAGCACCCCGCCATTGTTGAGATTGGAGCCCGAAATGTACAAAATATCGTTCTCGTCCGTTATCAGCGTATGCCCTTTGGTGAGGGTATCTGCGCCGACGGCGGGATAATAAAACTGGTGGGTCGTGCTGTTGGGCAGCTGGCTAAGGTCGATAATCAAAATGCCATCATCGGTCGCATCTGCCACCACGTAGGCATGCTGCCCCACGACTTTCAGCTCCCGCCAGATGGACTGCGTGCAGGCGATTTGGCTAACGACGCTGGGCGCGCTGGGGGTGGTCATATCGACAATCGTAACGCCGACGGTTGTGCCCAATAGGGCGTATTTGCGCCCTGCCGCCTCGTAGCCCCAAAGGCTGCTAAGCTCCACGCCGCTGGGGTTGGCAAGACCGCCCCTGCGGCTGATGTTAAAATTGGCGGGCTGTGCTTTGGCGAGTGGCGGCACCAACAAAAGCAGCAAGCAAGCAGCGAATAAAAAATGGTAGATTTTGCGCATCATAATTAGGTGAAAGCGGTATAAATAAAATACAAAAATACGGGGATAAACGTGCGGAACAAATTTTATTTTGGCGTGCCCGCTGCCCCAAAAAGGGGGCAGCGGTCGGGCTGTTCAGGGCAGACACATTGGTCTGCCCCTACCATCCCTCACGCAAAAAATTGCGCAGCAGCGCGCAAAGGGCGCGCTACTGCTTTGTGTTTTGTTTGTATTTTTGCAGGGCTGCCTGCGCGCGCCCGCCCTTTGCGGGCGCAGCAAGCGCGTGAGGGATAGTAGGGGCGAATCAACATTCGCCCCGCTGGGGCGATGGTGATATGCCCCGCATAGCCCGACCGCGCCGCCTTTTTAGCGGCGCGGGCACGCCCCCAAAAAAACATAATTTGTCATTTGCGCTTAAAAACGTAATTTGCAGGCAGCAAAACGAGTAGGGACTACGTTTTAATTTTTGCAAGCACAATCATAACTCGCTACACGTTCACTTCGTGTTCCTAACTCGTAATTCGCTTATGGCAATCACACTCACTATGACAGACCGCGAAACACAACTCATACACGCTTGTCTGCGGGAAGAAAGATGGGCGCAAAAGCAGCTATATGAGCAGTTTTATGGCAAGATGCTCGGCGTGTGTATGCGTTATGCCAACCATTCGGAAGATGCACGCGATATACTGAATGAGGGCTATATAAAAGTATTTCGTTACCTACAGCGCTACCAATTAGGCACTTCTTTAGAGTGTTGGATACGGCGCATTATGATAAATACGGCTATTGATTTTTATCGCCGACAGTTACGGCATCGCAGCGAGGATTTGGAGACGGTGCGGCACATAGCGACAGAGGAAGCCGATAGCATTAGCCAGTATTCGGCAAAGGAAATCATGGCAGTTATTCAGCAATTGCCGCCCTCGTATAGAGCTGTTTTTAATTTGTATGCCATTGAGGGGTATTCGCATAAGGAAATAGGCGAATTACTCGACATCACGGAGAGCACCTCCCGTTCTAATCTGGTAAAAGCGCGCACGCGCCTAAAAGCCCTGCTTATTGATATGTACCCTCACCACCAACAAAAAACGAGATAGACGAAGCGCTATGAAGAATAAATTTTACGAAAACGAGGAGGAGCAAGCCTTCGATAAATCTATGCGCGAAGCCTTCGAGGGTTTCGAGATGCCCGCGCCCAAAGGCGGCGAGTTTGCTGCCTTCGAGCGCCTACAAAAAGGCAACTCGGAAGCGATAGAGCAGCGAGAAGATGCGCATTTGGCGGAGGTTTTTGAGCATTTTGAGCTGCCCAGCAGCCCGAATGATTGGAAACGGCTGGAAGCAGATTTAGATAAGCGCAAACATCGCCCCTTGGCGGTATGGTTCTACAAAGGTTTGGAAATCGCATTGATGACAGGTGTTTTTGCCCTGCTTTTCCAGTGGGCAGGCAGTGGCAGCAATGACAATAGTAGCAGCATAGCCGACAATAAGCAGCGCCAAACCAACAATAGCAGCGCCAACAATATCCCCAATACAACCATAGCGGGCGCATCTACCGCATCTACCGCATCTACCAGCTCCAACGCGACCACGACCAACACCCTCAACACGACAACTACAGCAAGCAACAGCGCTAATAACAATAATAATAGCCTCCACACAAATACAAGCGCAAACACGAATAGCAGCAGCAGCGAGCGTAAAAAATACATTCACCGCACGCCGCTGGCGACCGTTCGCAAAAATGCAGACATCAAGGGCGTAGAGGGCTTTGTGCCCACGAGCAGTGCCAATAATAACAACAAACTAAATAGCGCCCATGCAACCCATGCAAACGGCACTAATAACAACAATAGCAGCAGTGCAAACAACACATTAAATAACGACGATACAAAGGGCGACAATAATAACAGCGAACTTAGCACGATAGCCCTCTTATCGCTGCCCGCTATAGAGCCAGAAAAAGCAAGCGTAAAAGCCGACCCTATCACCGACCCCGCCGATTTTAACCTTCGCAAAGCGAAAATCGTACAGCCTTATGTGCGCGTGCGCAAATTCGGCATCATCGCGGGTGCAGAGGCGCATAGCCGCACAGAGTATGGGCGCGCAGGCAGCGGTTTCGCGCTGGGTGTCTTCGGCGAGGGCGATTTTTCTCGCCTAATTGCTATGCAGGCAGGTCTGCAGTTTTCGGTGCGCAGCTTTGAGCAGGAACGCAGCTATACGCTCGATAATACCCAACTCGTAGAAGGCGAAGAAGGTTTGCAGCACTTGGTCAGCGAACAACGCCGCACCAATAGCATACTCGTCCAAATACCCGTACAATTGCAATTCTCCGTATTCCGCAATGCAAAATGGCGCATATACGCCCAAGTAGGCGCGAGTGCCTATTTTAATCTCTCGCAAACCTATAAAGGCCAGCGCGAAACGAGCTTGCAACAAACGGACGGCGCACTGCGCTACACTACAGAGATAGGCAAAAACGACTACGAAGGCGGTTTGTTGCAGTCCCAATCCCTCGCCGATAATGCCTATCTTAGCTGCCAATTCGGTTTGGGTATCGATAGACAGCTTACTGAGCGCTTGAGTCTAAGCGTACAGCCCTCCTTCCAACAGAGCCTAACCCGCATCAACAAATACGGCGATAAAAATCAGGTCATCTCCCTACAAGTGGGCTTAAAAAGCAATTTTTAAGCGTATGGCACATAATTTGCAAGCCTACGCAAGCAAATACACGCTGCAACTATGAAAACGCTACTTTCCTTCTGTTATATATTTTTGTGCCTCGCATTTACCCAACTGTCCGCTCAAAAAGACCTACAGTTCAAGATAGACAAAGCCACAGGCGCACTTCTTATACTCTCCGCTACAGGCGAAAACCATAGCGAGAAATATGAACTGCGTAAAGCAGAATTGGACATCTACAAACAAAGCCAATACGTCGGCACCATACAGCTCGAAGCTGGCAAGCTGCCTACGGCAGAGCTCAGCGCTAAAGAACAACTACATATCGCCCGCATCGAGCTTGCGAAAAAAGAAACGGGCGAAGTAATCGTTTTCGAGTACAAAACGCCTTCCGTTATCGTCAAGATAGAGTAAGAAAGTGAACACTGAAAATCGCAGCTTTCGCTACGGCGATGGTTTTTTTGAAACCATACTCGCGCTAAAAAAAGCAGATGGCAGCATAGAAATACCGCTTTGGGTCTATCACCAGCGGCGAATACAAAGCAGCTTGGCTTGTTTGCAGATGCAAATGCCAAGCTGCTTTTCGTTTGCCCGCCTGCGTCGTGCATTGAACAAAGCAGCAAGCAGCATAAATAGCCCAAGCCAAAAAATCCGCCTGCGCATTACTTTTTTCCGCAGTGGGGGCGGACTCTATACGCCCTTAAGCCAAGAAGCCGCATGGCACGCAGAAGCCCAAGCCTATACGCCCAAACTTGGCGAACTAAAGGTCTGCATAGCGCAGGGCATCGCGAAGATGGCAAACATGGCTTTGAGCAACTGTAAGTCGACCAGCGCCGCTTTATACGTGCAAGCGGCTTTGCAGGCACAGGCAAATAAATGCGATGAAGCCCTGATAATCAATAATTTAGGCGAGGTCTGCGAGGGTACTGCCTCCAACATTTTTTTGATATTCCGCCCCCAAAACGGGAAGCGCCTACGCATCATCACGCCGCCTTTGTCGTCGGGTTGCGTGGCGGGGGTGCTGCGCGCTTGCCTTTTGGATTTGCTGCGCCGCGCGGGTCTATGCGTCGAAGAACAAAGCGTTAGCTTGGAGGATATCCAAAGCTGCGATGCCCTCTGGCTAACGAATGCGCTGGCGGGGGTACGCTGGGCGCGGGCTGTTTTTTAGCGCTATCGCTCGCGCTCGTTTTTCCAGATAGCCGTCAGCATAAGCCGCTGATGTTCATCAAGCTCCATGCTTCGGCGCGCTAAGACCCGCTCCGCCGTTTGTAGGGCTTTGCTTATCTCGTAGTCCTGCCAAGCGGCAGGCTCGGAGCCGCCCCAAGTGAAGGAAGGGATATGTTTGGGCGGATAGCCCGCGCCGAAAAAATTAACGCTAACGCCGAGGGTCGTACCCGTATTAAACATGGTATTGATGCCGCATTTGCTATGGTCGCCCATGACCAAGCCGCAAAAAGTTAGCCCTGTGCTTTCCATTCTTCCGCGTGCATGATGCCACATTTCTACGGGCGAATAGTTATTTTTTAGATTGGAGGTATTGGTATCTGCGCCCAGATTGCACCATTGCCCCAGCACGGAATTGCCTACATAGCCTTCATGCCCTTTGTTGCTGTATCCCCAAATAATGCTATTGCCCAATTCGCCGCCTACCTTGCTATGCTCGCCGACGGTATTAGCGCCATAGAGTTTTGCGCCCATTTTTATCTGTGCGCCCTCGCCCAAAGCCAAGCCGCCGCGTATAAGCGCCCCTTCCATGATTTCGGCATTTTTGCCGATGTAGATGGGGGCATCGCGCACATTCAAAACGGCTGCTTCTACCGTAGCGCCTGCCTCCAAAAATATGCGGCTTGCATCGCCGATAACCGTATTGCTCGCGCTTAAAGGGAGGGAGGAGCGCCCCGCCGTCAACAACTCAAAATCTGCCGCCAAAACTTGCGCATTTAGCCGAAACAAATCCCAAGCCCGATGTATAACAACTGCCTGATTATCAGCTATTTTGGAGGCGCGTTGCTCGCATTTATTTTCTAATGCCTGCCAGTCGTAGAGGCTCGTATTATCGTCGGCATCGACGCGAAAGCCAATCAATTGCCCCTTATGCATCAGCGATTGGTAGGGTAGTAGTGCCTGCAATTCCGCCGCCCAAGTCGCATTGCCGATAGCCCGCCCATTGATAAAATAGCGGCTGCTACTCTGCGCAGGCGGCAAGCCAAAGAGCGGACGCAGATACACCAAATCCGCTGCATAGCCCATTTGCTCGCTATGCGCGTACAGATGCCAGCGCCAGCGCTCAAAATTTGTCAATGCGCCCATACGCAAATCAGCAATAGGACGCGTGAGCGTAAGCGGATAAAAATCCGCTGTCTGCTCATCAAAAAAACAATAATTCATAGTTACGAGTTACGAGTTACGAATGTTCGCATTTGTCGCGCAAAGATACACAAAGCACAATCGTAACTCGTAACTCGTAATTAATTTGGGCGTGTCGGCGCTCCCCGCCGCTTTCAGCGGCTTAAAGGTCGCGCCGTCGGGCTATCCGTTGCAGCGCGCTCGGGGCAGACACATTGGTCTGCCCCTGCACGCGCTTCCACTGCTATCCCTCACGCATTTTAAGTGAAAAGTGAACAGTGAAAAGTGAACAGTTTTGTGCTTTATGTATGGCACATAGAATCATGATTATCAATAAGTTATTAGATAAAATAAGTAAAAATAATTGCTAAAAAATTTGCAATTCAGGCGAAAAAAATGCACTTTTCACTTTTCACTTTTCACTTTTCACTTTTCACTTTTCACTTTCAGCAGTTTTTGGAGTTGGCGTGGGTCTTTGCAGAGGCTTTCGATGCGTGTCCATTCTTTCTCGCGGAGTGGGTAGCGGCTTAGGGCTTGTTTGGTGGCTTGGGCGTTGCCTGTGCCGCCGCTGTCTAAGGTTTCGTACCAATCGTCAGCAAGCAAATGATAAAAGTATTCGGCGCTATCGGGACGCATAGCCGCAAAAGCCCAAATCACCCCTTGCAGGCAATCGGTGGAAAATCTGCGGCAATTTTGCCAAAGTTCGTCTATAAGCTGTTGGCGCTCTGCGCCTGCGGGCAAGGTCGCCAGCAGCACAGGCGCATATTCTTTGAATAGGCTTCGCCCGCGCAAAGAACGCAAATAATGGACAATTTCGGCGTGCATGGTGGGGTAGTAGCCCAAATCGAGCAAACCCAGCGCAGCAGTACGGATAGTATCGTATTGGTAAAAGTTCGGCAGCAGCTTAGCCAATTCTTCCTCCTTTTCTTTTAGCACAATATCGTATAAGTAGCGCATACTGGGTGCGTGCTGCGGACAAGAGCGGGCAAGCATCAAGGGGAGCAAAAAAACGAAATGTACGCCGTAATCGTCTTTTTCATCTGCCATAAAAAATTGCAAAAGTTGATGACTGTCTTCGTCCGTCCAATCGCTTTGCGTATGGTCGAGCAAGGGCAGCAATAGACGCTGGCGTTCGTCTTCGTCGAAGCTGCCATAATCGCCGTATTGGCGGCAGAAGGATAAAAGAGCTTGGAGAGGCTTCATAGTGAAAATTGCAGAAAAAAGCCCGCCGCAAACTTTTTTGCGGCGGGATGAAAAAACGCGGAAGGGATAGCAGTGAAAGCGCGTGTAGGGGCAGACCAATGTGTCTGCCCTGAGCGCGCTGCAACGGATAGCCCGACGGCGCGACCTTTTAAGCCGCTGCAAGCGGCGGGGAGCGCCGAGCCGCCCAAACCATCATTTCCCCAAATCCTACTTTACATAATGTAAATTATGGGAAAAATTAACGGGTTAGCGTAAAGGGTCGCTGCTCCCAAAAGCCCTCGCCCGAAATCCGCAGCCAATACAAGCCCGCGCTAAGGCTTGTGGGTAGCGTAAAATCGCGCAAGTGTGCGCCCGCCGTGTACGTCGCATTGTCGAGCAAGATGCTGCGCCCCATGAGGTCGATGATTTCAAAGCGCAGTTGCGAGCTTGGGCGCGTCGTCGTGAAGGCGGCGCTTAGGCGCGTGCCGTCTGTAGGATTGGGATATAGCGGATAAAATTTATTCGTAGGCATATCGAACTCCGTCGCTGCGCTGATGAGCGGCGGACCGAGCTGCAGCGTATCGTTGGGCAGCACGATATTTTCGTCCCCATTTTGGTAAAGGGCGAAAAAGAAGGAAATGTAAAACATCTCGTCTGTTGTGCCCTCGCCCCAAGTTATCGTTTGCGGCGGATTGTGCGGATTGTTGGGATTGGAGGCGCGATTATCGTAAGTGCCGCGCGCGTGTATGACGGTGCCCATCTGTAGGCGGACAAGACTGGGGAAAGAATAATTGCCCTGCCAATGAAAATCCCAATTCGGAATTTTTATGAGCTGTATCGTATCGCCGTTGGGTTTGATGGCGAAGACCTCCCAAGATTTGCAGATAAGATGCCCGTGCGGACCGATATTTATCAGCGAGGCGTTGAAGGGTACGGTAAATTGTCCGTGAAAGGTAACGAGGCTATCGGCGGGAATGACGAAGGGGCCATTGGTGAGCGTATTGGGCAGCATCACGTACTGCTGTACCTGCCGCGTGGCGGGCGCGGGGGTAAAAAACAGATTGACGGTAGAAGAATCGTAAGCATCTACCGATGTGGGCGCGTAGTGAATTTGCATCAAGAGGTCTGCGCCTGCGGGCAGCCTTTGACCGAAATTTGGCGGATAGCGGCGCGCTTTCTGCCCTGGTGCATAGCTGGGAAATTGGCGGGCATCGGCTCCGCTGACCCCGAAACCTGCAAAATCCGTGTAGCCGTATTCGGGCGTATTGGCATCGTTTTGCCGCGCCTGCCCTGTGGTATCCCAAGAAAACAGCGCATGATGGACGATATTGCCATTGCCTGGTCGCATCTCTATAGCCGATATATCTCGGTCTTGAGCGAGATTGGTCGGCAGCACCACTACCCTATAATCGTCGCCCCCTGCCTCATGGAAAAGCATCTCGCTAAAAGACAAAACCAAATCGGGCGTACCCAACTGCGAGCTGGTCGGGAACTCTGGCGGCGTAGGCTCAAGCGCTATATCTCCGCGCGGAGTGCCCGCCGCGACCCAGTCGGCGATTTGTTGTATCTCCGCATCGCTAAGCGTATTTTCACCCAAAAAATGGCTATAATTGGGGTCGGGCTGCCAAGGTGGCATATAGCGCACCTGCGTTACCTGCCGAATGACGTTTGCCCAAGAAACAACTTCTTGATAATTCGTCAGCGAAAATCGCCCAACCTCCCCGTCGCGGTGGCAGGTCGTGCAATGCGTGTAAATCAAGGGAGCGATGTGCTCCGCATAAGTAGGCGCTTGAGCCGAAAGCAGCGAGGGCGCAAAAGACAGTGATAGTAGAACGAGTAGCTTCTTCATTGAATTACGAATTACGAATTTTGCGGGGCTTAGCACAGATTTTTATTTGGTGAAATTCGCTTTTTTTTTTCGGCTGTGCAAATAAAAAAACGCAAACCCGATTTTCCCAATCGAATTTGCGTCCATGGGTAGGGGCGTACTCAATGTACGCCCCCACCCTACTGTTTAGGCTGTTTATGGGAATATGCCCAGTGCCAAGTAATCGCTACCGATTTTTTTGATAGCATATACGAAGGCTGCTGTACGCAGGCTGGGGATATTCGAGTTGGATTTCCAAGTATTGCGGATACCGTTGTAAGCGTTAATCATGGTTTCTTCCAAGCCAGAGCGCACGAGGTCGATTTCGTCTGCGCCGCGTGTGAGCGCATTGCGCTCGGCTTCGCCGATTTTTTTGCCTGTGAGGGTTTCAATCATAGACACCAGCGCTTCGTTGGCGTTTTGCTCGAAGCGTTTTTGCATACGACCGAAGCGGACGTGGGAGAGATTTTTGAGCCACTCGAAGTAAGAAACCGTTACGCCGCCTGCATTGATATACATATCGGGTATAATCAAGCAACCGCGTTTGAGCAGGATAGCTTCGGCTTCGGGTGTTACGGGACCGTTGGCAGCTTCGGCGATAATTTTCGCTTTGATGCGGGCGGCGTTCGACTCGTTGATTTGGTTTTCCAAAGCAGCGGGCACGAGTATATCGCATTCGAGTTCAAGGGCAGCGAAGCGATTTTCGAGGGAGGTAGAGCCAGGAAAGCCCATGATGGAGCCCGTAGCGTTGCGGTGCTCTATCAGAGCGGCAACGTCGATGCCGTCGGCGTTATAGATAGCGCCATCGTATTCGGCTACAGAGATGACTTTCACGCCGCCTTCTTGTTGAGAAATCAGACCCGTGTAAGAGCCTACATTTCCTAAGCCTTGAATGACCATTGTCTTGCCAGCCATACC
This sequence comes from uncultured Saprospiraceae bacterium, assembly GCA_964467315.1. Taxonomy (GTDB): domain Bacteria; phylum Bacteroidota; class Bacteroidia; order Chitinophagales; family Saprospiraceae; genus JAAFIM01. Next base: position 1,967 of record CAYXSA010000096.1, on the reverse strand, counting down.
TGTAGTCAGCCCTAAGGCTTTCATATCGTCCTCAAAGGAACAAGCTGTGCGCAGACCGTAGAATACGCCGCGACCAGTTGCCTCTGTGCGTCCTTGTATACCGTTTTGGCTAACGGGTTTGCCTGTTACGCAGCCTGCTGCGTCCAATTCGCCGTGTTTGAGCGCGGCATAAGTGTCGACAATCCAAGCCATCTCGCGGGGGCCTGTGCCGTAATCGGGTGCGGGCACATCAAGACCAGGGCCTATGAAGTTTTTACGCACGAGTTCCGCCGTGTAGCGGCGCGTGATGCGCTCCAACTGCTCAACAGTGTAGTTCTTGGGATTGATTTTGATACCACCTTTTGCACCGCCGAAAGGCACGTCTACGACGGCACATTTGTAGGTCATCAAGGCAGCCAAAGCCATAACTTCGTCTTGATTTACGTCTTCAGCGTAGCGAATGCCGCCTTTAGTGGGCATACGGTGGTTGCTGTGTTGCACGCGATAGGCTTCGATAACCTCCACGTCGCCGTCCTCTTTTTTCAAGGGCAACTGCATACGGAACACCGCATTGCAAGCTTTGATTTGCTGCAACAAGCCCTTGTTTAAGCCCGTGAAGGGCGCGGCTTGGTCGAAATACTTCTCTACGCCTTGGAAGAAACTGTAATTTGACATAGTTTGAATTACGAATTATGGATTGTGTCTATCTTCGACTTGCTCGCGCTCCAAGCGGCTAACACGCCGCTCCATGCTAAAAAGCAAGAAAACAATACCCGCTAAAATTATAGCCAATACACCAACAACAACGTATATCTTTCCGCTGCTGTACATAGTGCCCAGTTCCGTAGGCGCTTGCGCCAATAAAAATGCTATAGCTTTCATTTTCGGCTGCAAATCTGCTATTTTTTTTAGATATACAATAACTTTACCCAAATATAATTTTTTTTTGGCGAGCCGCTTCGCGCCGAAGGCGCTCGCGTCGGGCTATACATTGCGGGGCAGCTCTTGCGGCTGCCCCTACATTGCTATCCCTCTCGCAAGGTCATTCAGGCTTTTATATCAAGATTTTACAGCGGGGTAAGACGGAGCGCAGCGCCGCTACAGTGGAGGAGCTACTATGCAGTCTCTCTCTGCTTGCTTTTGCTGTCGCTTCCCAAAGGTAAAGCGTTTCCAATTTTTGCATCGGCGCGAAGGTTTCGGCGTGTATATGATATAGATTATTCCAATCTAAAGAGAGCCAAGTCAGATTTGTCAGCGGCTCGAAGGTATACGCCTCTATGCTCCGTATCTTACAAAAGCTCAAGTCCAAGCGCTCCAAGCGCTGCAAACCTGCGAAATTATGCGCCTGTAGCCGCTTAAATTCGTTGTAACTCAAATTCAATTCCCGCAAACGGGGAAAACAATCCAGATGATACCCATAAAAATCTTCCAAATCGCAATTCTGTAAATCCAATACCTCCAACTGCTGCAAGCGCTCCACATAGCTCCAGAGCGTTTCTCTTGCCAGTATATGCTTTTGCGGATTACCGTTGAACGCAAAAGAAAAACTCGGCGCAAATAGCTTATATCTGCTTATATTCTGTAGCTGTTTCCACTCGCTAAAACCAAAATAGCCCGCTGCATCGAAGCCCACAGACTTCGATAGCTGTAGCGCCAAATCGATGTTCTCGCGCTCGCCTGTGAAAAACAGCGATAAAATGCGCTCCCTATCTTCGGCGCTGTATGCCCTCGTTTTTATAGGCTTTTTCATACCCGCAAAGATACAATTTTTGTACTATAGTTTGCGCCCTGCGCCCCTTTGGCGCGGGGCAGCCGCGTGAGGGATAGTAGGGGCGAATCAACATTCCCTGCGGGGATGCCTTCGGCGTTCGCCCATTTGGGCGATGTTTTCGCCCCGCATAGCCCGACGGCGCGACCTTTTTAGGAGCGCCGACACGCCAAAAAAAGTGAAAAGTGAAAAGTGAAAAGTGAAAAGTGAAAAGTGAAAA
>CAYXSA010000095.1:0-16386 GCA_964467315.1 uncultured Saprospiraceae bacterium | reverse complement strand
TTATACATCAAGCGCCATTTTCGCTACGCGTTTACTTCGTATTCACTTTTCACTTTTCACTTAATTTGGGCGTGCCCCCGCGCAAAGCGCGGGGTCGCGTGTTGCGGGGTTTTAGTACGCGCCAAAGGCGCGTACCGCTTCGCGCCCCTACACCCGCTCACGCAAAGGTACTTTCAAAGGCAGTCCCTTCGATATATCGGATACGGATTGCAATGGGCTAGCGATGCGGAGGGCGCGCGGCTTGCCGCGCGGTGCAGCCGTGCAGGCGCGGCTCTTGTAGAGCCGTTGCATGCAACGGCTGTACTGAGCGAACAGCGACCACGAAGTAGCCCCGACCAACGGGAGGGCACCCGTAGCGTAGCGGCGGCGCGCTTTGCGCGGCGCAGCCCCAAAAACACCTAAAGCACATAATCGTAACTCGTAATTCGTAACTCGTAATTCAAACGCAGCCCCCAAAAAAAATCTATAAAAGGGCACTAAATCCAAAATCGGCGTGTTAAGGGGCTTTACTCGATTTTTAATACTGCCATGATAACGACTACGATAAAAAACCGCATCGACGAAGATATTTGTTTGATGCTCGATTTTAGCAATCATTCCTTCAATTATCTTTGCGACTGCGGCATTGCCTCCGATTTGAGTGTGAAGGACTGCCGCGACACGGCGGCGATTTTCGTCAGCCATACGCATATAGACCATTTTATCAATTTTAATGGGATTGTGCGGCATCAGTTGGCGATAGGGCGGCGCGTCGTCGTTTGTGGCCCGCGGGGCATCGCCCGCAATGTGCAATGTCAGCTTTTATCTTTTAGCTGGGACTTATTGGCTTACGACGATAAGGCGGTATCTTATGAGGTGCGGGAGATTTCCGACGCGGGAGATATGGACGTATACTTGCTGCAAACGCCGAAATGGGAGTTGCAACATCTGCGGCATGAGCCGAAAGTGGAGCGCATTTACGAAAATGAGGTCTTTTTTGTGCGATTTGCGCAGCTCGACCATGGGATAAAGACTTTAGCCTATTGTTTTGAGGAGCAGCCCCGCACGAAATTGGACGTGGCGGCTTTGGGCTATAAGGCAGGGGCTTGGGTGCGCGAATTGATAGCCGCTTTTGAGCGCGGCGACGAAAAGGCGATAATATCCGTCAATGGGCAAGACACCGTAGCGGGCGATATGTTTGGCGCATTGGAGCGCAAGCGCGGTTTCCGCACGGCTTATGTGATAGACCATGCGGCGACGGAGGCAAATTTTGAGCGCATACGCCAGCTCTGCGCGGGCGGCGTAGAGGAGCTGTATATAGAATCCTACTACGGGCAAGCAGATTGGGAATTTGCGCAGAAAAACAATCATAGCGTAGCCGCTTTATCGGGCAAAATCGCCCGCGAAGTTGGGGCGCAGAAGGCTACGCCCGTGCATTTTTCGCGCCGCTACCACGAGGAGGCGGAGCGGGCGCAGCTTATGGAAGAGTTTTATAGCGCCTTTGAGGGGCGGGGATAGGCTGCGTGGTTGCTAAACCCAGCCCCAGCCCCTCCCTTTTGCAAAGGAAGGAGAGGCGCGATGGTAAAAATGCCTATTTCGCTACGCGCTAACTTAGTTTTCGTAACTCGTAACTCAAAAAGTGAACTACAATTATCTGATAGATACGCATGCGCATTTGTATGCTCGCCAGTTTGATGGCGACCGTGCGCAGGTGATAGCTCGAGCTAAGGCTGCGGGTGTGCATTATTTTTTTCTGCCAAACATTGATATCGATTCTATAGAGCCGATGTTGAAGATGGAGCGCGATTTTGGGGATTGTATCCGCCCTATGATGGGTTTGCACCCTTGTAGCGTGGACAAGAACTGGGAGCAGGATTTGGAGCGGGTGCGCAAGGAGTTGTTTGCGCGTCCCTTTGCGGCGGTGGGCGAAATCGGTTTGGACTATTATTGGGATATGTCGCATGTGGAAGCCCAAAAGGAGGCTTTGCGCTTGCAATGCGCTTGGGCGCATGAATTGGGTTTGCCTGTTTGTATACATGTTCGCAATGCCCAAAGTCCGAAAATAGCGAACTGCATCGACGATGCGCTGCGATTTATGGAAACTTTCCCGCACGCGATACGCGGGGTTTTTCATTGCTTTACGGGCACGCGGGAGCAGGCGGAAAGGGCTTTGGCGCTGGGTTTTTACTTGGGGATTGGCGGGGTGCTGACCTATCCGAATGGGGGCATCAATAAAATTATCCATGAATTGCCTTTAGAAAAATTGGTTTTAGAGACCGATGCGCCATATTTAGCGCCCGTTCCGCATCGGGGCAAACGCAATAGCAGCGAATATATTCCCTTCATAGCGCAGGAGTTGGCAACTTTGCGCAGATGTTCTTTAGAGGAGGTTACCCATATGACGACGCAGGCAGCTTGGGCGCTTTTTTCAGCGGAAAAAAAGCCTGAAATAGCATAAAAAAGCCCGCCACACAGCTTTTGTGTGGCGGGTATTTGTTTTTTGCGTGAGGGATAGTAGAGCCGCAATTTATTGCGGCTCGGATAGCCCGACCGCGCCCCCTTTTTTGGGGCGCGGGCACGCCCAAGAAAAAAAATGGGGCTATTAATTTGCGCGATTATCGCCGTTATCGGCAAGATAGAGGCGCAAATCTTCTTCCGTTTGCAGCTTGCGGCTGCTGGGGAGGTACTGCAAGCGCAGTTGGGCGGTATTGCCTTCCTCCAATTGGGGGCGCAGTCTGTGTATATGCTTGTCTTTATCGACTGCCCAAAGCAGCATATCGGGGGCGTAGTGTATTTTGGTGCTACCTGCGGGCAGGCTGTAGTAGATGCGTTTGCTGGGTATGGCAACGTAGAGGGCGCTGGCTTGGGCGGGCTTGCCGTTCTCATCGAGCAGCTCTATGCTTTGGTCGGCGGGGCTGGTTTTGAGCGGATTGGCGCAAGCCCATAGACCAAGTTGCGTCGCTTGGAAGCGATGAATAATCGTTTTTTTGCCTTCTTCGCTGCGGCTCTTGGGTTTTTCTCCCTGCCACTGTGCGAGGGCTTGATTGATTTTAGCTGCCCGCTCTTTTAGCGCAACTTCGTGTCGGCGTAGGCGAATGTTGTACAGATTTTCGCGTTCGGCGGCATTGCTGGATACGGGCTGAATATCGACAACGATATTTTCTTTTCCGTCCGTGAGCGAGAGTTCGTATTGGCTTTGGTCGCTGTCTTTTCGCCTAATTTTCATGCTCGTCCACTCGCGGCTAAGCATAGCTTGCTGGTAGCTTTTCGACTGGTCTACGGTTGTCCAAAGAATACCGCTGTATTCTTTCAGTTCGGGAAATTCTTTTGTATCATAGTCTAAGTCGAAGGTTTCTACATCGTCGGAAGGTTTGATGGGCGCTTTGGGAGCGGGAAATTGTTTTTCTATCTGCGCGAGGGCTTTTTTGCCTTCTGCGCTATTGGGGTCGAGCGGGCGCGGGTCGCTGATAAGGGTATCCATTGGCAGCGGTTGGGGCTGGTTGAGGATTTCTATTTTATCAGCTTTTTGGTACTTCCAGGTTTGTTCATTGGGCGAGTAGGCGTACACGGCGAGTTCGGCGGTAGGCATATCGGCAGGCAGGGTAGTAAGCAGCTCTATGCTTAGGGATTTATCGGGCTGCAAGTAGATGGGTTCGCCGTTTTGGAAAGCCTGTACTTGTACGGCTGCGGCTGCCTGCTGTGGGTGCGCCAAATCTGCTTGCTGCGGCACGCCTGCTACAAACATATCTACGTGGTCGTGCATTTCGCGGTACTGTATATCTACTTTTCCTTTTACGGGGCGACCTTTTTTGTCGACGAAAGCGGAAGCGGGTACGGATATTTTGCTGCCCGTTTGGTAGAGTAGGGTGGTATCAGTGTTGTTATCGCTTAGGGTGAAGGTGGCGAAGGGTTTTTGTATCTGCGGCAAGGGCTGTTGCAAGGCGAGCGCAGCGGGGGGGCTAAAACTGCCGCCTTCGATGCTGGGCAATTCGGGGGTGCGCATCAGAAAAGCCACTAAAGCCGCCGCTGCTGCCAAAGGTGCTACCCAAAGGTAAAACCGATTTTTTGCCGTTGGCGTGGCTTGTTTGTTGGGTAAATTGCGCTCTACAGGCATAGAGGGACGAGCCTCTGCAGGCTGCACACGCTTCAAAAGCGCCTCAAAATCTTGATGGCTTTGTATTTCTGCATCGCTGGGCTGCCAAGTATCCGTATGTATTTCGTAGCCCTGCATCTGCTCCATGAGCGCATCAAAATCGGCGTGCGCGCCTATTTGTAGCTCGCTCAATTCTGGCAAATTCGTGCAAACCTCATAACCTTGCCACTGCTCCATGAGCGCATCAAAATCGGCGTGCCCAGCTATTTGCACATCGCTAAGTTCGCCAACGTTCGTTTGTATCTCGTACCTACCCGCCTGAAAAGCCGACAACAAAGCATCGAAGTTTTGCAACTCCTCTATGCGCGCATCGCTTAAAGTGGGTGGATTATGTCGTATATCGTATCTCATTGTATATGAGGGTAGTATGTATGTGTAGAAGGGCTTTTTAGTCATTTTTTTGCTTGCCAAGCGCGCGGCGTAGCTTCTCTATGAGCCGAGAAGCCCGCGTCTTTGCGGCGTTTTCTTCGATTTGCATCACCACCGCTATTTCCTTAAATTGCATGGGCGGGCGCTGAAAGTAGCGCAACTGCAGCAAGCTCACTTCCTTCGGCGAAAGCTGCTGCATAAAGTCCTTTACAGCCGCCAAATTTACATCGTAATTGTCCTCATTTATCTCATCTTCGAGCTTCTCTACATGATAATCCTCCAGCGCTATCACCCGCTTTTTGTTGTGCTGGCGATAGTAATAATTGACCTCATTCGTCGCTATCTGATACAAAAGCGCAGAAAATGGCACAGGGTCGGGCTCCTTGCAATGGTAGCGCTGCAAGTTTTGCATAGTCTTCAAAAATACCTGCGCCGTGAGGTCAGCCGTCGTTTCTTCCTCCAAAATACGCTGATAAATAAACCTAAATATCGCCGTATAATGCCGCTGATAAAGGGGGCGAAATAGCGCAGGATTTTCCTTTGCGCGCTCCACTTCCGCCCATTCATTGCGGATTTGCGTCTCCGTTAGGCTATTTGTATATTGCGTTTTTGTGCCGCTTGTTTTTGAACTATCCATATCTTGAATGACGAATTACGAATGACGAATTACGAGGGCGCAATTGTTAATTCGCTGTTATTTTAGGTTATTCTTTGTTTGATTTTGCATTTTATTTTGGGCGTGTCGGCGCTCCCCGCCGCTAATGCGGCTTAAAAGGTCGCGCCGTCGGGCTATTCGCTTCGCGTTCACTTCGTGGTCGGGGCGTTTCACCATCGCCCCTACAGGGGCGAATGTTGATTCGCCCCTACTATCCCTCACGCGGAATACGGCATTCGCCGCGCAAAGGGCGCGGCTCATAACATTATAGTTTGTTTTGTACGATAGCCCCGATAGGGGCTTCCCTTTCCGTAACCGTAGGCGAGCGCGTAGCGCGTTGCCTACGGAACAGCAGTACAACATACACAAAGAACATTCGCAACTCTTAATCCGCAATTCGCAATTAGTTACTGTTCTTGGGCGTAAAGAAACGAAAAAATTGTTTGCGACTCGCCTTGCTCGGAGATAATACGCTCAAGTAGTTTGTATTCGTTGTAGGCGAAGTGCAAAACGCGCTCTACGGGTTTCGTGCTGCCGTCGGCTTGCAGTATAGGCGGCAGGCTATGCAAGGTCTGCTCTATGCGTACAATTTTGCCCTCTGCATCGTAATGATAGAGCTCTGTAGTTAAAGCTTTATTGTCGATGCCATAAGTGCGCAATTCTTTAATGGTGCGCTCATCTTTGAGTGTATAGCTCTTGCGTAAGGTTAGCTCGCTATAATTAAGGAAAACGTTATATTGTGCTTCTGCAGCGCTGCGCTCAAAAGTTTGTAGGGTTTTGTTTTGGGTCATCATTTGCAGGGTCGAAAGCAGGGAGCCCTTGCCCGTGTAGGAGGTTTTTGCCTGTACAAGCTGCCCTTTTTCGTCGAAACGAAAGGCGCAAAGTTCTCTTAGCTGCTTTTCGTGCGGAAAGCTGCGGGTACGCTGAAAGGGTTTGCCGCTGCCATCGTAGAAATACACCTGCGTATTGTCTAAGCGCTCTTCTTGCTTTTCGTCGAATAAAAATTCATCGATAGCAGAAAGCAGTTGCCCTTCTTGCAGGTAGTAGAAATCGAGCCTACGCCGACGCGTCATATCGGGCGCGTAGTACGTGAGCTGCTGTAGTTTTTTGCCCGAAAAGGAGGCGAAGGCATACTGGAAAGAGCCTTTGTCTATGCTCCATTGTGCGCCTGACTCGTCTTGCTCGCCCTTTTGGAAGTTTGCTTGCCAGATGGTAAGGCGGTCGAAATGCGTTTTGGTAATCGCAGCCTCGTCGAAGGGCAGGGCGGGAAACGCCCCCTTGTAATCGCTAATAAAAATTTCAGCGCCCAAAGTCGGTATAGGCTCTATGCGCTGCGAAGAATCGGCAAACTGCGCAAAAGCCGTAGAAGAAAGCGCCAAAAAAAGGCAGGTGGCGAAGAGGCTGCGGCGATAGCCCGAAGGGGCGGCGGCAGGCTTAATCTTCATAATCGTCGATAAATTCATAATTGGGAGGAAGGTAAAGAACTTGTATCGGATAAGCATAAACTGTGGGCTCGCCGTCTGCGTCGAGTGCAGCAGACCAAACGGCAGCAAGTACTTGCTCCTTAATAACGTGCGCAAGCTTGCGGCTGTTGGTATCTAAGAAGAGTATATTTGCAGCTTTGCCGTTTTTTCCCACGCTTAAGCGAAAAACAACGTATATGTAACCGTTGTTCTTCATTTGTTCGTATTCTGCTCTGTCCCATTCTTGTATGGGCATGAGTGCGAGTTCAGCGCCGAGCAGACGCGGCAAACGCGCCGCAGGATTGGGCGCATTGGCGCTAACGCTAACCACAGGCGTGCTAAGTTCCAGTTTGGGCGCTTCCGTTAGCGCTTGGCTTGTGCTGGAGCTGGTCGTGCTGGTGTCGTTGCAAAGTATGGCTTTGCGGCGCACACCTACAGTAAAATGTTTTTTGTTTGTGGCAAGTTCTTCGATTTTTGCGGCGGTATCTGTAGGCAGGCTATCTATCTGCATCGCCGCAAAATGGTTGCTTGCCCAAAGATTGGAAGAGAGGAAAAAGCTCATGAGCAGCAGGCAGATGGCAATGCCTGAGGGATAGGAGCGGAAGCCCGTAGCGAAGCGAAGGGCTGGAGCGGATAGCCCGACCCCGCGCCATGTAGAGCCGTAGCATGGCACAAGTGCGTAAGCACGCCGTGCTACGGCTCCGCCCGCCGTCCTTTGCGGCGGGCGATGGCGCGGGGGCAGGCCCCCAAAAAAATGCTTATAGTTACCATCTAAAGCCAATTCTTGCCACATATATAATTTCGTTCGTATCGAAAAGTTAGCGATTTTTGCCAAAAATAAAATTATGCCGTTCCGCTTCGCAAAAAAAATACCGTTAATGCTTGCGCTCTTGATTTTTTTGGGCTGCTATCGCGCGCCCGTAGAACCTGTAGCAACGGATACGGAGCGCAATAAATTGCTCTTATCGGAAGAGAAAATGTTGCCCCTGCTGGTCGATGTACATCTCGCCGAAGGTTTGCTTATCGGCGTGCCGCAGGCAAGCACCAAAGACAGTCTGGCGGGCATCTATTATGGGCAGATATTCGCTATGCATGGCGTAGAGCGTGCGCAATTTGACTACACGATGCAGCGTTATATGCAAAATCCCGAAGCCCTACATGCTTTATACGAGCGTGTTTTGCAAAAAATACAGCTCGAAGAGCAGACAACAGCGGGAGGGGGAAAACGATGATACAAAAATACGCTTTTGCGCTTGGTTTTGCGCTCTTTTTCGCCGAAAACATAGCCGCGCAAGACAGCCATTATTGGAATTTGCAGATGGGAATACGTGGAATGCTGCTGGGCGGCGCGCTGACGAGCAGCGTAAACGACAATAGCGCCATCTATTACAACCCCGCCTGCTTGGCTTTAGTGCCTGCCTCGCATATTACCGTGAATGCGACGGCTTATAGGGCGGAATTTTTGTCCTTTGCCAATGGTGCGGGCGATGGAATCGACCTAAAATCGAGCCGTTTTAGCACCTATCCGCAAATGATGTCGAGTATGCTTACGCACAAGCCACAGGCTCGATTGCAATTAGGTTTTGCAGCATTTACGCGGCAGTCGGCGCATTGGGATATGACAAGAATTGTGCGCACAAGGGCGGATATTTTGCCCCAATCGGGCGCGGCGGACGATGACTACGCTGCTACGCTCACCTATCAGAACATTTTGAACGAGCCTTGGCTGGGTTTGGGGGCAGGATATAGGCTCACGGATAACATTTGCTTGGGTATTTCCACCTTTTTAGCGTATAGAAATCACCGCTATTTGCTCGACCTCGCTACGCGGGCGAGTACGGACAGTGGTTTTGCCGCCTCCTATCGCTATCATGACGAATTGCGCATGAATCACCTGCACAATATCAACAAAATTGGCGTACATGGGCAGTGGTATGATTGGTCTGTGGGTTTGGTTATCACGACCCCCTCGCTGCCGATATATGGATTTTCGCGCGAGCGGCGGGAAATTTCTATGCAAAACCTGCGCGGAGCAAGCAGCGCCACCCTGCTCGATGAGCAACAGGGGCTGCCGACGCGCTTCAAATACCCGCTTTCCATAGCGGCAGGCGTATCGCATAAGATGCAAAAGGCTTGGTTTGGTCTAAATGCGGAGTACTTTTTTGCCGTTTCGCCTTATTTGGCCGTGGGCGGTCTGAGCGAAAATATCGGCATTCCCGCCGCACTGGGGGTAACACAAGCGAATTTTTTGCATTATTATATGCACGCCAATTCGGTCTTAAATATCGGCTTGGGCACAGAATTTTTGCTCGCACGCCAATGGACGATGCACTTAGGGGCGCGCACAGACCGCACAACGCAGCGTTTTTTGCCCGATAATATGCCCGCCAGCGCCAACCGCATACGCTCCCCAAATTTTGACCTCTATCATCTAAGCACGGGCTTTTCTTGGGAGCGGCGCGCTTCCATTATGGGCTTCGGGGTCAATTATTCGCTCGGATACAGTGGCAACGCCCGCCAATTCGTAAGCCTCTCCAACCCAAGATACGATAATTTTTTGCTCGGTACGCCCTCCTCTGGGCATACGCTAAGCAGCCATAGTTTTACCTTCGTGCTGGGCTATACTTACTTCTTTGCGCTAAAATAAAAAGTTTTAACGCTTTTTAATGGTGTGTGTCGCATAAAATTGCGATTTACGCCCTATTTTTGCGGGTTCAAAAAGCCTGAGTTTAGCAGAACTTCAATGACACAGCATCGTATATTTTATATCCCCTTATGAAAACTTTTCTACTGCTTGCCGCTTGGGTAGGCTGTTTTATAGTCGGTATCCATTCGGCTGCCGCCCAAAAAAATCGAACCGATGACACAGGGCAGCGCATCGCCAACTGGGAAATTCGCGGAAAAGACGAGCGGCTAAATGCGCGTGGCGCTTATGTCAGCGGGCAGCGCGATGGCGAATGGGCGTTTTTTTTCTCGCCCATCGGCAGGTTTGCCCAAAGTCCCGATATAAAAGGGTCTTTTAATGCTGGTATCCGCTCTGGCGAGTGGGAAATACTCGAATCCCGCAGCCGCAACCTGCTCAAAGGCAGCATGCAAGACGGACGCATGGCAGGAAAATGGCGCTACTACGATAAAAAAGGGCGGGTACTCGCAGAAGGCTACTTCAACGAAAATAATATGCGTGAAGGCAAATGGACAATCTACCGCAACGGAAGCCCCATGTGCACGGGCGCTTACCAAAATGGCGAGCGCGTAGGCGAATGGGCATTTGACTACTACCACGAAGACAGCAGCATACACGTTATCGGCACGCTCAACTATTCGGGCGGCGCACGCACAGGCAATTTCCAACACTTCAAGGTCGTAAAACACCCGAAATTCCCCACTTCGGAAGTGCTCGTCGGGCATGGCTTATTCCAAAATGGCAAAAAAACAGGCAGATGGATAGAGTACGCGGGCGGATTTAAGGGCGAACGCATCGAAACGGGCTACTACGATGGCGGTGGCAAACGCACAGGCAACTGGGAAACAACCATCAACGGACGAACCGCCCAAGAATGCGCCTACAACGACGGACAACGGCAGGGCGCTTTCAAAACCTATTACGAAAACGGAAAGGTCAAATACATCACCTCCTTCGAGCGCGACTTGGAGCACGGATTTTTTACCTCCTATTACGAGAACGGCAAAATACGCGAAAAAGGCGCTTACACTGTGCTCGAAAGCGCCAGTACAGGCGCAGGCGATACGATTTTTTACAAGGTAGAGCTGCCCCTCGAAGTCATGCCCCGCCTCATCGACGACATCTCGGAAGATGCCGACCAATTTAACTTCAATTGCATCGCTTGGATTAGCGATATGGAAAGCAGCCTGCCGCTCTCAGAGGTAGAACGCCGCTACAAGGAAGCCCTACAGTACGGGCGCGCGGGCGCGCTGCGCGTGCAAGAAGTACGCCGTAAGGACAAAATTTCTGTGCGCGTGGGCGACTTCAAAAGCTTTTACGAAAACGGACAAATCAGTTTGGAAGGGCGTTATCTGCCCTTTTTGTATGAGCGCAAGGTCAGCGAAACCAGCACAGAAAAAGATTTCTGCCGCGATGGCGAATGGAAAGCCTACGACGACTTAGGAAATGTGCAAAAAGTTTATCATTTTGAGCGCGGAGAACTCAAAAAGGTAACCGATGGCGGCGGCGGCGAAATTAGCTTGGAAGACAACCAACTTAAGTGAGTTACGAGTTACGAGTTACGATTGCGCAGCAATTGCATAGCGCATTTTGTACATAAGCCATTGATAGTCAAGTATATACGCAAAGCAAAATCGTAATTGATGGCTCGCTATGCTTGCCATGCACGTAATTCGTAATTATGGCGTGCCCGCGCCCCAAAAAAGGGGGCGCGGTCGGGCTATTCGGGGCATCACCATCGCCCAAATGGGCGAATGTTGATTCGCCCCTACTATCCCTCACGCGTTTTATCCCGCCGCGCAAAGGGCGCGGCGGGCATACTCTGAAAATTCTGTCCTTTGTCCCGCCTGCGTGAGGGATAGCAGCGTAGGGGCAGACCAATGTGTCTGCCCCATAGCGGATAGCCCGACCCCGCGCCTTGCGCGGGGGCACGCCATAAAAAAAAGACCTTCAAAGTACCGTGTAATCTAAGTGTTAAGGATATTTACGACTATGAAAAAATTAGCTTTTTTACTGATTTCTTTGCTTTTTCCGCTGCTTGCTTGGGCGCAGCCGAATATGGAGCCTTTGCCAGAGCAGCCCGACTTGCTGATGGCAGAGCTGGAAAAAATAATGATGTTTCAAAATCAATCGGACTGCATTGAGTTGTACGACCGACTGAAGAAACACGTCAAAGAGCGGCGCGTGCAGCCCGAGCATTTTGCGGGCATTGTGAAATTGGGCAACGAGATGACGAAGCGCAAGATGAAGCGCTACAATTTTTTCAAGCAGTTGCTGTCCGTGATGTTGGTTTTCATAGAAGACCTGCCTTATTCGGCGAAGTATCTGGAGCGATATATCGACATTTCTATCAAAGTCCTTGCCGACCAACCCGAAGGGAAGACGCAGAATTTTGAGGATTATCTCAAATTTTCGACCTATTTTTGGGTGAATAAAAACCTGTATCAGGCAGGCTCTACGGGCGGGCACGCTTGGCAGGCGACGAGTCAGGATTTTACGATAAAGTACGAAAATAAGGACTTAAGTATACGCTACGCCGATACGCGTCTGGTCTGCTACAACAAGCAAGATTCTTTGATTATCGACAATGCGCGGGGCACATATTTTCCCTTGCGCGATGCTTGGGAAGGCGAGCGCGGGCGCGTGAATTGGAATCAAGAAGGGGCGATGAATGCCTATTGCGACATCCGCAATTATACGATAAATGCGCGCAATGCCGACTTTCGCGCAGACGATGCGACCCTGCACCATACCGCCCTTTTTAAGCTGCCGACGGCGGGCAAGCTCACGGATAGATGTACCAAAAGAAAGGTAACGGGCATGAACTTTCCTAAATTCGAGTCCAAAAGCCGCGACGTAAAAATCGAGGATATCGGCGAGGGGGTTAGTTATGTGGGGGGCTTTACCTTGGAAGGTGCGACCGTGCGCGGTGCGGCTGTCAATGGCGCGAAATCTACCGTATATATCAACGACCGCAAAAATAGAATGGTCGTGCGCGCGGTGGCGACGAATTTTGACATCACGAAGGGGGAGCGTTTTGTGTCGGACGATGCGGAGGTTTCTGTTTATTTTTATCCCGAAGAAGGGCGCATGGACTCTATCTATCACCCGAATATCCGCATTACTTATTTTATCAAAGACCGACTTTTGGAGCTTTCTCGAGGGTCTTCTATCGCCTCGAAAGTGCCATTTTTCAACTCCTATCAGCGTATGGAGATAAATACGCCCGTCATAAAATGGAAGATAGATGAGGAAGAAATAAAGTTGGGCGACGACTCTCAAGATGCGGCTTTCGACTCGGAGACCTACTTTAGTCGGGGCTTGCTCGATAAGTACCAACCTGGTACGACGATAAATTATATCATCATATTTGCGACCTACTCCAACAAATTGGCGCAGCACGCGGAAGAGGTTGCCAAATACGGCGAAACGGTAGAAGATGACCAAGGCGCTGTAGACGAAAGCTTTTGTCAGTTTTACCCCGAAGCCTGCGCCACACACCCTAAAACGGGCAAGCTTGTACCCATCGACCGACTGCCTAAAGCAGAAGATAGCACCGCCAAAAAAGACGAAAAACCCAAAATAAACCCACTGGAAATCAATGCCAATACCCTCGCCCGCCTTTTGGATAAGCGCGTAGAGGGCAAGCAGTTTTTGACTCCGCGCGAGTTCAAAGAAAAAACTGCCCCCTTGCAAAAGAAATTTGGCGACCGTTTCCGCGAAACGAACGAATACAAAAACTTCTGCAAAACCTATGTCGACGTTACCCAAATAGAGCGCATTACCTCCAACCCGCGCCCCTCGCATGACATCGGCAACACTATGCGCCTGTTTTTGGATATGGTCGCCGATGGTTTCGTTATCTACAACAACGAAGACACTACGGTAGCCTTCCGCCCCAAACTATTTCACTATGCACGCTCCGCCAACCGCGACGATAAGGACTACGACTATGACCGCATAGAAATCAAATCTGTGCGCGGCGATAGCAAAAAACGCGATAAAAATGCTTCTCTCAACATCACTACGGGCGGCATCGATGTAGGTAATGTGCATAAATTTACCTTGAGCGAAAGCAAACAGGTCTATGCCCAACTCGACGTGGCAGGCAACCAAGTATCTTTGGGCAAAAACCGAGATATGGACTTTTCGGGCGACTTGCACGCGGGTTTTTTCCAATTTACGGGCAGGGGCTTCCACTTCAATTACGAAAACTTTGAGGTCGAGATGGACACCATCGATAATATCTTCATTAGGATATATCGGCGCTTTGCATTCGAGGAACTTTATGATGAAGACGAGATAAAAGACGAGCAAAAAGGACGCTATACCAATATGCGCTTTTACGAACTCGACGATGACGGCAACCAAAAGCTTTCTACCCAGAAAGTTATGCTCAATAGCTTCATATCCAATACCAAAGGTCTACTAAAGGTCGACGTAGCCAACAATAAATCAGGGCGGCAGAAACCGAAAGATAACGAAAAACTCCCCTTCTTCGATAGCAATGCCGAATGTGGCGGCTACGTCTTCTACGACGAAAAATTTAATATGCAAGGAGAGGGCACTTATCCAAGAGAGTCCTTTTACTTCAAACTCGAACACTTCATACGCGATAGCCTTTTGATGTTTAATCCCGAAGGCTGGAAACTCAAAGGCGAATTTCATTCTTCCAACATCTTCCCCGTCATCACGGACGAGCCTTTGCGGGTCATGTTTCATGACCTCTCTTTAGGCTTTGAAAAGGAAACCCCCAAGCCCAAAGGTTACCCCATTTACCTGCAACGCAAAGAGGCAGAGGGCGAAAAGAACAAGGGCGAAGGCGTTTTTCAGGGCATCGTAGGCGTATCCAATGAGGGCTTACTCGGAAAAGGCATCATCACCTATCTGGGTGCGCGCATCGAATCCAACTACATCGTATTTTTGCCCGAACGCTTCCGCGCCGACAACGTAGACAGCTTCCGACTCGATGAATCCATGCAAGACGGCGTAGAGTTCCCGAAAGTCGACGCAAAGGAAGTCGTCATTGATTGGGCTCCCTACAACGACTCTATGTATATAGAATCCAATGTCGATAACGGCGAACCATTCTATATGTTCGAGAAAGGCGTACACACCCTCGACGGCAAGCTAATCCTTACCCCCGAAGGTCTTTTGGGGCGCGGTACTTTCGACTGGGACGAGGGTACACTGAAATCCAATGCCGAAGGCGACTTCGTCTTCGGAAAAAATAGCGTCCGTTCCGCTTCTACCGAAGCCATCATAAAATCGCAGGGCGACGAAGAAGCCTTCGCCTTCCAAAACGATAAGGTAGAAGCCGTCGTAGACTTCGATAAGCGATACGGCGACTTTATATCCATCGAAAAAGACCTTTCTACCGACCTGCCTTACAATAGCTATCGGACTTCGCTCGACCGTTTTCACTGGGAGATGGACGAGAAAAAAATCATCATCGAATCCTCGCAAGGAAAAGCAGGCTTCTTCCTCGCTACCGAAAAGGAGCAGGATTCCCTATATTTTCAGGGCGAGCGCGCCGACTACGACCTCAATACGGGGCTTTTGCGCATCGACGGCGTAGAGTATATTCTCGTAGCCGATGCCATGATTTTCCCCAAAAATGAACACGTAGAAATCACCAAGCGCGCCGAAATGAGCACCCTCGAAGACTCGCGCATCGTCGCCGATACCTCCAACCAAAATCACCAAATCGTGCGCGCACGCATCAACATACTCTCCCGCCGAGAGTACAAAGCTAGCGGCTATTTGGAGTTTAACATTGAAGGGCACAAAGACCAAGAAATTAAATTCGATAGCGTACGCGCCGTGCAGTCGGGCGATAATTTCGTAACGCAGGGTAGTGGTAGCGTGTCGGAGGACGCACAATTTTACTTAGACAAAAAAACAAGGTTTAGGGGGGACGTAAATCTAAGCGCCGACTCCAAAGACCTGGTATTTAAGGGCTACGCTAAGCTAACCTCCGACGTACTGCCCGTGAAAGAATGGTTTGAAATCG
Source organism: uncultured Saprospiraceae bacterium (assembly GCA_964467315.1). GTDB lineage: Bacteria > Bacteroidota > Bacteroidia > Chitinophagales > Saprospiraceae > JAAFIM01. The sequence goes on along the minus strand of CAYXSA010000095.1, from coordinate 1,071 downwards.
ACTCCAAAATCGACAAGAAAAATGTCGGTATCACCTACAACCAGCCCCAAAGCCCCGACGGCAATACCCTGCACGTTGGCATATACATGAACCCCGATTCGGGCAAGGTCTACCCCGCTATCATGGCTCCAAAGTACGACGAAAACGACCGCAGCGTATTTTCCGTAACAGGCGTAGTGCACTACAATGTGCGCGAAGATAGCTATAATTTTGGCGACTCCGCCAAAGTTTTCTCCGATACGATGATTGGCAAAAAAATGACCGTCTTCGAGCGCAGCTCCAAAGTCATCGCAGAAGGCAAATTCGACTTCCAAAAGGGCTTCGATAAACCAGGTATGCCCAACGTAGAAGTGAGCGCCATCGGCGACTTCAATTTCTTCCTCAACAAAAAAAGCGAACTGCTGTTTGACGTAGCCCTCAACGTCCATATCCCCCTGCCCAACCAAGTCTCCGATTTTCTCCTTACCGAAATGTCCCCCGCCCAAGCCGACCTCGTCGTGCCCATCGTCTATACAGGCGCGCAGGGCGACCGCTTCAAACGCTTTCTCTTTGAATTCGTTGGCGCAGAAAAATTTCCCAAAATCTGGAAAAAAGTTGAAGAAGAACAGCGCGTTAACCTCCCCGCCGACTTCCTGCATACCTTCTTTTTTAGCAAAGTTACCCTCACTTGGAGCGAAAAAACCCAATCCTTCATCTCCATCGGCAACCTCCAATTGAGCTGCCTCGCAGGCAAACACTTAGGGCAAATCGTCAAAGGCGGCATCGAAATCATACCCGACCCGCGCGGCGATATCCTCAATATCTACTTCGAGTCGCCCAATAGCGAATGGTTCTTCTTCACCTATCAGGGCGACCTCATGAAAACCGCCTCCTCGCTCAGCAACTACACCAATACCATCACCGCCATGAAAGCCAAAGACAAAAAAATCAAGACCCCCAATGGCGAAATGCTCAAAATCGATATCTCCAACGCAGGCGAATATGGCGCAGTAAAAACCCGCGTAAGCTCTGGTCGATAAGTGAAAAGTGAAAAGTGAAAAGTGAAAAGTGAAAAGTGAAAAGTGAAAAGTG
>CAYXSA010000094.1:0-16620 GCA_964467315.1 uncultured Saprospiraceae bacterium | reverse complement strand
GAATCAACATTCGCCCCTCTGGGGCGATGGTGGTACGCCCCGCATAGCCCGACCCCGCGACCTTTAAGGAGCGGGGGCACGCCATAATGATGAATGACGAATGACGAATTATGTGCTTTATGTAAATACTTGACTATCAATGACTTATGTACAAAATTCGTCATTCGTCATTCGTCATTATCTATATCGGCTTGATTTGCCGTCTAAGTTGCGATTGCCGTACCAGCCACCTTTGCCGTTGCAGCTACGCCGAGCTGTGCCTGCGCCTGCGCAAGAAACCAAAAAAGATACAAAAAACAGGCAAAGCAGCCCGTATACGAATCCAGAGCGTTTTTTCATAACGGTTGTGATTATTGTTGGTTGGGTGAGATTAGTTTACTTTTTTGATTTTGGGGACTTTCACGCCTTTCATGGCGTTGGTCGAACCACAAGACGAGAGGAAAGAAACAGAGAAAAGGCAGATGACAGCTAAAACAAACCAATTGCGCTTTTTCATAATTGTGGAGTTTGTTGCAATGGGGAGAAAACAGAGGCGAATGAGCTATAATAATAACACGAATTTAAGAAATAATTGCCGTACACGCATATAAAAAATGGTGAATTGTTGAAAATAGCTGCCGAATGAGCATAAAAAAGCGCCGAATGAAAAACAAGCCTTCATTCGGCGCAATAGGCAATCCTAAAAAGGCTACCAAGTTAGTACGATTTTTTTGCTAACGCGCCAGCCTTGTCCTTCTCTGCGCACTTCTCCCGCTTCCATTTTGAGTTGGGTTAAGTCCTGTGGCAAGCGTCCCGCGCCTTTGAGGTCGCAGGCGGTGAGTAGATACTGCTGCGCCATTGCTTCCGCACGGCGCAAAACGGCGGCATCAAGGATGAGGCGCAAAACGGCGTGGGCGCTGTCTTCGGTGGGCATTTCGAGCGTATAAAAAGCATCGGGGTCGGGTTGTGTTTTGATGCTATTGCTCGTAAAAACGCCGTCCATAGAAGGCGCATACAGGTAGCGGCGCAAGGGCGCGGCGCTCTGGGTGGGGGTATGCTGATGTTCCGTGTTTTTGACGGAAATAGGATTTTGGGCGACAGGAATACGCTGCTGCGTGCTTTGCTGCACGTATGCGAGTTGAGCCTTTAGTTCTTTGACGAGTTGCTGCGATTGCTCCAATTCTTTTTTCAGTTGGGCGATTTCTTCGCGGGCTTTCAGCTCTTTAGCTTTGGTTTCGTCGAGGTCTTTTTTGAGTTGATGCACTTCCATAGTTTGGTCTTTGGGGCGGGTAACGAAGAAATAAGCGGCGGCGATGGCAGCGCCCAAGCCGAGCAGCATCCAAAACCAAGGGGTAGCATCCGTGCCATTGGCGGCATTGGCTACGGCTGCTGCCGCAGGGTTATTGTCGGTGGGGCTGCTTCCGCCTGTGGTGGTCAGGCTGGGTGTGCTGCTGCTGCTGGGCGTGGGTGCGGGGATATTTTTGGCATAGGTGCTATAGAAAGCGGTGCCATTGCCTGCTTCGTCGGGGTATTGTAGGTAGTAGGTATGCAGGCGCTGGGCAAATTGGCAAGCGAAATACTGCCCCAATGCTGCTTGTGCGGGCTTTACGGCAGCGACTATAGCCCTAAAATCGTTCTGTAGGTTCTCCTTCCAATTATCTTTTTTCGGTCCGATAGCCTTCGTTATATCGGTAATGGCTGCGCTTTGGGCAGCCGCCGTCTTGCTATCGTAAAATCTATCGATGATGCTTAGTGCCTTTTCGTTGTTGTAGGTGCGAAAAGTCGTTTTCATCAGATCTCTATTGGCGTTGATGCTGGCGAGATAGGCAGTATCTTGCCCCTTGATGCGCTCTATGTCGATGTCGCAGCCACAAGCCTTCGCATCAAAGACTTCCGCAGGCAAATTTTGCGCCCTTAGCATGGATATTGCGCCCAAAAAGCAGACAGTTAAAATAAAAACTTTGTTCATAACGGGGGTATATGATTCGGGGGAATTATTTTTTTCGTAGGTTTTATTTCTTTGGGCGTGCCCCCGCGCCTACGGCGCGGGGTCGGGCTATGCGCTGCATCACCTTCGCGGCGTGCCGCCGCTCGGTGGTTCCGCTCCTATCCCTCACGCATTGCGCTATTCGGGCTTATCTGCGGGTTTGTAGGACGCGGGTTACTTCGCGCTCTACATCGCGGATAAGTTGGTTTTTGAAGGCGGGGAGATAATTGGGGTTGAGGGAGAAGCTTTTCCAATAGAAATCGGCGGCGATTTTTTGCAGCGCGTCCAAGTCAGAGAGTTGGAGGGCGGCGGGTATTTTTTCGATGAGGGTCGCCTGTAGTTTGTTGATTTGCAGGGTTTCGCGCAGGATTTCTTGCAGCTGTTTGTTTTGCTGTATAAATTCCGTCAGTTCATTGGGGGAGTAATGAATTTCGTACTTCGTTTTGGGCGAGCGTTCGAGTTGGGCGGTGCGGGTATTGAGGTCGTTGAGGATGCGCTCGATAGCGGCGGTATCTACGACGGGAATGCGTTGGACTTGCTGCTGTAAAGCACCGACCTGCGTATTCATTTCTTTGTCTATCATGCCTTTGACCTCATCGGCAAAGGTCGCCGCCAAGATGCGCGCCTTAGCCTCTAAGGCGATGTCGATATTATTGCTTAGGTCGTTGCGTATTTTATTGAGGGCGGCGGCGACTTCCGAAGACTTTAGCACCATTTTGCCGAGTTCTTCGGGCGAGGCGGCGGGCTGCCTGCCTGCGCGGGCTACGAGTATGGCGATAATCATCGAAATGAGCGAAGCCCCTACGGCTATCAGGATAGTAAGTAGCATGGATATAGGCGGGGTAAAGAGGGTGTTGGCGGTAGTCGTGCTATTGGTGTGGGTGGTATCGCTGTCTTTGCCGCTGCTGGTCTTGGTGGCGGGGTGCTTTTGGTAGTAGCCTTGTAAGGCTTCCAAAACTACACACAAAGTATAATAAGAGCGTGTTTGTATGCTTGACTTGTTGCTGGGGAGTTTATTCATATTTGCTTCCCATTTTTTTCGCAAATCAGCTTCGTTTTTTAGGAGCGGCTGTATTTCGCTTTTTATGCGAGCAAGAAGCACTTTCCAGCTTTCTTCCCCGCCTCTTTGGGCATCGCGCAGGGGCAAAAAGAATTGTTTATGCAGCGTATTTGGCAAAAAATCAAGATTGAAATTGCTCTCAATTTGTGTGAGAGAAATTAAATTGGGAGAGGGGTTAGGCGATTTTTTGGTTATATTTTTTATGTAATTAGGGCAATTACACGTCTGCAATACTTTCTGAACCTCTTCCGTTTGTGCGTAGAGGCTGCCGCCTGCTGCGAGGGCAAAACCCAAAAGCAGCAGCAAGCGTATGCGCACCCACAAAAAGCTAAGGTATATCGGCACGGTTAAAAATTTAGTTTGGCTGCTTGCAAATGGGCTAGCGATGCGGAGGGCTGCGAAGCAGGTGCAGCCGTGCAGGCACGGCGCGTAGAGCCGTTGCATGCAACGGCTGTACTGAGCGAATAGCGAACCCGTAGCGTAGCGGCGACGCGCCTTTTGGGCGCGGCGCAGCCCCCCAAAAAAAGATAAATTTTAATCCTCCGTATGCTCCTGCGGCGGCGCGTCGTCGCTGGCGGCTTCGCCTTTGGGGCTGACCATATTTTCGAGATTTTCGAGCCCTTCGACGACGGTAGATATGAGTTCGCCGATAAAATTTTCAGCAATTTTTTTGATGCGCGCTTCTGCTTGCTCCTTCGTTTCGGGCTCGGCTGTGAGTTCGCTTTCGCCTGCTTGGCGGAAGTACATGGCGATGCTTGCCTGCTCCTCGCCGCCCATGCCCGACATGAGCCCTGCGACGGTCATATACTCGCCCTCGCGGCTAATTTCTAAGTGTCGGGGCTCCTTGCCATCGACGGGCTGCCCGTATATATGCACGGCGTTTTCCGTCTCGTCCTCCACGCGATAATAGGCGGTAATGCCTTCATTCATGGGGTTTTGCAGGATAATCTGCTCGGCGTTGATATCGACGCTGATATGCCGAAAAGCCTCCACAAAAAAGGAAAGTAGGCTTTGGGGTATCTGGGTCATAGCGGGCGATTTTTGCATAGAAAGGTCGATATCGAGCTTCCAAGTTTTGCCAAAAACGGTCTGCAAAATGGGCGAGAGGGCATTTTTTTCGGCTTCGCCCTCGAAGTCGGCGCGCAGATTTTGCTCAAATTCGGCTTGCTCTTTTTGGAGAAAGTCGCCGCAATAGGTGTCTATTTGGGCTTGGGCTTGGTCGTGGTATTCTTCCTTTGCTTTAGTCCAATGTTCGTAGGCTTGGGCGATATCGCCGCGTGCTTGGGCGACCTTGCCGAGTCCGAAATAGCCGTCCTTTTTGTAGTACATCATTTCGGGGTCTTCGATAAGCTGGCGGTAGTCGGCTTCGGCAGCATCGAGGTCGCGGGCGTTATTGAGGTAATAGTCGCCGCGCAGCATGATATATTCGTGTTTTCCGAAGCTATTTTGCGCCATTGCCTGGGCGATGTCTGCCAAAAAATCTTGCCCTTTGCCCATTTGCAAATGCAGCTTGGCGCGCAATAAGAGCGTGCTGTAGTCGCCGCTATTTTGGGATAGCGAATAGTTGTAATCGGCTAAAGCTTCCTGCGTTTTGCCCATCGCGGCAAAGACTTCCCCGCGTAGGGAAGTAGCGCCTGTAGGCACCCATTCGTTGGCGAATTCTATTTCTATTTGCTTATTGAGCAGCTCTATAGCCTTTGGGTAGTCGGCTTCTTTGTAGCAAAACTGGGCATAATTATACAGATGCGATACATCTTCGGGCTGCAAAGCCAAAAGCGTAGCGTAGTCGGCATGCACAGCGGGCGAATTTTTCAGAAAGGTTTGCAGGCTGATGCGGCGTAGGCGCACGCTGTTATTATTTGGCTCTGCCTCCAATACGCGGCTAAGGTCATCGAGCGCCTGCTCGTAATTGCCCATATTTTGATGCGCCGTAGCGCGCTCCGTGTAGGCTTCCAAGCGATTGGGGTCGAGCACCAAAACGTGCGTAAGTGCGCGTATGGCTTTTTGCAGCTCCTCCCCTTCCCAAGATACGGCGACCAACTCCTTGCCATAAGAAAAATGCAAATCCGCATCTTCGGGGTATTCCTCCGTCAAGCGCTCGAATAAGGCTATAGCGCCCGCGCGGTCTTGGTTCTTAAACTTCGCCACCGCGTAGCGCTGCGCATAACGCGGCTCTTCTGGGTAGCGGCGCACCAAACCCTCCAATATCTCCAAAGCAGGCTGGTATTCCCAAGCAAGCAGATGATACTCGGCTTGATAAAACTCAAATATCGGCTCATTCGGAAAATCCTTTTTAGCTGCTTCCAGCAGGTCTTTAACCTGAAAAACATAGCCATTGCGGATAGCCTCGTCTATTTGGCTGCAAATTTTTTGTATCTGTACTTTCTTTTGCATCGTATCGGGGTGTATATATAGTAGTACTCGTATTATAGTAGGTTTTCAATTCGCCGCCAAGATAAGGTTTTAATTACGAATTACGAGTTACGAGTTACGAATTGTATTATAGGGCTAAAGCTCCTTGCGTTAAACTTAAGCGCTTTTTGTACTTTGGGCTAAACCCACCTCTAACCCCTCCCTTTTTCAAAGGGAGGGGAAGCGGCATGTATAAAAAATTGATTATCAATTATTTACAACCATCACGCCTCCCCTCCATTCGCAGAAGGGAGGGGTTGGGGGTGGGTTTAGAAACTACTAAGTTGACAGCTATAGGGGCGACCCTCTGCGTTCGCCCTAAGTACCACCAGCGCCCGCGCAAGTGAGGGTCTGCCCGAATGACTACGGCAGGGGGCGGGTGGGTGGGACAAAAAAAAACTACTGCACTACTTTCGCAGGCTGATTGAGTTTTAGAGGGGCTTTTTGGGTAATTTCCTCAAAGCTTGGGCGGCGCTCCTTGCTCTGAAATTTCGCCAAATGTCGGCGCATATTCTCCGTCGATGCGAGCATTGCCGTGCGTTGGGCGGCGGGCAGCAATAGGAAATTGGTCGTATCTTGCTCGAAGGCTGCGCTGGGCACCACCGTATAGACCCAGTCCGTCTTGGGCAAATTCTTGCCGTAAATATAGCGCCACAAAATGATGTAATTATGGTCTACTATCGTCGTTGTGCCGTCGGCGCTGTTTTTTTCCAATTCCAGCTCAAAAAGCAAACCCGTATCCGTGTTTTTTTGGTTCTGATTCGATACGAAATTGCCCAGCGAATAGGTGCAAAGCCCCGTTGCCTGCTCGCCTTTTGCATTGATAAAGGTATCAATTTTCACGGGCTGAATAACGTGCGGATGCCCGCCAATGACGACGGGTACACCCTGCCGATACAGAAAATTGGCTACCCGCCGCTGCTCTGCGCTCTCGTTTAGCTGGTATTCGTTGCCCCAATGCACGAGCGCAATAATCATATCGGGCTTGGCGGCGCGCGCCTTTTCGATGTCGCGCAGCAGTTCTACAGTGTCTATCAAATTGACCACGCTCGGCGCTTGAGTCGGTATGCCGTTGGTGCCATAAGTGATGCACAAAAAGGCAAATTTGAATTTTACCCCCTCTTTTTCGCGCTCCACGATGTACGGGTACGTGCGCTCCCTTTCGGCAGTGTCGCGGAAGGTGCCCGTATGCGCCAAATTCAGCGAATCCAGCACATCGAGCGTATGCACGATGCCCTTGCGGTCGTCGTCGTTGCTATGATTGTTGGCGGTAGAAATCAGCTCAAAACTCGCGTTTTTTATCGCCACAGCCAACACATCGGGCGAGCGGAAACGCGGATAGCCCGTATATACGCCCCGATTGTTGAGCGTCAGTTCCAGATTGCCTACAGTCAAATCGTCTTGCTCAAAAAGCGGACGAACGTATCTAAACACTGGCTCATAGTCATGCGTCTTGCTGGCAGGGTCGAAAGCCGCCGTTATCTGGTCGCCATGCCCCATAATATCGCCGATAAAGGACATTTTGAAACGCACCTTTTTGGCAGGCGCGGGCGCAGGCTGCGGGTTTCCTTGGTCGTTTGTTGGGGCGGGCGTGGGCGCATTTTGCGTGCAGGCAGCGAGTAAAAACAAGCCTATAAGCGGTAAAAATCGGAGCATAATGTAAAGGCGGTCAATAAAATACGGCAAATATACGGCTTCCTTTTTGCACCCGCAAGACAAGAGCGCAAGAGGGAAAAAAGTTTGAGCGTTTGCGCTTATTGGCTTATTTTTGCGCGCTCCGTTGGGCGGAATACGTTTTTTAGGGCTTTTTTTGGCGTGCCCCCGCGTGCCCACTGCGCCAAAGGGGCGCAGTGGGAGCCGCAATAAATTGCGGCTCTACACACGCGGGGTCGGGCTATGCGCGGTTGCATACCTTCGCTGCCTTTCGGCAGCTTGGTACGGCGCTACGCGCCGCCGCTTCTATCCCTCACGCATTTCCAAGAGCCCAAACACCACCAACTTATACACCAATGCAGCGCCAAAAGTATCCGATACCCCAGCCGTCTGCCCCCACATAAAATATGCTTCTCAAATACTTATTATCTGCTTTTGCGCTGTTTTTATTGCCGTTTTCGGCTGGGGCTACGCTTGGTAGCATTTCGATTGTTTCCGACGATAAAAATCTGCAAACGCCTCTTTCGCGCCTCGCTATCGACGACTGCATTAGCCTCCTGCGCCAAGCCTGCCCCGCCTGCGATGTGCAAATCAATAACCCCGAAGCGCAAATCGTCTTGCAACTGCCCGAACTCGTAGAAAGCGACCGACAGCCCTCACGCTTCGCCGAAAACGTAGACTATCCCTATCTCCAATACCCCAATCACGACTATTCTTGGTACTCCCAACGCTTGGGCGACCGCATTTTGCTCACCCTCCAGACCTCCACAGCCGAAGGCATTAGCTGCGGCTTGTACGGACTTTTGCAAGAGCAACTTTGGTTTAATTTCTACCACCCCGCAGAAACCAATATACCCAATCTACAGTATTGGCCTTTGTCGGAAGATTTTTTTTGGCACGCCGAAGCCCGCTTCGACAAAAAAGGCTTCCACCTGCATACGATGCACCCCATCGAACTCACAGAATGCCTGCTAAATGTAGACTTCCCCGATGGGCAGAAAAAAATAAAACAATACATCGACTGGCTCGCCCGCAATCAGCAAAATTACTTCGAGTTTAATGTACTCTCCAGCATAGATACGGCGCGTTGGGCGGATTATATGCGCCCCATCGTCGAATACGCCCACCAAAGAGGCGTATTGATAGGCATAGACATCTCCCTAAATATGCGCCAACAACGCGCCTTTCGGCTCACGCAGGGGCGCGGCAACCTTAACCAACAAAAAGCAGAGGTAGAACGCAGCCTACACAGCCTTTGCGATGGCGTAAAATGGGATGTTATCAATATGGAGTTTTCCAGCACCGAATTTAGCAGCGGCAACGCCGCCGAACGCCAAGCCCTGCAAATACACATCGGCAAAATCCTGCGCGACCAATACCAAATAAAACTCATGGGGCGCAAACATGTCGTAAAAAACGAAAATATGCGCGCAGGCAAACATACCCTGCCGCCCCTTTCGAATGAGGACGCTCGCATAGACCAGCATAGAGGCGTGTTGATACATACCGTTATGTTTTATAGCCTCTTCGATAGCTTAGCGCCTGTGTACGAAAATCGCAATTTCGAGCATCTGCGCCAACTGATGATGCAAGAAAAAACGAAACGCGAAACTTGGTACTACCCCGAATCCGCCTACTGGATAACCTTCGATAATTCCATTCCGCTGCTGCTCCTGCCCTACCTTTCTGCCCGCTTACAAGACATCGAAAAATGCGACTCGCTCGGCATCAAAGGACATATAACCTTTTCTTCGGGCTGGGAATGGGGCTACTGGCTCACGGACTGGAGCATAGCGCGCTGGTCTTGGCGGCACAATATCAACGGCAATATACAACAGCCTTATCCCTGCCAATTCTTAGGCGACCTTTTCAAGCGGGAAAGCATCGTCAACCTTTTTTCCGCTGCGCTCGACCTACAACAAGAGTACTTCAAACGGCGGGAGTTGATACGTTTTCTATCGCCCGCCAGCGTTACCGACGAGCTGCCGCGCCCGCTCAATATGGAGTTTCAGCCCCGCCCCAAACATACAACCCACTGGGTACGCTTCCGCGCCAAAGCGCACGACTTGAGCGACCTGCGTTTGCAGGTTATTGAGCCTTTGCGCCAATATGCCAACAAAAACGATACGCTTGTCCGCGCCTTAGAAGATGAAAAGCGCTTCCTCCCTACCAAAGACCTGCGCGACCTTATCGACGAGCTTATCCGCGCGCTGAAAGTCAATAGCCTACGCGCCCGACATCGCAGCTATACGCTCGAATTTTTGAGCTCCAAACGCAATGCCCAACTCGTTCGCTCCAAAGACCGACAGGGCGATTTGATGGTCTACACCAAAGCCCAAAAAATCCGACAAGAGGCGCTCAACATCGTCAAATTGCAGGAATTTATTTATCGATATCCGACGGATTATATTGCTCGCCCCTTCTCGTCGGGGCATACGGTCTATGATTTTGGCTATCTCTATACGACGAGCGAGCTGCAATTATGGGAGCGCGAAGAGGAGCAAATCCGACAGGATAGATACAGCCCCTTTTATAGGAGCGTGTGGAATATACCGAAAATCATGGGTGTACAGAAGCGTTAGTTGGGGTATGGCTCGCCTGCGGCTCGCTGGTATGGCTCCGCTCACTGCGTTCGCTGCGCTGGTACTGCTCGCCTGCGGCTCGCTGGTACTATGCCGCTCGCTATCGCTCGCGGTAGTGGTAGCAAGTACTAAAAAGTGTTTGTGGAGATATGTCGGCGATACGCAACTCTTTTCACTGCGTGTTCACTTTTCACTTTTCACTTTTCACTTTTTCATAACCTATGCCCAATCCAATAGAATCGCTAAAATCGCAAATCGACCAAGAGGCGCTTTGGCAGGGCGAAAAGCGGCTGCGGCGCGGCGATTTTTTGGTGCAAAGCGGAGAAATAGAGCGGCATCTGTACTTTGTGCGGGCTGGGGCTTTGCGCGTTTTTGTGCATAGCGGCGAGGAGGAGCGCGTGATGCGTTTTGGTTACGAAGGTTCTTTTATCAACGCTTTGGATTCTTTCATTTCTGGGCAGCCAACGGTCTGTTGTGTGCAGGCGCTGCGGGCTTGCGAGCTGCAGTATATCGGCAAAGCGGCTTTTTTGGACTTTGTGCGCGCCGATGCGGAGCGGCTGCGTTTGTGGTCGGATTTGATGATGAATTTGGTGCATCAGCAGATAGAGCGCGAACTTGACCTATTGACGGATTCGCCCGCCGAGCGCTATCGGCGTGTTTTTGAGCGCAGTCCGCAGCTTTTTCAGTTGGTGCCTGCCTGTCATATTGCTTCGTATTTGCGTATGCGCCCCGAAACGCTATCGCGCTTGAAAAAGCAGCCTTAAGGCGCTGAATTATCGGGCATTATTTATTTTGGTATCTGACTCCGCCGCTCGAAAGATGTAGTTGTTTTTTGTAAAGCGGCGAAAGTACGGCGTGCGAGGCTTCATTTTTCTTTTCGACGACGATAAGAGATGGCAGCGGCTCGCCTTCGTGCTGCGCCCACTCGTCGGCACAAGCAAGAATTTCCTTCAGGTCTAAATAAAAGGACTTTCTTTTCAAAAGACAGGCAGGCAGGCAACGGAGGCGGCTATTATAAGAAATAATCGACCTTAGAGCAGGCATACGCTGGCAAAAATCTTCGTTCAAATCAACGGTAGCAGTTTCTTTGCTGCTGAGGTATATGCTTTCTAAGCTGGGCAGCGCAGGCAGTGCAGAGAGGCAGCGCTCAGGCAAGTGGTCAATGCCAAGCCTCAGTTCGGTGGTTATAGCTTTTTCGTTGTGGCGCAGATCGAAAGAAGCGATGGGGTTTTTGCCTAAATTTATCTCCTTCGCCACTGCCCAGATGCGGCTATCTATATGTGTGATATGATTGTGGAGCAGCGTAAGCCCCTCCAAGCGAAAACTATACAGCCATTCGGGTACTTCGCTCAAGTTGGACTCTATCAAAAGCAATTTTTTCAAGTTCATTCGCTGCATATGCCTTAACAAAAAACTGTCTGTCAGCTTCTGCAGCTGCTCTACCCAAGCGTCTGTAATCGATGTTTGCCTCCTCGTAGCTGTCTATCAGGGCAAAAAGCTGGCGGAGTTCGTTGGTCATGGTGCTGGGTGTTGTTTGCTGCATGGGAGCCGTTGCATGCAACGGCTGTACAAGCGCGGGCGATCTATGTATTCCACTTTTCACTTTTCACTTTTCACTTTTTTTGGGCGAGCCGCCCGCTTCGCGCGCATACGCGCGCTCGCGTGCGTCGGGCTATCCGCTCATAGCGCTTTCGCTGCGCTACGCTTCGCTTTGGCGCTATCCGCTTCTATCCCTCTCGCAAGTACCCCCCTACGGTATTGCGATAAAAATAAAATACAGCGAAAAATAAGCGGTTGCTTTTGGGATTTTTCAAAAAAAATGTGTATCTTTGCTGGGTTATGAAAAACATAGATAAAAAAAGTTTAGAAAATGCTTTTCGCCTGTTTGAGTCGGGCGATATAGAGAAAATAGAGATAGGCACAACGAAGGGGCTGCTGGATATACACGCCTATTTATTTGAGGGTTTGTACGATTCCGCAGGAAAGATACGCACAAAAAACATATCCAAAGGCGGTTTTCGCTTTGCTACGGCGCTGTATCTGGACGATATTTTAGGGAAGATAGAGCAGATGGCAGAAAACAGTTTCGAGGAAATCGTAGCGAAATATGTGGAAATGAACATTGCGCACCCGTTTTTGGAAGGAAACGGCAGAACCATGCGCATTTGGTTGGATAGGATACTAAAAAAAAGGCTGCATAAGCTAGTAAATTGGCAGTTTGTAGATAAAACGCTCTATCTACAAGCGATGGAAAGAAGCCCTATCAACGATTTGGAATTGCGCACACTCTTAGGCTCGCAGCTCACAGAGGACGTAAATAACCGAGAAATTATTTTCAAAGGCATAGAGCAGTCTTATTACTACGAAGGTTATCAGAAAGAGGACGAATAGCCGCAGAAAAGATGAAAGTACCAAAGGGCTAGCGATGCGGAGGGCTGCGAAGCAGGTGCAGCCGTGCAGGCACGGCGCGTAGAGCCGTTGCATGCAACGGCTGTACTGAGCGAATAGCGAACCCGTAGCGTAGCGACCCGCAGCCCGCAAAGCGGGCAAGGGTAGCCCCACAAAAAAAACTCCCGAACAACGAACACCGCAATAAATACCAAATGCAACAAGAACCGAGAATTATCCCCATTAACATTGAGGACGAGATGAAAGCGGCGTATATCGATTATTCGATGTCCGTTATCGTCTCGCGCGCGCTGCCCGATGTGCGCGATGGGCTAAAACCTGTGCATCGGCGCGTGCTTTATAGTATGTCCGAACTGGGTCTGACTTACAATAAATCGCATAAAAAGTCCGCCCGTATCGTGGGGGAGTGTTTTGTGGCAGGTACTTTAGTAAGCACCCCTAAAGGCTTGATACCCATAGAGTTGTTGAGCGTAGGTGATGCGGTTTTTACCCAAAAAGGGGAACATCAAATTACGCATTTGTACGAAATGCCCCAGCAGCCTTTGCTGGAAATTCGCAGCAAAAACAGCGCGAAAACCATAGCCACCAAAGGACAGCAGTACAAAGTTGTAACGCCTGATTTTCAATTCGTTTGGAAAAAAGCGGAAGAGCTGCAAGCGGGAGATTTTTTGGTATCGCGCGCCGTTTGGCACAAGAACGAAAGTTATGTCCAAATGGGGGCGACGCTTTTGGACGAGGATACGGCTTATTTGTTGGGCTTTTTCTTGGCGGATGGTTGGGTAGACCGCGACCATGAGCGGGGCTATCATCGACTGTCTTGGGCAGGGGAAAGCATGGAGATTTTGCAAAAAATCCAAAGCATTATTTTGCAAAAATGGAATGTGCGTTGCGAAATCACCAATAAAAGCGAAAATTTTTATCAGCTCCGCATCAACGATACTGCGCTCAATCGCCAGCTTATCGGCGATTTTGGAATTGCGGATAAATACGCCCATTCTATAGAAGTGCCAGCGGCTTTGTTCCAATCAAAAGAGAGCGTTTTCTACGCATTTTTGGCGGGCTGCATAGACGGCGATGGCTCCGTACATGGTACGCGCAATCTTCTAAATATCACTTCGGTTTCGGAAAAATTCATCGAGCAAATCCAAACAGGGCTTTTTGCTTTGGGTATTTACGGTAAAACATACCGAACGGAAGCAAAAACCAAAGAATGGAACGATAAAACCATTCAAGGCAATTACGATGTCTTTGCGCTGGAAATTTCGAGCCGCTCGCTGCAAAAATTAGCCCAGCAAATTCAGCTACAACATCCTGAAAAACAAGCGCGTATGCAGCGCATTTTGGAAGCGAAAACGCTACAAGAGCAAGCGCGTAAAATTCCTTTCGGTGGCGGCTATGAAGATGAAGAAGAAACACAAAGCAGCATCGACCTCTACTTCGAGTCCTTGCATGAATTGGGCATTTTATCCAAATTAAAGCAAATAGACTCCGTCTATGCGCCTTTTTTGATGGAATTGGAGCAGTTGGGCATTAGTTTTACAGAGGTAGTAAGCGTCTGCGAAACGACAGCCCAAAAAACCTACGATATTCAAGTAGAAACAGCTCACGAATTTATCGCAAATGGGGTGCTGGTGCATAATTGCCTCGGCAAATACCACCCGCACGGCGATAGCTCCGTATATGATACGATGGTGCGTATGGCACAGGATTGGTCTTTGCGCTATCCGCTCGTTGATGGACAAGGTAACTTTGGCTCCGTAGACGGCGACAGCCCCGCCGCGATGCGTTACACAGAGGCGCGTCTATCGCGCATCAGTTCGGAATTGTTGGCAGATTTGGACAAAGATACGGTAGATTTTCAGCCGAATTTTGACGATAGCCTCCAAGAACCTACCGTAATGCCTACCCGCCTGCCGCATCTTCTGATGAACGGCGCAACGGGCATCGCCGTCGGTATGGCTACGAATATGATGCCGCACAACCTCAACGAATTGGTCGACGGCATTAGCGCCTATATCGAAACCTTCCAAAAAGAAGCCCGCCGCCTCACGCCTGATGAATTGATGGAATACATCAAAGCCCCCGACTTCCCCACAGGCGGCACCATCTACGGCGTAAACGGCATACGCGAAGCCTTCAACACAGGACGCGGGCGCGTTATCGTGCGCGGAAAAGCCGAAATCGAAACCTTAGGCGCAAACCGCGAGCAGATAATTATCACCGAAATACCCTACCAAGTCAACAAAGCCAACCTAATACAGAAAATCGCCGAGCTGGTCAACGACAAAAAAATCGAAGGCATCAGCGATTTGCGCGACGAAAGCGACCGCAACGGTATGCGCATCGTCGTAGAGCTGCGCCGCGATGCCAATGCCCAAGTCGTACTGAGCAATCTCTATAAGTATTCCGCCCTGCAAAGCTCCTTCGGTGTAAATAATATCTGCTTAGTAAAAGGCAGACCGCGTTTGCTGAATTTGCAGCAGCTTATACAGTACTTCGTAGAGTTCCGCCTCGAGGTCATCGAGCGCCGCACCCGCTACGAACTCGCCAAAGCTCAAGAGCGCGCACATATCATACAAGGCTTGTTGGCAGCACTCGACAAACTCGATGCAGTCATCAGCGCTATACGCCAATCCAAAAACGTAGAGGACGCAAAAGCCGCCCTTTTGTCGATGGATTTCACGCCCAAAGACGGCAGTATCAACGCTTTCCTCGCCGCCCACCCGCTGGAAGGCAACCGACTAAGCGAAGAGCAGGTAAAAGCCATCTTAGAAATGCGCCTGCAACGCCTCACAGGCTTGGAGCGCGATAAACTCCAAACCGAATACAACGGACTCCTCGCCCAAATCGACGACTTCCACGATATTCTCGCCCGCGAAGAACGCCGCTATCTGATAATTCAGACCGAACTCCAAGACATCAAGGAGCGCTACGGCAACCCTCGCCGCACCGACATTACGGCAGCCGAAGGCGAAATATCCATCGAAGATATGATTGCCGACGAAACGGAAGTCGTTACCATCTCCAATCTCGGCTACATCAAACGCACCCCACTCAGCGAATACCGCACCCAATCGCGGGGCGGACGCGGAGCGAAAGCCGCCGAAACCCGCGACGAGGATTTTATAGCCACCATTCTGATAGCCAATACGCATGATTATTTATTGGTTTTCACCCAAACAGGGCGTTGCTACTGGCTGCGCGTCTATGAGATACCACGCGGCAACAAAACAGGCAAAGGCAGAGCCGTGCGCAATTTGCTCAACATGAGCGAAGACGAACAAATCCGCTCTTGCATCGTCCTGCGCAACAAGCACCTAAAAGACCCCGTTTTCCTCAACGAGCATTTTATCGTCTTCGTTACCCGTCAGGCGACCATCAAAAAAACCACCCTCGAAGCCTTTTCGCGCCCCCGCACCAATGGCATCAATGCCATCAACGTGCGCGAGGACGACGAGCTATTGGACGTACAACTCACAGACGGCAAACAGCAGGTAATCCTCGCCTCTGCCGCTGGTAAAGCCATTCGCTTCGACGAAAACGACCTACGAGATATGGGGCGCAGCGCTACAGGCGTTCGCGGCATGAACTTAGACAACGACCCCGAAGACAGCAGCACCGTAGACAAAAACGTCATCGTCGGCATGGCTTGTGTCAGCTTGGAAAATAGCGAAAACACGACCTTACTCGTCGTCAGCGAGCATGGTATGGGCAAACGAACAGATTTGGACGAATATCGCCTACAATCGCGCAGTGGCAAGGGCATCAAAACCATCAACGTTACCGAAAAAACGGGCAAATTGATAGCACTCAAAGCCATCACGAACCAAGACGATTTGATGATTATCAACAAATCAGGCTTGACCATCCGCATCGAAGGCAGCACGATACGCCCCACAGGCAGAGCCACGCAGGGCGTGCGTTTGATAAACCTGCGCGATGGCGATGCTATCGCCGACGTTACGCTCATACGCGATGCAAAATCGCTCGAAATCGCCGAAAACGTAGAAGAAAACACAGAAGAAACGCCTACAACGCCCACAGAAAACACCAACAACGAAGGGTAGTTACGAATTACGAATTACGAATTACGAACGCGCAGTGAATTTTCGCTGCGCGTTTTTATTTTTTACTACGCGTTTTCACTTTTCGCTACGCGTTAACTGCGTTTTCACTTTTCGCTACGCGTTCACTTCGTGTTCACTTAATTTGGGCGTGCCCGCCCTCCTTAAAAGGTCGGGCGGTCGGGCTGTTCATTTTGAGCCGTAGCACGGCGTGCTTACGCACTTGTGCCATGCTACGGCTCTACATTGCCATCCCTCACGCAGGCTGCCCCGCCGCAAAGGGCGGCGGGGCGCGGGCGGAATTGCAAAGAAAAAAACAATAAACTTAGCCGCCGCAACCTTTTTGCGGCGGCTGCCATATTTGCGTGAGGGATAGTAGGGGCGCGGTAGGGGCGTAGCCGGGCGGGTGCCGACAGCGCCCCCCCAATCCCCCCCCCGCCGCCGTTTTTTGGGGGGGGGGACGCCCCCAAAAAA
>CAYXSA010000093.1:0-16824 GCA_964467315.1 uncultured Saprospiraceae bacterium | reverse complement strand
AGTGAAAAGTGAAAAGTGAAAAGTGAAAAGTGAAAAGTGATTTTTGTATATATACCTGATTATAAACGTCTTATGCAGAATATTTGCAATGGATAGCTCGCTTCGCTTGCCATGCAGGCAATTCGCAATTGACAGCTACGCCTGCCATACAACCTTTCGCCCAACATTCGCTTCGCGTTAACTTCGTTTTCGTAATTCGTAATTCGTAACTGGTAATTCGTAATTCGCAATTCTCGCTTATCTTTGCGCTATAAAAAATTGCATTTTTCTAAGATATGAGCACGATGATACAGCGAATAGCGGACGCGCTATTTTTAAGTGAGAAGGTAGTAGAGCGCGTCGTGGCGCTGCTCGAAGATGGGGCTTCTATTCCGTTTATAGCGCGCTACCGCAAGGAAGCGACGGGCGGGCTGGACGAGGTGAAATTGATGGCGATAAAGGACGAATGGGAGCTGCAGCAGAGCATCGAAAAGCGGCAGGAGGCAATTATAAAATCCATCGAAGGGCAGGGAAAACTAACGGAGGAGCTGCAAGCGCGCATAAATGCGACCTTCGACCTTACTTTATTGGAGGATATTTATCTGCCTTACAAGCAAAAGCAGCAGACCCGCGCCACCAAAGCCCGCGAAAAAGGGCTTGCCCCGCTTGCAGACTTGCTTTGGGCGCAGGGCAATGCCGACCCTTATGCGGCGGCGGCGCAGTTTCTCAACGATAAGGTCGAAAGCATCGAAGATGCGCTTTTGGGCGCTTGCGACATCATCGCCGAGCAAATCAACGAAAGCGAAGAAGTGCGCGCTATCGTGCGGCATCAATTTAGCCGCAATGCAATGGCGAGCGTCAGCCCCTCCAAAGATAAGGATAAGGAACTCGTTGGCAGCAAATACGCCGATTATGCAGATTTCAACAAAAATCTTCAACAAGTGCAGCCGCATCAGCTTTTGGCGCTCTTGCGCGCTGAAGAAGAAGGCTTTTTGCGACTAAGCGTAGAGCCAGACGCAGAAAAAGTTACCGATATACTCAAGCGCGAGCTTATCCATAGACAATGCCCCGAAAAGCTCGCCGAATTGCTGCGCGATACCGTCGAAGACTCTTACAAACGGCTGCTAAAACCCGCCATTAGCCGCGAATTTCTCGCCACTGCCAAAGAAAAGGCAGACGAGTATTCTATACAGATTTTCGCCGAAAACCTGCGCGCCCTGCTCCTTTCTTCGCCCTTAGGTACAAAACGAGTGATGGCGATAGACCCAGGTTTTGCTTCGGGTTGTAAGGTCGTTTGTTTGTCGGAAACGGGCGATTTGCTCGCGCATACAGTCGTTTTTCCCACCCCACCGCGCAGCCAAGTCGCCCGCTCGGAGATGGAGCTGCGGCAGCTTATGAACCGCTACCAAATCGAAGCCGTAGCCATCGGCAACGGCACAGCAGGCAGAGAAACCGAACAATTTGTGCGCAATATGCGCTTCGACGGCAATCCGCCCCAGATATTTTTGGTTAACGAAAGCGGGGCTTCCGTCTATTCGGCTTCCGAAATTGCCCGCCAAGAGTTCCCCAATGAAGACATCACCGTGCGCGGTGCTGTGTCTATCGGTCGACGCTTGGTCGACCCCCTCGCCGAACTCGTGAAAATTGACCCCAAATCCATCGGAGTCGGACAGTATCAACACGACGTAGACCAGCGCAAGCTACAAACCAAACTCAATGCCGTCGTAGAAAGCTGCGTCAACGCCGTAGGCGTAGACCTCAATACCGCCAGCGAACATCTACTTACTTATGTTTCGGGCTTGGGGCGCGCCTTAGCCCGCAATATCGTGCAACATCGGCAAGCAAACGGCAAATTTCAAAAGCGCGAAGACATACTAAAAGTCCCCCGCTTGGGCGCTAAAGCCTTTGAGCAGGCGGCGGGCTTCTTGCGCATACGCGACGGAAAAAATCCCCTCGACAATACCGCCGTGCACCCAGAAGCCTACGCCGTCGTGGAAACGATGGCTAAAGACTTGGGGCTGCAAGTCAGCGACCTTATACAGCAGCAGGAGCGCACCAAAACGCTTGACCTAAAGCGCTATTGTACCGACCAAATCGGTCTACCTACGCTCACGGACATCGTCGCCGAGCTCGCCAAACCAGGGCGCGACCCGCGCACGCAGCGCCAAGCCTTCGAGTTCGCCAATGTGCAAAGCATGGACGACCTACAGGAAGGCATGCGCCTGCCCTGCGTCGTTACCAATCTGACCGCCTTCGGCGCTTTCGTCGACTTAGGCATCAAACAAAATGGGCTTATCCACAAAAGCAAAATCAGCCGCAAACCCATCAATATGCCCTCCGATGCACTCAAATTGGGGCAGGAACTCCAAGCCGTCATCGTGGGCATTGACCGCGAGCGCGGGCGCATACAAATGTCGCTTATCGACTAAGCAAAGATGAAAACACCGACCTCCTTCCTACGTGAGCATCTTAGCTGGCTTTTTTCGCGCTGGGGCTTGTATTGGCGCTGGCTGATGACCTTCGTACTGCCTTTTTCGTTGTTTGCGGCGATATATGTGGGCAGCGGCGTAGCCATCAAACAGGCTTTAGATGCGGACACGCCCCGCCAAAAACTCGCTTTTATCGCTTCCCCCGCCGCTGAAGAGTGGAAAAACGCTATCAATACCAATGGCAATTTCCAAATTATGCCCGACCTCTCGCCTAAAACATGGGAGGAGCGCCTAAAGTCGGGCAAAGATAGCCTTAGTTTCGTCGTGGAGCTCCAAGCGGAAGCCGATGGCAGCGTTTCTGAAGTACAAATTTGGTACGATGGCACCCGCATCAACGGCGCTACGCGGCTAAAAGAAGCCTTCTACCGCTACCAGCAGCGCCAATTTGCCCAAAAACTACGCCTCGCCCAGCCCGATGCGCCCGCTATACGCCCCGCCGACATCATTGCGGAGGATTTTCGGGGCATGAACGAGCGCTTACGCCCGATTATGGACATACTTTTGGGCGTTTTGGGCAGCACTTTGGGCTTGTTTGTGCTGCTTTCGCTCACTTGGACAGGGCGGCACGTCGCCATTCGCCGACTCGTCATCGCGCCAAAGCACGGCATTTGGACAAACTGGCTCACGCATGGACTTACAGAAGGGCGTTTGCGCTTTTATTCCTTCCTAATTGTCTGGTTAAGCACCTATTTGGCGGCGATTTGGATAGTGGGCGGCGCTTATGCGGCTTCTCTGCTGCCTTATGGCGACGATTCCGCTATCGCGGTGCGCTTTTTGGGTGCGTTTTTGACCCCAAAATTCTACCTTCAGGCGGCAATTCATGTTATTCCGCTCTCGCTCGTATTGGCGGCGCTTTGGTTGCGCATCACGGCAGGCGCAGAAGCCTCCTCTTATCGCGCTATGCGGCGTGGAAACGTACTGTATATCGTGGTTTCCATCGGTTCGCTCTTGGGCATTATCGGCACAATTATACAAATAGAATGGCTGATTTATGTGCCCATTTTTGGCACTTTTGCCCTGTTTTACGGCTTGGTGAAAGCCAAAATCACCGTACTCGCTTTGCTTGCTTATTGGGCAGTACATTTACTGCTGGCGGCATGGCTGTATTGGGCGAGTGGGGCGCATTTTTTTCAGCTTATTCAACGCAAAAAGGCTTAAATTTTAGCGTTTTTTTGGGCGTGCCCCTGCTCCCCCGCCGCAAAGGCGGCGGAGACGCGATAAATCGCGTCTCTATGGGTCGCAGGGTCGGGCTATCCGAGCCGTAGCATGCTACGGCTCTACTATCCCTCACGCAAAAAAAAAGCGCCGCAAAGAGCGGCGCTTTTTCTGTTAACCCAATCGGAGTCCTGCTTAGTCTATCAGCAACTGTGTTACGGCTGCCGTATCCATTGCCCATTGGGCGGTATAGACTTCTTCGGCGCTTTCGGCTGTGTCGAGGATTTGCAAACCTTGCGCTTCGGCTTTTAGCTTTAGTAAAGCGCCGATATTCAGGCGGGCATTGAGCTTGGCAAGTACGGCTTCCACAGTGCGGATATCGAGGTTGTGGGTTAGCTGTCCCTCGAAGGGCAGCTCCAGCCAAACGATTTCGCGCGCCTTCACATCGAGCACACCGAAAAGCAAGCCTTTCAGCAGCGGGCGTGTGATGCGAATTTGTTGCTGCACGCAGGAAGGGTCGTAGGCTACGCCCGTAGTGGTAGAAATCTCCATTGCGTTTTCGCTACCCATCCAGCCTATGACCATATTCGGGGTGATAGAGCCAGCGGAGTAAGCATTGCAGGTGAAGGTAGCATAGAGCACATCGTTTTGGGCGAGTGTGGGCACATGTACGTCGATGTATTCGGCTGTGCCTACCTTTTCGGGTATAGCGCGAATGTCGCCGCTGTGTTTGCTGCCTACTGCTGTCAGATTGGCATAGTAACAAGTCGCTATCGTGCCATCAGCTTTTGCGAGTCTACAGCTCAAATCCATATCCATGTGTTGCGCAGGCAAGCCCTCGCCCCATTGCATAAATAGCCGCACTGTATCGCCTTGCAGCGGGAAGCGTGTGCCCATGAGAGCGGCGGGCAGGTCTTGCACGTTTTCGCCGCGCTCGCCGATGGATACGGGGATTTTGTAGAGTGCGGGGTCGATATAGATGCTTTTCGCCTCGTTTTTTTGCGCGGCAAAGCGGCGTTGCATAGCCAGCAAACAGAGGTCTTCCGTATGCGTTTGCATCTGCTGAAGTTGTTCCTTACTGTAGCGGCTTAGCTTTGGATTGGCGGGTATGGATTTCGTATTGCCTGCCAGCGGTTTTACGCTGCGCAGTTGGTGGCTATCGAAATACTTTTCGGCGTAGGCATTCAGCGTAAACAACAAGCGCGCGGGCACCTTGTCGATGACTGTAGCGAAGGCGTTTTTGGTCGTCTCTCCGCCGAAGTGCAGCATATTGGCAAAAAGCGCACGCGCAAAGCTACCAGGGCGCTCGCAGAGCAAGCCCAAAGCCTGCGGGTCGAGCTTTTCGCGCAGACGCTCTACGCCTGCCTGCCAAACCGTATAAGCCTCCCGATAAAATACGTCCATCAAACGCGCCAAAGGCTCGAAGCCCTTGCGTTTTGCGTAGTCCGCCAAGCGCAGCGCCCGTATGAAGCGCACCCAGATACTGCGTTTGGGGTGCATGATTTCGCAAGCCTTTTCGGCGCTCATCGGCAAGGCATTGAGCCAAGAGGCGACGGCGCGGCAGGTGGAGCGGCTGTATTTTAGCTTTAGTTCGTCTTTTTTGCTTGTGGCGGCTGCTGTGGAAGCGTCCAGCGATTTGCGCAGATGTTTGGAGTTGCGCGATGCGCGTTTCACGATGACGGCGGGCTGCACGATTTGGTAGAAGCCCGTTTTTTTGAACCAGAGGTAGCGCAAAATATCGGCGGGCGATAGAAAAAGGCGCTGCACCTTCTCGCCAGCATTTGCTGCAAGGCAGGCATCGACGACGGCGATAAGCGTTTCTTTCATCTCGATTTTCAGCCCTTCGGGCAGCGAAAAATGCCGCAGAAGCATATTCAAGCTGTCCAACTGCGTCGCATCGAGGGCAGTTTTCGACTGTAGTAAGTTGCGAAAAAATCTGTCTACTTCCGCCTCGCCCCAAAGCTCCAAAACCCGCAAATTGCTACCTTGTCCCTTCAAATCCAGCGTATTGACTTGGAAGGGCGTACCGCAGAAGGGGCAGCCTGTGTAGCGCTCCAGCGGGAAGGTGCCGAAGGGTATGAGATGTCCACAAGCCAGGCGCTCGCCTGTCAGCTTATCGAAGACGTTGGCGAGATAGGTGAAATAGTGGTCGATGTAGCTTTCGCCCGTCGGCGTATCCCAGCCCTTGACTAAGGGAGTCCAATTTTTATCCACACCCATGACCTCGCGTAAGGTACTGAGCAATTCGATATGAAAATTGGCATCGCAGCGATTGAGCGCCTGCAATAGCGCTTGCGATACGCCAAAGCCCAATTTAGCTAAATTGGCGGCGAGTAGGGCAGTGGGTTCGTTTAGCGAATGGGCAGCGTCGGCTACCATCGCGGCAGCGGGTACGAATACAGCGCGCTGGCGCAAAGCGACGCGGAGCAGGTCAGCAGTAGACATGATACGATTTTAATAGGTTATTCAAAGCGTAGCAAAAAGCATTTTGCGCGCTGATTAGTTCCATCGTAGGGATAATTTTTGGGGTACCTTGCGTGAGGGATAGTAGGGGCGACTGCGAAGCAGCCGCGAAGCGCATCAACATTCGCCCCATTTGGGGCGATGATGATGCGCCCCGAATAGCCCGACCGCCGCCCCTTTTGCGCGCCGACGCTTTGCGGCGGCGTGCGCCTGCGCGAGCCGTAGCATGCTACGGCTTTACAGCGCAGGCGGGGCGGCGGGCACGCCCAAAAAAAAATCCCCACAATGCCAAGAAAATGCAGCATCGTAGGGATTTTTGTAGCCTGCCAAATGGCGCGGCTTTACTTCATATTGGCTTGTATGGTCGCCTGCATGCAGGGTGCAAAATTTTTCGCATCGTCTTTGCTTAGGCAGGCTTCGAGCGCCTTATATACTTCAGGCTTATCGAGCGCGGGCATTTGCGCATTCCAAAAAGCGGCGCTTTGTGGGCGGTCGGCTTCGATTTTGAACATCGTAACCTGCTTGGTATCGGAGTTGTACATGACCGTCCACTCGATATTTACGCCTGTGCGCGACACGAAATTGCCCTTTTGATTGGCGTTCGTTTTGACTTTACCTACCGACATATTGCCAAAGGACATACTTTTCAAGGGGCTATTCTGTACAATAACGTCTTCGGCTGTGCGTGGCTTTTTGCCCGTTTTTTGTGCCATAGCGCTGCTGCCGACCAGCAGTAAAAGCGCGAAAATAAATAGTATTTTTTGCATAAGAGCGTGTAAATAACAAGTGTGTGGACTAATGAAGGAGCGTTTGAGCGCAAATATACGAAAAAATAAAAATTCCCTTTCCCTTTTTTAAGGGAAAGGGAAGGGGATAGGGTTAGCGCCCAAACTGCTGCTTGCTAAACGCCATGCGCAGCGCCAAAATATGTTCGCAAGGGCCTTTCGTGAGCTTATTCACTTGGAAATTGCTGCAATCGCAGGTGGCTTCTACGATGCGCTCATCAGCGTCCAGCGTCAGAGAAGTATGATGCGTTTTGTTGCGGTCTTTTACTTGAGCCTCCAAGCGAACGCGCCCGCCCGCTTGGGCTTCGATGCGCATGCCTACGACCCCATCGGACTCGGCGATTTTTGCCGCCTTTTCTTCAATGGGCGAATTAAAGCGCAGCGCCTGCAAGTTTAGCGGCTCGCGGCTCAATTCGCGCACTCGATACACGCCGTTGAAGCTATCGAAAATCACCCGACCTGCCTGCGTATAGGCAGCCAAAGCGCCCGAAACCACCGCATTCGACAATTCCAAACGTTTTGCCAGCGATTCTGAGGTTTCAAACCAGTTTTTCTTCAGCTCGCTAAATATATATTTCTGCGTAACGGCATCAACCTGCATGCGTGGAGCCAGCAAATCGAAGTTGCCCGCCCGCGACCAGTCGTTGGCTGTCCAGCCCGAAAGACCCAGCGTATAGCTCATATCGCCCATATCCGCCTCAAAAAACGAGGGCAAACCGCTACCCAACAAACTCACGCGGAAGGTCTTGGCGATAGGTATCAAACGCTCCAAGGTAAGCAAGCGGCGGCGACCCCAGATGCGGATTTCCTTGTCTTCAGTGCCCGTGTAAGGCGAGCGCGCAAAAACAAATTCCGTTCCCCAAGGCTCCACAATTACCTTCACAGGCTGCCCCGCACGCAGCACAAAACGCAAGGAGCGAGGCCCCTCCTTCTCTTTGAAGCGGCGCAACTGCGTGAGCAAAGTGTGCATATCCATCGGGTGCAGGTCAAAACGCGAGCAGGGCAGCGTCATCGCCGAGCTAACCTGCAAAAAGCCGCGTACCCAAGTATCGGGAAGGTCGATTTTTACCTCCTTATACATATCGTCCTTGCCCGTTTGCACCTCAAAACCGCTGGGGTCTATCTTCAATTCCGTCGCCTTGTAGTCGCGGATTTTCTGAAACTCGTTGTACAAGCTCGCCGAATAGTCGATATTCGTCGTTCCGCACTCAAATTCGCTGATGTCTTTGAATACGTTATAATTGCAACTTAGCTTGCCATACGTCGACTCGTCTTTGCTGAAACACTCGAAAAATACGCAATCGGGGTGTATCGTGATGACAGGGTCGAGCACTATCCAAGCGTCGATATTCGTCTTATACAGAAAATCAAAGTAAGAGCGTTTTGCCTTATTCCAAGAGCCTAAGGAGCTGTCGATTTTTTTATTTATCTCGCTCATTTGTTTGTTGAGCGTTTCGACGCGGGCATTTAGCTCCGTGAGATTGATTTTCGAGCCGATATACTGCGCCAGCCAGAGCTCTTCTTGCTCCTTTGCCCAAGCAAGATATGCCGCCTTGTCTTTAGGTTTAAATCGCAGGTCGGACACCACAACCGCATTGAGCGCCGAAATCGCTTCGCGGAACGCTACATGCTTATTGATTTTGCCCACGAAAAAGGTCGGCTCGCGCAGCGTATCGGGCGCAAACGACATATTTGTAGCCGATGCCGAGCTATCGACACCGCTTTTTCCACCGTATTTATAGTTAAATTCCATTTTCTGGATTTTATACGTTTTTTTATCTTTTTTATTTTGGGCGTGCCCGCCGCGCCACGCCTGCCGCAAAGGACGGCAGGCGGAGCCGTAGCACGCTACGGCTCTACTGGCGCGGCGGTCGGGCTATCCATTTCGGCGCGCTAAGGGCAGACACATTGGTCTGCCCCTACACGCGCCTACATTTCTATCCCTCACGCATTCAAACAGCCTGCCTAAATTTAGGCGGTTTCTATCTCGCAGACCAATTCGATGTCGGCGAAGCGTAGGCGTATATCGCGCAGTATCTCGATGCAACGGGCTTTATCCTGTATGAGCTGCGTAGCCGAGATGCGCCCGATTAAGCCCGCAACAAAGAGGGCGATAGACTCATTTTTGAGCGCCTCCGCGTGCAAGAAAGCAAATATGCGGTCTTTAGCCAAGCGCCCTTTATTGACCTGCGAAAGCACCGCCAAAAAATACTGCTCCAAACGCTGTATAATGTCAGCGCGGTCAGCGGCGTAGGCTTGCAGGTAGTTTGTAGCATACAATTGGAGGCGTGGGCGCGGGTGCTGACTCAACTGCCAGAGGTATTCCGTGCCATGCTCGCCCTTGAAAAACTTGGTAAGCATCTCCGTACCGAATGCTTGCACGTCCTCGCGCACGCTATCGCAAAGCGACACCAAGAGGGTAGGAGCCCATTCCTCTTCGCGGTAGTTTTTGCGGAAGTACTCCCGCGCAAAGGAGCGCGTATCTTCCCAATCACTATCCAAAAGGCGCAAAGCGTCCTCGCTTTCGTAGCGCATGCGCTCCACCTGATTATTGAAGGTATTCCAAGCGAGTTGACGCACCGTCAGTGCCTCATGCCCTGCCAAGCGCACGATATTGCGCACCGCAAATTCTTTCATATCTACAAAGCGGCGCAGCAAATTGGCAGAAAGCTCCTGCGCGAGCCGATGCTCGCAGTTGAGCAGGCGGAAAATTACGTCGCGGTGTATCTTGCTCAATTCTTGGTCAAACTCACCCAGCAAAATATCGTACACGACCTTATGTAAGCCTTCTACCTTTTCTTTGCGCTGTAGCAGTTGAACGAAGTCCGAAAGCAAGTCCCCGACAAATTCTGCCCCCATCGTAGCCGCCGCAGCGAGCAGCTTGGCACGGGCTAACTTGCGGAAAATCTCATTGCCTGTCTGCAATAGATTTAGGAAAAAATCCTTGCGCGCTACCACCGCCGCAGAGCCAAAACTCTGCAAAATCGCCTCCGCATAGGTACGCACGCCTTGCTCCCTATGCAAAATTAGCGTCAAAAGTATTTCATCGTCCAAACGCTCGCTGCCCCGCTGATGGAAGCTCAAGACCTCCGCTGCAAAAGTAGCAACATCGGTACGGCTGCTGCGCAGCAAATCCGTCAGCACTTCCATACCAAGTTGCGCCGAATACTCGCGCAAGCTGGTACGCAAACGATGCAACATACTTTGCAGCACGGATTGGTCGGCGCGATGGTTTGCCTTTGCCAAGAAACCCACACAAAGACCCGTATAGAGTTTGCAACGGTCTGCGTCCCAGCTCGCAAATATCGCCTCCCAGTTGTCTTGTACCCAAGTGCGTAGGGTGTTATCGCTGTGGATAGCAAAGTTGTAGATAAGCTGCACATCGGCAAAGTAGCGCGAGGGATCGGCGCGCATCGCCGCCAAAGCGATTTCTTTGGCAGGGGCGAAGGAAGAAGCAAGTAGGGTCTGCATCTGCGCCGCCGTGAGTTCGGCAACATTAAAGCGCTGTTTGAATTGCTCAACCGCAAACTTAGATTTGGTTTCTATGCCCGATTGCATCATTTTTACGAAGAAGTCCACATCTGCCTTTGCCAGCAAATCTCCCAACTGTGTACTCTTCTTTAGGATACGATTGGCAAATTTGGCGACCGCCTCGCTTTTGCAGTCTACCATCAGGTGCAAAGCCGCTTGCGGCTGCGCATCCCACCAATCTTGATGGGCTTCGCGGCGGAATAAACCGCTTTTTTCTTTCTCGTCTTTCGTGGGGTCGAAATCTGCTTTATACTTGATGCCGCCCTTTTTATTGAAAACGATATTGTCGTTGGCTTTCTGCGTGATGAGGTTGAAGATGGGGCGCGACAAAAAGGCGGGATAATGTGTAACGGTGGTCGTATACTGCCGCTTTTTGTAATCATAGTGCCATTTGGTCGTTTGGGAGTTTTTGCCCTGATGCGCGTCCTTGCTATCATCTACTTGCAACAGGTAGGCGGTAGCAAATTGCAGATACGTTGCCGCATCGTTTTGGTTTTCTACGCTTTCGTAGTATTTTTTTGCGGCGGCGCGGAATTTTTTATTGGTAGCGATGGAGTTGGCTGCGCGGCTGTCTGCTTTCTTTAGCTCCTCTTTGACGTTCTTTATGTAAGTGCCGTTGACGTAAGCGTTGTAGCGTCCAGAATCAAACAACTGCATAGCGCCTTCCGAGAGGGAGGCGATAATGCCTACGGTGCGGGCATCGTTTTGTTGCAGGGCGCTTTTGTAGATGGCGCGTATGTGTTTGAAGAAATTGGCGCGTAGGGGCATCAATTCTAAGGCGCGGCATACCACCCCTTTGAGGGCGGGGCGCGAAAGACCGATGATATACAAATCGTATATAAAAGATACGGCATGTACTTGCTTTTGGCGCTCGTTGATATAGGTTTGGAGCAGGGCGGAAAGCGCCTGCGGCTGCTCCAATTTCTCTTGTACGATGGGGGGCAATTTTTGCGTGATTTCTTGCAATAGGTTTGCCCTGCCTGCGGAGCCTTCGGGTAGGAGGAGCATCAGGCTCGATTTGGCGATATTGGCGCAGGGTTGCCAATCGTGGTTGCGATGCTGTTGCAGGCAGTCGATGGCTATGTTTTTGGTGGCTTCGTCGGCTTTTTCGCCGCATTTGCCCAAAGCCCAAAGAATGCAGTATTCGTATATATTTTTTTCATTTTGCAGACCCTTGCCGAAGAGCTTTACCAAATGTTCGACGGCTTCGGGTAATTGCAATTCGCCCGCGCGCCAGATAGCGCGTTTGATATTCCAGCGCTTTTCGCGCTGTTTGGGCGGGTTGCTCACACCTAAAGATAAGTGCCATAAAACGGCGCTTTTGCGGTCTGCTTCCTTCTCGCCTGTGGCAACGAATACGAGCGGGTCGGCAGCTACGCCGCCTGCTGTGATGTCTTGGTAGCCTTTGGCGACTTTCTCCTTTATGAGCTTATCGAATATATCTTGAGCCTTGCTCATATCGACGGGCGAGGCGGTTTTACTGCCTTCTATGAGGGGCGCGCCAAATTTTCCGTAGCGGAAATTTACGACATATTGCTCCGTGCCGACCTCGCAAATATCGGCTTCATAGACCTTATTGGAGTTGCCCTCTTTAAAATGTAGTTTCGTTTGCTTGACTAATTTCATTCTATGCTGCGTATCTTCTTAAATTGATGCTCAAAGTCAGAAACGCAAAGCTACAAATTCAAGCTTAAGATTACAAATAAAAAAATAGATTTTTTTGTTGTATTTTTTTGGCGTGCCCGCGCCGCTAAAAAGGCGGCGCGGTCGGGCTATCCATTACGGGGCAGCCACAAGGGCTGCCCCTCCATTGCTATCCCTCACGCTATAATATGGCGCACGCCGCAAAAAGGTTGCGGCGTGCAGTATTTAGTATATTGTGCACTGGGTCGGAGACGCGATAAATCGCGTCTCTACAATAATCGTTTGGGGTTCATTCTGGCAATTTCACCAAAAAAAAACTCCTAAATGGGTTGTGTATTCGGGCGATACCCTCAAAAAAACGTATACAGATGGTGTAGAGACGCAATTCGCTTCGCGGAGGGCTTCGCCGTTCATTGCGTCTCCTGCCCTACGATGGGTCAGCGCGCTGTACGCAGAGGCAATAAAGTTCATCAACAACTCAACGTAACGCATCAACCAAGCAACGCACTGCATCAACCAAGCAACGTAGCGCATCAAGGAGATAAGAAAGCAGTACAAGAGGTCAATAAACCGAAATCGCTTTATTTTTTCCTTTAGCGACCGCAAAGCGGGCGCAACGCGTGAGGGATAGCAATGTAGGGGCAGACCCATGTGTCTGCCCTTTGGGGCAGCACAGGGCTGCCCCGAAATGAATAGCCCGACCGCCGCCCCCCGTCGCGTAGCGATGGGGGCGACGCGCCTTTCAGGCGCGGCGGGGGGCAAGCGGCGGGCACGCCCAAAGAAAAAAGCATAAAAAAGCCCCCGCTTCTTGATAGAAAACGGGGGCAAAATGTAGAAGAACATTGGTTTAGCGCAGTACGGAGAGCGGCAAAGTTTGGCGACCTGCGCTGCTGCTAAGTTGGAGTATATACTGCCCGTTGGCAAGCTCGCCAAGGGGGAGTTGTAGGGTGTGCGTGCCTGCTTCGAGCGCGCCCAGCATTTGCTGACGAACAACGCGACCGCTTAGGTCGGAGATGATCAGCAGATTGGTAGCGGAGGCAGCAGGAAGCGCAAACTCGGCGTTGAGCTGCGAGTTGGCAGGCATAGGGAAGAGGCGCAAACCCAGCTCGGCGGCGCGAATATCGATAATCGAAGCAGGTACAAAAATGGGCAATTCCGTCATATTGCCAGCCCCTGCGGTAGCGAGCCAAAGACCGAAGGAAGCGCCGTTGTTGTTGTCGGCAGGAGTCATAAAGCCGCTCGCCACGACCGTAACGGCAGCGCCCGTAAGGCTCAAAGAGGAAAGGTTGGCGCTGTAGCGCTCGACCAAAGTACCGCTGGCATCTGTGAGCGCAAGCACCATATTGGCAGTGCTTTGCTCCCAATAGGCGGAAAATTGAGGATAAGAAATGTCGTCGATATGCGTCGTGAGCAGGTCTTGAGAGCGGAGGTCGACAGTGGGCGCATCGGTGCAGCCATGCAATACCAAAATATCGGTATTGGCGGCATTGGTGGCGACTTCGCGCGCGGCGGCATGGGTTTCGAGCGTGAAGGGCGTAGCGGGATTGAAGCCGCTTCCCAAATTGCCGCTTGCCGCGATAATATAGGTTTCGTTCTCGGTGAGCGTCATCACAAACTGCTCCAGCGCCTCGCTGGCTTGAGTGCTGCCTTTGGGCGCTATGCCTATGGTTATGAAACTGCCCGCAGGCGCATTGACGAAGGCGGAGCTTGTGCGAAACGCCAAATTATCAAGCAGCAGGGTGTTATCGAGCCAAACGTCAAGGGTGTCGGCGGCAGGGTCGGCGCTGTTGTGAAGGACTTTCACCCGCGCCGTCTGCGCAAAGAGAGAAGCCGAAAAGCAAGAAAGCGCAAGCGCGTAGAATAAGCATTTTTTCATTGTATTGGGAAATTTTGCCCTGTGAACAAATAAAATTGTATCTTTGATTAAACATTTTATACTATGTCTAAAACCATTTATTCGCCCCAACCGTGGCAAACAAGCGCTGGAGAGCGCAGTATATTTTTGGCAGGAAGCATTGATATGGGCAGAGCTGAAGACTGGCAAAAAACCTTAGGCGACCTGCTGCCCCATGAAAATTTGGTGCTACTCAATCCACGCCGCAAGGACTGGGATATTTCTTGGGAGCAAAGAATAGAGAACCCTGTCTTTAAAGCGCAAGTGAAATGGGAACTGGATGGGCTGGAACGTGCAGATTTGATAGTTTTTTACTTCGCTGCAGACTCTAAATCGCCGATAACCTTGCTGGAGTTGGGTCTTTTTGCGCACTCTGGTAGAGCGGTTGTTTGCTGCCCCGCCGAATTTTGGCGCAAAGGCAACGTGGATATCGTCTGCCAAAAGTATAAAATACCCCAAGTCGATACCTTAGAGGCACTCGCCCAATATGTACTGGATACAAACATATAAATAAAATGCTTTAAGTGCTCAGACAGAAATAAATTAAGGATTTTTTAGCATCGCAACTCCCCAAAAAACGCTGAAACGGCGCAGCCCTCCGCGTAGCGAAATCTGTGTGCTAAAAATCTGTGCAAATCTGTTTTTTTCTGTGTAACGGCGCAGCCCCCGCGTAGCGAAAGCTGTGTGCTATATAGCTTAAATTAATTTTGCTTTCGTACTTAACTACTTATTATGAAAAAAACGCTCCTGCTCGCCGCTTCGGCGCTCCTATTTGCTGCCGCTTGCAAGCCCACGCAGAACCCTAATCCCGACGTAGTCGAAAAAATGTCGGATTGCTTAGAAAAAAAGTGGAACTA
Organism: uncultured Saprospiraceae bacterium; assembly: GCA_964467315.1. Lineage (GTDB taxonomy): Bacteria > Bacteroidota > Bacteroidia > Chitinophagales > Saprospiraceae > JAAFIM01. The sequence continues at coordinate 2,027 of CAYXSA010000093.1, read as the reverse complement.
TGCCGCTTCTAACCTCGACATTGGCACAAAGGACAAGCCTTGCCCCGAATTGAGCATCGTTTTGAAGGGGCAAATTGCCGCCCTCGCCCCCGATGGTAAGCTGCAAATCACCGAAACCATCGCCAAAGATTTGGAATTGCTGCAATCGGGCTTCTCCGTCAATGGCAAAGCCTATACGGGCATCTTATTTGGGGTCATTCAGGGCGAAAAAGGTAAATTGGATACCCTCTTGGAATGCCATTTCGACAAGGGAACGCCCTACGGTATGCTCTATGTACGCGCTGGCGACGGCTCGGAACACAATATTTCCAAGCAAAAAGTCGAACCCATCAAGCCCGACCCTATCATAAGACCCTATTTTCCCGATGCTGTCAAGAAGCCCATCATCTACCTATACCCCGAAAAAACTACTGAAGTGAGCCTAAAGGTTGATTTCAAAGGCAAGCTAACGCATACTTATCCGCAGTATCCTGCTGATGGTTGGCGCGTGCTGGCGCATACGGACGGTAGATTGCAGGATAAACGCACAGGAAAGGACTACTACAGCCTATTTTGGGAGGGTGAAAGCGCTTACCAATACGATATGAGCAGGGGTTTCGTGGTCAAGGGCAGCGAGGTAGCGGAGTTTTTGGACGAGGCGCTGGAGAAATTGGGTCTAAATCGCCGCGAAGCGGGCGAATTTATCACCTTTTGGCTGCCCGAAATGGAGCAAAACGAGTATAATCTGGTACATTTTTCCACTACCGAGTACCAAAAACAGGCGCTCTTGCAGGTAGAACCGAAAGTAGACACAGAAATTCGGGTGTTTATGGTTTATCAACCGCTGAAAAAGCCTATCATTGTCGCCCCGCAGACGCTCCGCGCACCCGCTCGCAAGGGCTTTACGCTCGTAGAATGGGGCGGCAAGCGCCAAGACGCACCCGCACAGTAACGGTTTTTCGGGCTTTCTTTTTTTTGGGCGTGCCCGCCGCGCCGCCTGCGCCGCAAAGGGCGGCGCAGGCTGTAGGGACGTAGCATGCTACGCCCCTACAGATGGCGCGGCGGTCGGGCTATGCGGGGCGTATCATCATCGCCCCATAGGGCGAATGTTGATTCGCCCCATAGGGCGAATGTTGATTCGCCCCTACTATCCCTCACGCAATAAACTCCCATCTCCCCACTCTCTATTTATCTTTTTTATGGCAAAGCGCAGCACAAAGAAAAAACAGACGCTCCCCGTACTATTCAATTATACCAATCGCCCATATAGCGCTTGGTCGGAAGCCGAAAAAGCAGCTGCAAAGGCAGCCTATCACGAAGTCGTAGACATAAAAGTAGAAGGCAACGCCCCCACAGATGCCAGCATCGACGACCTGCAGGAGCTTATCAGCGCCCAATTTTCGGCTATATTTCAGCCCGCATCGGAAGAGTACGAAAAAAGCAGCATCGCCCCCCTTGCCTGCATTACAGGCGAGCCGACCCTGATTTTTTCCCTCGTTAATCACTTGGAAGGCGCAGGTATGCGCTGCCTCGCCCCAATTTGGAAAACCAACGAAAAGGGCGAACAAGAGTTTAGCCTATTTCGCCTATATAGCAGCGATAGCAACTGGAATACCGAAGAAGATGAAGAAGGCAACAGCGAAGAAGGCGAAGACGATGAAAACGCTCTACAGCAAGCCCTTGCCCAACTTAGCCAGATGCTTAGCGGAGAAGGCGGCGAAACCTTAGCTCAAGAATTACTACAGTCAGCATTCCCCAACGGCACGGACGAAGAAGGCGGCAAAGTCTTTAATCTCGCCGATTATATCGATAGCGGAGATGACTACGAAGAAGAGGACGAAGAGGAAGCAGAAGGCGAATCCGCCAAACCCAGCGCCGAAAAGCCTAAAAAAGACAAAAAAGACAAAAAAGAAGGCAAAGAGAAAAAAGAAAAAAAGGAAGAGAAAGAAAAAAAGAAAAAGAAGAAATAGCCGTACTTCAGCCCGACTGCCCCTCACAATCTGTGATTAAAAGCCAAAAAAATAGGAAATAAAATTTGGCGAGGGGCA
>CAYXSA010000092.1:0-17056 GCA_964467315.1 uncultured Saprospiraceae bacterium | reverse complement strand
CGCCCGCTGGCCTTGTTGGCGAGCGCTGCCGAATTTGACGTTTTGCTCTATGCAATGGGCTACACGCATACGCTTGCAGAACAGCAATTTATGCTACAAACGCTCTCGCGCCGCACAGGTAAAGTGCTGGGAGAAAGCCAAATTATGTATATTGACGAGGGCGATGATATAGAAGCCGAAATAGCCGAAAATGGCAAATCTATCAGCATCGTCAACCGCAAAACGGGCAAAATCGAGCGCCTGCTAAAAGTCGGAGAAGACGGAAAAATAAGCCTTTCAGAATTGTAAAAAAACGTTTTACCTTTGCCCAATATGAACTAAAAAATAGCTATTTTTTTGCGCTTATGAAAAAGATACCATTCGCATTTTTATTGATTTTTGCGCTCTCGCTGACTTCCTTTTTGCTGTATAAGCGCTATCATAAAACGCCGTTGGAATCGGCAACTGAGGCGAATCTCGCACCCATAAAAAGCGAGCTGCAGCAGCGTTATTTGACGCTTTTCCCCAAGCTGAAATTGCCTTTGCACCTACGCGAAGACCTTTTATTGGATAAGGCATTTCGGCAGCCACAGCTCGAAAGCGAAATGTCGCCTTTTATCGAAGATTTGAGCGAGATAGATGATTTTAGCCGCACGCCGCCGCAGGATTTTCACCCGATTGCGCATTTGGCGAGCTGGGGCGATGTCGATGTATTGCTCTATGCCGTGAGCCATGCGCGCAAGCTGGATAGGCAAAAATTTAGGCTGCAGACACTCTCGCGCAAGACGGGGAAAATTATCGGGGAGCGGGAAGTTACCTATATCGACGAGGGTTTTCATATACAAGCGGAGGTGTTGGAAGGGGGCAGGGAGTTACGCGTTTTTGACGCGGTCAGCGAGCGCGATATACGCCTTTTGCGGGTGAGCGAGGAGGGGAAAATAAGCGTACTACAGCTCTAAGCAAATAGCATTTTGGGTACAAATACGCGGGATTTTTGTATTTTTGTGGCGTGCCCGCGCCGCCAAAAAGGGCGGCGCGGTCGGGCTATTTGAGCCGTAGCACGGCTCTACATATCCCTCACGCAAACTCGCCCACGCGCCAAAGGGGCGCGGGGCGCAAACTTCTTCCCAATTTTCAACCTGATTATGCTACTTTCAAAATTATATGCTGCCGCCGCCCCTAATGCTAAGTATCCGCAGGCGAGCGAAACGATGGATATACAGGCTCTTGCGATAGATTCGCGCTATGCCGATGCCAACACGCTTTTTGTCGCCATCAAAGGCACGCGCCGCGATGGGCACGATTATATTTTGGAGGTCTTGCGGCAGGGCTGCCGCGCCCTCCTCGTCGGACGGGTGCTGACGCAGGAAGAAAACGATTTACTCCAATCCAATGCAGGCGCTGCCCTCGTGGTAGAAGATACGGCGCGGGCTTTAGGGCTGGCGGCAGCGGAGTTTTACGGCAATCCCTCCAAAAAAATGCGCATCGTTGGCGTTACGGGCACGAATGGCAAAACCACGACGGCAACGCTCCTTTATAAACTATTCACCGAATTGGGCTACCAAGTGGGGTTGGTCTCTACGATAAGCTACCGCATCGGTCTGCGCGAATACGACTCCACACACACCACCCCCGACGCTATCCGCCTCCAATCGCTTTTTGCCGAAATGCAGCAAGAAGGCTGCGAATACGTCTTTATGGAGGTTAGCTCGCATGCGGTGCATCAACAGCGCATCGCAGGGACGCTGTTTGCGGGGGCGATATTTACGAATTTGAGCCACGACCATCTGGACTATCACGGCAGTTTTGCGGAGTACGCCAAAGCGAAAAAAGCCTTTTTTGATGGGCTGCATCGCTCGGCTTTCGCCCTTGTCAATATCGACGACCGCAAGGGCGAATATATGCTACAGAACTGTGCCGCCCGACAGCATTCCTACGCCCTGCGTACACCTGCCGATTTCAAAGCGCTCATCATAGAAAATCATCTCACGGGTTTGCATCTGGAAGTAGATGGGCAGGAGTTGCACGCGCGTTTGGTTGGCGATTTTAATGCTTACAATTTTTTGAGCGTCTACGCGGCGGCTGTCTTGCTACAGCCCAAAGAAGACCGACAAACGATTTTGCAGGTACTTTCGCGCTTGCAGCCCGCCGAAGGTCGATTTGAGCGGGTGCAGATACCGCATAAACCCGATGTATTGGCGATAGTAGACTATGCGCATACGCCCGATGCGCTGGAGCAAGTTTTGCAAACTTTAGACAGGTTGCGTGCAGGGCAGGGGCGTATTATCACCGTCGTAGGCTGCGGCGGGGATAGAGACCGCGCCAAACGCCCTTTGATGGCGAAAATAGCCGCTACTTACAGCCAGCTCGCCCTGCTTTCTTCCGACAATCCCCGCACAGAAAAACCTGAAGCGATCTTAGCAGAGATGATGGCGGGGCTGCCTCTGCATGTGCCCGCCGATAGGGTAGAGGCGATACTCGATAGAAGGGCAGCTATACGCCGCGCTGTCGAAATAGCGCAGGCAGGCGACATTGTCCTCGTTGCAGGAAAGGGGCACGAAAAGTATCAGGAAATCAACGGCGAGCGCTTCCCCTTCGATGATAGTTACGAATTGCGATACAGCGAAGCGGCAAGCGCCTGATAGACAGACCCGTGTGAGCGGGTGAAAGGGCGCGCGTAGCGCGGTGCGCGGCGGCTTTGCCGCTGCGTACTGCAACCCTGCAACACGCGACCCCGCCGCGCGCTTTGCGCGGCGGGGGCACACCATAAAAAAACCAACCAACAAAATCGAAGAAGGTGCAAGAAATAAGCTACACGCAAATTTTTACGGAAGACGATGAGCCGCAGGAAGAGGCGGGCGACCAGCTGCGCATAAAGCTCGATTGGCAGCCGCTTTTGGGTGCTGCAGCAGAGCTGACGACGGAGCGCTATAGTGCCTTTTCGGAGACTTGGGAGGCAGCAAAAATGCGCTTAAAATCCGTTGCACATTGGGCAGAAAAGGGAATTTGGAAATTTGCCTTGCAAGAGGGGCAGGCGGGCGATTATGTTTTGTTGGACGCGAAAAGCGAGCGGCTCATTTGGCTCAAAGACGCGGGCAAGGAAATACGCGAGGAGCTAAATTTGGGCGACTTACGCGGGCAGCAGGCGCGCATTTGGGCGGCTTTGGAATGGGCAACGAAGCAGGCAAATGCTTTGTTGGGAACGAAATTTCGCTTCGACACGCGAGCGGAAATGCAGGCGGGAGCGGCATTATACAGCGATGAGCAGCAAATAGAGGGCGCAAGCGCACATTTATTGGCTACCTTTGCACCTGCGCCGAGTTTGCCCCGCATTTGCTTGGTGGCAGATGCGGCGGGTTGGATACTACAGGCGGGCGTAGACACGCGGCAATGGGGCAAAACGACCCAATATAAGGCGTATCTACGCTATTGGTGTTTGCCTGCGGATTAGGGGCGGATGGAGGACATGCCGCCATCGGGGCGCAAGACCTGCCCCGTTATCCAAGCGCTATCGGCGGAGAGCAAAAACAGGGCACAGGCGGCTACTTCTTCGCTTGTGCCGATGCGTTGTAGGGGGTGGCGGCGGGCGGAGGCTTCGCGCTTTTCGTCATTGGCGAGCAGATTGGCGGCAAGGGGCGTATCGGTGAGCGAAGGCGCTACGCAGTTGACGCGGATTTGCGCCGTTGCCCACTCGGCAGCAAGGGAGCGAGCGAGCCCCTCTACAGCGCCTTTGGCGGCAGCAATAGAGGCATGAAATCCAAAACCTACCTGCACGGCTACCGTGCTAAAAAGTACCACGCTTGCACCTTTGGCGGCACGCAGGGCGGGCAGCGCTGTCTGCAAGGTACGCACCGCGCCGAGTAGATTTATTTGAAAATCTTGCAAAAAGTCGGCATCTTGCAGCCGATTAAAGGGCTTTAGCGTGATGCTGCCAGGCGCATAAACTACGCCATGCAAAACGGGAGGTAACTGCGGCGCAAGCTGCTGTGCATAGCCTTCGGCGAGTACATCGAGCGAGATAGAACTTAGTCCCGCCTGCGCTTTAAGCGCGCGACGGCTAACACTAAACACCTGCGCACCCGCTTCAAGCAAATCGCTAACTAAATTTTGCGAGATGCCCGAAGAGCCGCCTACGACCAAAATGTTTTTACCGCTAAAATTCGTCATAACTTTTTTGCTGTTTGTGCTGTTTGCGACAGACAACAAGCACAGCACGGTATTAGTTTTGTGCCGAAACGAAGCTATGTATAAAAAACTATCCGTTTTCTTTTTGCTGGTTTGCTTCTGCTGGGCGGCGGCTTTGAGCGCGCAGACCTTTCAACTCTCGAAGGCTTGGGAGCTGGGCAGAGATGGTGAGGTGCATATTATCGGCAAGTACGGGCAAGAGTTGCTTGTTTTGCAGGTGCAGCGCGGGGATAAAATTAATTTGGTCGCCCGCTCCGATTCTTCTTTGGAGGAAACTTGGCGGCAGGAATTGCCTACCAAACTCGAAGAAGCGGTAGCAGGGGCAGAATTTCGTTTCCTTCTGCTGCCTGCTGCCAACTCTTGGGCGCTGCTACAGGCGAGATACGAGCGCTCGAGGACAAATATCGTTTTGCAGCGCTACACGCTCAAAGGCGATACTATAGGCGAAGAAAAAACGGTTTTTAGCTGCGAGGACAGGCATTTTTTGCAGCGCGATTATTTTACCCTAAGCGAAGACAGGCGCAAACTCGCTTTCGTGCTGCCTATCTCGGCGCATAAAATTTTTGCGGGTATTTGCGACTTAGATACCGATAGCACCCTTTGGCAGTGGGTACAGGCTCGGGAAGATTGGGAGATAATGCGGGATTATTTCGCCGCAGGCATCAGCAATCGGGGGCAGTTATTTTTATGTTTCAACGAAAATGCACAGCGGCGGCGGCTTGCCGAGCATCGGGTTAGCGTTTTGCTGTTTGAGGGTGGCGATAGCACGGAAAAGGAACGTTTGCAACTGCCCTTGCCCAATCTCTACCTGCATAGCCTGAAAACTCTATACGATGAGCGGGGCGGGCAACTTATTTTATCGGGCTTTTCTTCTGCCGACGACCAGACTGCCGATGGCTTTTTGTACCTTCGCTGCCGCTTTGGCGATACGACTCAAGCGCCCGTCATTAGTCGGGTGCTTTTTACGCCCGAATATATTCGCTCGGCTACCGCTTCGCGCCGTCGGCGACTGAGCGGTGTGCCCGACCTTGTAGCGCGCACGCTTATCTTGCGCCAAGACGGCGGTTGTCTGCTCATCGGCGAGCAAGTAGCCGTAAAAAACTACGAACTCAATACCAATCTATTCCCCACCTTACAGCAACCCAGCTCACAGCAGGCAGATTTTTGGGTCGGCAATGTCGTTTTCGCCGCCTTTCACCCCGACGGGCAATTGCATTGGCAAAACATTTTGCACAAACATCAGCAGTCCGAAAACGACTATGCCCAATACTCCTCCTTTCTGCTCCTACGCACGCCCACAGCCCTGCGCTTGCTCTATAATCAGGATATTTTCAACGCCACCCCGCTCTACGAGTTTAGCCTCGATGCGCTGGGCAAAGAACAGCGCCGATTGATAGACGCACGCATGGAAAAGCAGTTGCTAAAATTCCGAAAAGGTCTACAAACCGATGCCAATGAGGCGTTTTTATTCGGTGAGCATCTGTATAAGGTCTATTTGGTGAAGCTGCGGTATTGATTTTCTTAGCTTTTTTTAGCACACAGATATACACAGATTTAAAAAAAATAACACGGATAAAATCTGTGTAAATCGGTTTGCATCTGCGTAAATCTGTGTGCTAAAAAAAATATTCGTAACTCGTAACTCGTAACTCGGTGTTAGATTTATTTCGCAATCATCAAATTACGACGATACCGCTCGTTGTAGGATACTTTTTGTTGTTTTTCCTGCGTCTATTTTTCCAGCAACCCGAATGGGGGGCGGAGATAGGCGCGGCGTATTCGCCGCTATCGCGGGGCTGGATCGGTCTGCTTGCGCCCTCTTTGGGTTGGCTTTCGCTGCATTGGGCGGCGGCGCTGCTTATGCAGGCGTTTTTAGTAAATGCTTTGGTGCATAATTATCGCTTATCTAAACGGACGACATTTCTGCCTGCTGCAGTATCCGTATTGGTATCGGTGTCGCTGGGTATGAGTTGGGATATGCTGCCCCTGCATTGGGCAAATGTGGCATTGGTATTGGCTTTGCACGGTTTGTTTTCGGGCTATGATGCCAAAAAATCGGGCGTAGGGGCTGCTTTTTTGGCGGGCTTTTGGCTTATTGTGGCGGCATTATTGCATAGCGCTTACTTTGCTTTTTTGCCCTTTATGCTGCTTGCCCTTGTGCTCATGCGGGGTTTTGAGGCGCGGGAAATGGTGGGCTTGATACTGGGCTTTTGGGTACCTTTTTTCTGGGCTTGGACATACTTTTTTTTGCAAGATGCCGCAGCAGCTTGGTGGTCGGGCGATATATTGGCGCGCTTCGGTCTGGCTAAAATAGCGGGCACTTGGCATTGGTCGGCGGGGGTGATTTTGGTTTTTTGGGCACTATTGTTGCTCTTTTCGCTGCTTAGTGCGGCGCGCATTCAGCAAAAAACAACCCTACAAGAGCAAACGCATATTGCTTTATTGTTTTGGCTGCTGCTGTTTGCGCCGCTCTCCTTTTTTTGCAGCCCACAAATCGGCTGGCTGCATTTGCTCGTAGCCGCAGTGCCCTTGTCGCTGCTCGCGGGGCTAAGTTTCCAAAGTATGCTCTCTACCGTTCGCATGGAATTGCTGCATTTGCTGCTGCTGATGCTCGCGCTATTGGTGCAGTATCGGTTTTTGTTGGATTGATTTTTTGGGGCGTGCCCGCGCCCCAATAAAGGGGGCGCGGTCGGGCTGTATAAGCCGTAGCATGCTACGGCTCTACCATCCCTCACGCAATTTTTTATCCCGCCGCGCCAAAGGGCAGACCAAAGTGTCTGCCCTCGCGCCGCAAAGGGCGGCGCGAGGCGGCGGGCAGCCTAAGGCAATTAACCGCAAATTAACCTTTTCTTGGGATACTCTTATCATCGAAATATGTACTTTTGTGCATACGTTCATAGAGTGTAGGCTTTTTTTCTTTTTTTTTACAAAAAAACGTTCATTCCTTATGTTGACTATGTTTCGTATGTTTTGCTTAAGCCTTGTGCTTATTGGGTTTTCGGCGGCTACAGCTATGGCGCAGACCTCTCCTGTTACTTGGAAGTTTACGACCGAAAAGGGCGCTCAAAAGGGGCAGTATAATATCGTAATGACGGCTACCATCGGTTCGGGCTGGGCTGTTTATTCGCAGTTTATCGAAGAGGGCGGTCCCGTGCCCACGAGCATCGAATTTACCGAGTTGCCCGCAGGCGCTAAACTTGTCGGCAAAGCAGCCGAACAAGGCGATAAAATCGAGGGACAAGATGCTGTTTTCGGTATGAAACTCATCAAGTACAAAAAATCTGTCCGCTTCGTGCAAACCGTAACGGGCAAAGAAGGGCAAAAGGTAAAGGGAAAAATTACCTTCATGTGCTGCAACGACGAAAGCTGCCTGCCTCCCAAAGACGTACCTTTTGAGGTAACACTCCGCTCCAAAGGCAGATAACAGGTAGAATAACCTTGCGTGAGGGATGGTAGGGGCGAATCAACATTCGCCCATTTGGGCGATGATGATACGCCCCGCACAGCCCGACCCCGCCCCCCTTTTTGCCCCGCGCACCTTGTGCGTGGGGTGCCTGCGCGAGCCGTAGCATGGCTACGGCTTTTCAGCGCAGGCAGGGGCGGGGGCACGCCCAAAAAAAATAAAATTTCAACAGACCGCAACCGAATAAAATATGCCTCAATTTTACCGCTTTTTACTTGCTTTTGTTGCCTTTTTGCTGCTCGCCAGCGCTGCCTTTGCGCAAGGTATGGAAAATCCCGTAAAATGGACAGCTTCGGCGGAAAAAACGGGCGAGGGCGCGTATACGCTGATTTTTCGAGCCAGCATCGGCGATACCTACAAGTCGTATTCGATGTTTACAGACCCTGCGGGCGCTTATCCGACGGAGCTGAAGTATAAGAATGAGGCAGATTTTGAGCTTATCGGCAAGGCAGAAGAGACGACCAGCGCGCCCGCCAATCGCAAAGAGGGCGCAGACCCTTTGTTTGATGGGGCAGTGGTGATAAGTTATAAGCATGATTTTGAGATACGGCAAAAAATCAAGCTCAAAAACGCCGCGACCACTGCGATAAGCGGCTATGTTACCTCGATGGCTTGCGATGCGGAGAGCTGCCTGCCGCCGACGGATACGGATTTTGCGATAGATTTGGCTACTGGCGGCTCTACCGATGTCAAAATAGATACCTCCAAGCTCGCAAAAGGCAGCGAAGGCGGCATAGAAATCGAGCGCAAACGCTCCTTAGAAACCCTCGCCGCCCTCGAAAAAGAGGGCGCAGCAGGCTCCTGCGGGGTAGAATCCGATGCGATGGGCACCAGCGGCTTGAGCTGGCTACGGATTTTTATTTTTGGTTTTCTAGGTGGACTGCTGGCGCTGCTGACCCCTTGCGTTTTTCCGATGGTGCCGCTCACGGTTTCTTACTTCACCAAACGCAGCACGAGCCGCGTGGCGGGCATACGCAATGCCTTGATTTATAGCCTCTCGATTATCGTGATTTATGTAGCCTTAGGCTTGCTGGTTACGGTAGCCGTAGGACCTTCGGCGCTAAATGTGCTCTCTACGCATTGGATACCGAATACTATATTTTTTGTTTTGTTTGTGGTTTTTGCCTTCTCATTCTTTGGTTACTACGAGATAACTTTGCCTTCTTCGTGGTCTACGAAAACGGACGCTCAAGCCGATAAAGGCGGCTTGATAGGCATATTTTTTATGGCTTTTACGCTGGCTCTGGTATCGTTTTCTTGCACGGGTCCCATCATCGGCACCCTGCTCGTAGAGGCTGCCAATGGGGGCGTGATAGCGCCCGTTATCGGTATGACGGGTTTTTCTTTGGCTTTGGCGCTGCCTTTTGGCTTGTTTGCGCTTTTTCCCACCGCGCTCAACGCCCTGCCCAAAGGCGGCGGCTGGATGACGACGATGAAGGTCGTTTTGGGCTTTATCGAGTTGGCTTTAGCCTTCAAATTCCTATCTAAAGCCGACCTTACCGAACACTGGGGCATACTCAAATACGAAACCTATTTAATCGTTACCCTGCTTTGTTCGGCGGGTATGGGCATCTATTTGCTGGGTCTGATTAAGTTTCCGCACGACGACCACCAATGGGGACGTTCTACAGTAGCGGGCTATATCGGCGCGGCGCTTAGTTTCGGGCTGACGGCTTATATCGCTATGGGTTTTAGCTACAGCGAGCGCACCAAAACCTTCCACACGCCCGACCTTTTGGCGGGTATCGTGCCGCCTGCCTGCTATTCTTATACCTATCCTTGCGACTGCCCCGCAGGCATTCGTTCCTGCTATAAGGACTATTACGAGGGCATGGAGTACGCTCGCAAGGTCGGCAAACCCGTCTTGTTGGATTTCACGGGGCACGCCTGCGAAAACTGCCGCAAGATGGAAAATTCCGTTTGGTCGGAAGCCAAAATCAACCAGCTCATCAACGATGAATATGTACTAATCTCCCTCTATGTCGACGACAGAAAAGCCCTCCCGCAAGAGCGCCTCGCCGCCGATGGCAAAACCGTCTTACGCACCGTCGGCAATCTTTGGACAGAGTTCGAGAAAGTCAACTACAAAAGCCAAGCGCAGCCCTTATACGTCTTACTCGCGCCCGATGAAACCGTTTTGCACCTGCCCATCGGCGCTACGCTCGAAGCGGGCGGCGTAGAGAAATACGAAAAGTTTTTACAGTGCGGCATCTCAAAAATGAAACAAAAATGACCTCTAATAATGACGAATGACGAATGACGAATGAAAAGTGCACAAAATAATACTTTTCACTTTTCACTTTTCACTTTTCACTTTTCACTTTTCACTTTTTTGGCGTGCCCCCGCTCCCCGCGCACCGCCAAAGGCGGCGCTTGTAAAGCCGTTGCATGCAACGGCTCTACAGGGTCGCGGGGTCGGGCTATGCGTTGCAGCCGCTACGCGGCTTCCACTGCTATCCCTCACGCAACTCGCTTGCGCCGCAAAGAGCGGCGCTGCACCAAGCTGCATAGCCCCGAAGGGGCGTTTTCTTCCCAAGCGCAATAGCGCAGAGCCTGCGGACGATGGCGGAACGATAGCGCGTACAGTTTTCTGAAAACTGTGCGCGTTTTTTTATGCAGTTCATCGAAAAAAAGGCTATAATTGCCACCCGCAAAACACACACACACAACACGAAGCATATAGCAATCTACTAACTCGTAACTCGTAACTCGTAACTCACAATGGATATTAGCGCAAACTTAGCAGGGATAAAATCGCCCAATCCTTTTTGGCTGGCTTCAGCGCCGCCGACCAATTCGGGCTATCAGATAATGAAGGCTTTCGACGCAGGTTGGGGTGGTGCAGTCTGGAAAACGCTGGGCGTGCCCGTCGTCAATGTATCGAGCCGCTATGCGGCAGTCAATTATAAGGGGCTGCGTATGATGGGCTTAAATAATATCGAACTTATCACGGATAGACCTTTGGCGGACAATCTGCGCGAGATAGAAGAGGTAAAAAAGTATTTCCCCAATCACGCGGTGATAGCTTCCCTCATGGTGAGCAGCCGCGAAGAGTGGCATAGCATCGTGCGCGATGTGCAAAACGCAGGCGCAGATGGCATTGAGCTAAATTTTGGCTGCCCGCATGGTATGTGCGAGCGCGGTATGGGCTCTGCCGTCGGACAAAATCCCATCGCTCTGCGCACCATTACCGAATGGGTCATGGAGGTTGCTAAAATTCCCGTTATCGTCAAACTCACCCCCAATATATCCGATATCACGGAGCCTGCCCGTGCTGCCCGCGCCGCAGGTGCTAACGCGATTTCGCTCATCAACACCATACAGAGCGTTATCGGGGTTGATTTGGATAGCTTCACGCCCTACCCAATCGTCGACGGACAAAGCACGAATGGCGGGTATTGCGGTCCCGCCGTGAAACCTATCGCCCTGAATATGGTCAAAAACTGCGCCCTCGACCCTGAGGTAAATCTACCCATTTCGGGCATCGGCGGCATAGAAACTTGGAGGGATGCGGTGGAGCATCTGCTTTTGGGTGCGAGCAATGTGCAGGTTTGCACGGCGGCGATGCACTACGGCTTTGGCATTGTGCGCGAAATGACGGCAGGATTGGAGCAATTTATGCGCGAAAAGGGTTTCGAGCGCCTGACGGATTTCGTCGGCAAGGCACTGCCCCGCGTCAAACATTGGGAGGAATTGAACCTCAATTATAAGGTGGTCGCCAGCATCGACGCGAAAAAGTGCATCGGTTGCCAGCTCTGCTACACGGCTTGCGAGGACGGCGCGCATCAGGCGATACGCCTAAGCACCACAGAAGGCGTTCGCGTGCCCGAAATCATCGAAGATAATTGCGTAGGCTGCAATCTCTGCTCTTTGGTCTGCCCCGTAGAGGAGTGCATCACGATGGAGCGCCGCGACGATGCGACAAAAGAGCGCGAAACTTGGTCGGACTACAACGCTGCCGACAAAGCGCCCACGAGCTTCAACGACCAACGCGGCGGCGGAGTTGGGCACTGGGTGCCTACGCCCGCAGACGCAGCTGCAAAGGCGAAAAACTATAAGTGGGATTAAGCGTTTTACTTGCGCAAAAGTTTTTATTTTCGTATATTCGCCCCAGTTTTTTGCGTCGAAGGGCGCAAGATGCTGGGGTTTTATTTTAATTTTTTTTGGGCATCCGCCGCTCCTCGCCGCTACGCGGCTTAAAGGTCGCGGCGGCGCTACGCTACGGGTTCGCTGTTCGCTCATACCTTCGCGCTACGCGCTCGGTACGCGCCTTGCGGCGCGCCCTCCGCATCGCTATGCCATACCAACAGCCGTAGATAGTACCCACTTTTTGCCATTGAGAATAAATGCTCTTTTTTCGCCTATGAAATTTTTTAGCTTCTGTATGCTGTTTCTGATGAGCCTACCACTGCACTATACGCAAGGACAATCTATCCATGAAGGCTATTACCGACTTAGCTGCCAATGGCTCGGCGAGGGATTTTCGCTCGCTGCACACGCCGACGGACAAGTCCGACTTGCGCCTTCAGCCAATAGGGAAGACCAAATTTGGAGGATTTCCGCTTTCGGCGATGGCTACTATCGCATCACCAACCTTTGGCTGGGGGAGCAAAAAGCCCTTGATGTCAAAAACGATGGAAGCGAAAATTATACAGTACAGGTCGTACAAGCAGGCAACTTTTCGGGGCAGGCTTGGTTGTTTATTCCAGAGGCGGACGGCTTTTATCGCATGACGACGCAGTGGCAAGGCAAGAGCAAGTCGCTCGATGTTATCAATGACGCAAAAAAAGACCGACTGCAGCTAACAACGACAGGCAACTATTCGGGACAATTTTGGCAATTCCAAGCTGTTCGCCCCGACAAAAATACAGAGCAGCCGCCCAGCCCGAAAAATCACTCCATGCAGACACAAGCGCTGGCGGGTTTTAGCGTTCTGACCAACCCCCTATACAAAAACGAAAGCGCTACCAAAGAAGCACTCGCACTCTTGGAAACAAAACTAAATGGTTTGGCGGAGGTTTTGAGTGCTGCACAACTGCACAAGCTGCAAAAAGTACCCATTTGGATAGAGTACAAGCGCCTCGATAACAGCGCTGCACATTATCATCCTTCGGCGGCTTGGCTGGAACAAAATGGCTATATCGCCGAGATGGCAAAATCTATAGAAATCTGCAATGCGCGCCACTTTGTAGACTGGTCGGAGCAGCAGCCGTATATGATACTGCACGAATTGGCGCACGCCTACCATGACCTTTATCTAAGCAGCAGCGAATGGACTGAGCGCATACGCAATGCTTACGAAAAAGCTAAAAAAAGCGGCAAGTATGAAAAGGTCGCTCATATAAACGGGGCGAAAAATCAGCGGCATTATGCGCTGACGAATGAAAGCGAGTACTTTGCAGAATTAACGGAAACTTATCTTGGTAAAAACGATTTTTACCCGTTTGATAGGGTAGGTTTGCGGGAATTTGACCCAGTCGGCTTTGCTTTGATGCGGGATGTTTGGGGCAAATAAGAGCTGAAAAACCAAAAGCGCGCGTGAGCGCGCTAATTGCGTGAGGGATATGTAGAGCCGTAGCATGCTACGGCTCAAATAGCCCGACCCTGCGACCCGTAGAGCCGCAATTTATTGCGGCTCCGCCGCCTTTGCGGCGGGGGAGCAGGGGCACGCCCAAAAAATAAAATCTGCGTTAACGGATAAATTTTTGAATATGAAGACAAATTTTACACAACAACTGCGGAGCTTTTTGCTCCTTTGCGCCTTTGCTTTGAGCGCCTCGCCTGCTTGGTCTTTGGACTACTATTGGAAAGGCGGTAGCGGCTTATTTTCCGACCCAAATATGTGGTGGGTCGGCTCGTTCAACAGCGGCACGACGGCTTTCCAGCAGCCGATTTCATCGGATAATGTCCATTTTACGTCGGCGGCTTTTGCCAGCAGCGGGGCGACCATCACGGTGGATAGGCATGTGAGCTGCAATTCGATGATTTGGGATGCGGTTTTGCCGAATAATGTGAGTTTTGTGAGCACCAACACGCTGCACAATCTCGATATATACGGCGATTTTGTTTTGGCTCAAGCGCCGCAACTGGATTTTTTCTTTCGCGGCAATATCCGCTTGCTTTCCACGCGCAACGGTCTGGTGCAGATACAGACGCGGGGGCAGCGCCTGCGCTTGATAAATTTGCAGATTGGCGATTCTGGCTCCAGTAGCACGCATTTTCATCTGATGGATAATCTATACGTCGATGACCCGACGCAGGTGAATAATTACGGCGTTATAGCGGGTTTAATTTCGCTGGTGAATGGTCGTTTTGTAACGAATGGGCATACGCTGCGTTTTGACCATTTTGATGCGACGGCAAATAATTTGACGACTCGCGGTATAGATATGCGCAATTCGCAAATCAATATCGAAGGCGGGCACGCGTACACCAACCATTGGGCGCTGAATTTTAATTCGACGCTGGCGATACCGAACTATAATTTTTTTGATGTTACGGGTTCGACGATACATGTGCGAACGTACCCAAATTTGCCTTGGTACAAGCAAGTGTATATGGGTACGGGCTTGACGTATCATAATTTTGTGAGCGATGCGCCGATACGCTTTTATGGCTGGAATGTCAATCCGCTCACAGTGCCGACGACCTTCAATGAAATACGTTTGAATAATCACGCGTACTTTTCGCATACGGTATATTTGTCGATGAACGACCTATATACGCGGGGTGGCTACACCTATCAGACCTATCACCGCACGAATGTAATAGAGGCGGAAAACATATATAATACGGAGCCTTGCGGCACTTTTACGACTTGGGAAGCGCTTCGCGGTTCGGCGGGCGACTCGCGGGGCATTATCCGCAAGCGCAGCGCTGGGGGCAATTTGACGATAGCGCGCACGATATTGATGGATATCGAATGCGATATAGCGGGCGGGCGCACGTACAACGCAAACAGCAGCCTACAGCGCGGTTATACGGCTGTGCCATTTGATTGGATTATCACGAATGGCGCAGGCAAGGATTTTTATTTTGTAGGGGCAAATTTGCAGACTATACCGCAGTTGGGCGCGCGTAATGTGCTCCTGTGGTCGAACCCCAATAATTGGGAAGTTTGGGACAGCGGCACGAATAGTTGGGTAGCCAATTCGACGGGTTGCCTGCCCTCGCCTTTGGATAATGTATTTTTTGGCGACCGCTCCTTCCCGCTTTATACGGCGGGTGTTACCACGCCTTTAGCGCAGGCGGATTTGGGTATGGTGGTATTGGATACTTTTGCTTATTGTAGAAATATCCGTTGGCTGGACGATATGAAGCGAATGTCGGGAATGCTGTTTGTGCAGCCTACTTCGATGCTGACGATATCGCATTTGAATGTATTTGGTTCTGCCTTTTTTAATCGGCGTATGCGCGATGTAACGACGGGCTATATCAATTTTTACGGGGACGATAATCTCGCTTTGCCTGATACGCTGGCGGGGGATAGCTCCTTTTTTTCGGGCTCTTATTGTACGATGAAACGCTATTCGGATTATCGGGTTACGGGAGATACGGATGCGGCTACGATGGATTGGCGGGTGCGTTATTTGGGTAGCGAAAACCCCTCTATTACGAGATACGGGCATATACAGCTTACGGCTTGGGAATATCGCCCCTGCAGCCGCATTATGGATAGCACTCAAGTGTACATTCCCAGCATCTTTGGAGATAATGGCGGCAGTGCACAATACAATGGCACGACAACTTTTCATCTCATGGGCAATGTTTGGTCGGGAACGAACCCTGCATCTACGGTTACGCTTACAGCGGGACGCTTGCCGAATGTGATAGCGCACGCAAATGTTAATTTTGCGACGACTTATTACGAAGCATACTGGGGTGGGGCGAATGTAAATGATATGAACGACCGCAAATGTGAGGTACAGGGCGACTTTCGTTTGAATCAGAACGGTTATTTTTACAACAGCATACAGCCGACCTTTTTCTATCGTTTGGAGGTAACGGGTAGCATGGCGCTGTACGATGGCAATATGTACTTGGCAGCGGGAAAAACTTATGAATTTTCGCCGCACGCTACCTCAAAATTTGAGATTAAGAACGGCTTTTTGCAATCGGTAGGCGATTGCCAAAATACCATCAAGCTGAAAACACTCACAGGCGAGCCCATCCGCTTTAATGTGGCAAATACGGCAGCGACGAACATACAATATACCTATATCGAAGGTATGAACAATACGGGCGCTGTGCTGACAGTCGCCAACTCTATAGACGGAGGCAATAATACGAACATCAATTTTGCATCGGTAGGCGCTGGGGCTACTTACTATTGGCGTAGACGCAAGGGCACAACAGGCACACATACAAGCCATTTTACGGGCAACTGGCTAAATCCAGGACATTGGACAACCGACCCACTGAAAGTGGACGGCGATAGCCTCTGTGTACCGACGATATTGGACGATGTAATTGTAGACAATCTGTCTTCTATGTCGGGCGCAGGCACAGACTCGATAATTATCAATGATTTGTCTTTTTGCCGCTCTTTGACCTTCGCAGCCAATAAGCGCACCACGAGCCTTGCGACTGGGGTGGGCACCTTGTATATAGGTGGAAATTTGACGCTGTTCCCCAATATGACGCATCATAATTTTTCGGGAAATCTATACTTCGTTGGCAGTGGAACGATTAGGAGCAACAATACCCCCTTCAAAAACCTGGCGGTTTGGTTTAATAAAGTAGGCGGCGTTTGGGACTTGCAGGATAATTTTAGCACTTCTGGTGCACAGAGTGCAAGCTACGGCGGGCTGTATTTGGTATCGGGACGCTTAAATACCAATGGGCATACGCTCAACATCAACACCTTTTTCTCTACATGGAATTCGGCATTGCTGCGCGAATTGCATTTGGGCAGTTCGGTAGTAAATATCCGCCAGCGAAGCTCTACGATAGAATCTTGGTATGTGTTAAACCACAATACATTTAGGCTGGACGCGGGCAGCAGCGTGATAAACTTTATCGCACCGCCCGCAGTGCAGCGCCCCTATCGCATTATGTATATGGGGCCACAAAATATGACGGATACGATGCCGCGTTACAACATTGTCAATTTTAGCAATAGCATTGAGGAGAGTTATCTATACGGGCGCTCTTATTTCCGTCAGGCAAATTGCGCCTCCAATATGCGCGTCATCTACAATAACACCTTCGACACGTTGTACTTAGAAGGCGGTTATTTCTTTCGTTTCGACCAAAATACAACCCAAACCCTATCCGCGCCTTATGGTAGAATCAATGCCAACGGCAGCCCTACGGCATTTGTGAACATCGAAACTACCCAATCTGGCGTTGCCTTCGCCAATCGCTCGCGCTTCTACAAAGCCTACGGCACGGGCTTTTGCTTGGATTTTGTGAAAGTGAAAGAAAACC
>CAYXSA010000091.1:0-17102 GCA_964467315.1 uncultured Saprospiraceae bacterium | reverse complement strand
AAAAGTGAAAAGTGAAAAGTGAAAAGTGAAAAGTGAAAAGTGAAAAGTATTTTTTATGTGCTTTTGTAGAGCCGTTGCATGCAACGGCTGTACCAGCGCCCGCCTTGCGGGCGCTGCGCGTGAGGGATAGCAATGAAAGCGCCGCAGGCGCTGTAATGGATAGCCCGACCCCGCGACCTTTAAGCGCCGCAGGCGCGGGGAGCGGGGGCACGCCCCATTTAAGTGAAAAGTGAATACGAAGTAAACGCGTAGCGAAAAAGGAACTTCATGTATAAATACTTGATTATCAAGTACTTAAAACTAAAAATAATTGCTAAAAACTTTGCAAGTTAGGCGAAAAAATGTACTTTTCACTTTTCACTTTTCACTTTTCACTTTTCACTTAAAATATAGGCTTCGCACAAGGCTATGCACTGCTCTATGCCTCGCTTGTGCGTGCGCTCTACCCCATGCGAGGCAGAAACGCCCATACCGACTAAGGCGACGCGGTAATCATTGCCTGCGCGTAGGGCAGCCGAACCGTCGGAGCCATAAAAAGGGTACACGCTTTGCACCACATCGATATTATGCAGGCGAGCCAGCTCCACCAAACGGCGGCGCATCTCATAGTCGTAAGCGCCTGTGCTATCTTTGGCGCAGATAGAGCAGGCATTTTCTCGCCCGCCAACGCCCTCGCCGACTACCCCCATATCCACCACCAGCAAGTCGCGCACAGAGGGCGAAAAACCACAAGTGCCCCCATGCCCGATTTCTTCGGCATTGGAGAAAAATAGCTCGACGCTTATGTTTTTGCCCACAAGTCGACGCGCCAACTCCGTCAGCACAAAACAGCCCGCTTTATTGTCCATAAAGCGAGATTTTATATAGCCGCTGGGGTACTCCCGATAATGCGGCTCAAAGCAAACAAAATCGCCTACATCGATGCCCAAAGCGCGCATTTCCTTTTCGCTTGTGGCGTTCTCGTCTAAACGTAGGTGCATATTTTGCAGGCTGCGCGTGGCTGTATCGACGTTGCGATTGGCGTGCGTGGCAGGATTATCGAGCAAAAAAGTAGCCTCATAGACCGCGCCTGATAGCGTATGAATGCGGCAATATGCCCCCTCAAAACCCGTCAGCAGCAGACCGCCAATAGGGGAGAGGCGCAACCTGCCATCGGGCAAAATCTGGCTAACTATCGCCCCCAAAGTATCGAGATGCGCCGCCAGCGCCAAAGTGGGCGCTTCCGTACCCAGATTGCAGACTACAGCGCCTTTATGCGTGCGGCGCGGACTGTAACCATAAGAAGCCAATAAATCAAAAATGTAGTTTTCTGCTTGCAGCGTAAAACCGCTTGGCGAATCAATCTCGACCAAGCGGCGTAAGGGAAGCAGACTTGCGTCTGTGTAGGACATGAGTTACGAGTTACGAGTTACGGATTACAGTCCCAAAATTAAAAAAAGGTTAACAAATCTCGCGTATACCCGTCATAGAAAATGCGAGCCGTATCGCATCCTGCATACTGCTCGTCGTGGAAAGGTCGGCTACATCAATGCCTAACTCCACAATCGTCTGCGCTACAGCAGGAGAAATACCCGAAATTAAGGTGCGACACCCCATCAGGCGTGTGGCGCGCGCGATTTTTATGAAGTGATTGGCAACAGCAGTATCAACGACGGCGATGCCCGAAATGTCGAGTATGAAGATTTTTGCGTGCAGGGTGGCGACCTTTGTGAGCATGGTGCTCATCACATCGTGTGCGCGCTTGGAGTCGACAATGCCCAAGAGCGGCAAAAATAAAATACCCGTCCAAAGCTGAGCAATGGGCGCAGACATCGCCAAAATTGCCTCCGTTTGTGCATGAATAATGCGGTCGTGCGCGGCGCTGTACGCTTGCAAGACTATCGATAAATCGAGATTTACGAACTTTGTGAAAGCCTTATGCAACTCGGCGGATACGATGTTCAGCTCTTCGAAGGCGTTTTCAAACAAGTACACAAACTGCGTTACTATCGAAAAATGCTGCTCGATGCTCATGCCAATATCCGCATGATGGTAGCCCAAGCGATAGCGCAAATCGATATAATCAGCATCTATGTTTGCTCCAAAAACCGAAGCCCAATGCTCCTTTTTGAGCTGGGCGTTGCGCGTTGCCCCTGCTGCGCCTCCCAAAATGCTCATCAAACCCTCATCGCTATGCAGCCAAGCCGTGTACTTGCTTATAATGTCGTTGAGCTTCGGGGCTATCAATTTGCCCGCTTGTTGGATAATCTCCACATCTTCCCGCGTGATGTGGAAGGATTGGCAGTACTCTGCAGCTGTCTTTTTCATAGTAAAAGTAGAGTTGAAAATGTTGGTAAATGCACAAGACCGTTAATAAATGTATAGCGCAATTACAACTATTATCAACTTAATTAAAATGATAAAAACTATCTAAAAAATTGACTTGTATCAGTGGCTACCCAATCCAATTCGCCATTATGCAAGCCTTGCGATACCTTGTTGCATCTGGTTCTTCTTTTTGTAGAGTTTTCGCACCCCTGCGATGCGGAAAGCCAACTGTATCGCGTCTTGCATGCTGCTGGTGGTTGAAATATCGCGCACGTCCAAGCCTAAGGATACGATAGTTTGGGCAACGGTGGGCGATACGCCCGAAATGATAGTCTGGCAGCCCATAAGCTGCGTCGCGCGTGCAATGCGGATAAGATGGTTGGCTACCGCAGTATCCAAGACCGCTACGCCCGATATATCCAGAACGAAAATGCGCGCATGCGTAGTGGCGACCTTCATCAGCATCGTAGACATGATGTCGTGCGCGCGTTTCGAATCCATAATGCCGACCAAAGGCGTGAATAAAATGCCTGTCCAAAGTTGTGCTACAGGGGCAGCCATCGAGAGTATTGCCTCCGTTTGTAGGCGCATCATCTCGTCATGCGCGGCGCTGTACGCCTGCAAGACTATCGACAAATCGAGATGCACAAATTTCGTAAACGCCTTGTGCAACTCCGCCGACACCAAGCCCAAGTCCTCGAAAGCGTTTTCAAATAGGTGTACAAAGGTGGTTACAATCGAAAAATGCTGCTCCACGCTTAGCCCAATATCGGCATGATGCTGCCCCAATTTATGCCGAAAGGCAATATATTCCTCGTTGACGTTCGCATTAAAAACAGAAGCCCAATGCTCGTGTTTTAGTTGCGCGTTGCGCATTACGCCCTCTTTTCCACCGAAAACGTTTAAAAGCGCCTCTTTCGAGCGTGCCCAATCGCTGTACTTTCCTATAATATCGGGTAGTGCAGGTAAAATAAGCGCTCCTGCCTGCCGCATCGTACGCAGGTCTTGTGGGAGGATATGAAATTCCTCCATGTACGCAATGGCAGATTTTTGCATGATGGCTTGTATGTTTTTTTTAAGTAGCTTAAAAATTTATAAAGTGTGAAAAGTCTTGTTTCCGTTTTTGTTCGTTTACGTTTTTTTAGGGTGTGCCCCCGCGCAATGCCCGCAAAGGCGGGCGCGCGGGGTCGCGTGTTGCGGGGTTTCAGTATAGGGGCAGCGCCTGCGCTGCCCCTATACCGCGCCACAGGCGGCGCGCCCCTACACCCGCTCACACAAAATCTGTTATTCAAGTTTAGCCTATAAATTCTGCGCCAAAAATAGCATAAAAGTTGAATACAGAAACTTAATATATAAACATATCAATTTAGCATTGTGCAAATAACAGCTGATAATAACGAAAACAAAGTTAAGGCAAAGCGAATGACGAACCGAAGGCGAAGCGCATAGTACTTGCTACTACTGCCGCCGCAAGGCGGCATAGTACCTGTACATAAAGTACAACTTATACACAAAGCACATTCGTAACTCGTAATTCTTTAGTGTACCTTTGCGGCTTGCAATAGCTAAATAGCAACATGGATTATTATTTTATGGAAAATACATTGCCTACTAAGCCTGTCTCGTTTTCGGCGCTGCATCGCGCTGCATACTGGCAGCGCTTGCGGGAAGAGGAATTTGATGTTTTGGTTATCGGGGGCGGGATTACGGGGGCGGGCATCGCTTTAGATGCGGCTACGCGTGGTCTGCGGGTGGCTTTGGTAGAAAAGCGGGATTTTGCTTCGGGCACTTCGAGCCGTTCGACCAAGCTCATACATGGCGGTTTGCGCTACCTAAAGCAGCTCGAAATCCGCTTGGTGCGCGAGGTAGGTTTGGAGCGTGCTATAGTGCATCGCAATGCGCGGCATTTGGTGCTGGCGGAGCGTATGCTTTTGCCCATCGTAGAGGGCGGCTCACTGGGTAAGATGATGAGTTCTTTGGGGCTTTGGGTGTATGACTATCTGGCGAAGGTCGACAAAAAGGAGCGCCGCCGCATGATGCCCGCCGATGAAACCCTATCCGTAGAGCCGCTACTGCGCAAGGACATCGTCAAAGGCGGGGGCTTATACTATGAGTATCGCACCGACGATGCCCGCCTAACCATAGAAACCATCAAAACTGCCGTTGCCAATGGGGGGTTATGCCTAAATTATGCAGCCGTAGAGGGCTTTGATTTTGCCGATGAGGCGCAGCCTGTAGCTATAGTGCGTGATGCTTTGCAGCCAGATGCTGCACCTGTGCGCCTGCGTGCAAAGTACATCATCAACGCAGCAGGGCCTTGGGTGGATACGCTGCGCGCCGTAGATACGGAAGGCGTACGCGGCAAACGCCTTCACCTCACAAAGGGGGTACATATTGTCGTGCCGCGCGAGCGGCTGCCCTTGCAGCAGTCTGCCTATTTCGATGTATTGGCGGATAAACGTATGTGTTTTGCCATTCCGCGACAGGGGGTAACGTATATCGGTACGACGGACACCAATTACAAAGAAAGCACGGACAATCCCCAAGCCGATAGCGCCGACGTAGACTATATCCTCGCCGCCGCCAACGAAATGTTCCCGACGGCAAAACTAAGCCGCAAAGACGTTATTTCGACTTGGGCGGGTCTGCGTCCGCTCATACATCAGGAAGGCAAATCGCCTTCAGAGCTATCGCGCAAGGACGAGATATTTGTATCCTCTTCGGGGCTTATTTCCATCGCGGGCGGCAAGCTGACGGGTTATAGAAAAATGGCGGAGCGGGTTGTGGACTTAGTTTGCAAGAAAATGGGCAAATCTATAGCCTGCCGCACGGCTAATCTGCGGGTAAATGGGGCTGATTTCGATAATCGCCGCGCCTTCGATGAGTTTGTGCAAAAGCGTTCGACGAGTATGCGCGACTTAGGCGTACATCCCAGCGAGCTAATCGCTCTTGCACAGCGCTACGGCTCGAATCTTGACCTTATCATAGAGCGCGCCTACGAATTGGCTCCGCAGTTGGCAGGCGACGGAGCGCAGGCACTCGAATACGCCGAATTGCTATATGGCGTTGATTATGAGATGGTAACCACTATGGAGGATTTTTTAATTCGGCGCACGGGTTGGCTTTATTTTGAGCGTCCTCGCTTGGAAAAAAGCGCTGAGCGCATCTTCAAATGGCTGCAAAACGCCCTATCGCAGTCGCCCGAAACGGCGCAGGCGCAGCACGCAGCCTATCTGCAAGAATACGCCAGCGTGATGCAGTGGAGTGAAAAGTGATTTTTATGTGCCTTTGTAGAGCCGTTGCATACAACGGCTTTACAGCGCCCGCAAGGCGGGCGCTGCGCGTGAGGGATAGCAGTGGAAGCCACGCCGCCATAGGCGGTGGGGCTGCAACGCATAGCCCGACCCCGCGACCTTTAAGCGCGTTAGCGCGGGGAGCGGGGGCACGCCATAGTTACGAGTTACGAATTACGATTGTGTTTTGTGTACGAGTTGTGCGTTATGTTTAGGTATTATGCCGCCTTGCGGCGGCAGTGGTAGCAAGTATTATGTGCAACTCGTAACTCGTAACTCGTCATTTACCTAAAAAATTATAAAAACACAGCGTATATACTTATGCGAATGCTTACAACTGCCAGTTTGCTGGCTATTTTTTTATTGATGGCTATCCATGCGGCGGCGCAAGATTTTAAGATGGGCATACGCGCGGGCATCAATCTGGCGGACATTGTGGGGGCGAGGGAGCAGGACGATGCGGGCGCGTATTTGGAAAATAATGCCTTGCGCGTGCGTATCGCGGTGGCATTCACGACGCGCTTGCAATTTACCGACCGTGTGGGTATGCACGCCGATTTGGCTTTTGTGCAAAAGGGTAGCTATTACCGCTACGAAGGTGCTTCGTATATGAAATTTCCCGAATTGAGCGGGCAGACCTTTCAGGGGCATAAGCGCATTATGGCGATGAACCTGATAAATGGCTATGTCGAAGTGCCAATTTCCTTTTATTATGAGCTCGTGGACGATAAATTTAGCATTGATGCGGGCGTAACGGCGGGATTTTTGGTTACTTCGCGCGCGCTGGGTACGCTAAAATATATCGATGAGGCAGCAGCGGAGGACTTGGTGGAATACGATTTGGATTTTCGCTATGGTTCAGACGCAGCGGGCGAGGTGGTAACGGAGGAGACCCGCACGGGACGCATCGCGGGTACGACCATCATACACCCCAGTAGCATAGGTGCATACTACTTCGAGAGCGAGAAAAAGGGAAATTTTTACAATTTTTTCGACCTTAGTTTCAATGTAGGCGCTTCCTTTTATTTGTCGCCTGGTTTGCGTGTCGGCACGCGCTTCCAATACAGCTTGCTCGACATCAGCAACAACCAATACGACCGCTCTTTGCACAAACTAAATAGCGACGGCAGCCTAATCCCACGCACCGATAAAGACCGAAACATAGGCTTGCAAATTTTCTTGGGTCTACAGTTTTAAAGCTACAGTTTTTAGTGCACAGTTTCCCGCAGACTAAAATTTGCGGGAAACTGTTTTTTTGGGGGGCGAGTGGTTGGAATGCCTTAATGAAATCGCCTACAGACAGCTGCGAAAAAAGGCAGGAATTACGCTTGTTTTTCAAGCCCGAAACTGCGCTTTCGAAATGTGAATTTATTTCGCGCAGTTACTTAATCTCTTTCGTGCAATTTGCCTAAGCTTTTGGCAACGACCGTACCGACGGCGAGGTCGCCCGTAATGTTAATGATGGTTCTACACATATCGAGCGGGCGGTCGATGGCGAAAATTAGCACAATACCCGTAGCGGGGTCTAAGCCGACGGACTGCAAAATGACGACCAACATAAGCATACCTGCACCTGGTACCGCCGCCGAACCGATGGAGGCAAGCGTAGCCGTCAGCACGATGGAGGCTTGAACCGAAAGGTCAAGCGGCACGCCCATCGCCTGCGCGATGAAAACAGTCGCAACTGCTTGATAGAGCGCCGTGCCGTCCATATTGACGGTAGCGCCGACGGGTATGACGAAGCTGGCGACTTCATCGTCGATGCCCAAATTTTTGGTGGCGCAGTGCATGGTTACGGGCATGGTCGCCGCAGAGGAAGAGGACGAAAACGCCAAGAGTTGGGCGGGGGCGATGGCGCGCAGGAATTTCAAAGGCGAGCGTCCGCCGAAAATCCAAGCTATCAGCACATCGAAACCCATCATGAGCAGCAAGCCGAAGACGACGGCGAAAGCGTACCAGCCTAAGGATATGAAAATATCGTTGCTCGGCGCGGTGGCTACGAGATTGGCAAGCAGGGCAAAAACGCCCAAAGGCGCTATAGCCATGATAATATCTATCATTTTCAAGACGACCGTATTGGCACCGTCGAAAAAATCTTTGACGATGCGCACGGGCGGGTTCTCTTCGGGGCGAGCGAGCACAAGGGCGATAGCAAAGAGGACGACAAAAAATATGACCTGCAACATCTGCCCGTTCTGCGTGGTGGCAAGCATGAAATTGTCAGGGACGATATCGACGAGAAATTTTAAAGGGCTAAGTTCCCCTTGTGCGGCGGCTATTTTTTCTGCGCCTGCTACCTTTTCCTGCAATTTGGCAGCTGCAGCAGGGTCGAGCTGCATGATTTTTTCTCGGGTTTCGGCGGTGATGCCTGCCCCTGGTTGAAATAAATTGACGACCACTAAGCCGATAGTCGTGGCTATAGCGGTGGTTACCACATACAAGCCCATCGTGCGCCCACCGATAGCCGATAGCTTGGACATATCGCGCAGGTCGGAAACTCCCTTTATGAGAGATACGATAATTAGCGGGATAGCCACCATCTTGAGCAAGCCTATAAAAATAGTCCCCCAAGGCTCTATCCAATTTTTGACAAATAGAGCATTGCCTGTCTGCATGGCAATGAAGCCCACGAGCACGCCAAGCAGCATACTAATCAAAATTTTCCAGTGGGTAGGAATGCGCGAGATGGTAGCGAGTAGGCTCATGTATTTTAGTAGTAAGTAGTATGTAGTAAGTAGTATGTAGTATGTAGTAAGTAGTAAGTAGTAAGTAGTAAATAACACGAATACGAAAAATCTTACTACTTACTACTTACTACTGATAACCAATCGTATAAGGTGCGCTCTGCGATAGAGTTTTCTTGCCCAAATTTTTCGTAAAAGTACTGCGCCGCTTGTTTGATGCCGCCAAACTTGCCTTGAGCCCAGCGGGCAAAATCTGCCCGAAAATGCACCTCCATATCTTTGGGCGACTTTTTTTCGTTGAAATACGGGTGCGACTGCCCCGATTCGTCGGGCATACGGCTGTAATATAGCTCAAATTCTCGCATCGCAAATTCGGCTGCCGATTTTACTTTATGCTGTCTATTGATATGCTGTAAGGCTTCCTTATCTTCTCGCCTTTCGATATCGAGATAGGTCTTGTAGTAGATAGCAATTTTTTGCAAATCTCGGTAATTTCCCCATAAATCTTGCCTGCGTAGCCAATTCATAAATACCGCATCTGTAGGCACAGGTAAATTTTGCTCCTCAAATCGCAACTGCTGCCAGATATTTTTCCAATCCGTATCCAACTCGTCTTGAGTATCGCGTAAAGGGGGAAACTCTACTATCAACTGCGTAATGCGGTCGAATAAATCGGGATACAGGCGCTGCCGCAGCAGATTTACGGACAAATTGGAAGCAAAAACAAGCGTACACTTCACGTTTTCTTCCTTGTCGGATTTTAGTCGGCGTATGCGGAACTCGTTTTGGTCATTTGTCTGTAAGGCAGTCATCAATTTTGCTTGTACGCGCTGCGAAAGGTGATGCACCTCGTCCAAAAAAAGCACTCCCCCGTGCGCCGCCTGAAAAAGTCCCGTTTTGTCGCTGTCTGCGCCCGTAAAAGCCCCTTTTACATAGCCGAAAAGGTCGGCTTCAGCCTTGTTGTCGTCGTCGAAAGAGGCGCAGTTGGCGCGCACGATTTTCATGCTGGGCAGAAAACCATATTTTTGCCGATTTTTTTCGACTTCCTGTATCAATCGCGTTTTGCCCGTGCCGCGCTCACCGAGTAGGAGCAGCGCAAAGCCCTGACGTATGTAATTCCGAAATTTCGCCTCCGCCAAAATACGCGAGGGCGCGCCTCTATCTTTGTCGTAAACGCTGCCGATATGCCTATCGCGTATCTCGCTGTAGATGCGCACGGGCTGTTTGGCGATGGTTACCAGCTTGAAGCGCAGCGGGGTGCTGTTTTTTATATCGTAGGTCGTGATAAAATGCGTATCCTCTGGCAGCAGACCCGCCTCGCCCAAGATATACCACATGGTTTGCGTTTCATAACTGCCCAAAGAAGTATTGATAACCCAACGATAATCGGCGTATTTCTTGCGCATTTTCAGCACCCATTCGTATTTCAGCTCCGCTATGTGCGAGATATTGCGCAGTTGCTTGATGGGGATATGCTGCTTTTCAAATCGACCCGTCTGCGCGCCGTATAGGTATTGCGCATTGCTGGTATGCAAAAACCAATTTATTTGGTCGTCGATGCGGTAATACTGCATTCCGCGCCAACGCTGCTCGCACAAAATAGGCAACAAATCGGGACATTCTTTTGCAAAATAAGCGTCCTCTTCCTCAATTGTCCAGTCCTTCGTATGCACCTTTTGCCACCATTGCAGCGTGCCCGCTGCCTTCATAAGCTCGTCGTCCTCCAAGCTCGCAGGTCTACGCCGCCAAGATACTTGGTCAAATATCTCGTCCTCCGTCGTCAAATACAAGACCTTATCGAAGACAAAACCCGACTGCCGCCGCGCCTCCTCGTCCCAATAAGCCTGCAATTCTTCCTGACTCAAGCCCGATTTGCGCTCATCGCCCAACTGATAATCGCCCCTATAAAAAGCCGTCAAAATATGCTTCAAATACGCGATGCCGTGCGTTGTATAATGCCAACTGATAAATAGCGTCTTTTTTTGGCTCTCGCGCTTTTTTGGGGTTTTCGCTTTTTTGGGCATATCCTGTATTTTTATTTTTTTTTGGGCGTGCCCCCGCTCCGCCGCCTGCGCCAAAGGGGCGCAGGCGGGAGCCGTAGCATGCTACGCATACTACGGCTCTACCGTCGCGGGGTCGGGCTATTCGTTGCAGCGCCTACGGCGCTTCCACTGCTATCCCTCACGCGAAAGTTACGAGTTACGAGTTATGAGTTACGAGTTTTATGTAAATACTTTATTATCAATGACTTATGCGCAAAATTCGTAATTCGTAACTCGTAACTATTTCGCTGCTGATTTGCGCACGTAGATAAAGGTCGGATAGTGGTCGCTGTAGCCGCCGATGTACTCGCCAAAGGAATAGGTACGGAACGGGTAGCCCTTGAAACGCCCCGTTTTGCTGGTCAAAAACGGCTTATTAAATACTTCTGCTTTGTGGAAGTATAAGCCGCTTTGGGCTTTGTCTAAAAAGGCATGCGTTATCAAAATCTGGTCAAACAAGCCCCAAGCATCATTGAAGGCGTGTGAGCCGATACCCTTTTGAAAGAGCTTGTAAAAGGGATTAAAAAAGCCTTTGGCTTCGACTTTTTTCATATCGCCCTTTGCGCCTATGACCTTTTCGATGCTTTCGTTGGTGGGGTCATCGTTTAAGTCGCCCATGATGGCGATTTTGGCATTGGGCTCTTTGAGGAAAATAGAGTCAGCAGCGCGGCGGCAAACGCCAGCGGCGCGCTTGCGCAGGGGCTCACTCGCTACTTCGCCCCCTCTTCGAGAAGGCCAGTGCCCGACCATGACGTGCAGGGGCTCGCCCATAAACAGACCAGAAACCAGCAAAATATCCCGCGTAAAAAGCGAATCCCCATTTTCCAAGACACCCGAAACGGGCAAAGGGCGCGCACTCAATACCTCGAAGTATTTGGGCTGATAAAGCAAGCCGATGTCTACGCCCCGCTTATCGGGTCCCTCAAAATGGATAACATTGTATTTGCGATGGGCGAGATTGGGGTGTTTTACCAAGTCTTCGAGTACGGCGCGGTTTTCTATCTCCGACACGCCCAAGATAGCCACGCCATCGGGTGCATCGGGCGCGAGCTGCGCGATAACGGAGGAAAGATTTTGCAGCTTTTCGGTATAAACGCGCGTATTGTAGCGCATTTCGCCTTTGGGCGTAAACTCAAAATCGTTAGTGCCCTCTGTATCGAGCGTATCAAACAGGTTTTCTAAGTTGTAGAAACCGATAGAAGATACCTTATATAGGGTTTGCGCCGACGTATACGAGGAGGAGGACAGCAGAACAAACAGCAGCAGAAAACCAAAAAACGAGCCTTTCATGTTGAGTTACGAGTTACAAGTTACAAGTTAGGAAGCGCGCATTGCGCGCAATGCCTGAGGGATAGGAGCGGAAGCCCGTAGCGAAGCGAAGGGCTGGAGCGGATAGCCCGACCCCGCGCCGCGTAGGGGCAGACCAATGTGTCTGCCCTCTACCGCGCCCCTTTGGCGCGGTAGGCGGCGCGGCGGGCAGGCCCAAATTAAAAAACGCCCAAAAGTACGCAATCAGCGGCAAATTTTATCTTTTTTCTTTGAGCACGCTGTCCGCAAATCGCTGCATCTGTACTTTATCGCCCAAGACGATGAGCCGCGTATGGGGCAAAATATAGGTTTCGGCGATGGGGTTGATGATGTACTTGCCATCGGGTTTTTGCATACCGATAACGTTAGCGCCCGTGCGCGAATAAATGGCGAGTTCGCGTATGGTTTTGTCCTGAAATTCGGTTTTTAGCTCCTCGTAGCCGACTTCGCGGAAGTGAATGCTGGTGCCGCGCAGGTTGGTGAGCATATTAAAAAAGGCGATGGCTTCGGGCTGATGCACGAGCGTCGCCATATAATAGCCGCCGATAAGCTCGGACATGATGATATGATTTGCGCCCGCGCGTAGGAGTTTGCTTTGCATAGCGGGCGAGGAGGCGCGGGTGATTATCTGTATATTGGGGTTGAGTTGTCGGGCGGTGATGACGGTATAGGCATTGAAAGCGTCTTCGCCGAAGGTGATGATGATGGCTTTGGCACGCATAATGCCCGCATCGCATAAAAGGTGGTCGTTGGTGGCATCGCCCTCCAAAAAGAGGTAGGAGGAGGCGCGCAGGGCTTCGAGTAGTTCGGCGTTTTGCTCTATGACGACGAAGGGCAGGCGTAGGCGATGCAGTTGCTGGGCGATTTCTTTGCCATGTCTGCCGAAGCCGCAGATGACAGTATGCCCGCTCATATTATCGATTTTTTTGTACACGTTTCTGTATTTTAGAAAAGTTTGCAGGTCGCCCTCTATCAAAAAAGCGGAGACGACGGCGAGGGAATAGGCGAAAATGCCCATATTGAAAACGATGAGTAGGGAGGCAAAAATTTGCCCGCTGGGGTCTAAGGGTTTCACTTCGCCGTAGCCGACGGAGGCGAGGGTGATGATGGTCATATAAAAGGCTTCGAGCAGGCTGTAGCCCGAAATCCAGATAAAGCCAATGATGCCCGTGAGTATGGTAGTCAGCAGCAGGGTGATGGCGAGGGCAAAGCGGCGCAAAAAACGCTTAAAAAGCGCCTGATGTCTGCGGCGTAGGTGCAGGGCGGGCAAAAATTCGGTATGCGCGGGCTGCGTGTGAGTGTTATGCGGCGGCGGCATCGTCATGGTTTGGCTTTTTTCTTGCCTTTGGGCGGGGCGGGCAGGATTTGGTACTCTCGAAGCAGGGGGATGCGTTCGCCTTTTTCGGCGTTTTCTGCTTCCACCTTCAAAACGAGGGTACTGCCTACGCTGGGGCGGGCAAAGCGGCGGCGCATTTCTTTGTTGGGTATCTCGGAGCGGGCTATTTCTGTATGTATTTGGCTGCCGCGAATGAGGGAGATTTCTATGCGAAGGATGGGGTAGGTATTGCCGTAGTGGTCGCGGATTTGGGGGGGCAGAGTGAGCAGCTTTTGCAGTTGTTCGGCGTGGAGGCTATCGGTGTAGATATTGCCCCAATGCAGCCGATATTGGTCATCGTAAGGGGAAACGCTTTCAAGCCCCAAGCTAAAACGAATGGGCAGCAGCAGAAAGCAGGCTACCGCCGAGCCATCGGCATGGCGGGCGGGGACAAAGCGGGGCAGCATACGACTCAAACGCAGGGCTTCCCTACCGCAGAAGTCGCCCGCATCGTGCAAAAGTTCGGACTGCTGCACATAGCCTTCGGCGTTGATTATCAGCCGAACGACGACTAAACCCTCCGTACCTTTGGCTTTGGCGGAGTCGGGATACTGGAGGTTTTGGGCGATGAAGGCGCTAAGTTTTTCCTGCGAGCATTTTTTTTGCTGGCGTAAGCTGATGAGCGCATCATCGCAGCCCTCGAAAAGGGGAGCCTGTACCAAATCGGCAGCCGAAAATACGCTATCCGCCTGCGCAGAAAGCAAGGCAGGCAGCAAAAAACTTAGCACACAGATTTGTACAGACAAAAACAGATATACACAGATTTTTTTTAGCACACAGATTTTCTTTGCTTTTGTACTTATATATAGTCTACGTCAATGGCGTAGGGGTAGTGCATGAGATATTTGATGGCGGTATCGACTTCCATTTCTTTGAAGAAAATGCGGTGTAAGACTTCCGTGATGGGGGTGGTGATTTTTAGGGAGGAAACGAGGGCTTTGACGATTTCGAGGGTGCGCACGCCTTCGGCGACCTCGTTCATGCTGCTCAGTATTTCGCTAATTTTTTCGCCTCTTGCCAATCGGTAGCCGACGCTGTAGTTTCGGCTTTGGGTGGAGGCTGCTGTAGCGACTAAGTCGCCAATGCCTGCGATGCCCAAAAATGCTTTTACGTCTGCGCCCATCGCTTTGCCGATGTGCACCATCTCGGAAAGTCCGCGCGTAACGAGTAGCGCCCAGACGTTTTTGCCCCAGTCCCTACCTGCCAAAATTCCCGCCGCCAGCGCCATGATATTTTTGAGCGTGCCCGCCAGCTCTACGCCCAAAATATCTTCGTTGCCGTAGACCAAAAAGCGCGGCGAGCGCAGCACGCTTTGCCCCGCTTTGATGACTTCCTTAAAACGGGAGCTTAGTAGGGTAGCGGCAGGCTGTCGGGCGCGTATCTCGCCCGCAAGGTTGGGGCCCGATAGGCAACCGATGCGGCAAACGACGCTTTCCTCCGCGATGACTTGGCTCATGGTGCGTATGAATTTCGGATTTATCGGCTTGCCCGCAGGCGACAAAGATATATCCAAACCCTTCGTACCGTGTATTATCAGATGCGAGGGGCTAAGATGCGGACTAAGTTCTCGCATCAAAGCGCGAAAAGACTGCGAAGGCACCATGATAAATATCAAAGTACAAGCCCGCGCTATCTCGCCCAAGTCGCTATGCGTGCTGATTTTATCGGATAAACCCGCATACTCACCTTCTCGCCGCTGGATAGCCTCTACAACCTCCGTCCGACGAGCGTATAACATCACCCGCGTATTCTCCGACAATAAATCGGCTACCGCTATGCCGAAACTTCCCGCGCCGATGACGGCAACTTGTTGATGTATCATATGTGCTTTGTGTCGTAGCTTGTGCTTTGTGTCGTAGGTACTGCGCCGCTCGCCTTTGGCTCGCGTCGCTGGTACGGCGTTGCTATCGCAACGCTGGTAGCAAGTACGCGCAGGCGCGCATTTTTTTTGATATACTTTAAATCCTTATTTGCGGGAGGGATAGTAGCGGAACCGCCGAGCGCCAAAGGCGCGAAGGCGATGTAGCGGATAGCCCGACGGCGCGACCTTTAAGCCGCGTTAGCGGCGGGGAGCGCCGACCCGCCCTTTTGAATGACGAATGACGAATGACGAATTTTTAGTCGGCAGCTCAAGTACTTGCTACCACTGCCGCCGCAAGGCGGCATAGTACCTACGACACAAAGCAAAACCTACGACACAAAGCACATTCGTAACTCACTTGAAGCGTATGGCTTTGACGGGGTCGATGCGCGAGACCAGATAGGAGGGCAAAATGAGGACGAGCAAGGTGATGAACAGGGTGCCCGCGTTTAGTGTGAGCATGGTGAGCACGTTGAGTTCGACGGGTACGGAGGAGATATAATAGAGGTCTTCGGGGAGTTGTATCAGCCCGAAATAGTTTTGCGCCAGCGCGAGCGCGACGGCAAGCAGATTACCCCAAAATAAGCCGTAGCCGATGATGTACGCCGCATAATGCAAAAAAATGCTGCGTATTGTCCAGTTGCTCGCCCCTAAGGCTTTGAGCGTGCCTATCATATTGGTGCGCTCCAAGATGAGGATAAGCAGGGAGGTCGTCATATTGATGATGGCGACGAGTATCATCACCAGCAAGATGATGCGTTCGTTCATATCCGTCAAATTGAGCCAGTCGAAAATCGTGGGTTCGAGCTGCTTAATCGTGCTCGAATAGTAAGGCTGACCGACCAAAACCTCGTGCTCTATGTAGATGCCGTAATCGTCCAAATCGTCGAGATTTTCGATAAAAACCTCGAAACCCGATACCTGCTGGGGCAGCAAATTGTTGAGATTTTGCAGCACATGATAGGGCAGAAAAACAACGGGTTGCCAGTTGGTAGTGGTATTGGAGCTGCGATTTTGCGCATCGTGTATGCCGCTGATGCGCAAAGAGATTTTGGCGCTATCGCCTACGCCTGTGTAAGTGGCGGCTATATCCGTGCTTGCATAGTAAGAAAGCCGCAGGCTGTCGCCTACGCGCAATTTACGCGAGTCGGCAAACTGCTGCGAGATGACGCAGTCGGATTTTTGGGCATCTTCCCAGTCGGGTGTGCTGCCTTCCGTGAGGATATTGGCGAACTGTTCGGGCATGGTGGCATTCGTCAGGGCGACCAGCACGGCGCTTTCTTCTTTTAACTCCAGCTCGGTGCCGAAGTTGTGGAAGGGTCGCCAGTTGTTGAGCTGTTGGATTTGGCGAATGTCGACGAGGGCAAATTTTCTATCGTACTCCTCCAAGCCCGTTTTATAGATGCCCTTGAGCCGAAAACGCCGCGCGGTCGCATCGCCCGAATTGACAAAATAAATATCCACGCGCTCGCCCAACTTCAATTTTAGCCGCCTTGCGGTAACCTCCGAGAGTAGTATCCCGTCGGCACTATCGGCTGGGCAGCTTGTCGAGAGCGTATCGCCCTCTATGATGTACTGCTGCAAAAATTTCCAGTCATAATCCGAGCCGATACCGCGCAAAATTATCCCCTCTATCTCGTCCTGCGTCTTGATAATGCCCTCTTTATTGGCAAAAACCTGTATATGCCGTATGCCGCCCCGACTCCGATGCTCTTGGGGTTTTTCGCCCGCCACTACCGTCGCCGTCATGATGCTGCGCACCGTATCCAAATGCGGATAAAATGGCTGCTTTTTCGACATGGGCACAGGCTCAAAAGCCAGATGCGAAGCGCCATAGACCGCACTAATATGTATATGCCCCCAAAAACCGAAAACCTTTTCGCTGATGGTGTTTTTGAATCCGCGCACGATGCCCGTCGCCAGTATCATCACCATCATACTAAGGGCGACGGCAGCTACCGCAATGCGCACAATCAAGCGCGAAAAGGATTTTTCTTGGCGACTATTTAGCCGAGCCGCTATAAAACGCGCTATATTCAAAATGACGAATTACGAATTACGAATGTTGTGCTTTGTGTTCAGGTACTATGCCGCCTTGCGGCGGCGGTGGTAGCAAGTATTATTGTGCTATGTGTTATTTTCGCTACGCGTTTTCACTTTTCGCTACGCGTTAACTTCGTTTTCACTTTTCACTTTTCACTTTTCACTTTTCACTTTTCACTTTTCACTTTT
>CAYXSA010000090.1:0-17180 GCA_964467315.1 uncultured Saprospiraceae bacterium | reverse complement strand
GCCCCTCGCCAAATTTTATTTCCTATTTTTTTGGCTTTTAATCACAGATTGTGAAGTTGCCGCAGCGCAAAGGCGCTGCGGCGCAGGTTTTACAGCTTCGATTTTTCCAACACCGATATTTATAGATTTTGCGACTTTACCTGTTTTTGTTAGGGCTGTTTTTGGGGGCGGCGAATGCGACGCAAGCGCAAACGCGGGCAGACCTCATAGAGCGCTATCTGCGCATCAATATATACGCCCAAGACAGCAGCCGCATGGTACTCAAAGAAACCTACCTGCGCAATCGCTCCAAAGACTCCGAATACACCAAAAAATACATCTCCGAGCGAGAAGAATACGATATTTTCGGGCGTACTTCCCTGCACTTGTACTACGACCAAGAGGGAGAAATGCTCTCGAAAATTATCCGCTTTTATCCTGCTCCGCGTATCGAAAAGGGCGTTTTTCAGCAGCGAGGCGCAGCCATAGACAGCGTGCTATATTTGCATGATTCTTTGGGGCAGCGCCTCGCCGAGTATTGGGTCTGGGGCGATAATGGCACGAGCGACACCGTACTCTATAAGTACAACGCCCAACACCAACTCAATGCCGTGTACTTCAATTACTTAGGCAAGTTTCGGCGCGACTCGCTCGTATACAAAGGCGGCTTGCTGGAGCGCGTCTGGACTTTCGACGCGACCAACAAACTACAGCGCGAATTGGAATTTTTTTACCTCGATACCCTCCTACTGAAAATCACCCACCGCAACGCCCGCCGCCTCATCACGGAAGAAGAGTTTTTTTTCTACAACAATGCGGGAAAAATAGACCGTATCTTGAGCAAGCTCTACGGCGAAGGCAAAAGCGAAGAAGAAGCAGGCAACGCGGGACGCATCACCGAGTATCGCTACCGCCGCACAGGCAGCATGAAAGAAGAAACCACCCGTCTGCGCGATAAAAATAAACGCACTACAGCCACTACCCGCACCCGCTTCGATAAGTACGGCGCGCCTATCTACCAATACAGCCAAAGCCGCACAGGCGGTATAAAGGAGCAGATTTGGTACGACTATACAAGGCGGCGGGATTAAAAAAAGGATTTTATTGTTGACAAATTAGCATTTTATTTGTATATTTGTCAATAAAAAACGCAGATGAACGCACAAAACCTAAAGACTGCAAGAATTTTATTGGGGCTGAGTCAGCAAAAATTAGCAGACGCTGTAGGCGTTAGCAAACAAGCTATTTCCCAATATGAAAAAGGCGCTATGATGCCTAACAGCACTGTTTTAATAAATTTGGCTACGGCATTGAAGCAAAAAATTGACTTTTTTTTTAGAGAGGCTATTATAAATGTACCCAAAATTTCTTTCAGAAAAGGGCGTAAATTGCCTGCTAAAAAACAAGATACTTTATCGCAAAAGGCTAATATATTTCTTCAAAAATATATGTCTATTGAGCAAATTTTAGGCGAAGATAAAAATTTTGTCAACCCAATAGCAGATATAAAAATTCATAGCACTGAAGACGCAGAACAAGCAGCCGAAGCCCTACGCAAGGCTTGGGATTTGTCTGTGCACCCGATTGGCAGCGTATTCGCATTGCTGGAGCAACAGCATATAAAAATTTACGAAGAAGCTATCGCCGAGCCCAACACAGAAAAATCTATTTTCGATGGTCTATCTTTGGTTGTAGATGGGAAAATGCCCCTTATTTTTTCAAATTCTTGGGAGCAAATAAGCATTTTTCGGCGCAGGTTTACAGTTCTACACGAATTAGGGCATATATTTTTGAGTATTTCGCCTGAAATTAGCGGCAATAAAATCGAGCAAATTTGCAATCGTTTTGCTGCTGCTTTGTTGATGCCTAAAAAAATAATTATTGATGAATTGGGCAAAGAAAGACAGCAAATAGCCTCTATAGAGCTAAATTCCTTGCAAAATCGCTACGGAATTTCTTACTCCGCTTTAATCTATCGATGTTTAGATTTGGGCATAATTACCAAAGCATACTACAGTACATTAAAGCAAAGCGCTACCGAAATTGATGAAAAAGCCGCCGCACAATACCATACGGAAGAAAAAACCTATCGTTTTGTGCAGATGGTTTACAAAGCGGTTTCACTGGAACTTATTACAGTATCGAAAGCGGCAGAGCTACTGAATGTCGATTTGATGGAGATAAGAGAAAAACTAATGCCCCTAAACGCATAAAAATATGCAAATCACTATAAGCGATGCGAATATTCTGATTGACCTTATTCAATTGGATTTATTGGCTGTTTTTTTTTCACTTAATTTTGATTTTCAGACGACAGATTTTATAGTTAATGAGCTATACCCCACACAGCAACAAGCGCTTCAGCCTTTTAGAAATTCAGGTAAACTGAAAGTAAATACCTTTTCACCAATAGAGATGGCTGCTATAAGCACTTTACAGCGAAGCAATTTATCTTTTGCGGATTGTTCTGGACTTTATGTAGCAAAAAAAGAAAGCGCTTGGCTGCTTACGGGCGATGGCAATTTGAGGAAAACCGCAGAAACTGAAAGCATTACGGTGAAAGGTATTTTGTTTATTTTAGATGCTATAGTTGTTGCAAATCTGCTACTCCCATCGGAGGCGACAAACAAACTAAACGAGCTAAAAAATATCAACAATCGACTTCCAGCTGAAGCCTGCAATCAATTATTGGCTAAATGGGCTGCTATGATAAGCCCTACTCCTTAAAAAACCCACAGCCAAAATACTTGCCCCCTGCTGCTCTTTTTCGCTGAAACTTGCTAATTTTGTGGGGCAAAGGCAGGGAACTGGCTCCCCGCCCGCCCCTTTGGCGGGCGGCGCGTGAGGGATAGTAGAGCCGTAGCATGCTACGGCTCGGATAGCCCGACCCTGCGACCCGTAGAGCCGTAGCATGCTACGGCTCCGCCGCCTTTGCGGCGGGGAGCAGGGGCACGCCCTCAAAAAAAAAATCGCCCAAATCTCGATAATAGGCATGATACGAGTAGATAACGTCAAAAAAGTATTCGGCGCGCAAGAGGTGCTAAAAGGCATTTCCACCACGTTTGAGCAAGGGAAAACGAACCTAATTATCGGCAAAAGCGGGGCAGGAAAGACCGTTTTGCTCAAAATTCTCGTTGGACTCGTTGCCCCTTCTTCGGGCGCAGTCTGGTACGACGATATAAATTTTAGCCTGCTCAATACGAAGCAGCGCAAAGAAATCCGCTCCCAAATGGGCATGCTTTTTCAAGGCTCGGCGCTGTTTGACTCCATGACGGTAGAGGAAAATGTGCGCTTCCCACTTGATATGTTCACCCGCCTGACGCTCAAAGAAAAGCAAATGCGCGTGGACGAAACGCTGGAACGCGTCGAACTAAAGGGCAGCAACGCCAAATATCCTGGCGAAGTAAGCGGCGGTATGCAAAAACGCGTCGGCATCGCCCGCGCTATCATTTTGAAGCCAAAATATCTGTTTTGCGATGAGCCAAATTCGGGTCTCGACCCGACGACCTCCATCAAAATCGACGAGCTGATACGCAACCTCACTATCGAAAACCAGATGACGACCGTTATCAATACACACGATATGAACTCCGTGATGGAAATCGGCGACAAAATCAACCTGCTTTATTTTGGCAATCTCGCTTGGGTGGGCAACTGCAAAGAAGTCATGGGCAGCGACAACGAAGTTTTGCAAGATTTCGTCTTTGCTTCGCCCTTTTTGCAGCGTCTGCGCGATGCCGCTGTAGCCAATGATAAAAACTTTAAATAAGCACAAACAACTAAAAATCAATAACTTATGAAAAAACTTATACTTAGCTTAGTAGCCTCTACGGCTTTCATTTTTGGCGCTGCGGCGCAAGTATCTTGCGGCGCTACGCCTGCCCGCCTTTCGGGCAATGCCGCCAATCCGACGGCTATCAGCCTCACGGCGACGACTCCAGCCGTAACCATTACGACCAGTTCGACGCTGCCAAATGTAGAGTATCTGATAACGAACCAAAACCAAATGTCTTCGGATACGACAGGTCCTGCTATCGTCGGCTCCAGTTTTACGGGTATGGTTCGCGCCGATAGTTTCGGCATCGGCACTTGCGAAACTTTTGCCATTGTGCCTATTGCGTACAATCTTTCGCAACTGCGCGTCATCACGCAGACCCTGCTCACGGGCGACTATCAAACGGGGGTAACTTGCTGCGATTTTGTCGGCAATTTTTTCCCTGATTTTTGCCAAACGCTCAACGATGCGGGCATCAACGACAGCACGGACATCAATTCCATCACGGATTTTCTCAATCTCGCGGGCGTATTGCTCGGCGCGGGCAATAATCTTTCTGTGAGCAGCGCGACGACGACCATCGATTTTCTCAACGGGGCAATCGGTTTTATGGGCGCTTGCAATGGCGGTGTAACGGAGGTTTGTTATGCAGTAGATACGACAGGCTCGGACTATTATATAGTGTCGGGTGCGCTGGCTTCGAGTTTCACGATTTCGCCCGATACGGCGACGATTATCGGCTTGGGCAACACTTATCAATTTTCGGCGAATTTCGCGCCTTCGGGCAGCTGTCCGCAATCGCTGTTTTGGCAGGTCGTAGGCGGCAGCAGCAACGTCGCCATCAATAGCTCTACGGGTCAGGCAACGGGCAACGGCTTTGATACGGTGCTGGTAGCAGCGGTTTCGTTTCAGGATACGACGATGCGCGATACGGCAGTGCTGATAGTGCGCGATGTGCAGGCTTCGGTGCATGGTTTCGACGCGGAGCAGCTCGCGGCGCGCCTATTCCCCAATCCAACCAGCGGCAATTTTACCTTATTTTTCTCGCATGAAGAGCGCAGACAAGATGCTGATTATCAAATAGTTATCAGCAACATCAATGGGCAAAAAGTTTGGCAACAAAACGTAGTTGCCGCCGCAGGCGAGCAGTCTATAAACATCGACATCGAGCATTTGAGCGCGGGCGTTTATGTCTTTGAGTTGCGCCATGCAAGGGGCAGCTATATCCAAAAATTGGTCAAAAACTAAGAGATTTTCATTTTTTTGGGCGTGCCCCCGCTCCGCGCCTACGGCGCGGGGCGGGGTCGCGTGTTGCGGGGTTTCAGTAGGGGCGAATCAACATTCGCCCGCAACTGCGGGCGAATGTTGATTCGCCCCTACCGCGGCGCGCCCCTCCACCCGCTCACGCGGCTATCATTCTGGCTTTAAGCATGAAAAAAGAGGTTCTTGTAGGCATTTTGGGCTTGCTCGTTTTGATTGGTTCGATATGGGGCTACCTAAAAATCCGCAAAAGTGGGGTTTTGGGTAGGCACTTTACGCTGCGCATCAGTGCCGACTACACATTTAATATGCGTAGTGGTAGCTTTGTGCTATACAAGGGGCTTTGGGTCGGCAATGTAACGACTCAAGAAAAAGTAGCAGATGGCAAGCATATCATTACGCTGGATTTTTTCGTGCCTGTGCAGATACCCAACAACACAAAAGCCAAAATTACTTATACCTCCGTCATGGGCGGGCGACAAGTCAACCTCGACCCCGACCCTTTGGTAGCAGCTACGGGCTTTCTTGCTGATGGCAGCTTACTCGAAGCCAAAACCGTAACAGTCGTATCGCAAATCAGCGACGCTATTGCTAAGCCCAAAGCCAAACTCGATAGCTTTTTGATGCGATACCCTGTAGATAGCCTGCGTCAACTGGCAGAAAATACGAAAAATTACCTACACGGATTGGAGCAAAAGACCCGCGCCGTTTCGGTAGCGATTGGCTCAAATGACCGAAAAATACAGCAAACCATACGCGACCTTGCCGCTACGACCACCAAAGTCCGCAGCCAAACGCCCGACTACAAAAAACAACTCAAAGAAATACAAGCCCTTACCGCGCAACTCAACGCTTCGGGCTTAGATAAAAAGATACAAGGCGCAACGACGCAAATCTCTTCCGTCTGTTCGCTCGTCGAGGGGCAAACCGTATTGGCTACCGCCGATAAAACTATCGACAAACTCAATACTCAACTCGCCAAAATACCCGAAAACCCCAAGTACAAAAGCCTCGTAACGGATAAAGACAAAGCCGATACGATACAGACAAAAATACAAAAAGTGCAAACGACGGTGCGCGATGTATATGAAAATCCAGAAAAATACCGTCGGGTGAATGGGGATTAGCTTCGGAGTGTAGACCGCGTGAGGGATAGTAGCGAAACCAGCCGCCGTAGGCGGCTGATGTAGCGGATAGCCCGACCCCGCGCCAGTAGAGCCGTAGCATGCTACGGCTCCGCCCGCCGTCCTTTGCGGCGGGCGCGGCGCGGGGGCACGCCCAAAAAAATAGACCAATAGCACCGAAAAGTCAAGGCTACAGGGTAGCATCTAAATAATTGACTTTGGGGAAGTAGCATATATTTTGAACAATCGGTAAAAACGAAATGGCATTAAGCAACGAGGTAAAGGTGGGGATTTTGGCGGCTTGCTCGCTAATAGGTTTGTTTTGGGGATATAATTTTTTGAAGGGGAAGAATGTTTTTTCTTCTGGCATCGTGCTGCGCGCCGTGTTTGAGAACGTGGAGGGCTTGCAAGTGGCTGCGCCTGTAACCGTAAACGGCTTCCGCGTGGGTGCAGTAACGGACATCGTGATAGGCACGGAGGGCGAGGAAAAGGGGAAAGTTATCGCGGAATTGAGTTTGGACGCGGGCACGAATGTGCCTAAAGACAGTAACTCTGTAGCGATGATGATACAGCCTTCTTTGATGAGCGGCAAGACCATCGAGCTAAAATATAAGGGCGCTTGCAGCGGCAATTGTATGCAATCGGGCGACCGCATAGCGGGGCGCACGGCGGGTTTGCTCGATGGGGTGAAACCGATTATCGACCCGTATATTGCGAAATTGGATTCGACCTCTCGGCTTTGGGCGGAATTGGCATCGGCAGAAAAAGGCGCGATGCAGGCGATGTTGACGGATATACGGCAGACTATCGGCAATCTGCGCGACATATCCAATCAAGTGAATAATTTGATGGTGAGCACCAGCGTCAATATCGCTGTAACGGTGAGCAACCTAAAAGCGATTAGCGACGAACTAAAGGCGAGCAACAAGGAAATAACCGCGACGATACAGAACGTCAACGGCATCACCAAGCAGGTAAAAGACGGCAACATCGAAAAGCTGCTACGCGAAAGCAACGCCACCATCGAAACGCTCAACAAAGCCATCGCGGCGCTGCAAGGTACGATTGGCAAAGCCAATACCACCGTAGACCAGATACAGAAAATCACGGATTTGGAGAAGCACGATGGTTTGGTTAGTCGACTTTTGTTTGACAAAAAGTTTGCCGCCGAGATGCAGACGACTTTGCTCGATGTGCAGTACTTGGTGCGCGATATACGCTTGCACCCAGAGCGTTATCGCACGGTCTTGAGCGGCAAAAAGAAAAAGTACGAGCATACGGAAACCGACAAAGACCCCGCACATAAAGACGGCGGATAGCAGCGACAGCAAAAAAATTACAGGAATTTAGCAAAAATTTATCTTTTTTGCTAAAAATGCTTTATTTTTGTAACCAAAATAAGGCGAAAGCCGTATTAGTAGCAACACACACCACAACAATATAACCTTTTTGATAACACTCAGGCTATGCGCTTCACCGTTTCTTCTGCCGAATTGAAAGAGCAACTGCTCATTGTCAACGGCGCTATAGCGTCCAATCCCGTTTTACCCATCTTGGAGAGTTTTCTCTTCCGCATCGAAGGCACTACGCTGACGATAGTGGGTACGGATTTAGAGACCTATGTAACATCCGAACTTTCTATCAACTCAACCCAAGACGGCAGCATAGCCATTCCTGCCAAAATTTTGGTCGATACGCTCAAGCAACTGCCTCCGCAGCCTATCACGTTTAGTGTGGATATGGAAAGCTTCAAGGTCGATATTATCGCCTCTACGGGCAGATACGAATTGGCGGCTGAAGACGGCGACGAATTTCCGAAAGTACCCGTAGCCGAAACCACCGACGAGCTGGAAATACCCGCCGCACTGCTGCTGCAAGGCGTAAATAAAACCCTTTTTGCTACCAGTAGCGACGAGCTGCGCCCTGCGATGACGGGCGTTTTGGTGAAAATCGAGCAAGGCTCGCTCACCTTCGTAGCGACGGACGCACACAAATTGGTAAAATACCAATTTCACGACCTACAGTCTACGGCTAAAGCCTCTTTTATCGTTCCGAAAAAGGCGCTCACGCTGCTGACTAAAGCGCTCTCGAATGCCTCTATTCAGGTGCAAATTTCTTACAACAAGTCCAACGCGTTTTTCTATTTCGGCAATCAAACCATCGCTTGCCGACTGATAGACGCGAAGTATCCAGATTTCGAGGCGGTTATACCCAAAAACAACCCGAATATGCTGCAAATACAGCGCGGCGAGTTGCTGACTGCCCTCAAACGCCTCAGCAATTTTGCCAATCAGAGCACGCACCAAGTTCGCCTACAGCTCTCCGATAGCAGCCTCACCATCGAAGCTGAAGACATTGATTTTCAGAAAAAAGCTACAGAGCAATTATCT
Organism: uncultured Saprospiraceae bacterium; assembly: GCA_964467315.1. GTDB lineage: Bacteria > Bacteroidota > Bacteroidia > Chitinophagales > Saprospiraceae > JAAFIM01. Next base: position 8,652 of record CAYXSA010000090.1, on the reverse strand, counting down.
TGCGACTACAAAGGCAACGATATGCGCATCGGCTTCAATGCTCGCTTTTTGATTGATATGCTCGGCGTTATTGGCACAGACGGTATACGCATGGAGTTTTCTACCCCCAATCGCGCGGGAGTTATGCGCCCCGACGAGGACGAACTCAACGAAGAATTGCTTATGCTCGCTATGCCTATGATGATTCATAGTTAAATAAACTGGGCTAAATTGCGTTTATATTCCAGAAAGCGCCGCTTCGGGCTTGAAAACCGAGCGTAGCGAAGGTCTTTCAAGTTTGAAGCAAGCGAGGAATATAATAAACGCAATTTAGCCGTCGTAGCAATAGCGCCCCCAATATATTACAACCCACTCAACCACTCTCAACCACTCCCCCATTATGGCAGGCAATTCTTTCACCGTCGAAGGTAAACTCGTTAAAATCTATGACGAGCAGCAAGTAACGGCAAGTTTCGTAAAACGCGAATTCGTTATCGAAATAGCAGGCAACTTCCCCGAATATGTCAAATTTGAGCTAAAACAAGCCAAAACGACAGAAATCAACAAATTCCAAGAAGGCGACGAGATTTGCGTTCACTTCAATCTCGCGGGCAGAGCTTGGCAAGATAAGTATTTTACGACGCTCGCAGCTTGGCGCATCACGCCCGCAGGCGCTCAACAAGGCGGCAACCAGCCTCAAGGCGGTTACAACAACAACCAACAGCCTCAAGCCAATAATTACAACAACAGCAACAGCAATAGCGGCTACAACAACGCCCCTATGCCCACCGCTAAAGACGAACCTTCAGGCGCGGACGATTTACCGTTCTAAAAAGCCTCTACGATACACCCACTTGTTAAAACCATTCGCCTCCGATGCAGCCAAGCCGCTGTATTGGGGGTGTTTTTTTTTGGCGTGCCCGCCGCGCCAAAGGCGCGGCGGTCGGGCTATCCGCTCCATCAGCCGCCTGCGGCGGCTGGTTCCGCTTCTATCCCTCACGCGTAGCCCGACCACACACCCTAATCATGCGAATAAATATCGACAGGAATAATAAAAATATCGCCCGCAGCCGTAATATCCTCCCGCAAATGATACTTTCCATGCGTTTTGAAAACCGCTATTTTGATGCCCTCGCGGCGCAGACTGTCGATGGTGGCAGGCTCCAAACACCATTGCTGCGCCTGATACTGCGGATTGTAAAACATAATATCCAACTGCTCAAAGGAAGGCGCATTCATCACGACTTGCACATCTTTAGGCAGCAAGTTTGGCAGGTTTTTGTAGACCGCTGCATTGTGGAGACGATGCTGGCGGTCGCGGTTGGCAGGAGAAAAATAATCCAGAAACCAAACAGGATTAAGCGAGGAAAACAGCGCCGCCGCGATCGCTATTGGCAACAGCAGCCTGCGCAGCCACGAAGGCAGTTTATCTAAAGCCTCCAAAATACCAAAAGCCAAAAATATCAGCAAAAACGGGACAATGAAATAGATATGCGCACTAACTTTCGTAGCCACATAAAAGGACAAAAAGCTAAAAACAAACACCGAAATAAGCAAATACGCAAACAACAACTGCCCATTCAGTCGCCGCCAAGCCCAGCCCAAGTATAGCAAAGCAGGCAACATAAGCACATTCAAGACCTCGCCGATACTCTCAAAAGCATAGTCGACGTAAAACCTCCAAGTCCCCGCGTGCCCTTCCAGAGCCTCGTACAAATGCCGACGGTTAAACTCGTATTCGTGCTGCGCCAAATCATGCCAGCGATGCAAAATATACCATTGCCAAGGCACAAAAACCAGCAAACAAAGCCCCAAAGCCAGCGAAAAATCCCAAACCCTACGCAACTGCCCCTTGCCCCACCAGAGCCAAAGCGTCCAAAAGCCCCAAGGCAAAAAAATCGCCAGCCCCAAAAGCCACTTATTCAGCACCGCCCCCCCAGCCGCAGCCCCCGCCAACAAAGCCCAACGCAAAGAAAAATCGCGCGTATACTCGCTCCATGCCCAAAAACTCAAAAGCACGTAAAACTGTAGCGCCGTATCGTTGTGATCCATACCAATAATGCCCGCCCCCATACGCAACTGCATACTCGAAAACGCCAATAATGCCGCCGCAAACAAACCCACATCGCGCCGCGCCGTCAGCAAAAAACCACATCTATACACCATCGCCACCATACCTACCCCCATCAAAACGCTCGGCAAACGCATCGCCAGCAAAGAATTGCCGAAAATCTTCATACTCAAAGCCATCTGCCACATAAAAAGCGGCTGCTTGTGTAGCCAAACCGTATTGCAGCACCAAGCATAAGGGTCGTAATTGCCTAAAATTTGAGCCTGTAGCATCGGCACAAAGGGCGATTTCGTCATATTCAAGGCTACTGCCGCATGAAAACGCTCGTCCCAAGGATGCAAAAAAGGGTCAGCCCATGCCAGCGCAAAACGCATCGCAAAAGCCAAAGCCAACAATAGCCAGAACCATACATTCGCACGCAAAGCACCAAGTAAAGACATATACTGTTTTTTGCGGGCAAAATTACATTTTTTCCGCTTTCCGCTCACCAAATGCTATCTTTGTGCGGTTTTATTGACATTCACTAACTACATCGTTAATTGAGTGTAACTTATTTTTGCCTTGCAGCAATAGCCCCAAAAGGGCTTTCTTTTCATAATCGTAGGCGAGCGAAACGTTGCCTACGGAAATTCATCCTACCCCGTGAAGATAAAAATCGGCACACGCGGCAGCGCGCTCGCCCTCTGGCAAGCAAACTACATCAAAACGCAGCTCCAAGAACTCGGCGCTACCGTCGAACTGCAAATCATACAAACCAAAGGCGATAAAATCCAACACCTCTCTTTCGATAAAATCGAAGGCAAGGGCTTTTTTACCAAAGAGCTGGAAGATGCACTAAAAGACGGCAGCGTCGACTTAGCCGTACACTCCATGAAAGATATGCCCACCCAAGCCACCGAAGGGCTAAAACTCGCCGCCGTTTCTTACCGCGACAACCCCGCCGACTGGCTTATTATCCGCCGCGATAGACTCGACAAAAGCCAAATCATTCCCCTGCCCAGCGCCGCCCGCGTTGGCACCTCTTCCGCTCGCCGTAAAGCCCAACTTTTGCACTTCCGCCCCGACGTTTTGCCTACCGACCTACGCGGCAATGTGCCCACACGATTGGAAAAATTGCGCACAGGCGAACTCGATGCCATCATGCTCGCCGCTGCAGGTTTGAGCCGACTGGAATTGGATTTGAGCGACTTCCACGTACACGAGTTTTCGCCCCGTGAGTTCGTACCCGCGCCCGCGCAAGGCGTATTGGTGCTCCAAACCCGCGCCGATGATTTGGCTTTGCAAAAATTTTTGCTCGACATTCATCACGACGAAGTAGTGCGCTGCACCAATGTAGAACGGCGGCTTTTGCAGCTCTTCGGCGGCGGCTGCCAAACGCCGCTGGGCGCTTACTGCGAATGCGATAAACTCGGCAACTTCCATCTTTGGGCTGCCGTCGCTGATGCCGATTTGAGCAATCTCCGACATATACGCCTCTCCGCCGCTACCTCCAACGGACTCGCACAAATCGCCGTAAATCAACTCAAAGGGCTATAAATAAGCAATGTAGACGGCAGCTATTCACACAAAATTTAGATACTTGCTACCACTGCCACGAGCGTAGCGAGTGGCATAGTACCAGCGACGCGAGCCGAAGGCGAGCGGCGCAGTACCTATACATCACGCTAAATTATTCCCCAAAAAAAATCATGTCCTTCAAAATATACACCAAGACAGGCGACGACGGCACCACAGGGCTTTTCGGCGGCGCGCGCGTACCCAAACACCACCTGCGTATAGAAGCCTACGGCACAGTGGACGAACTAAATTCCTACATCGGACTCGTAGCCGATAATCTCGACTGGGCACAAGAAGAATTGCGCCGCCTGCAAAACCGACTTTTTAGCGTCGGCGCGGTGCTGGCTACCCAGCCCGACAAGCCGCAACTGATGCTAAACGACCTGCACGCCGACGACCTCCTTTGGATAGAAACACGCATCGACGCGATGGAATCCGAGCTGCCCGCGCTCAAAAATTTCATCTTGCCAGGCGGCAGCAGCGCCGTATCGTTTTGCCATCTTGCGCGCTGCGTCTGTCGCCGCGCCGAGCGCTTGGCGGTCGCACTTCACGAGAGCGAGCCCGTCCCCGCCATCGTTTTACAGCTCCTCAATCGGCTTTCCGACTACCTTTTTGTCCTCGCACGCTACGCAGCACATCGCGCAGGCGCGGCGGAAATCATCTGGAAAGGCAGAAGCTAAAATTTATAACAGCGTTTTTTTTGGGCGTGCCCCTGCTCCCCGCGCTAACGCGCTTAAAGGTCGCAGGGTCGGGCTATTCGGGGCGTACCACCATCGCCCCACTGGGGGGCGAATGTTGATGCGCCCCTACTATCCCTCACGCAAAAGCCGTTGCAATGCAACGGCTCTACAGCCGCGCCGCAAGGGCGGCGCGGCGCGCAAACCTATTCCGAAACCTACCAACAATTTTATCCCCTTATGGCTACAAAATTTCTATGCCTGCTTTTTTGCCTTTTGGGCTTGCAGGCTCAAGCGCAAATCCCTTATCTCGAATCCAAACGGATGCAAGCCCTAACGGCAACCTCCGTTTTCGACGAAACCCGCACCATCGACGGCGGCGACGAACTCCTACAAAAAACAGGCACAGCCGAAACCTTTGAAAGCTTCTTGTATCAGATGGTAGTCAAAGAGTTGGAAGTAACTGTAGTCAAAACGCGAGTACATCTCACCCAGTATATGGACGATGGCGGGCATATCCGCAAAATAGAAGTGCGTATGTACTTTAGCGGACAATCCGCAAAGCTAAAAGGCAAATGCACTATGCAAACGCTTTGCAGCTACTATTTTACGCCGATGGGAGAATTGCACTTTATAGACGTTGTTACCCATTCTATCACACCCGACAAAAAGGACGAAGATAGAGGCTATTTCGTTTATAATATCGAAGATGGCACTATCCTAAAAGAAATGCGCAACGAAAACGATATACAGCTAAACGACGAAAACAAAGCCATTTACAGCGCTTTCCACAAAGGCGCAAAAGCCTATAGGCTGAAAGAATAAACGGCAAAAAATAGATATGCGGCGATACCGTCCGACTTTCCTCGCCTGAGCGGGTGTAGGGGCGCGCCGCTGCGCGGCGCGGTGCGCGGCTCTGCCGCGTACTAAAACCCCGCAACACGCGACCGCCCTGCGTGTAGAGCCGCAATTTATTGCGGCTCCCGCCGCGCCCTTTGCGCGGCGGACGCAGGGCGGGCAGGCCCAAAAAATTATTTCTATATGTATTAGCGCTATAATTTGCCTCTTTTTCCTTATTATTGCGTACCTACTTGGCTACCCGCGTGGCTTTGTATTCTCCACCCCTTTAAAACTGGTATTTTCATGACGAATATCTTGCCGATTGTTGCCCGACGGCTACAAAATATGGCTTTAGCGGGGCTGCTTGCGGCTGCCGCGATGCTACCCCAGACCGCAGGGGCGCAAGGAAAAACCCAACTCGAATGCGAACGCGAGTTGGACGATGCAAAACGCGCCTACTTGGAAGGGCGACTAAGCGATATAGAAGGCAAATTTTCGCCCGACTGTCGCTTTTCGAGCAAACTCTCCAAAGAAAACAAGGTGCAAGCGTATCGCTTGCTCACGGAGACCAATCTATTTACGAATCGGCTCGACGTGGCAACGGAGTATTTTGAGGAGCTTTTGCGCTACGACCCCCTGTTTGAGGTGGATTCTACCGACCAAGTTGCCTCTTACGACCTGATTTATCTTTCGCGCACCTATCGCCGAAATCCGATTATTTCTTGGTACGGCTCGGCGGGGGGCAACTATTCGCGTCCCGAAATCCTGCAAATCTACGGCGCAAGCAATACGACGACCACGCCCGTAGATGTGCTATCCAACGTTACACTTGGTTGGAATTTGAGCACAGGCATAGAGATACCCGTCTACAAGACTTTCGACTTTATGTTTGAGGTCAATTTTGCGCAGCGCAACTACTATCTCGCCTCTTTGCCGCAGGTCGTAGGCAGCGACAATAATCCCAACGGTACGCCTTTCAATTTTGCACAATTCCAATTTAAGGAAGTGCAAACTTGGATAGACCTGCCCGTAATGATACGCTACAATTACGAATGGAAAAAGAAAATTTTGCCTTATGCCTATGTGGGCATCACGCCGAATTTCTTGCTGCAAGCGAAGTTAAAAGGCGTTTTGCGACGCAATGAATTGGACGGACGCGGCGGCGGTCAGGTTTTGGGCTCTGATGATACGGAAATTATCATCACCCGCAACATCGTAAAAGACCAAACCACAGGACAAGAAGACAACTATTTGAGCACCCGAAATACCCTGCGTGCCCCTATCAATGTATCGCTCGTAGCGGGTGTAGGCTGCAAATTTCGCTTAGGCTCCAACTTTATCTTCTTCGATATTCGCTACAATCGCTTTTTGCTGAATGCCGTACAAATAGAAAACCGCTACACGCAAAAAGAGCTGCTTTACCGCTACGGCTACGTGGATAATGATTTTCGCATCGACAATGTTAGCCTTAACTTAGGCTTTATGAAGTCCTTTTATACGCCCCGCAAAAAACGCCAATACGATTTGCGGCTTGCCGAAAAACTCTACGACAAAAAATTTGCTTTGGGCGGCAAGAAAAAAGGCGACAGCGGCGAACCGAAAACCACCGACGAAGACGCGCGCCGCGAACTCCGCGATGCCGTAAACGACAGCAAGCGCGACAAGAAAAATTATCTCGATGCCGTAAAAGCAGGACGCGCCACCATCGACGACCTCGAAGACTAAAACAAGCGCAAGCGCTTTTTCTTATCGGACTTCCCCAACCCCACACAACTTCGGCAGATGAAAAATATATATTACGCCGCCTGCTTGGCGATAGCAGTTTTTGCCTTCAGCAGCTGCGACAAATTCAATGGCAATATAGCCCCACCTAATCAGGAGCTTACTTTTTTCAAATACTACGGGCACGTATACACGCAGACTGCAGCCGATGTGGCGCAGATTGCGCTCGATGGCGGCTATCTGGTCTTTGGCTCTACGACCTCTTTCAACTCGGAAGGCGATAGAGGTCTGTACAACAATTTCTACGTCGTGCGCACCGACTCGCTGGGCAACGAAATATGGAGCCGCTCTTATGGCGCTTCTGGCTACGACCAAATCGCCCGCCGCGTCATTGTGCTGCCCGAAGATGGCGGTTTTTTGTTGGCGGGTACGCGCCAACGCATCGACTTTAGCACGGGGCAGGCTATCCGCGCCGAAAAGCGCGTACACCTTATCAAAATTGATATGGAAGGCGCTGTCATCGAAGAAGGCATTTTACCCGATGCAGGCAACAATCCCACTGGCGCAAACTTCGACTATGAACTAAGCGATATAAAAATGCTGCCCGACGGTAATTTTGTATTCACGGGCACTACGACCAATGTCAATACCAATAAACCCGCCTACAACGCCCTTACCGACCGCACAGATATTTACACCGTTCGCCTCTTCAACAATACCATTACCAATATAGCGCCGCCCGCTTGGCAGGCTGCCTACGGCTTCAATGGCAATGATTTTGGCGTAGCGATACACCCATCGCGCAATGGTCTAATCATCACGGGCACGACGGAAACCTACGAAGGCAATGACTCGCAATTGGAATTTATTGTCGTAAAATATGTGCAGGATTTCCCTGGTATTAGCAATCAGGGGGTTTTTGGCGACATCGGCACAAATCTCGTCGCTGCCGATGCTTGCTACGATTCTTTAGCTGGCGTATTGACCATCATCGGCAATGAGCGCATATCCATTTCGACAGGCGGCGAGCAGGTCGGGCGCTTGGCGTTTATGCAAATAGATGTACCCAATGTTTCCAACACCGTCAGCCGCAAAAGCATTACCACGCCTTGCATCTATACCAATGGCAGCCCCGAAAAAGCGGGTTCAGGCTCGCAGGCGGCTTCTATCCTACTCCTGCCCGAAAACGCGGGCTATCTGGTAACATCGACCTCCGTGCGCATCGCGGGCATCAACAACGATATGCACGTTTTGCGCATCACGCCGCAGTTGCAAGTCCAATGGGATTGGCTTTTCGGCACGGGGCGTACCCTCGAAAAGGCAGCTAAAGCAATTCCCGTACTCAAAGGAGCGCCCGACGGACCTCAAACTTTGGGCGGTTACGCCTTTACGGGCACTTTCGATTTTGGCGGCGGCAATACGATGATAGGACTCATAAAAACCAATAGCAACGGCGCATTATCGACGGATATAGGCGACGAATAGCGTTTTTCGTTGGGCGTGCCCGCCTGCCCCGCCGCTTCGCGGCTCAAAAGGGCAGGCGGTCGGGCTATCCGAGCCGTGATAAATCACGGCTCTACTATCCCTCACGCTGAATATGGCACCCGCCGCGCAAAGAGCGCGGCGGGTATTTTTTTTGTCTTAGGCATTTTTCTAAACAAAGGCGGAAGTACCACACAACTACTCGGCAATGCCGTCCAACTGCTCGGCGATGCCATCTATCTGCTCGGCGATGCCATCTATCTGCTCGGCGATGCCATCTATCTGCTCGGCAATGCCATCTATCTGCTCGGCGATGCCATCTAT
>CAYXSA010000089.1:0-17403 GCA_964467315.1 uncultured Saprospiraceae bacterium | reverse complement strand
GCGCAAGCTTCGCAGGCTTGCCCGCAGGGGTAACAGGCTCTTGGGCAGGCAATGTGGCGACAATAAGCGGCACGCCTACAGCAAGCGGCACCTTCCCTTACACGGTAACCACCACAGGCGGCTGTACCCCAGCCACGACCACAGGCACCATAACCGTAAATTCGGCTTCCACTGCCCCTACTGCAGTAGCAGGCATCACCTCTACTTGCGAAGGAACATCGGCTACAATTAGTGTTACAGGCGGCTCGCTTGGCACTGGCGCTACATTCCGTTGGTATAGTGGCTCTTGCGGAGGAACATTGGTAGCTACAGGCAGTAGCATAGCAGTAACCCCAACGGCTACAACCACGTACTTTGTACGCGCTGAAGGTACTTGTAATACTACAACTTGTGCCTCTTCTACCATCACCGTAAATACAACTTCTACACAGCCAAGCATTACGCCGATAGCTGGCACGCTTTGTCCTTCAGAGGTGGTAACGCTTAGCGCAGGCGGCGGCACCGCTGGCACAGGCTCAGTTATTCGCTGGTATGATAATCCCAACGGTACAGGCACCCTGCTTGGCACGGGCAATAGCATTACGGTTAGTCCTGTAAGCACAACCACTTACTACGCTCGCCGCGAAAGCGCTTGTAATACGACCAGCGATGCTGTTACAGTAGTAGCCACCAAAACTTTCATCTACGCACTCAACGGCACCAGCACGACCACGTACTGCACCGATGCGGCTGGCTGGCATCACTTCTTCGTAGGCGACGAAATTATACTCTCCCTGCAAGGAAACATAGCTACAATGGGCACTGTAACCGCTACCGTTCTCGATAATGGCGCGTATTACATGAATACCACCAATCCATTCTTGTGCAATAGCTTCCTCACACCAGGCGAGCAAAGTTTTGAGATGGAGCGTAGCTGGAACATCGCTTACACAGGCGCTACAGCTGGAACTTATAACGTCCGTTTCTACTACCAACCCGCCGAGCGCGCTGCCGTAGAAACAGCAGCAGCCAACTGGATGAGCACTTACGCATCTTGCGGATACTCTTACAAGTATAATCCTGGTCTCAATGGCTGGTACTGGTTCAAAAACACAACAGGCGCTTATCCACCGCCCATGTATGATGGCACACATATCGCACCTGGGGGCACTGCCAGCGTTGGCGGTATCAACTACAGCATTCTGAGCGGTATAACCAGCTTCTCTGGTGGTACGGGCGCGGTTACGCTGGTACCTGATGTGCTCTTGCCTACCGAATTGGTAAATCTGCGCGGTAGATACGACAGCGACCGCAAATGGAACATACTGAACTGGGAAACTAATTCAGAAATGAACTCCTCACACTTCGAGATACAGCGCTCTGCTTCTGCTGCCGACGGCTTCGCCGTAGTAGGCAACACCGTAGCAGCAGGCAATAGCAGCACCGAACGCGCTTATCAGTGGGACGATATGTTCCCGATGGAAGGCATCAACTACTACCGCTTGCGTATGATAGACTTAGACGGCAGCTTCACTTACTCGCCTGTCGTAGCTATCACTACCCCACGCCAAAGCAGCGAATACAGCGTATACCCCAATCCCACAGCCAACGAAGTTATCTATGAGTTCAACGCCGCAGGCGAAGACAAAGTAAATATCGAAGTGCTCAATGTCTTGGGGCAGGTATTGCAAACGCGTATGTATGACGTAAATGCAGGCACACAACGCCTTCGCGTAGATTTGAGCGAGTACCCAGATGCAGCCTACACGCTCCGCATTCTGCACGCCAACGGCTCCGTTGGTCGCTCCGTGAAAATCATCAAAACGCAACCTTAGGCATTAAAAACCTTAGGATTTAGTACAAATAAAGGCTTTGCTTCTTTCACCCGAAGCAGAGCCTTTATTTTTAGCCTTTTTTATTTGGGGCGTGCCCCCGCGACCCGCGCCGTTGGCGCGGGAGCCGTAGCATGCTACGGCTCTACTGTCGCGGGGTCGGGCTATCCGCTGCATCAGCCGCCTCGCGGCGGCTGGTTCCGCTCCTATCCCTCACGCAAACGGCATATACCAAGCTTGGTCTACCATTTCATCCTCAGCTCTTTTTATGAAGTATTTGTTTTGTTTTTTCTTGTTTTTTTATGCGGTTTCGCCCCTGTTTTCTACCTGCCAAATCCCTGACCAAATCATTTACAAGGGCAAAAAATACCCCTTGCATGAAGATTACATGATGGAAGCATATTTTGATAAACACCCTCAAAAGCGCCCCAAAGGTACATATTCTACAGGCTTACACAGGGGCTATGTTGCGACTTTTGAGGTGATACTCAACGAAATTTATTGTGTGAATATCGAAAGCCAAGTAATAGGAAAAGGCGAGTGGGAAAGCATATTTGAGCAAGTTTTTCCGCAGCAAAAAAGGGTAAAAATTACTTGGGAAACGGACTTAATTCAGGTATCGACAGGCAAAAAAATGCCCAATACTTCTTGCGAAATGCCTGAATTTTCGGAATATCTGCTGCTGGAGGTCTATCAGGGAGCTATAAAAAAGACGAAAATTGTACAACACTATTACTTCGAGTTTTTCAAATGGCGGCAGTTGGAGTATTTCAAGCAAAAAGAGGGCAAGGAGTACGAACTAAGACGCAAAGAGTGGACAACAGAATTGAAAGAATATAGTGGCAAAGAACCGCGCCCTACCTTTGTCGATGCTATGATACAGGAGCGTATTTTCGAGTATAGCAAATTGCTGGCGGATTGATTTTTAAGCCAAAGCATAAAAAAACAAAACAGCGCCCTGCTTCCCCTTTATTCGGAGGCAGGGCGCTGTTTTTTTTGTCTGAAGTTTGCAATGGCATAGCGATGCGAAGGGCGCGCGGCTTTGCCGCGCGGTGCAGCCGTGCAGGCGCGGCTCTTGTAGAGCCGTTGCATGCAACGGCTGTACTGAGCGAATAGCGAACCCGTAGCGTAGCGCCGCCGCTGCCCTTTTTGGCAGCGGCGGATGCCCCAAAAAATAAAAAAAATGGGAAAATAAGCGGCTAAGCGTCGAGCATGGTGCGGCGATAAACTTCGGGTATTTCGCTTTTGCCGACGAGGCAGCCCGTCGGGATAATGGGATAAAGCTGGTCGTAGCGCATGACCTTGCTCGCCGTGATACGTCGATAAATGTGCTTGCGCTGCAAGAGGGAGGAGGTCGAAAGTCCTGCGGCGGCTATCAATTCGACGAAGGCGTGTATGGTCTTGTGGTGAAAATTGTAGATGCGTTCCGTTTTGTCGCCCACGTCCAAGCCAACGGCGAGTTTGGGGTCTTGGGTCGCTACGCCCGTCGGGCATTTGTTGGTATTGCATTCGAGTGCCTGAATGCAGCCCAGCGCGAGCATCATACCGCGCGCGCTATTGCAAGCGTCCGCGCCTAAGGCGATGGTTTTGGCTAAATCGAAGCCCGTTGTAACGCGCCCTGAAGCGATGATGCGTATGTGCTGGCGTATGTCGAAGCCGCGCAAGGTATCCGCCACGAAGGATAAACCTTCGCGCAGGGGCATACCCAAAGAGTCGGAAAACTCCACAGGCGCAGCGCCCGTGCCGCCCTCGCCACCGTCGACGGTGATGAAATCGGGCAAAATATCGGCTGCCGTCATCTCGCGGCAAATCTCGTAAAACTCCAGCTCCGCGCCGATGCAGAGCTTGAACCCAATGGGCAAACCTTCGGACAAATCGCGCAGGGTTTTGATGAACTGCACCAAGCCTTTGGCATCGCCAAAAGCCGTATGGAAGGGCGGCGAAAGCACGTCCGTATGCGGCTGCACGCCGCGAATAGCGGCGATTTCGGGCGTGTTTTTGGCAGCGGGCAAAATGCCGCCGTGCCCTGGTTTTGCGCCCTGCGAGAGCTTGATTTCGACCATTTTTATCTTGCCTGCCGCCTTTTTTAGCGTTTCCACAAAGCGTTCAGCCGAAAAGCCACCGCCTTCGGCACGGCAACCGAAATAGCCCGTGCCGATTTGCCAAATCAGGTCGCCACCGTTCTCCAAGTGGTAAGGGCTAACGCCGCCCTCGCCCGTATTATGCGCAAAGCCGCCCTTTTTCGCCCCGCCATTGAGGGACAAAACTGCCTGCTTGCTCAATGAGCCGTAGCTCATCGCCGAAACGTTGAAAATGCTCAAATCGTAGGGCTTTTGGCAGTCGCGCCCACCGACCCGCACGCGGGGGTGCTGCTCCAGCTTCTTGTAATCGAGCGGATAGGTCGAATGCGCCATCCATTCGTAGCCCTCCTCATAGACATCGACCTGCGTGCCGAAGGGCACGGTTTCGGTCTGTTTTTTGGCGCGCTGATAAACGAGCGAGCGGGCACGCCGATTGAAGGGGCGACCGCTAAGGTCGGATTCCACGAAATACTGCTGTATCGCGGGGCGCAAAAATTCCATCACATAGCGCAAGCGCCCAATAAGCGGAAAATTGCGCCGTATCGCCTGCTTGCGCTGCACCATATCGACCACGCCCATCGCAACAACGGGCAAAACAAGCAGAAGCGCCCACAAAAAATGCAGGGACACGAAAAAAGCACCCGCGCCAATCAGCGCAAAGACAAAAAATGAACCCGCGACAAATTTTAGCCGCATATTAGGCACTGTCATAGTGAATTGCGAATTGCGAATTACGAATTGCGAATGCCTGCTTGTAGGCAAGTTTCGCGTTTATACTGCAAATATATCTAAAATTTGCAGTTGTCGCTCATCACAAATTCGTAGCATTTATCAACTCGCTCGCAATTTGCCTGTGTTTTCGATACAAACCTTATACAAAATATAAAGGCAAGCAGTAGTTATTAAAAAAATTCCAAGCTGATTATGATATGCGGGATTTTCAGGCGGTTTTACCTTGCCTAAAAAGGTCTTGACGGTGAAAACGCTGATGTTGAGCAAGTGAAAAATGACGAACGTATATAAAAAACCATTCAAGCGCTTGCAGTTCCAAAGAACAAGCGGGCAGATTACGATGAGCGCAAAGGTAAAAGCGCCGTGTATCGTCCCCCCGACATCTGGGTCGTTCAGGCTGATGGACTCCTCATGGCTTCTAAATCGAAGAATAACATAGAGCAGGTGAATTAAATGATTGAAAGAAAAAGAGCTAAGTAGGATAAGAAAGGCGTTTTTTTTATGCTCGTCTGCGAAGATTTTTTTTAGCCCATAGTAGCCGACCATCAGCATCGTAGCGAGAATAAGGGCGGAGGATACTCTACCCGCAAGGCGGGCGCATTTGTCAAAAACAAATTTTGGTTGGGTGTTGAAAAAGTTGTCTACATCAAGCGTAGTCGTCCAAATTGCCCATAAATAAATAATCAGTTCTACAAAAAAAACGATTGCAAGGAAAAGATATAGGCTTTTTTTGCTTAAGGTGGGTAGGTTCATTTTGTTTTCGTTTTGAAAGAATACAGTTGTCTGCACAGACACACTTAAACGCGTTCAAAATTTATTAGGCGGGTAAAAGATGCCCTTCTTTTCAGAAACATTATAGCTTTTTTTTGGGGCGTGCCGCCGCTCCCCCTGCGCAAAGGCGCAGGAGGGCAGACACATAGGTCTGCCCCTACGGGTCGCGCCGTCGGGCTATTCGGGGCAGCCCTGTGCTGCCCCAAAGGGCAGACACATTGGTCTGCCCCTACTATCCCTCACGCAAATTTTGCGCGCGGCGCAAAAAGTTGCGCCGCGCATTGATTATCAATGCCTTATGCGCATTCGTTATTACAGGCTGCGGGTGCGTCCGCCGTCTACGGGCAGATTGATGCCGTTGATATAAGCGGCGGCGGGGGAAGCGAGGAAGGCGACGGCGGCGGCGATTTCCTGCGGCTCGGCGAAGCGGCGGGCGGGAATTTCGGCGAGCATTTCTTCTGTAACGCTTTCGATGCTTGCGCCTGTTTTTTTGCTTTTTTGCTCTATGAGGGTTTGCAGGCGGGCGGTGTTGGTTGCTCCTGGTAGGACGTTGTTGACGGTGATGCCATCGGCGGCAAGTTCTAAAGACAGGGTTTTTGCCCAACTTGCGACTGCGCCGCGTATGGTATTGGATACGCCCAAATTGGGCAGGGGCTGTTTGACGGAGGTAGAAATGATGTTGATGATGCGCCCGTAGCCGCTTGCTCGCATATTGGGTAGTAGGGCTTTTAGTAGGACTTGGGCGCTAAGTAGATGCTGAGCGAAGGCAGCCGCGAAGGCATCGAGGGCGGCAGTGTGGGCTGCGCCTGCGGCGGGACCGCCCGAATTATTGACGAGAATATGAAAAGTCGGATTATTTTTGCCGAGATAAGCAGATAAATCGTTTTCGACTTGGGCGGGCTGCGCAAAATCTAAGACCAGAAAATCGTGCTGCTGATTTTGGGAGATGTCGAGCGTGGCGAGGGCTGTTTGTAGCCGCTCTTCGTTGCGGGCGACAAGGGTAATGTTTGCGCCCGTGCGGGCGAGGGCTTGGGCGCTGGCTAAGCCGATGCCATCGCTACCGCCGCCGATGAGGGCATTTTTTCCGTTGAGTGTATACATAAATTATTTTTTAGGCGACAAAGCTAAGGAAAAGGCTTTAATTCTTGCTTTTTTTGCGTGAGGGATAGTAGGGGCGCGGTAGGGGCGTAGCGTGCTACGTCCCTACCGTTGCGCCCCGCATAGCCCGACCCCGCACCGCGTAGGGGCAGCTCTTGTGGCTGCCCCCGCCGCCCTTTGCGGCGGCGGCGCGGGGGCACGCCCAAAAAAAAAGTTTTAAGGAGCGAATACAGCCAAAATATGAGCAAAAATTTGTGTTTGGATTTGGGAAATACGCGCATAAAGTACGCGGTTTTTGAGGGCGACAGGCTCGAAAAATCGGGTGTTTGGGAGGGCGAGCGGAAAAAATTTATGGAGCTTGCCCAAACGTGGAGGCTAAAAAATGCGATTATATCGGCGGTAGCGGGGGAGGAGGGAAAATGGGCGGAGGATCTGCGCAAAATCCTATCGGGTCGGGTGCTGATTTTGGACGAAAATACGCCCTTGCCGATTGAAAATAAGTACGCCACGCCTGCGAGTTTGGGCAAGGATAGATTGGCTTGCGCGGTGGGCGCGGCGGCTATGTTTCCGAGCGAAGCGGTCTTGGTGGTCGATGCGGGCACCTGTATAAAGTACGATTTTGTAGATGCGAAGGGCGCATATTGGGGCGGGGCGATAAGTTTGGGGCTGCGTATGCGTTACCGCGCCTTGCATCAGTACACGGAGCGTTTGCCCCTACTTTTGCCGAAGGAGGCGGGCGAAAGTGTCGATTTTATCGGCGATAGCACGGCAAATTCTATACATTCGGGGGTAGAATGGGGCTTGCGTTGCGAGGTGATGGGCGTGCTGGGTATGTACCGCTTGCAGACGGGGCGGGAAGATATGGCGGTTATTTTTACGGGCGGCGATGCGGGCTTGTTGGATATATTGCGAGATAATCGCATCTTTGCCGAGCCGCATTTGCTAATGCGGGGCTTACTTCAAATTTTACTACATAATGTCTAAATTTTTTGGGATTGTAGCGTTAGGCTTGCTGCTTTGGCTGGCGAACAGCGAAAGGGCAGCAGCGCAGGGAGAAAATGGCACCAGAGGCAATTCGCCCTATACGCGCTACGGTATGGGCACGCTTTACGGCTTGAATCAGTTTCCTGTGCAATTTAGCGCGGGTGCACTAAGCAATACTTACGCCGATGGCTATCAGATGAATATGCAAAATCCTGCCGCTTTGGGCAGTTTGCGTTATACTTCCTTCGAGCTGGGCGGCTACTATCAGCGCAATGTGATGCGCGAAAGCTCCAATAGCAGCTTTGGGCAATTTGTAGGCAATGACGGCAATATATCGTATCTGTCTTTAGGCTTTCCTATCAATCGGACTTGGGAGCGCCGCAATGCCATAAAACGCGATACCACCAAACGCGAGCGCACCCCCATACAATGGGGTATGTCTTTCAGCCTTAGCCCGCATAGCCGCGTGGCTTACGATGTGGCAGTTACGCGGCAGTTGGACGGTATTGGCGAGGTGCTGTATAATTATATCGGGCAGGGCACCCGCTTTCGGGTGAATTGGGGCAATGGCTTCAAGTATAAAAATTTCGCCATCGGGGCAAATGTTGGCTTTATTTTCGGCACCGTAACGGAGCGCAGCGTCGTAGACTTCAAAGACAGCACCTATGTTTTTGCCTATGATGAGGCTATCGTGCGCAGTAGCTTCGCGCGGGGGCTGGTCTTTGATTTGGGCGCTATGCACACCTTCCGATTTAAAGGCGGCGCACCCGTGAAGGGCAAAGCTGCGCCCGATTATCTGCTGCGTATTGGCGCTTCTGCTTCTTTAGGCGGCAGCCTTAGCACCAGCAGCGACAAACTCACGGAGCGCTACGGCACTTATTACGGACGCGATACCGTGCTAAACGAGCAGGAGCAAGCAGGTACGATAAAAATGCCCCTTACACTCGGCGGCGGCATCTCCTTCGGGCGCGAAAACCGCTGGCAACTGGGGCTAAACTACGCCTATACAGGTTGGGCGCAGTACAGCGATAGCCAACGCACAGGCGAAACGCTCGAAAACGCGGGGCTCTTCTCCTTCGGCGGCGAATGGACACCGCAGGGCGAAAACCGCGATAGCTACCTCAAACGCATCACCTACCGCGCGGGCGCTTTCTACGGCAAAGACGGGCGCGTCATAGAAACAGCCAACAGCGAGTTGCTACCACTGCAAAAATATGGCATAAATTTTGGCTTCACCTTCCCCATAGAAACCCGCGTAAAATCGGCGCTTAGCGAGGTGGTCATTTTGAGCTTCGGCGCGGCACACTTAGGGTTTGAATTTGGTTACTTGGGGCACCCAGACCTCATACAAGAGCGCTATTTTCAGCTTAATGTGGGCTTCACCATCAATGACGACAAATGGTTCAAACGCACCAAATTCCGCTAACGGAGCATCTCCCAAATTAAGACATTCACTATACCAAATACGGCAGATACCAATATGAAGACTACACGCTTTTTAGCCTCCGCAGCCGCCGCGCTGCTCTTCTCCATCCATGCGCTCTCTGCGCAAGACTTCAAATGTACCTCTTGGGAAGCATACCCCAAAGGCGTAAAAGAAGCCCGCACGCAGCATACACTCTACCGCGACCAATTCAAAAACAAACAGTACGCCGAAGCCCTCAAACTCTGGGAACCCCTGTTTGAATCCGTTACCTCGCCCGAAGAAGCCAAAAAACGCCACTTCGACGATGGTATCAGCATATACAGCGAACTCGCCAAACTTACCCAAGATGCCGCCCAAAAAAAGGCGTATCTGGATAAAATGAATACCCTCTACGACCACAAAGCCAAATGCATCGGCGAGGACCTCACAGACCGCGCCTATCAGGCTTACAACCTACAAGCAGGCGGCTACCCCGACGCTGCAGCTACCCTCGCCGCCTATGAGCGCGTGCTCGATATGGGCAAAGAAAAAACGCCCTACTTCTCGCTACAACCTACAGCGATGCTCTCCGTTTATATGTTCGGCAAAGCGCCCAAGTACGATAAAGCCTTTATGGTCGCCCTCTACTACCGCTTGAAAGAAATTTGCGAGAAAAATAATACCGCCGAGTATCAGCAAGCTTGGACAGCCGTAGACGCAGAGTTCAAAAAAATTGAAGCCCAAATCTTCGATTGCAGCTACTACGAGGAGCAAATTCGCCCCCAATTCAAAGCAAACCCCAACGACGCAGAGAAAAACAAACAGTTCCTCCAACAGCTAAAAAATCGCTGCGCAGAAGAAACACCCCTCTATAAAGAAATTTTTGAGGTCTATCAAAAACAAATCGTCGCCGAGCGCGAAGCCAAGTTTGACGAACTTTTTGAAACCGCCGACCCCTATACCAAAGGTCTGATGCTCGAAAGCCGCGACCAAAAGGACGAAGCCAACAAATGGTTTGAAAAGGCTTTCGATGACCCCAAAAATGGCTTTCCTGCTGAATTTACGAGCGATGACAAGGGCAAACTCGCTTATCGCATCGCGCACCGCTACTACTCTGGCAATAGCTACGGCACTGCCCGCTCTTGGTGCCGCCGCGCCAGCGACTACAAACCCAACTGGGGCGAGCCTTATATCCTCGTCGGTATGATGTACGCCAGCAGCGGCAAACTCTGCGGACCTGGCACAGGCTGGGATAGCCAAGTCGTAGCTTGGGCAGCTATGGACGAATGGAACAAAGCCAAAAGCGTGGACGCAGGCGCAGCCAGCGAAGCCAATCGCCTCATCGGCAAGTACCGCGAATATATCCCCACCGTTTCCGAAGGGCACTTCCGCAACCTCAAAGAGGGCGACCCTTACAAAGTTGGCTGCTGGATTGGGGTAACGACTACCTGCCGTTTCAAAAAATAAGCTACCTACCCTCCGCTTTTATATAAAAATGCCGCGCTGCTTCCTTGATTTGGGAGGCGGTGCGGCGTTTTTTTTGGGCGTGCCCGCGCCGCCAAAAAGGGCGGCGCGGTCGGGCTTTTGAGCCGTAGCATGCTACGGCTCTACAATCCCTCACGCGGCTTGCCCGCGCCCAAAGGAGGCGCGGGCGCAGGCTGCAGTACGAAAAACAAACAAAAATGCGCGGCGCAACTTTTTGCGCCGCGCACCATATTTGCGTGAGGGATAGTAGGGGCGAATCAACATTCGCCCCCAAGGGCGAATCAACATTCGCCCCCACTGGGGCGATGGTGAAACGCCCCGCATAGCCCGACCGCCTGCCCTTTTTAGGCAGGCGGGCACGCCCAAAAAAAAGCTTAAAAATAGAAGCTAAGCGTTACGCGAACGGAGAATTTTTGAATATCGGGATTGTCGCGGTAAGTCAAGCGCCAAAGCGCATCGACGCGTATGAATTTGAAGATATTTTCGATGCCGATGCTCGCCTCCATGTACGGCATGCGTCCGAAACCGCCGAAAAACGGCGCGCTTGCCCCTTGCCGCTCATCTACTGGAGTGGAATAATGATTGAAGCGATTGGCGTACTGATTTTCGGCGCTAAGGCTACCCCAGACCCCGCGAAATGCCCAGACGTTGCGCCATTTGAGCTTGCGAATGAGCGGAATGCGGTCTAAAATGATGCCTTCCATGTGGTGTTCGATGCGCCACTGTAGGTAGGTGTCGCTGGCGAACTCGAAGCTATTCATGGAGTTGAAAGAGGAGACATTGTAAAAATACGCCTCGTTGCCAGGGTGCGACTTGAGTAGGAAATAGGGCAGGGTGCCGAAGATTTTGCCCGCCTCTACGTTGTAATCTATCCAGCCGAAAACGCCGACGTTGAACCAATCGTCGATGCCCAAGCTGATTTTATGATAATTGTACTGCGAACCCATCACCCCCGCCAAACCTGCCGTGTACTGCGCCACCACAATCGGATATTTTGAGCCTAAAGAAACGGCGGAAAAATTGCCCAAGAGCATACGCTCTTTGTACGCAAAACGGAAGCGAAAAACCGCCTCGAAGGTCGTAAATTTGTTGTGCAGCACGCTCGTATCCGCCGCATTCGGCTGGAAAACATAGCGGAAACCGCTGCTGTTATCGTCGTAAGGCTTGGCAAAATAAGTTTCCTGTGGCGTTAAGGAGCGATGTATCAGCGCCAAGCGGGTCTGAAAACCATTGCGGAAACCATGCTGATAAAATATCTTCGCCTCTCGCACCCCCAATAGTTTGGGCGGTACGCTGCGCCGCAACCAACCCGCCAAGATACTTTGCGAAGGCGTTTCCTCCGAATTGACAGACTCGAAACCTATCGTATTGGTATAGGTCGCCCCGATTTGCGTCATCTTTTCCCTGTTGAAAACGTACTGCACCAAACCGTTGTATTTCCAACGCTTATCCGCCAAACCATAGCCGCCGTAGCCATAAATGCGCAGCTTTTTGCTGAAATTCAGGCTTGTACCCAAGCCCAAACCCAAGCGATAACCCTCGCAGCGATTGTAATTAAAAATGTTCCAGTACTCGCCGATTTCTATGGGACCGAGCACCTTAAAGCCCGTGCCCAAGAGCGTAATTACGTCCGTCCAAGTCCGATAAATAGGCACATTTTTGATACTGTCTATCATCGCATATACGCCCGCTTCGTTCCTGTTTAGCTCCTCGTAACGCGCCGTATTCCAGAAGGAGTCGGGCTTTTCGACCGCCTCCAAACTCGTATACGAAGGGTCTAATTTCTTAAACTCTTCAGGCGTGAAGGTCGGTTTCAAATCGAAATTCTTATACATATAAGTCGTGCGCCCGATGATGCTTAGCCCGCCCGACTCCTTATCGTTGGAAGAAAAATCTATGACCGTTTTTTCCTTCACAGGCAGCCAAACGCTGTCGGCGTTGAGATTGTCGAACTCGGCGTAGATAATGATGCGATTGACGAGATTGATATTTACATCAGCAGACATACGCATATTGACAATCTCTACAGCATAATCCTCCATCGAGACCCAAAAATCGCCGTAAAAGGTCGTTTCGCCCTTGCGTTTGGGCTTAAATTTGAGTTTGTAGCTCCATACGCCCTTGATGGTCGTACTATCCAAGATGTAGTATTCGTAATGATTATTCCAGTTGTTGGAAAAGGGGGATACAAATTCCTTATCCAGCATGGTGATAAAATTATCGTATATGTTGTACTTCTCGTGCATCATATCGATAAATTCCACCACCGATTGATTCGTGATACCCGAAACCTTTTGCGCCTTTACGATGTCTTTGCGCTCGTTGAATTGGCGCGAATACGTTACATCATATAAGCGCTCTGCAACATAGGCAGGCAGATAGGGCGTTACGTCGCTGGTGCTGTCGATATTGTCGAATATAAATTGAAATTCCTTAAACATCTTCTTATCCTTCATATCTGGGGTGATGTTGTCCAAGTCCAATTCGACTTTAGAATACATCTCCATCGTATAGGCATCGAAGCGTTTGGGGTCGTTATTTTTTTTGTTCTTCATGATATTGCGCATGATTTCGTTGGCGGGGTTTTCGCCTGCCTCTACGACGACCTCCGTAGTCGTGTAAGCGCTCGACATCATGCGAAAATTAACCGTTAATTCGTTCGTATCGCGGCGAACGAATTTTTTGGTATCCGCATAGCCCAAAGAGTTGGCTATGAGTGTGTCGCTGCTCGCCTTCGACCAATCAAATTCTAAGCGATAAACCCCGTCCAAATCGCTCGTAACGCCGATAGTGCCGCCTTTTAGATAGACATTGGCGAAGGCTATCGGCTCATCGGTGTCGTCATCGACTATGGTGCCCGTAAGCACCATTTTTTGCGCATAAATCGCTACATTTGCCAGCATAAAGGCAAGACATAGCGCCAACATTTTCGTAATCGTAGAGCTGTACATCATAAATTATTGCGTAAATCAAATGAATAAGAAACTACAAAATTGGTTTTTAGTGCTTGCTGCCTGCTTGTTCGCGCTGGCTGGCTGTAAGAAAACGGAAGATTACATAGAAGAAGACGATGCCGCCATACAAAATTATTTAGCAGCCCGCCAAATTACAAATTTTAGCAAAGATGCGGATACGGGAATTTACTGGTATTTCGATTATTTGGGCTTTGGGCGCGTTTTTCCGACTACAGAAAGCGAGTTGGAGGTCATTTATACGGGCTACCGCTTAGACGGGAGCACCTTTATTTCTACCAGCGGGCAGGCAGTACGCGTCAAATTGCCGACCGCTATCGTCGGCTGGCGCTTAGGTTTGGTGCATTTTCCTGTCGGCTCCAAAGGCTGGCTGCTTGTCCCCTCACGCCTCGCCTATGCCGATGAGGGTTTGAGCCCACTCATAAACCCCAATACGCCCCTCGTTTTCGAAATAGAACTCCTCGAAATCCACCCCAACTTCTAAAAGTGAAAAGTGAAAAGTGAAAAGTGAAAAGTGAAAAGTTATTTTTTACTCATGTTGTATTTATATTTACTCATAAGTAATTTAAAGTCAAGTATTTATGCGTAATTTTCATTTTTCGCTACGCGTTAACTTCGTTTTCACTGTTCACTTTTCACTTAATAGGGGCGTGCCCGCAGCCCTAAAAAGGGGCTGCGGTCGGGCTATTCGGGGCAGCCCTGTGCTGCCCAAAAGGGCAGACACATGGGTCTGCCCCTACTATCCCTCACGCGGGTAGCTGCCGCGCCAAAGGGGCGCGGCGCGCGGGCTTTATGGCTAAGATTGAAAATTATCGGATAAAAAACAGCTTATAAATTCGTTTCGCAGGTAGTCGGCAAATTGGCAAGCAATTCGGCGAGTGCTTTTTTGCTATAATCGCGCCGACGCAAGACCAAAAAGCTTAGCTTAGGCAGGCTTTTCGCCAGCTGCAATACTTCCTCCACAGCTAAGCAGTTGTGGGAAAGTTGTAGCGTATGCAGGGCGGGCAGCGCTCGGAGGGCTGCGGGTAGTCGACGCAATTTGTTATTGGATAGGTCGAGCGTTTCCAATTTTTGCAAATGCTCCCAGCCCCTTTCGGGCAATTCGCGCAGGCGACAGGCATTTAGGCGCAATTCTTTGAGATTTATTAGCGCGCTAAAATCGAGTTTTTCGGCTTGTAGCGGATTATTGCCCAGCTGTAAGATGCACAACCTTTTCATTTTGTCCGCAGGCGGCGCGAAAGCTGTAATTTTATTGTGTCGCAGGTCTAATTGCGGCAAACCTTGTATCTCGTATAAGGGCGCTATGCAGCTAATTTCATTGCGCCGAAGCTCCAGCCTAAATAGCTTGATAAGCTCGCCAATGCTTGGCGGTATCTGCCGTATACGGCAGCCTACGAGGCTCAATACATTGAGTTCGTCCATATACCCCAAATACTCATTGATAGATAAATTCCCTTTGCTATATCCGCTGATAATTAGCTTATTAAGAGTGCGTTGTAGGGTGTTTTTATGCGTGAGTAGTGAATTTATTTCAAAGTTTGGGCAATGTTCTGCCCACAGTTCTTTGAGGCGCAAGCCTGCGGGTAGCGTTGGTATTTGAGTGCCCGATATATCGAGCCTTTCGAGCTGGGGCAGTTCTACTATTTCGTCGGGCAGGCTGCGCAGTTGGTTATAAGTCAGCGCCAAGTGGCGCAACTCTTGCGCTCTGCATATTTCGGGGCTTATGCTTTGCAATTTTTCAGCGTACTCTACCGAAAGAATAGTCAATTTTGGCATGCTCCAAAGCTCCTCCCCCAAATCCGCAATGCTACCCGCCCGCGTATACGGCGGCTGCCAAAATAGGCGCATACTTCCTACCTTTTCGAGGTATTGTATGCCTCTGGGCAAACAGGATAGGGCTGCAAATTGCTTTTGCGATAGATTACTTAGATAAACGGGGCTGAACTTGCTTGCCCAAAGCTGTATTTCTTCCAGATGCAGCCAATTTATATTGATGTATTTTAGCTGTTGCCAAGATTCGGGCAGCCGCCGCAGCATCGCAGAACTAAGGAAACTCAAATTTTCTAAAGCAGGTGGCAGCAGCGATAGGCAGCCTTCTTCCACGCCGATATTCCCGTCCAAATGAATACCCACCAAATCCTTGTTTGTTGAAAAAAAATCGGCGGGCAGACGCAGATAGCTCGAGCCTTTCGAGCGTAAGCTAAAAAAGCGCAAGCGCTGCATCTGCTCCAAAAGCTGCATAAAATCGGCACTGTTTTCTTGCGTAAACATACCCGAAATAAACAATTCGCGCAAGTGGTTTAGCTTTTCGCCCATTTCCTTCAGCAGCCGCAAAAAGCCCTTAATTTTTTGCGCTTCGTGTAGAAAATTTGTAGCCTTACTCTTGAAAAAATCTGCTAATTTTAGGTTCGACCAGCAGTATTTTTCCCAGTCTTTTAGCCGCAAAGCAGCTTCTAAATCCCAATTTATAGACTTGGCGAGCTGCTGCGCAAGCTCCGCCTCGCCGTTAGCAAGCAGCTGCATAATAGACTTCTGCTCTTGGCTCAGTGGTTCAGGTATGCGCATAAAGCATCAGATTTGCGGGCTGAAAAAAGGCGCGATGCTGCGGAAAAACGGGCGCAAAACGCGTTTCCAAAAAATGCGTATTGTACTGATGCAGCCGCTCGCTATCGTGCAGGCGATTGAGCAAAATATGTCCCTTCCCATCGGGACGAAGCAGCCCACGCAAGCGCTGCAAAAAACTAATTTTATCCACCCAATCAGGAATCTGGTCATCTACGAAAATATCGACGATAATCAAATCAAACGCCTCCGCATTCGCCTGCACATTGGCGGCGAGCCACTGCAAAGCATCGGCGCAAACGAGGCTATAAGCCGATTGTAGGCGAGAGAGCGTATATTTTTCTGCCCATTCCAGCACCAGCGGGTCTATCTCTATCAAGGTAAAATGGCAGTTTTCGGCGGCTTTGCGCTTTTCCAAAAGTTGCACAACGCTGCCCAGACCCGTGCCCAAAACCAGCACGCGGCGCAAATCCCATTTTTCGGGCTGTAGCTGCTCAAAAGCCCTGCGAAAATTATGATATAAGTCCTCGTAAGAATATACGGCGTTGGGAGCGGCGAGCATATAGCGCCCGCGCGAAAGCAACAAATCCAAATGCCCGCTAATCCCACTGCTTCGACTCTCTAAAAGAACAGGCGCAAATTGGCTGCGCAGCCAGCGTAGGGCGCGCAAAAGCGGCATAATATGGCGAAAATTTAAAAAAAGACAAAAAAAATGGACAGGGCTTCTAACCTTAAGCCCTGCCCGATTATCTTAGTAGGAATCGAACCTACACGTATCTCTTGCGAGACCACACTGAAATGGCAATCCAGCGCCTATACCAATTCGGCTATAAGATAGAAACGTTCTTGCTTGCCGTCACATAGTTTTTCAGTAGCCGCTTTTGCTCTACCACTGAGCTACCGCCCCATTTGTATAATAAAAATGGTGAGGCGGATGGGTGTCGAACCCATGCACAAAGCATACGACTAGCGCAGCGACACAAGGCGTTTTTGTGGGGCTAAAACTAAGAGCGATACACTGAGGCTAAGAAGGCAAGCTCCTTGCTGACGCAGGGGTCTTGTCTTTTTTTCAAGCTGTATCTAAATCTAAGTCTATACTCTTACGGCAAAGATAGTACATTTTTATATACGGCGCAAAAAAAAATCGGGCTTATTTTTTTGGGCGTGCCCGCCGCCTGTAGAGCCGTAGCATGCTACGGCTTACGGCGGCGGTCGGGCTATCCGCTCCATCACCTTCGCCGCTACGCGGCTTGGTGGTTCCGCTGCTATCCCTCACGCGTGCGGCGCTTCGCGCCTTTTGAGTGAAAAGTGAATACGAACGGCGAAGCCCTCCGCGAAGCGAAGTAAACACGTAGCGAAAATTGTACTTTGTGTACATTTGTAAATAGCTGATTATCAGTTATTTATAACTAAAAAATAAGTGCGTAAAATTTTGTAAAGCTCCAACAAAAAGTGCACTTTTCACTTTTCACTTTTCACTTTTCACTTTTCACTTTTCACTT
>CAYXSA010000088.1:0-17444 GCA_964467315.1 uncultured Saprospiraceae bacterium | reverse complement strand
CCCATACAACAAAGTTACAAAAATTCCTTAATTTATTTTTGTCCTAGTACTTATCCCCAAATATTTACAACTTAAAAAACAACTTACGCATGAAAGCGCTATGATGGATTTTTTTCATATCTACTTGTTTTATTTTCGATTTTAATGAAGTATCCAAATAGATTTCCACTACTGCACGACTGTACTTTAACATCATTATTTTCTTTGATGCTCCGAATACAATGCCCTTATATTTTATTTCTCTTCCATCTAAAGGAAAAACGATAAGCCCCATAAAATTTGGCGCATACCCATAAAAATCAACTTGTAAAGGAATAGGCAATAGTTTTTTCTCTTTGCTCTGTCCGAATAAAGCCCTGCAATAATCTGTATTAAGGGTAATATCAAAGGTACGAGACCAATGATATTTAATGCTTTGGTTTTTTGGATATTTATTATACCCATAAAAAGAAACTATTAGGAAGCGATAATTTTCATCTGTAAGCAAATGATAGCCACGTAAAAAAGCCGATTTTCGCAAGACCCCAAACATCAAATCTTGTTTCAATGCCCTTGCAGCTTTTAAAATGGATTTGGGATATTTTTTATGATTTTTATATAAAGAATCCATTTCTATTTTTTGTGCCGTATCCCCGTCGAAAGTATCGGTATAAAATTGATACGGCAATAACTTCATATTTAAGGGTTTTCGATTTTCATCGAAAATGAAAAAATTAAATTCGGAGGGTATATCTTTTTGTGCATACCCACAGCCGTAGCAATAAAAAAACAGCAAAAACGCTCCACAGTACCCGAATATATTCATAGTGTATCAAGCAAGCGTTTTAGTAAAATTTCAAAAGTCGAAATATGTGCAGGAGAAGCCTTTTTAGGCACATGAATATGCCCAGTTTTTAAAGGAGAGGTTCCTCGCAAATATGCCACTCGATAAAAGATTTCATTAGATAAAAAATCGCCGCCAGAACCTTCTACCATTTTTTCAGTAGGAGGTTGTAAGGTTTTCGTGTTGTAGTTATTTTCACGAAAAGTAGCTGCCTCCTTTGCTGCTTCATCGTCTTTTTTGTATTTTATTATATAATCTTGCCGATAACGCGTAAAGTTATTTCTGGATAATTCAGAACTTAAAATCAATTGTTCGATAGGTAAACTATCCTCCAAATAATTTTTTGCATTTGATGTCGCTATTATTGATTTGGAGCGGGGCATTTCATCAAAATTATCAGGAAAGGTTGCACTTTCGCGCCAATTTGCCGCAAATCTTTCGATAGCAAAATAGTCTATATTTGGCTCCAAACTACAGGTAAGAATAGCATCTACATAGCCAATATGTTGACCAAAAAAATCCTCTACTATTCCCGCATCAAATTCGCTGTATAAAACAGGAAAAGTTGCGGCTTGAATAAGCCCTATTTTTGTGCCATCGCTGCTTGTAAGTTCTTTGTTGTGGAAGCGCAACGCCAATTCGGCTGAAAAATTAGTTTCTGCCTTATCAAATGGGTCAAAGCCAGAGATGAGTATTTTTTTTCGCCCCATATTGTCGCCAAAATTAATTCCTACCCAGTTACGGCTTTCGGATTCTATATTTTGTAGGCAGTTCTCCAATATTTTACTGGAATTATTGATATTTAGTCGCTCCGCTATTTCTTTGAGATTTTTTTTCAAAAAGACACGCATTTTCAGCCGTGAAAAATACAGATTGCCATCGGCATAGCTTTTCGTAGCTTCCTCAAATAGCAAACTTGCCGACAATCCGCAGATACTAAGCAACTCTTTAGCCGATTTTGCCGCATCTACCCGCTGCTTAAACTGCTGCAAATGCCCCTCGTAAGCATTTGCATTTTCGCCTGTAAGTTTTTTGCTTTGGTGTTTTTCCTCTTCTGGGTTTAGCGCGAATGGTGGTGCCTCCTCCTCCCCCGCCTGCTTCTTCACAGCGGAGTCGGGCGCATCAAGGGCGGTGCCGCTTTTTCCTGTATCGGCAATAAGGGGCAAGCCGAGCAACTTGCGGCGCTCGTTTTCCCAATAGGTCATCATGTCCATAACAAGGATTTTTTTGGCGTTTTTTTCTTTTTTTGGGCGTGCCCCTGCTCCCCGCGCCGCACCCCCGCGCCTACGGCGCTGCCCCCTTGAAAGGGGGCGCGGCGCTTAAAGGTCGCAGGGTCGGGCTATTTGAGCCGTAGCACGGCGTGCTTACGCACTTGTGCCATGCTACGGCTCTACATATCCCTCACGCAAAACAACCCCGCGCCCAAAGGGGCGCGGCGGGGCGCTGGCATTATCCCAACAAAAAATTATTTTTTAATAAAAAGGCGTATATTTGCCGCCTTCCCTTGATTCTTCATCTTCTTTATAAACCACTCCGTCAAAATGAGCCATTTTAAAAACGAAAATGGGGGGGCGACCTCTCTGCTCTAAAAACCCGCATAGCCGAACTCTACAAAGAACATAGCACCCTAATCGTGCAAGTTGCAAAAAAAGCAGCAGGTGAATTTGCACCGCATCAAAAGGCGGTAGACGATTTATTGCCGCGCCTGCAAAAAGCCCAAAAAGGCGAAGCGGTAGAATTTAGTGATGCCGAAAAACTTCAACTACAAACGGCTGCCAAAGCTGCTGAAAAACTGCTGGCGCTGTCTGATATTTTCCCTGCAGCCATAGGTGAACAACTGAAAACGATGTTGCTGCGAGCAAATGCAGCAAAAAGCAGCAACATAGCAAAAGCGAATGAAGAGGAACTGCCGCCTTTAGTCATTAAAATCGCTGTTAAAGACTTTAAACCAACCGTTTTGCGCATTTTTAATACGGCTAAACAAACTGTTTTTGGGCCTATTATAAGCAACGATTGGTCTAAAAAAATTGAAGTCCCCATTGACGACTTAAAAAAACAGTCCATTCGAGAATTTAAAGCAGTAGTGTACAAAGCCGATAATTCGCCAGAGCGTATTGCCATGCCTTTCACGGTGTCATACAATACTCTAAGCGTAGAAATTTTTATTGAAATTGCAGACAAAGCAATTCCTACTCCAAATCCGCCTACCCCCAATAATTTGGAGGCTAAAGTTAACTTAATCGCGCTTTATACCTCTTGCAATGCCACAATCAGCGGCTGGGAATCAGAAATTCAAAACCTACTTCAAGGTGTTGTTGACAAAACAATAACTCCTGTCAATTTAGCCTTTAAGTCCGCTTTGACTAATGTAAAAAATGCACTGGCAGAGCATGATACCGTATTGCTCAATGCGCAATCTGAAATTAGTTCAATATTCGAGTTTGCCAATATTGGAGCATTGGCATGGGTGTCAACAAAAATTTCACTCATAAAAGGTATATCAGATGCAGCCTTGCTGTCGCTAAATGTAGCTAAAGATACTGCGGCATTGAGCATTGGAAAGACTTTAAACGATGCTTCCAAAAAATTTGAGTCAACCGCTACAACCAATTTTACAATGGAGGGTAGCAAAATTGCTGAAGAGGTTTCCAGTGAATTAAAAGCAAAGTACTATACCCCTTATATTACTGAAGGGAGCAGACTACTTGCAGTTTGTAAAATGCTTCAATTTTTCATAGGCGACCGCAGCCACAAACTTGCGGGAACACTTACAATTGAACAAATTGTAGCAGAAAACACAATTATTACTAATATTGAGAAGCAAATAAAGGAACTAAAGACTGGTGCGAGTTCGCTTGCTTCTGCCCCTGTAGTGGATTCTGAAAAAATGGCTCTTGATATTGAAAAATATATTTGGTCTATAGCTTTGCCATATTTTAAACGTAGTACACCTCGTCTAGAAATTACAGGATACGCATACTACCATACGATGACAAAGCCTGTGCGGCTCCGCTTAGTAATTGTAGGAATTTGGGGCGAAGCAAATATATTGGATGTCAAAATTCCCCAATATACTCCAGAGGCTGAAGACTGGCAAACTATGTGTCTAATAAATTGGGCAGTAAAATACAAAGCAACGCGCCCTGTATTTTAGGTTTGTCTTCAAAAAACAATAGCAAGGCATTGGGTTGTTTATTTAGATTTTTTAAATCTATATTTTAGCCCAAATGCCTTTCTATTTTTTCTTTACAGTCTTTTAATAGTTTATCGACAATGAAATTTTTTTTAGGTACGTTTTTTCTGCTTTTTTGCGTTGTTGCTTGTAAGCCTGTGCGAGAGCCGAAACGAACCCCGAAAATAGAGCAGGGATTTTGGTTGCAGATTTATCCCAACCAACCGCATATTGCCACAGAATTGTTTATGGTTGATGGCTCTGGTACCTTTTGGCAGGCATCTCCTGATATACGTCATCAGGGGAAATTATCAGACACTTTAGATTTGGAGGGCTTTGCTGAATTTGAATATCATGGAAAAATAAAAATTATAGATAGCACCTTATTTTGGAAAAGAGAGGACGGAGAATTTATTTACCGACTTTTGTCTACAGATATTGTTTGTAATAGAACCTTAAACCCAAAAGAATCTTTTGAAGACACCGCCCGTATGCTGTTGCAAAGAAAAGACTGGGAAATGCTGCTTGATGGTGATGAGCATGAAAAATACTATTGGTCATTTTACCCATTTGATTCTGATGCTATGGATGAAGATAGGTATCAATTATACCGCACCAAAAAACGTAATTCAGACGACAAAGAATTACATCCAATTTCATTTAGACCTTTAATTACAACAGCAGAAGCTGTTTTACTCTCTAATAGTTGGTATCTACTCATAACAGGGGGGGGAACAAGAACCAGTGAATCTAAAATGATTCTTGTAAAACAGGTAACACAAGACAGTTTTCAAGGAATAGTGCTAAATAATGAATATCCTCATTGGCAAGCTTGTGTTATTCGTTCACACCGCGATACACTCTGCAAAAACATGAATAAATTAGATAGTTTATTTAAAGTAGACAGTTTATTAGAAACCCCAGCAAATAAGAATAATAATGAAATTAATCAAAAAGTATGGAAAATACTACAAGAAAAGGAGAAAATCATGTTGTCATCAGGTTTGAATTATTATGGTCAGATGAATTGGGACGATGAATAAGTATTGAGCTGTGAAAAGACTTAATAGCTAAAAATTAGCCTGCGCCCCGCGCCCCTTTGGCGCGGGGGCAAGCCCGCGTGAGGGATATGTAGAGCCGTAGCATGCTACGACTCTACATATCCCTCACGCAAAACAACCCCGCGCCCAAAGGAGGCGCGGGGCTGTAGTAGGCTTTATTCTTTCTCACATTCTATGCGATAGTGATAGCTATCCCCATCTACGGTTTCCGAAAACTCAAAAACAAGGCTTGTTTTGCTAAGTTCTTCTATCGTACAGCTGGCGCGGTCTGTCGTCGTTATCGGATTAAAATCCGTGTCTATGACCAGCGTTTCGCCGTCGTCGCTCACTTTATAAAAAATCGGCGTGAGCGTAGGCACGCTGTTTTCTACGCCTTGTATCATGCCGCCGCACCATTCCTCTTTTTTGAGCTTGCAGCTCTCAAAAGTATAAACGGGGTTGTTGGTCGGCACATCTGAAAAGGCTTCTGCGCCATTTATAGTCAGCACCAAGCGCGTAGCCCGCCAGTCGCCGTCCAGCTTTTTTACGGCGGCTTGGTCTTTGTTGCAAGACACTACAGAGAGCGACAGCAACAAGAGAAAGGAAAAGATTAGGAGGTTTTTCATAGTGTGTGGTTTGTGGTGTAAAAAGATGATGTTTATAGTTTGAAAAATAATTGTTTTTCGAAAGTGCTGGCTTGGGTTATTTTTGTAGGCACTTGTTTTATTTCGGACTTTGCTGAAGGGTTTAAAAATATCTCTACGACAGCTTCGCAATGCTCTAAGGGGCGTTTTTCTTCTGCTGCCCCGAAAATGAAGCCTTTATAATTTATTTTTTTTCCATGTAGCGGAAAAACAAATAGCCCAATAAAATTGGGTGCCGAATAGTACCATTCTATTTTTAGGGAAGCTGGTAAGAGTTCTTTTTCTCGCTCGTGTAAAGCCAGCGCCATAACAGATTTTGCATTGGGAATGATTTCGAAAACGCAAGACCAATGGGCATCCATTGGTGTGTTTTTTCTGTGTTTATCGTAGCCATAAAAAACTGCTATCAAAAAACGCTCTTCTGTGTCTGCCAAAAGATGATAACCAGACAAAAAAGTAGATTTTGGAAATACACCAAATAATAGTTTTTGTTTTAGAATAGATGCACCCTTACGGAGACGGGGAGAATACTCCTTATGATTTTTGTACAAAGAGTCCATTTCTGCTTTGTGAGGAGCATAAATATGAAAGGTATCCGTATAAAATTGATAAGGCAGCAGCTTTGTTTTTATAGGCTGCTGTTCTTCGTCGTATATGACAAAAATAAGCTCGGAAGGCGTATCTTCTTGAGCGTGCGCCCAATCCAAATTGCAATAAAACAATAAAAGGACTGCGCCATATCCAAGTTTAGTCATAGCGCGTCTATTAATCGTTTCAACAAGGTTTCAAAAATAGCAATTCTACGTGGGTCTGATACTTTGGGAACGTGGATATGCCCAGTGGGCAAAACAGTTTCTTCTTCGTCATCAGCTTGGCGGGCGTTTTCTCGAAACTGCATTTCTTCTCGCAATTTTGCCACCCTGTAAAAAATTTCATTAGACAAAAAAGCACCACCAGACCCCTTTAGCATTGCTCCTGTTGGTGGTTCAAGAGTCTTTTCTCGTTTTTTTAATTCTTGAAAGATAGTATCATTTGCAACAGTGTACTTTTGGCGGTAAAGTATGAAGTCCGTCTTTTCTACTTCGGAATCAAAAACTAAGTTTTTCGTAGGTAAGCTATCTTCGAGATAATTATTTGGGGTTGAAGATATTTTTTTAGAAGGTGGATTTTTTTTGCCAAAATTATCACTTGAATTTGCAGAATCCCGCCAATTTGCAGCAAATCGTTCAATGGCAAAATATCCGCCAGCCCTTTCTAAGTTGCCATCAAGACTACAGGTAAGAATTGCGTCGACATAACCAATATGTTGACTAAAAAAGTGCTCTACTATTCCAGCATCAAATTCGCTGTACAAAACGGGAAAAATTGCGGCTTGAATAAGCCCTATTTTTGTGCCGTCGCTGCTTGTTAGTTCTTTGTTGTGGAAGCGCAACGCCAATTCGCCTGAAAAATTTGTATCTGCTTCTTGAAACGGGTCAAAACCGGAGATAAGTATTTTTTTCTGTGCGCTGTTGCTGCCCCAATTAATCCCATTCCAGTTTCGGCTTGTTGCTTCTATTGATTGAAGGCAACGGTTTAGCATTTCGTCGACATTGATTATTTTCAACCGAGTTGCTATTTTTTCAAAATTTTTTTTCAAAAAGACGCGCATTTTCAGCCGCGAAAAGTACAAATTTCCGTCCGCATAGCTTTTTGTAGCTTCCTCAAATAGTAAACTTGCAGATAATTCGCAGACACTAAGCAACTCTTCAGGCGATTTTGCCGCATCTACCCATTGCTTGAACTGCTGCAAATGCCCCTCGTAAGCATTTGCATTTTCGCCTGTAAGTTTTTTGCTTTGGTGTTTTTCCTCTTCTGGGTTTAGCGCAAATGGTGGTGCTTCCTCCTCCCCCGCCTGCTTCTTCACAGCGGAGTCGGGCGCGTCGAGGGCGGTACCACTTTTTCCAGTATCGGCAATAAGGGGCAAGCCGAGCAGCTTGCGGCGCTCGTTTTCCCAATAGGTCATCATATCCATAACAACGAAAGTGTATGTTTATGGCAATAAAATTCCCATAGCGAGCGCAGGCAAAAAATGCGACTGCGCTCGAATGTATAAATAGAATTTTCCGCCGAAGGGGTTAAGGAATTATTTGTGTTTGTGGGGTTTCGCAGCAAGCGCCGAAGACCTTTTTGTAAGCGTCCGCTTTTGTAAATTCCTCCTGATGGATAATTTCCATTTTTTGGAGCAGTGCCGACTGCATACTTTGGGAAAGCGTATGCATCAACTCGAAAACGGTTTCTGTGGGGGGGGGGAGCCATGTTGTAGATGTTATATATTTAGAGGGTACAAAAATCTATAGAACAAATAGTGTATGGTAAATATACGCAAGCAAAAAATAAAAAGCAAGCGTTTTTATGTTTTTTATTTAGAAAATGTTGAATTTTTCGGAAAAAGCCAGCGCCCCGCGCCCCTTTGGCGCGGGGGCTACTTGCGTGAGGGATAGTAGGGGCGCTGTAGGGGCGTAGCATGCTACGTCCCTACATTTGCGCCCCGAATAGCCCGACCGCAGCCCCCTTTTTGGGGCTGCGGGCACGCCCAAAATAAAAATTAAATCTGCTCTTCCTCCTCTTTTTTAGCACCTTTGTTGAGCTTGATAAATAGGAAGGCTGCCGCCAAAAAGAGCAGACCCAAGCCGATGAAAACGACAATTTTTATGACCGTTTCGGCGCGGGCAAGGTCTATAAAAAAGAGTTTGATAAGCGCCAGCGCGAAGACGGGAATGTAGAATTTTGTGAGGAATTTGTAGGCGGGACGCAGGGCGACGAAAACCAGCGCGATAGCGTGCAAAAATGCCAAAACCGTAAGCGCAGCGTGCTGCCAACTGCCAAACATTTTGAGGACTAAAGCCGCGTACAAGGCGATGTACAAAATTTGTACGAATACCAATTCTGCCTGCCATAGGCTGTCGTTGTCCTTGGCGTAGAGGCGCGGGGAGCGCGTATAAACGATGTAAGAAAGCAAGCCCAAAGCCAGCGCCGCAAGGCTTAAAAACTTGGTTTCGCCCAATAAAAATAGCTCAAATCTATCCGTGATTTCTACCCCGCTGCCCCGAAAACCAGCCAGCCAGAAAAACGCCAGCATCAAACTTATGTACCCAATTCGGAAGTGCAAACCCGCCAATTTGCGCCATGCCGCCGCCCAAGTTTGCCCCGCCGCAAAGTAGAAACCAAAGGCGAAAATCGAAAGTGCCCCCGCCACAGGTAGCCAAGTTTCAAGGGGCTGAAACGCGTGCAAATACCAGCGCAAAGCCACTAAAACAGGAAAATACCCCGCAAAGGCAAACAGCACCCAGTCCGATTTACGCTGCAAATACGCCGCCTCATCGTAGGCTTTGCCCGTTGCCCACCAGAGCCAAAGCAGCCCCACGCCTACGCCCGCACCCAACCAACTGCCTTGCCAGAGCGTCAAAATAGCCGCCGAAAAAACCGTAAAATGCACCAAAAACACTAAGGAGCGCCGCTGCGTCCACTCCCGCAAAAACATCGCCAGCGTAGCTCCTGCCCATATACCCAAGACCCAGTATTCGGGGAAGTTATTGCGCGACATATCGACCAGCGCCAGCGGCAGAATCCAGAAAAAGACCTCCCGCGCCACATACGCTACGCGCCCGCCTTCGCCCCGCCCCTTTAAGGCGTATTTGTAAAAATCTTGGAGCAAGCCCAGCAGCAAAACTATCGCTATCATACCCACTTTCGCATAAAGCAACTGCATCGGAAAGCGCGGCGAACCTACCGCCTCCATCGAGAGCATCACCCCATACGCTACAGCCAACAAATGCAACCAGCCGAAAACCTCGACCAATAAATTGCGTCTGTATGCACCTAAGCTGATAAACGCCAAGACCAAAACCCCCATCGAAGGATACATATACAAATTCGCGTAGAAAGCCCAAACTATCGCCCAAACCGACGAAACCCAGACAGCCCACAAGGCAGTAACCGCCGCAAAAGCGCTTTTGCTCGCTTCGCTAAGTCTATCCGCAAAGCGCCAAGACAAAAACAAGAGCGCCGAGAGCATCGCCCCGACATAGAGCAGATTTACAAAACCCTGCGTCCATAAGGTCTGCTGCCAGTATGCGCCGATTTGCGAAAAAGTCGGCACTACCAACAAGACCGAAAGCGCCAAACCCGCAGCCGCTATCGTCTGCACCGTGCGCAGATTGAGCATCAATGCCAAAGCCAAGACCAGCAAAGACTCCAGACCCAAAAGCAAACCCCAGCGGGTAGCATCGACATAACTAAATACCGCCGAACCCACAAAGAAAGCCCCGATGAGCAGCATCGCCGAATCGAAAAACATATCCTCCCGACCCCGCAAGCGCGACATAGCCAAACCCGCCAAAAAAGGCAGCGCATTCAGGGCGTAGAGCAGTGCCAAAGTCCCCATATACGCGCCGCCCAACTGCGGATTGCCCAATAAACCAAAGAGCAAACCCGCCAAAACGAGCGAACCCGCTGCAAGCATAGAGAGGCTAAACGCATCTTGACGCTCCCGCCATTTGCCGCCATGCAGCAGCGCCGCAGCCCAATGCAGATAGGCGAAAGCGTGAAACACGACGACTACCGCCCAAGCGTATTGCTCCAATGGCAAAAGCCATACATTGCGATAGACCGAAAAAACTAAAATTATCGAAGACAAGAGCCAAGACACTACAGGCAAAGCCGCCCAGCGGAAATACTGCGCCGTAGCCACAGCCGCCAAACAAAGCAGCCACAGATAACCGAAGTAAAACAGCGGCGTAGCACCCGTTTGCTGCAAATAAAGCGGCGAAAATGCCCCCGCTACCAGCCCCAAAGTCGCTACCAAACCACTCCTGTAGCCGATAGCCAGCGCCGACGAAAATAGAGAATTAAGCGCAATCAGCCCAAAACCCCAAGCCGCCGCTACTGCCGCCGATGAGGACAAATAATAAATAAGCAGATAGGTGATGCTCAACGATAAGCCTATCAAAGCCGTACCAAATAAGCGAAAATCTTCCTTGCGCCGCGTGAGCATTACGCCCGTGCCCAGTATCGCCAAACTCATCGCAAAACCAACGCCCGCCTTTGCCTGCGTCGCCAGATTGCCGAACCAAGTATTGGCAGAGTACTGCACCAAAAAGCCCAAGCCGAAAAGCAAAATCACAATGCCCGCCAGCGTCATAAAAAACAGGGGCAAACGCTGCTGCGCTTTCGCCTCCTCGTACTGCTGCGAAACGAAAGCCGCAGCCGAACGCAAAGGCGCAAAAAATTGCTGCACTGCCAACTCAAAAGCCGAAGGCTCTGCGGGTTTTATAGGGAGTTTTTGCCGCTCTTTTTCGAGGACTTGTACTTTTTCAACTTTTTCGGCTATGGCTTGCCGCTCCGCCATAGGCTGCCGCTCCACAAGCGGAGCCTGCTCCTGCACCTCGCTTTTGCCTGCGCGCAGCAGCTCCAGCCGCATTTGTGCCTGCTGCAAGCGCGTGCGCAAAAGGGCTTCGCTGTCTTTATTGCCCGATTTTTGGGCGCGGCGGATAGCGTCTTCCAACTCGCCCATTTCCCGCGAAAGCATCATAATTTTGGCGCGCAGGCTCGATTCCATCTGCTGTTCGGCTGCCCGCTCCTGAAAATTTTGCTGCTCCTGCGTATGCGTGATTTGCGCCTGTGCTTGCGCCAAATTTGCCTTCTCTGCCGCCTCTTTTGCACGCAGCTCGTCCAACAAATTTTCCAAAAAATCGGCATCGGCAAAAAGCCTATCTTCCTGCTCTTTGCGTCGTGTCGCCTGCGCAAGCTGCAAAGCCTGCTCCAATTCTTGCAGCAAAAAAGCCACATAATCGGCATTTTGCCCCTGCGCATCGCGCCGAAAATCCCGCCGCAAAATGCGGGGCAATTCCTCCGCTTCTGCCTCTTTTTTGGCAGGCGGCGCGCTTATAGCGGGCTGCTCTACGGGCTTTTTTTCTAATACAGGTGGCGCTATTTCGCCCTTTTCTCCCTGCAAAAGCGCGATTTTTTTTCGCATTTTGGGCAGTTCCCCAAGCAGTTCGCCAAGCCCAAATTCCTCGCCATCTATTACAAAGCGTGTCCCCAAAGTCAATGCCAGCGGGCTTTCGCAACTTTCGCATTGGGCGTATTCCGTCGCATTCCGTCGCGCACATCGCGCACAAATTATCAGCATAGTGTTGTAGGTTTCATTTCTAAAGGTAGATACAAAGAGCAAGATACATTTTTTTGGCGGAAAGATAAGTTTTAAGCATTTTTTTCGCTTCGCGGAGGGCTGCGCCGTTTGGGCGTGCCCCCAGCCCCAAAAAGGGGGCTGGGGTCGGGCTTTTTGAGCCGTAGCATGCTACGGCTCTACAATCCCTCACGCAAAACACGCGCCCGCAAAGGCGGGCGCGCCTAACCCCAATGCAGCACAACCATTTCGCGCAGTCATTTGTCGTTCGCAATTCGCAATTCGCAATTATTACCCTATCTTTGCGCTGTTTATAGAGATATGTCGTAGTTAGTACTTATTCATGCAATCAGATAATCATCAGGCTGCCCCTGCCGCTCTCAACGCAGACAAGAAGGCAGCCGAAAAACCACGCTTCAACCGCGAGAGCTGGCAAAAAGGCAAGCAACTTTTTCAATTTTTACGCCCCTATCGCTGGCAGTTTTTGCTGGGGCTGCTGTTTTTATTTATAGGTAGTTCCGTGTTTATGGTGCTACCGATGGCGGCGGGCGAACTTATCAATATCGTCGAAGGCAAACCGCATTACGAAGGCATCGGACTTAGCGAAGTGGGTTGGCTGCTCATCGGCGTGCTGCTCGTACAGGGTATTTCTTCGTATTTGCGCGTTTGGCTCTTTACCCAAATAAGCGAAGGCGGCTTGGCTAACATACGCAAAGAATTATATAAAAGGCTGATAACGCAGCGCATAGAGTATCTGGAGCAGCATCGCATCGGCGAACTTACCAGCCGCAGCGCAGGCGATGTGCAACAACTTCAAGATACGATTTCTGTTACCTTAGCCGAATTTATACGGCAAATAATTGTGCTTATCGCAGGGCTTTGCATTATCGTATTTACGGCTCCCCGTTTGACTTTGCTCATGCTGCTGGTATTTCCGCTGGTGATAGTGATAGCCCTCGTTTTTGGACGATATATACGCCGCTTATCCAAAGAGCGGCAAGACGAATTGGCAAAAACCAATGTCATCTTAGAAGAAACCCTACAGGGCATCGCCGTCGTGAAAGCCTTCGGCAACGAACAACATGAGGTCAATCGCTACAATAAGGCGCTGGATTATGTCGTGCAGATTTCTATGCGCTTTGCGCGGCTGCGGGGCTTGTTTATCGTTTTTATTATCACGGTGCTGTTTGGGGCGATGTTTTTCGTGCTTTGGTCGGGAGCGGGTATGGTGCAAGAGGGGCTTATGCGCTCGGGCGACTTGGTTACCTTCATCACGATAACAGCAGTCGTGGGCGGAGCTATAGCGAGTTTGGGCGATTTTTACACGCAGATACTAAGGGCTATCGGCGCATCGGAGCGGATAATGGAGATACTACAGCAGCCTACGGAGCTGCAAATACCCAACCCTGTAGCCGCTATCTCCTTGCCGAAGGGCGATATTTTGTTGCAAAACGTACATTTTCGCTACCCCGCCCGCAAAGAAATGGAGGTCTTGGCGGGTTTGAGCTTCCGCGTGAAAGCAGGGCAAAAGGTCGCCTTTGTCGGCGCTTCAGGCGCGGGCAAATCGACTATAGTGCAGCTTTTATTGCGCTTTTACAGCATCACAGAAGGGCGCATAGAGATAGCAGGCAAAGACATTTACGAATATCCGCTGGAGCATATTCGCCAATCTGTAGCCCTTGTGCCACAGGATATTATGCTCTTTGGCGGCACGATACGCGAAAACATACACTACGGCAACTTACAGGCAAGCGAAGAGCAAATACAGCAGGCAGCAGAGCAGGCGAATGCTTGGGAATTTATTAGCTCCTTTCCCGAAGGGCTCGATACGCTCGTAGGCGAGCGCGGCGTAAAACTATCGGGCGGACAGCGCCAACGCATCGCCATAGCGCGGGCGATACTCAAAAATCCCGATATTTTGCTCCTCGATGAAGCCACCTCCGCCCTCGATGCCGAAAGCGAACAGGTCGTACAAGAGGCATTGGATAGGCTCATGCAGGGACGCACCGCGATAATTATCGCGCATCGCTTGGCGACCATCAAGCAGGCGGATTGTATCTACGTCTTGCAGCAGGGCGAAATCATCGAGCAAGGCACGCACAGCGAGCTGATAGAGCGCGAAGGCGGCGTTTATCGACAGTTGGCGACCCTCCAATCTACCCAAAAACAGACCGTCTAAGTTTCAAGCGTTTTTATTTTGGGCGTGCCCCCGCGCCTGTAGAGCCGTAGCACGCTACGGCTCTCGCCCGCAAAGGGCGGGCGGCGCGGGGTCGGGCTATCCGTTGCAGCCCCGCTACGCGGCGCTTCCGCTGCTATCCCTCACGCAATTAGAAAACTAAAGCGTTTCAAAAAAATCCCTGCAAAATATACTCTTTGCTCCCCATGTGGAAAACTCTGCTAAAATTTCTGCTCTTCTTCGGCGTAGGTTTCGCTATCCTTTACTTCGTCTATCAAAACCAAGCTAAAGCCTTCGCCGCCGAATGTGCTTGTACGGGCAACTGCCTACACGCTACCTTGTGGGAAAAAGTCCTACACGATTTCAGTGGGGCAAAAATCGGCTGGCTCGTGGTCGTCTGTCTTTGCTTTGTGGTCAGCGTGCTAAGCCGAGCCATGAGGTGGACAATACTCATAGAGCCGATGGGCTACAAGGTGCGCACTTTCAACACCTTTTTTGCGACCATGCTCGGCTATCTTATCAATCTCGCACTGCCGCGAGCGGGCGAGATAGCCAAACCTGCCGCCTTGCAGCAGTACGAAAAAGTGCCTTTAGAAAAGCTAATGGGCACTATAGTCGTAGACCGCATTTTCGATGTGATTATGCTTTTGCTGGTCTTCGGTCTGACTTTTTTGACGCAATTTGATGCTATTTACGGCTTTATATCGGGCGAAAATCGCCCTGCTGCGCCTACCTGCGTCAATGCCTCTGCGACGGTAGAGGCAGCCGCTACGGGTGGCTTCAACTGGTGGTGGCTGATATATGGATTTTTGGCTGTGTCGGCGATAGGCTTGGTTCTGGTCGTTTGGAAATGGCAACAAATCAAACAAAGCGCCTTATATCAGCGCATTTACTTGCTCGCTGTCAATTTTGGCGAGGGGATAAAAACGGTTTTCCGACTGCGCCGCCCTTATATGTTCGTATTTCATACCTTGCTTATCTGGGCGATGTATTTTTTTATGACGTATTTTTGTTTTTGGGCCTATGAGCCTACGGCGCATTTGGGGGCAGATGCGGCGCTGCTTGCCTTTGTTTTCGGCGGATTGGGGATATTAGTTCCCTCGCCTGGAGGCATGGGCACTTATCAAATCGTGGTAATGGCGGCGCTTTTGGTGTACGGTATCGGCAGCGCCGACGCTTTTGCATTTGCAAACATTATCTTTTTTACCATCAATATCTTTGGCAATATGTTTTTCGGTTTGTTGGCGTATGCCGTTATGCCGCTTTACAATCGGGGCTATGTACCCGAGTTGCCAGCCTCGCATTACGCCGTCCATGAGCCGAAAAAATAGTACAGAAAAAATAGCCGTTTCTTGGGCGGCGGCGCAGCGCATTGTAGAGCGTTGGCAGCAAGCGGGCGAAGAGGTTGTTTTTACCAATGGTTGTTTTGATTGGCTGCACTTGGGGCATATTCACACCCTCGAAGCTGCCGCCGCTTTGGGCGATAGGCTCGTCGTGGGCTTAAATAGCGATGCTTCCGTCAAAAGGCTTAAAGGCAGCCAACGCCCCGTAAGCGGCGAAAAAAGCCGCAGCGCTGTCTTAGCGGCATTGGCTGCGGTGGACTTAGTCGTAATTTTCGAGCAAGATACGCCCGCCGAATTGATAAGCGAGCTCCGCCCCGATGTACTCGCCAAAGGCGGCGATTATACAGATATTAGCGCTTTGGCGGGCTATGAAAGCATCGTAGAGCGCGGCGGGCGGGTCGTTTTGCTGCCCTTTTGCGCGGGCTTTTCGACCACTGAACTGATATTGAAATCGCAGAAAGATACAATAACCGACGCGTGAGGGATAGTAGGGGCGTATAAATATACGCCCCGAATAGCCCGACCGCCGCGTATGTAGGGGCAGCCCTTGTGGCTGCCCTCTGCCGCGCCCTTTGCGCGGCAGATACGCAGCGGGCACGCCCAAAAAAACAAAAGCCCCAAAATGAGCGAAATAGCCGAATTATATGCGCGTTTTTTGGCGACGAATCGCCGTGTGAGCATCGATAGCCGTCGGGTGGAAGCAGGTGGCGTATTCGTGGCGGTGGGCGCGCGCGATGCGCAAGGCAGCCGACGAGGCAACGCTTTTGCGCGCAAAGCAGTGGAGGAAAGCGGCGCGGTGCTCGCTATTATCGACGATGCAGCCTTAGCGCAGGAACTAAAAAATGACTCGCGCTATTGGTTTTGCGCGGATACGGAAGATACTTTGCAGCAGCTTGGCGCTTGGCATCGGCAGCAGCTGCCGCGCCTGCCCATCATCGCCGTAGGCGGCTCCAACGGCAAAACTACGACCAAAGAGCTGTTGCAGGCGGCGCTCTCGCAGCGCTATAATTGCTTTGCGACTGTGGGCAACCTGAATAATCATCTCGGTTTGCCGCTGAGTTTGCTGATGCTAAGGGAGGAACACGAATTGGCGATTATCGAAATCGGCGCAAATCATTTGGGTGAAACGGCGCTACTCGCGGCGCTCACGGCTCCGCAATTTGGCATCGTAACCAACTGCGGCAAAGACCATCTGGGCGAATACGGTTCGATAGAAAATATCATACGCGCCAATGCCGAATTGTACGATTATCTCGGCGAAAATGGCGGTGTAGCCTTCGTTTCAGCCCAAGATAAAATTTTGCAAGAAAACTCCGTGCAGGTAAAAAATCGCATTTTTTACGGCGGAGCAGACAGCGATATTTTTGTGGAAAAAGTGCTACAAAGTGCGCCTTTGCAGGCTCGTCTACGCGCCAAAGGGCAAATTTTTGAGCTAAAAACCCAGCTTTTTGGCGCTTTTTGGGCGGATACGCTTGCCGCTCTGGTCTGCATTTGCGGGCATTTTGGCGTAGAGCCTGCCGATACCCTGCGCAGCATCGGCGCATACGAGCCCAAAGCGCTTCGCTCGCAGCTTATCCGTTGGCAGGGGCTGCCCGTTTTGCTGGACTGCTATAATGCCAATCCGAGCAGCGTAGCGGCTTTTTTGCAAACGGCGCAAGAGGAAAAAACGGATAAAATAAAAATTATCGTCTTGGGCGAAATGTTTGAATTGGGCACATACAGCGCCGCCGAACACGCCGAAATAGCCGATTTTTTGCAAAAAATGCGCGCAAACGATGCCCAAATCGGCAAAATAATCCTGCTCGGTGCGGGCTTCGCTGCTGATGCCGAAAGGGTAGGGGCGCTGCACTTTGCCACGCTCGAAAGCCTAAAAATTTGGCTCAGAGATTTTGCCCAACAAAACGCCCCCGACTCGCTCAAAATCTATGTCAAAGGCTCACGTAGCAATAAGCTGGAAACGGTTTTTGGCATAGCGCCGCATTAGGATTGTGCTTGCTGTCGTGGGTTGTGCTTTGTGTCGTAGGTTGTGCTTTGTGTCGTAGGTTGTGCTTTGTGTCGTAGGTTGTGCTTTGTGTCG
>CAYXSA010000087.1:0-17638 GCA_964467315.1 uncultured Saprospiraceae bacterium | reverse complement strand
AAGTGAAAAGTGAAAAGTGAAAAGTGAAAAGTGAAAAGTGAAAAGTGAAAAGTGTGTTTTTTATAAACTATCGACAATCAGTTTTTTATACACAAAGTACCATTTTCGCTACGCGGTTACTGCATGTTCACTTTTCACTTAAAAAGCGTGAGGGATAGCAGTGGAAGCGCTGCCAAGCGCTGCAACGGATAGCCCGACCAGCCGACCTTTTAAGCCGCGTAGCGGCGGGGAGGCGGGGCACGCCCCAAAAAAATGAATACGCAGTATAATGCGTAGCGAAAAGCAATTTTTTGTATATATACTTGATTATGAATGTATTATGTACAATATTCGTAACTCGTAACTCGTAACTCGTAACTCGCTATGTATAAAGTCGCCCCCACCTTCTTTGCCTTTTTGTGCTGTCTGTTGGTATCGGCGGCAGCCCATGCGCAGAATACGCGTTTCAAAGGTATGCACCCACTCGCCGCCCCCGCCGATAATATCATCGAGCTGAAAACCGAATGGGAATACATCATGCAAGCCCTCGCGGGCGGCATACGCATGATAGAAAAACAAACTACCCCCGCCAAAAAATCCGACCCCGAAAGCTTTACGAAGGCAGATTTTAAGGCGCATACGGAAGCTATCGCCGATTATGCCTTGCAACTTGCTACCAAACTCGCCGCCATACAAAAAGACCCTTGGGAAAAGCGCGTCGTAGAAGTGCAGCAGGTACAAAAAGACCTAAAAGCCGCCAAATATAAGCCCGTCAGCGACTGGCTCACGACGCAG
Source organism: uncultured Saprospiraceae bacterium (assembly GCA_964467315.1). Classification (GTDB taxonomy): domain Bacteria; phylum Bacteroidota; class Bacteroidia; order Chitinophagales; family Saprospiraceae; genus JAAFIM01. Next base: position 16,864 of record CAYXSA010000087.1, on the reverse strand, counting down.
CAAGTACAAAGCACAGAAGCGCTGGAAGAGCATTTTTTGATTTGCCACGATTATATCGTCGACAAGCAGCTAAATGCCCCTTGGACGCGCGCCGAAAACATCGAAACTACCCGTATGTTTCGCAATGTTATCGACTATGCTACCAAAGCCTTTGAGCGCCCCTATGGGCTGCAAGCCGAGCAGGGAGCTGTCAGCGCCAATGCCGCGCAGTCTTTGAGCAACTGCTTAGAATTTCCGCAAAACCTATCTTGGAACGGCGAAAAGGAAATCAGTTTCAAGAAAGATGATGAAATTCGGCAGCTGGTCGGCACGATTGTCTTTTACGAATGGCGTTTGTATCAGCCCGTGAATGGGGTGCGCGCTGCAGCTATCAATCGTACGCATATCCGCAACACGAAAAAGGCGCTTTACGACCTAATCGCCGCCATGCAAAGCAATCAAAAGGACTGGCACAAACAAAAGGGGCATGGCGATAACATTCAGCAGCTGTACCGCGATGCCGCCGAAAGTGGCTGGTCGGTCGATGGGCTGCGCGCCATACGCAAGAGCGAAAGCAAGGCGACTACAGTAGATTTTTATCAGGCGCACACAGGGCGCACGGCGTTTTAGCCGTTTTGCTGGGCTCTGCGAAAAGAAAATAAAAATATCCCCCGCTTTGGGGGACTTTTTTTCCTATGAATTTGGTTATATGCGCCGAGTGTTGTAAATTTGCAGCCCCTTGCCGCAATAGGCAGGCTGTTTGACAACCTGTTTTGCGTGAGGGATAGCAGTGGAAGCGCCGAAATGAAATGAAGGCGCTGCAACGAATAGCCCGACGCCGCGCCGCGTAGGGGCAGACCCATATGTCTGCCCTCGCCTGCCGCCCTTTGCGGCAGGCGGCGGCGCGGCGGCACGCCAAAAAAAAAGAAGCAAGTTCAGAGATAAAAGATAGTTCTTTCAGCATACAGATGGCAATGTGTTCATCCGAGGTGCGTCCAAAACATATACACTGCATCGCGCAGTTCTCTGCGTGTATATGTCCCTTCTTGACACTGCGTTTTTTTACAACGTGTACTTATACCGTTCCTTGTAAAGATATTTTCTGTCGGCTCCTTAGGTTTAGGAGGCGGAAAACGGAATGATTTCTTTGGATGTTACACCATGATGGTTTCACAATTTAAACGTCTATATGCGAATTGAACAACACATTTAAAGACCTCGTTGAGCAAACTTACCCCTTTCCTCAACAGCGTTTTGGTCTAAACTCGGACAGCAATCTGCTCTTTAACGGCATCGACCTCAAAGCGCTCATTGATGCGCATGGTAGCCCGCTAAAACTCACGTATTTGCCCCGTATCGGGGAGCAAATTGACCGCATACGCGATTCTTTCGCTCGTGCTATGCAGTCGCAGCAATACGATAGACCATATATCTATACCTATTGCACCAAAAGCTCGCATTTTATGCATGTGCTCGACCAAGTTTTGGCTCGGCAGGGGCATTTGGAATTATCTTCCGCTTTCGATACGGAGATAGTACTGCATTTGCACGCACAAAACCGACTGCGCAAGGATATGTATATCCTTTGCAATGGCTACAAAACGCCCGATTATCTGGCGGGTATTGAGCGCATGATGTTGGCGGGCTTTGTGAATGTAATGCCCATACTCGATTGCACGGCAGAGTTGCGCGCTTACGAGCGTATGCGCGTGCCGCAGGTGCAAGTAGGCTTGCGCATGGCAGGCAAGGAAGACGAAGCCTATGATTTGTATTCTTCGCGCTTCGGCATACGGCAGTCCGAATTGATGGACTTTTATCTGACCCGCCTGCACAATCACCCCAAAGTGCGTTTGCGTATGCTGCACTTTTTTGTGTATTCGGGCATCAAGGATACGAATTACTATTGGCGCGAATTGAGCGGATACCTGGATATGTACACGGATATGCGCAAGGTTTGCCCCACGCTCGATATGCTCAATATGGGCGGCGGTATGCCCATACAAAATTCCCTCTCCTTTGACTACGATTACGACGATATGTGCCAGCGCATTATCGCTCAAATCAAGCAGCAATGCGATGCGCAGGGGGTAGAATATCCCGCTATTTTCTCCGAATTTGGCACCTATACCGTAGGCGAAAGCGGGGCGATTATCTTCAAAATCATGGGCAGCAAGCGGCAGAATGATCGCGAAACCTGGTACATCGTCGATAACTCGCTGATTACGACCATGCCCGATATGTGGGCGGATAAGCAAAAATTTATCCTGCTGCCTATCAACAAATGGGGCGATGAGTATCAGCGCGCTACGCTGGGCGGTCTGACCTGCGACAATGACGATTTTTGCAATGTACTATCCGACCATGAAGAACTGTTTTTGCCTATCGTAGAGCCGCACAACGACGAACACGAGGACGCGGAGCCGCTTTATGTAGGGTTCTTTCATACGGGCGCTTATCAGGAGAGTTTGGGCGGCTTCGGCGGTTTAAATCACTGCTTGATACCCTCGCCGAAGCATTTGCTTTTAGACCGCAAGGAAGACGGTACGCTGACCTGCCGCGTTTTGGCACAGCAGCAGCCCGCCAGCGAGGTTTTGCGCCTTTTGGGATATACGCAAAATGCACAACAGCAAGCCGACACCCCCCTGCCGCAGGCACAGCATACGCCCCTACCCGCTACCGCGTAAAGGGGACACAGAAAGAAAACGGAAAACGCCCAGCCTCTACAACATCGGTAGAAGCTGGGCGTTTCTATTTGGAGAGGCTGCGAAGCCGCGTTGGTGCTTACTCGCCACCTGCGGACATGAAAGAGAGCCAAATATAAGTAGCGCGGTGCTTGGGCTGTTTCTTGAGTTGGGCGAGGATTTCTTCCTCCAGCTGCATATTGTCAAAATCGGGGTATTGCTCCGTGAGCGCATCCACGCGCTCTATGGCGCTGCTCATGCAGCCTTCTTGCTCGCTTGTGATGGTGGCGGCTTCGTCGAGTTGCGTCGCTATGCGTTCGGCAAATTCTTCGCCCATTTCTTCGAGCATTTGTTCGGCGTTGTCGGGGTCTGTGAGCATTTTTTCGAGGGCATCGAGTACCTCTTTATCAAAGACCTTGTTGAGGGGGGCGCTTAGGCAGTCGGTAATACTTTTGGCGAGGGCTTTGCCTTCGGCACTGTAGTCGATTTGGTCGTTGTTATCATCGTTGTTATTGTCGTTGTTGTCGTCAGTGCTACCACCGTCGCCGTCATCGTCTTTTTTACCGCCGCCTTTGTTGTTGCCACCGCCTTTGCCGTGTTTTTCTTGGGCTTTTTTGGCTTCTTCGATAAATTCTTCAGCCGAACGAGAGCCTTCGACCTTGTGTACGACCTTACCGCTGGCATCAATGAATAGGAAGGTAGGATAGGCAGCGACGGGATATTTTTTGTTGAAATTTGTGCCATCGGCGCTTTCCATATCCAATTTCAGATTGACGAAATTGGCGTTGAAGTAGTCGCCCGCTGCCGAATTGGTGAATACGTTTTTATCCATCCATTTGCAGGGACCGCACCAAGTGGCATAAGCGTCGACAAATAGCAACTGCCCTTTGCCACTGGCTTTCTGATGGGCAGCGCTCCAAGTGCCTTTCTCGAAATTGATTTTATAGCCATCGTCGCTGGCGGTTTTATTACCTCCACCGCCATTGCCGCCAAACTTACCTTTAGCGGTTTTACCCTCGCTGATGAAGTCGGCTACGGGGCGGGAGCCTTCTACCTTGTGGGCGACTTTGCCCGTGTGCGGGTCGATAAACATAAAGGTCGGATACGCCGCTACCGGGTACTTCATGCCGAAGGATTTGCCGTCTGTGCCCTCCATATCGAGTTTGAGGTTGACGAAGTTGGCATTGAAGTAGTCGCCTGCTTCCTTCGTCTTAAATACGTTTGCGTCCATCCATTTGCAGGGGCCGCACCAAGTCGCATAACTATCGACAAAAAGCAGCTTATTTTGGTTTTTTGCTTTGTCTAAGGCGGCTTTCCACGTGGATTGCTCGAAACTGATTTGCGCCGTCAGCGGAGCAGCAGAAAAAAGGGCGAACGCGCCAAAGGCGGCAGCGAGCGCGAACCAAGAAGTGAATGCAGTCATTGGAGTTACGAGTTACGAATTACGAGTTACGAACGGCGAAGCCATCCACGAAGTGAGTTACGAATGAAGAATACTATTATAGTACTTGCTACCACTGCCGCCGCAAGGCGGCATAGTACCTATACATAATGTACAACCTATACATAAAGCACATTCGTAATTCGTAACTCGTAATTCAACATTTATAGCGAATACTTTGTTTGTGTTTTGTCGTTTACACTTCAAACCTTGCAGCGATGAAAGCCGACCAAAGCGAAATTTCAACTTTTAGCGATACCGACCCTGCGGCGGCAGATAGAAAACGCGAGCATATCGAACTGGCTTTGCGCTCCCAACTCGGCGCGGCGCTGCAAGATAAGCGTTTTTTTTACGAACCTTTGCTTGCCGCGCACCCCAAAAATGATGCCCAGCCTGCTGCCTTTTCCTTTTTGGGCAAAGAACAGCGCCTGCCGCTTTGGGTTTCTAGCATGACGGGCGGCACCGCCCTTGCGCGCAGCATCAACGAGCGCCTCGCTCGAGCTGCCAATCAATTCGGTTTCGGTATGGGCTTGGGCTCCTGCCGCGCCCTGCTCACAGAAGATGCGTATTTGGCAGATTTTGATGTGCGGCATCTGCTCGGCGACGAACTGCCCTTATACGCCAACTTGGGTATCGCCCAGATTGAGCGGCTTATTAAGAGCCGCGAAACCTATCGCATCTCCGTTTTACTCGACAAATTGCGCGCCGACGGGTTGATAATACACGTCAATCCCATGCAAGAATGGCTACAGCCCGAAGGCGATCGCTTCACGCAGCCGCCCTTGCAAACCATCTGCCAACTTATGGATAGCCTGCCTGACATTCGCTATATCGTCAAAGAAGTTGGGCAAGGTATGGGCGCGGCGAGCATCGAGGCGCTCTTGCGTCTACCCTTGCAGGCAGTAGAATTTGCCGCCTACGGAGGCACGAATTTTGCAAAGGTGGAACTTTTGCGCGCCAATAATACCAAAGCACAAAACTACGAAAATCTCGCTAAAATCGGGCATAGCGCCGCCGAAATGGTCGATTTTACCAATGCTGTCGCCGCCCGCCTCCAAGCCGAAAACGCCCTGCAATGCCGCGAAATTATCATATCGGGAGGCATTCAAGATTTTTTAGACGGCTATTATCTCATAAATAAGCTATCTTTGCCCTCCGTCTATGGGCAGGCTTCCGCGCTCTTGCAGTACGCCCGCACCAGCTACACCGAACTCGAAAATTTCGTCGCCGCTCAAGCCCAAGCCCTGCAATTTGCCCAAGCTTATCTGCGAGTGAGATAGTTTTTTTGGGGCGTGCCCCCGCACCCCTGCCCCCTTTCAAGGGGGCAGCCCGCCGATGGCGGGCGAGGGTTGCGGGGTCGGGCTATCCGCTACATCAGCTTCAGCGCTGCGCGCTTCGCTGGTTTCGCTACTATCCCTCACGCAAAGGTACTCCCGACGCTCCCCCCTTCCCACAACAGTCCCCCCTTTATTATACACCCAAGCCTTATGGAGAAACCAAAATTAGTTTCGGGTTTTTCAAAACTATCCAAGCGCGGAAAATTGCGCTGGTTGGTCGAAAATTTTTTCTCGCACCCCGAAGAAGTGGCGCGAGAGCTCAAGAGCTTTTGGTACGGCGACGCACAGAAGCAAAAAATCTTCGACGATTTTTCCGAAAATAGCATCAGCAACTACTACCTGCCCTACGGCATCGTACCCAATGTGCAAATCAACGGCAAAGTATACTGCGTGCCGATGGTCATCGAAGAAAGCTCCGTCGTAGCCGCCGCCAGTAGCGCCGCCAAATTTTGGCTCGATAGAGGCGGCATCAAAGCCGAAATCCTCTCCACCAAAAAGGTTGGACAAGTGCACTTCGATTGGCGCGGGCAGGACGTAGAGCAATTGCATCGCGTTTTTGCCGCCCTCAAAGAGCGCATTTTTGAGGAAACCGCCCATATCACCGCCAATATGCGCCGTCGCGGTGGCGGTATTTTAGATATCGAACTTATCGATATGTCGCATCTGGAGCCGCACTATTATCAGCTGCAGTTTACCTTTGAGACCTGCGACTCGATGGGCGCAAACTTTATAAATTCCGTACTCGAAGAGTCGGCGCGTATACTGCGCATCTTTATCGGCGAGCAGGCGCATTTTAGCGCGGAGGAGCGCGATGTAACGATAATCATGGCGATACTCTCCAACTATACGCCCGAATGTTTGGTGCGTGCGCATGTTGCTTGCCCTGTTGCCGATTTGGGGGTATTCGATGAGGGGCGTATGTCCCCTGCCGAATTTGCCGAAAAATTTGCGAAAGCCCTGCGCATCGCTTACATCGACAAGTATCGCGCTACGACCCACAACAAAGGCATTTTCAACGGTATAGATGCGGTTGTATTGGCTACGGGCAATGATTTTCGCGCTATAGAAGCCTGCGGACACGCCTACGCCGCCCGCGATGGCCAATATCGTAGCCTCTCGAAATGCGAAATCACGGAAGAGGGCATTTTCCATTTTTGGTTGGATATTCCGCTGGCTGTGGGCACTGTTGGCGGACTGACGACCCTGCACCCGCTTGCGCGCCGCTCGCTCGAAATGCTCGGCAACCCGACAGCGGAAGAGCTGATGCAAATCATCGCCACCATCGGTCTGGTGCAAAATTTCGCTGCCGTAAAATCGCTCGTAACCACTGGCATACAAAAGGGGCACATGAAAATGCACCTGATGAACATACTCAACCATCTCGAAGCCAGCGAAAAGGAGATAAAAGAAGCCATCTGCCATTTCGCCGATAAAATCGTCTCCTTTACCGCCGTGCGCGAGTTCCTCAACCTGCTGCGCACGCCGCAGACCTCGCCGAAATTGGTGTATAAGTAGAGGCGGGCAGCCGCATGGAGCGGGCAAGCACATGGTCGGGCAGCCACACGGGGCTGCCCATACGGGAAGGAACAGCCTGAAAGAAAGATATTTTGCGTGAGGGATAGCAGTGGAAGCGCCGCGTAGCGGGGCTGCAACGAATAGCCCGACCCCGCGCCTTGCGCGGGGGCACGCCAAAAAAAACTTATGTTAATTTATTCATATTTGTAAAAATAAGCAATAAAGTCTTAATTTTGTGTCTAATAAACACATACAAAACAAGATGGAAAACCATACAGACGAGCTAAAATGCCCCTTCACGGGGGCGATGAAATCGAGCAGCGTAGGCGGTGGAACGAAGAATACGGATTGGTGGCCGAATCGCTTGAATTTGGGCATTTTGCGCCAAAATTCTACCCTTTCCGACCCGATGGGCGCGGATTTCGACTATGCGGAAGCCTTCAAATCTTTGGATTTGCAGGCTTTGAAAGCAGATTTGGCGGCTTTGATGACGGATTCGCAAGACTGGTGGCCTGCTGATTTTGGGCATTATGGCCCCTTCTTTATCCGTATGGCTTGGCATAGCGCGGGCACTTACCGCTCTGGCGACGGGCGCGGCGGTGCGGGTGCGGGGCAACTGCGTTTTGCCCCCCTCAATAGCTGGCCCGACAACACGAACTTGGACAAGGCGCGCCGCTTGCTGCAGCCTATCAAACAAAAATACGGCAGCAAAATTTCTTGGGCTGACCTCATGGTACTCACGGGCAATGTTGCGCTGGAAACGATGGGCTTCAAAACCTTCGGTTTTGCGGGCGGTAGACCCGATGTTTGGGAGGTGGAAGAGGACGTTTATTGGGGCACAGAAAACAAATGGCTCGATGACAAGCGCTACACAGGCGAGCGCGACTTAGAAAACCCGCTGGCAGCCGTGCAAATGGGGCTTATCTACGTCAATCCGCAAGGACCGAATGCCAACCCCGACCCCATTGCTTCGGCTAAAGATATCCGCGAAACCTTTGCGCGTATGTCCATGAACGACGAAGAAACCGTAGCGCTTATCGCTGGTGGGCACACCTTCGGCAAGACGCACGGCGCAGGCGATGCGGCGCTGGTGGGCGTAGAGCCCGAAGGCGCAGAACTCGAATTGCAGGGCTTGGGCTGGGTGAGCAAACACGGCAGCGGCAAGGCGGGCGATGCTATCACGAGCGGTTTGGAGCTAACGTGGACTCAAGAGCCTACGAAATGGAGCAATCTTTATTTCGATAATCTCTTCCGCTACGAGTGGGAGCTAACGAAAAGCCCCGCAGGCGCGCTGCAGTGGGTCGCCAAAAACGCAGAGGCAAACATTCCCGACGCATTCGACAGCAGCAAAAAGCATCTGCCTATGATGCTGACTTCTGACTTGGCGCTGCGTTTCGACCCGATTTACGAAAAAATTTCGCGCCGCTTCTACGAGAACCCCGAACAATTTGCGGACGCTTTCGCCCGCGCTTGGTTCAAACTCACGCACCGCGATATGGGGCCGCGCTCGCGCTACTTGGGCGCAGAAGTGCCACAAGAAGAATTGATTTGGCAAGACCCCGTTCCCGCCTGCAATCATGCGCTTGTTGATGCTGCCGACGAGTCGGCACTCAAGGCGGAAATCTTGGCTTCGGGTCTTTCGGTAGCGGAATTGGTGTCTACGGCTTGGGCTTCGGCTTCTACGTTTAGAGGCTCAGATAAGCGCGGCGGCGCAAACGGCGCACGCATTCGCCTTACACCGCAGCGTTTTTGGGCTGCCAACAATCCGACCCAACTCGCTAAAGTCCTTTCCGTGCTGGAAAGCATACAGGCTAAATTCAATAAGTCTGCCGCAGGCGGCAAACAAATCTCTTTGGCTGACCTCATCGTATTGGCAGGCAATGCAGGCGTAGAGCAAGCCGCCAAAAATGCAGGCTATAGCGTAAAATTGCCTTTCTCGGCTGGGCGCACCGATGCTACGCAGGCGCAAACGGACGTAGAATCCTTTGCCGTATTGGAACCCATCGCCGACGGTTTCCGCAATTACGAAAAGACCCGATACAGCGTGCCCGCCGAAAAACTGCTGGTCGATAAAGCGCAGTTGCTCAAACTTACTGCTCCCGAAATGACGGTTTTAGTCGGCGGTATGCGGGCTATGAACGCCAATTTTGACGGCTCCGCACACGGGGTATTTACTCAACGCAAGGGCGCGCTAACGACGGACTTTTTCACCAATCTGCTCGATATGAGCACCGAATGGAAACCCACAGACGCACATAAAAGCCTCTACGAAGGACGCGACCGCAAGACGGGAGCCCTCAAATGGACGGCTACCCGCGTCGACCTCGTGTTCGGCTCGCACTCTGAGCTTCGCGCCTTAGCGGAGGTCTATGCCTGCTCCGATGCAGGCGAGAAATTTGTTAAGGATTTTGCTGCCGCTTGGACTAAAGTCATGAACAACGACCGCTTCGACCTGAAAAAATAGTCGACAAAAGTAAGCATAAATTTTTACGCGCAAGCTCTTGATTGTCAGGGGCTTGCGCGTTTTTTTATGGGGCTTATTTTGGGCGTGCCCGCCGCCCCAAAAAGGGGGCGGCGGTCGGGCTATTCGCGCCGCAATTCATTGCGGCGCTACTATCCCTCACGCAAGGCAGCCCCCGCCGCACCACGAAGCAGCATAGCTGCGAGTAGACGCGACCCGAAGGGGAGCGAAAGGACGGCGGGGCGCGGGCTTAGTCCTGTATCAGAAAGGGCGCAGCCTTGTAAGGCGGCGGTACTTGCAAAATGTATAGACCCGCTCCCAAGTTTTGCGTCGGTAGGCTGCCCTCTGTGCTACCTGCTGCCCATTCGCCTTCGGCGGCGGCTCTGCCCAAGACATCGACGATGCGCCATTTTGCACTTTCTCGCAAAGGCTCGTTGATGCGAAAATATAGCGCCTGCCCTGCCTTAGCGGGATTGGGCTGTAGGGACAAGGTATGCCTTGTCCCTACAGCGCCCTGCTCCTCAATAGATATGGCGCAGTCGCCCAGCCGATTGAGATGCTGCCAAATCGTATCATTGAGCAAAAAGGAAACATCGCCCGAATTAGGAGAGAGCCCCATACGCACGAAAACTAAGTTTTGCGAGGGAACGACATTGATAAGCTGCCCATCTTTGCCGATGGCGGCATACATATCGGCGGGAGCGGCGGGGCAGATGCTGCCAGGGAAGTCGATTTGCAGCGTGGGCACTCGGAAGGAAGCCTTGCCGTTGAGCCACCAGAGATAGCCGTAGGATAGGTTCAGATTTTGCGAAGTATTGACCATTTGGGTAAAATACGCCGTATCTGTGAGGATTTGCGTGCCGTTCCAGTTGCCGCGATTAAGATTGAGCAAGCCGAAACGCGCCATACTCCGCGCCGTACTCAGGAAAACATTGTTGTAGCCCGATGAAAAAAAAGCGCCCGTCATGCCTGTGGGCGTTTTTATTTTTTGGGTAACATAGGCGTTGAGGGTTTGCCCTGTGGCTTGGGCGATAACGCCATCGAGTAGGGTATAGGGCGCATTGTGATAAGCCCAACGTGTACCCGCATCGGCTGTGTATTGTAGGCAGGTGTCGAGGGTGCAAAAGTGGTCGGCTACGCCATCGTTTAAGCCGCTGGTCATCGTGAGCTGATGCCAGATGGTTATTTTTTCTTCCTTTGCGGCGGGGGCTGCTGTCCAGCCTGCGCCGAGATAGTCGGCTGTAGTATCCTGCAAACTTAAGTAACCTTCTTGCTGGGCGATGCCGACGGTGAAGGCGGTTAGCGCCTTGCCTGCCGATGCCCAGTACCAAGCGCTATCGCGGGTGAAGCTGCCAAAATACTGCTCCAGTACTATCTTGCCGTCTTTGAGCAGGATAAAGGCTTTGGAGTTGGAGCGCTGGAGATACTCGTAGAGGGTATCTATGCGTTCATCGCACCAGCCGAGCGTAGCGGGCTGCAGGGTATCCCAAACAGTGCCCGAATTGGGTGGAAAATAAAGCGTTTGGGTTTGTGCGTTTTGTGCCCAGAGCAAGGCGAAGAAAAGAGCGAAATTGCGGAAAATTGGATACATAAGCAAAAAAATGGTATGTTTGTGAGGAGCGGAAAAGATAGAAGGAAGCCCTATGGGTTGTAGGCATAGCGATGCGGAGGGCTGCCGCCACAGGCGGCAGTACCAAGTAGAGCCGTGATTTATCACGGCTCACGAAGGTATGAGCCGACAGGCGAACCCGTAGCGTAGCGCCGACGCGCCTTTAAACAAGTGCCTTTAGGCACGCCGTGGCGCGGCGGATGCCCCAAAGAAGCAGCTATAAAACAGAAGAAAAAGCGGGAAAAGTCAAGCGATTTACCAAAAAAATGCCTAATTTTGGGCTTTAGTCGATAAAAAGTTCCCCGACGGGTAACAAAAAGCAAACTAACGGCATAAAACGTGGAAAAAGAACCGCCATCAGATAACAGCCTGCTCGAAGCAATCGCGCAAAACGATGCTAAGACAATGGAGCGTTTGTATAATGAATACAGGCGACCCTTCATTGTTTGGGCTGGGCAGACCTATCATAGCGAAGAGGAAGATGCCATAGAGATATTTCAAAAAGCCTTTACTATACTGTATTTTAACGTTCGGCAAGGGAAACTAACCACGCTAACAAGCAGCCTGAAGACTTATATTTTTTCTATTGGCAAGAATCTTTACAGGGAAAAATTTAGGGATAAGCACACGGGGCATATCTCTATAGATGACCCGAATACCTTTACTGTTTTGAGCGAGCAGGTCGATAATTCGATACTTGACGCGCATCAAAACGCGCACCAAAGGGAGGTTGTACGCAGTTTGCTCGAACAAATCGGCGACCCCTGCCGCAAGCTCCTGAATTTGATTTTTATACAAGGCGTACCACCGAAAGAGGTGGTCGATTTGATGGGCTATAGCGACGATAGAGTAGTGCGCAAGCGCAAATCGCTCTGTCTGAAACAGTTGCGTGAAAATAGCCATGTGCAAAAGAATAAAAATCTGTAAAAACAGTAAATGCTTGCTTTCACTATAAAACTGCACAGCTTGTCGCTGTATGTTGTTTTTCCCACTTTCACGCTCTCACAGCAATCGCATCAGCTACCATGAACCATTTCGACAAAATATATCTCATAGAACGCTACCACCAAAACAAGCTAACGGCTCGAGAATTGGCAGAATTTGAGTTGCTCCAGAGCAGCGATGCCGATTTTGCTGCCGAAGTAGAAGACTATAGTTTTCTGTTTGGGGGTTTTGAGGCACTGCACGGGGAGCACTTTGGGCAGCAATTACAGGACTTTGAGGCGCGTGCGAAGGCGAGCGAAAAAGCGCCCGCAGCTGAAAAGGCGGCGAAACCCGCTTTGCGCCTGCAAAAAGGTGGGGCTTGGTATACGCGATGGCGCAATGTAGCTGCAGGTCTTGCCTTTTTTATCTTTGCTCCGCTGGCTTATATGGCGCTGCAACAATCCTCTACGGCTGCTTTGGCAGACGGTTTTTTTGAGCCTTCGCCCGCCGTCGTACTCGCCAACCGCGATAGCTCGACGATGAGCGAGCAGCAAAAAATCGCTACAGATGTTATCTCCACATATAACCGACATGACTATAAAAACGCTCTACCCCAGCTACTCGACTATGCCAAGCGCTTCGGTAGCAGCCCTCAAGTAGAGCTTTATATTGGTATTTGTTATTTCACGCAGCACGAAAACGCCAAAGCTATCGAATATCTTACCAAGGTCAGCCAAAGCGAAGAAAGCAATGCCCGCGACCAGCGGCAGGAGGCAGAATATACTTTAGCGCTCGTGTATATCAGAGAGAAAAACGACGCAAAAGCGGTAGAAATCCTGCAAAATATCACCGCACAGAAATACCACAACTACAAAGAATCGGCGCTAAAATTGCAAAAAGCACTGCAAAAGTAAGCGAGATTTTTAGATAAAGATAAAGCCCCCGATGTTGCTACGATAGCTTCATCGGGGGCTTAATTATTGTGTGTTGTTTACTCGGCTGTGGCGGCTATTTGTACCTGTAGGGCTTGGCTGTGCAGGGGTTTGCCGTTTGCGGAGATGACCAGCGTTACGGGGTTGCTTTTTAGGGCGGCGACGAGGGCACTTGCCTTCGTGTCTTTGGGGAAGGCGAGTGTGAGCAGGTTGAGTTGCTTGGGCAGTTCTATGCTAAGGTCGGCAGTAGTTTTTGCGCCGCGTTGTAGAGTGGCTTTGATGGGAGCGGAGGTGAGCAGGGTAGCGCCTATGCGAAGTTCGGCTTTGAGATTGGGCAGGGCGATTTCCTTGTCTGTGAGGGGGCTATCTTGGGGGACTTCGAGATTTATTTTGGCTTTGACGGGGGTAGTTTTGTCGATTTGCAAGCGGGGGTTGCCGCCGAGCAGGCTAAGGTCTACTTTGAGGGCTGTTTTGCCGCTGGGGGCTGGGGTATCGGTTTTCGGCTGACCGTCTTGGGGTTTGGCTTGACCGCCTTCGGGTTGGGGTTGGGGTTTGGGGGCGCGGATTTGGAAGCTTTGGGGGGCGCTTTCTTTGTCTTTGAGGTTGCCCATGAGGTCGAGTACTGCCTGTATTTCCCATTCGGCTTTTGTGGGGTCGATACCTGGCAGGGCTGCGGCTGTGGGCAGTTGTATTTGGTAAAGGCGTTTGCTGCTGCCTGCGGGTATGGGGTCGTTGATGGGCATGGTAACGACGCGTTTGCCATTGCAGTATACGTCGATACGCAAGGCATTTTTGATGTCTAAGGGGGCGGCGGATTTTATGCTTAATTCTGCTGGTAGTTTGCCACCCAGCTCGAAGAGTGCGCCGCGTGGGACAAGGGCAAACTCGCTAATATCGCTATTGAGTTGGGCGAGGACTTGCTCGCCATTGGCGATTTCACCAGGTTTGAAGATGGCGATATAGGCGGCTTTGACGGCTTCGTCCTCGCGCACCATTCTTTGCAATTCTTCTTCGCGTTCTTTTTCTTTAGTTATTTTGCTTAATTTGTCGACGAGTTTGGGTTGGGCTTTGATGTCTTCGAGGGCTTTTTTTACGACGGCTTCGTAGGCTTTGTTGTTTGCCTCTTGTTTTTCCATCGCTTGGCGTTTTTCTTTGGACATAAACATTTTGGCGAACCAGTCGTACACGCCTTTGAAGAACTCGGCGATAGCTTTGCCGATGGCTTTGATGAAGTTGAAGATAGCTTTGATGATACCGTCTATAAACTTTGCTACAGCCATAAGCGCATCTATGATGGCTTTGATGACTTTAGCGCGGTCGTTGGCTTTTTTCTCTGCTGCTTCCATGCCTGCGTCTTTTTCCATGTCAAATTCTTTGACACTGCCCCATTTTTTGCTGGATTTCCAAAGCGGGGTTTCAAACTTAAAGAGGTCGAGGTGCCCCAGATTGTATTTGTATTTGAGCGTATCGGGTTTGCCACCGAGCGCTTGGTAGATGGTCATGATGGAGGGGGCGGGGGAGATGAAGAGGTTTACGCCGCCCGAAAAAGCGCCTTTCAGTTTCCCTACGCTTTCGAGGGTAAAGGATTTGAAATCGTCGATTTTACCTTTTACCTCTACGAGGGCGGCTATGGCGAGCTGCGTATACAGTTCTATGCCCACTTCTATAATCGGCTCCACGACCATGCTCACGCCCAATTCGCCCGATAGTACCAATTCTGCTTTGGCTTCTGTTGTGAAGGATAGGTCATTGCTTTCCTTTTTGACGTTGTGCACAAATTCGGGTTTCATCGCCACAGATATATTGGCATCGATGCCGATACCCGCGAAAAAGTCTACCCGCGCAAAGCCCATACCTGGCACAATGGGCACCCGTACTTTCAGCTTGGGTAAGAGGGTGAATGACCATTTATGCGATACGCTGCCCTTTACGCCGAGTTCGTCCTCGCGCACGACCAGCCCCAAGTCTGCCTCCGTTTTGCCGCTGATGTTTTTGTTGCTGGTCGTATGCTTATGCTCCGAGCCTACCCCCAAAACCATTTCTTTGCTGCTGATTTCGACGACGGATTTTAGTTTGTCTTTGCCGTCATCGCTTTTGGCGACCACATTTTTTTGCTTGAAGCCCTTGTAATTGCCATCTTTGTCGACTTTTACGGTAGAGCTGGAGCCGCCTGCGTGCAGGGTGGTTTCAGTGGAACCGTCTTCATTTTTGACGTGTTCGAGGGTGGGCATACTTTTTAGCTCTTTGGCGGTTTTGTAGGCGGCGTTGGCTTCTTGTTCTGCTCTTGCTCTTGCGTCGGCTTCTGAAAGCCCTTCTTTTTCGTAGGCTTTGGCGAGTTTATCGGTATTGGCGGCGACATCTTTTGTTTTATAGTACATCGCATCGTAGTCGCCTTTTTTGAGGGCTTCCTTTTTGTCCTTTTTTAGTTCCGAGCGCTGGTC
Organism: uncultured Saprospiraceae bacterium; assembly: GCA_964467315.1. Taxonomy (GTDB): domain Bacteria; phylum Bacteroidota; class Bacteroidia; order Chitinophagales; family Saprospiraceae; genus JAAFIM01. The sequence goes on along the minus strand of CAYXSA010000087.1, from coordinate 1,544 downwards.
TTCGGGCACGAAAGCGCCGTCCATCTTGGTTTTTCCGCCTGCTTCGGTTTTACCTTTGTGGAGTTCTGCCTCTTTTTTGTCGTGTTCTTCTTTTTTCTTGAAGTAGGTTTCGTACTTCGTGGCATATTGGTCGGCTTTGTCCAAAAATAGCCGCTCTTCTTTGGGGAATACTAAATCCACGTCGGCATCTGCGCCCTTGAGGGCTTTCAGTTCTTCGATTTTGGCGCGCAGCTCTTTTGTAGCGGCTGCCAGCTGCTCAAGAATTTCTTTCATAGGTAGAAAATGGGGGAGGAGTGGAGAATAATAGCGCCTGCCTAAAAGCCATATATAGAGCTTTAATTAAGAGCAACGCTTTTGCTTGAATATCGGGCGCAATATATCGCTTTTCGATAATAAAAACAACTAAAGGCTGAAAAAAAGCTTTACTCTATGCTCCTGCACCAAGGTATGAGCTCCACGTTTTGCAGGGTATTGGAGAAGGCGCGGCTGTCCAAGATTAGCTCTATATTTTTCCCGCCCAACTGATAGCGCTGATTGTCGACCCGATTATAGACAAAGCGTATATCATAAGGCGGAGTCGGGCAGCCCGACTCGTTGCCGCCGACGACCAAACTCGTATCGCTTTGCAGGCTAAAAAAGGCGTTGAAAGTAGCGCTGCCGCCTGATATTTCGGCGCGGGGTTTGAGTGCCCCGTTCAAAATAATGCCCGCATCGCGCAAGGGCTGCGTATCGTCAAAAATAAGCCTTAAAGATGCGCCTTGCCCAAAAGGACGCGGCGAATAGTCGCGCAAACGCAGCGCAGGCGGGCTGCGATAGCCCATATACAGGGTGTCGCCCGCTATCAGGCGCAGGGTAAAGGTGTCGGCATCATGGCTAAAATTTAAGTTTTGCGCCGAGTACGAAAGCGCATAAGTTTTCGGATATTCGCCATTATCGTCCTCTCTTATATTTTCTTGAAAGTTTATAAATTCGCCCCCATTGAGCGAGACGGCTAAACTTTGCCCCGCCTGCAAGCGAAGGAAATAATTAAATTCTTCGCCCAATTCATAATCATAATAAAAGCCGTTGGCATCGCGCAAATAGGCTACTATACTGCGTTCTCCTGCGTTTAGGGAGATACGCACATTTTGCGCCTGCGCATAATCTTTGATGGTTTTGCGCATAATCCGCTCCTGTCGCCGCTCGCTGTCGCAGGCAGCAAATACCCAAACGAATAGCACTGAAAGTATAAAATATTTTTTCATAAGCTGCTTTTTTAGCAAAATATACAAATTTTTTGCCCATTTGGTTGCGCTTTTTTTGGGGCGTGCCCCGCGCCCTGAAAAGGGGCGCGGGTCGGGCTGTCTGAGCCGTAGCATGCCATGCTACTGCTCTACCATCCCTCACGCGAATTTGCTGCGCCGCCAAAGGGGCGGCGCGCGCAGGCTGTAGGGCTTTGATTGGAGGAAAAAAACAAATAAAAAAGGCAGGCTGCAAGCTTTTTGCAGCCTGCGCCATATTTCACAATCTGTGATTAAAAGCCAAAAAAATAGGAAATAAAATTT
>CAYXSA010000086.1:0-18375 GCA_964467315.1 uncultured Saprospiraceae bacterium | reverse complement strand
GTGAAAAGTGAAAAGTGAAAAGTGAAAAGTGAAAAGTGAAAAGTGAAAACGCAGTAACCGCGTAGCGCAAAATGAACAGGTAGCGAATGACAAATAGTACTTGCTACCACTGCCGCCGCGAGGCGGCATAGTACCTACGACACAAAGCACAACATATATACAAAGCACATTCGTCATTCACAATGGATTTTTCTGCGCGCATAGGCGGCGATGAGGATTTGCGGAGCTTGGTAGAGGCGGAGATTGCCGATTTTGAGGCGAAAATGCAGGCTGCGCAAACGGGGCGGCTGGAAGATATTTTGCGTGCAAGTGCGGAGCAGCAGGCGTATTTGCGTTGCGAGCAAGGGGCGGGCGACTGGGTAGGGGAGGCAGAGGAGTGGCTGCGCTTGATACGGCATTTTTACCCCAACGATGAGCGCGGACAGCCGAGCTTTGCGCTGGATTTTTACGCCTATAAGCTGGAAAAATTGCGGGAACATACGGACGAGTCGGAAAGCGAATTGCTGCGCCTGCATCTTTTGGAGGCTTGGCGGCAGCGTTTGCAGGAGCGCATTTGGGCGGAGGACTTGCGGCGAGTAGAGGCGGAGCGGGAGCGCTTTATGCTGCATTTGCACGAGCGCATAGACCGCATGGAGGAGCTGAAAAAGTTGCTTGCGCCCTTAGAGTTGGAAGAGGGGTTCGGCAGATTTTGGGATTTGGCAAAGGGCGAATGGACGCGCACCAGCAGCCAAGCCCTGCAAAAATATGCCGAAAAAATAGCCCGCAATCCGCATTTGCAGGAGCTGGCGCGCCTACTGGGCAAAATGCGCGCTGCGCAGACAGAATACGAACTGGAGCGGCGAAAAGAGCGAAAAAGCAGACAAGAAACGCATTTTTTGCGCGGACAAAAGGAGGAGCTCATCGGCTTGCGCTTGAGTCAGGACATCGCGCAAACCCTGCCTTCGCAGCTGGCGCTGCTTGCCGATAAAAGCACGGAAAATTTGTTTTTGCGCGACTGGGCGGCGCATCGCTTGCTTACGCGCGAGTACCAGCACAAGTATCTGACGACGCATTACGAGGAGCAAACGAGCTTAGTCCGCAGACCCAAAAAAACGGACAAAGGCGCTATAATTATCTGCGTCGATACCTCCGCTTCGATGGAGGGCGCAGCGGAAGAAATCGCCAAAACGCTCGCCTTCGCCATCGTTCGCATCGCCTTGCGCGAGCGCCGCCCCTGCTTTTTGATTTCTTTTTCCACCCGTATACAGACCCTCGACCTGAGCCGCTTGCAAGAAAGTTTGAGCCTCTTGGTCGAGTTTCTCGCCATGTCTTTTCATGGCGGCACGGACGCTACGCCCGCCTTGCAGGAGGCACTACGCAAGCTCCAAACGCAGCAATTTCGACGCGCCGATGTTTTGATGATTTCGGATTTCGTGATGACGAGCCTACCCAAAACGATAACTGCCACCATGCAAAAGAGCCGACAGGACTTGGGGGCGCGCTTTTTCAGCCTCTGCGTAGCCACTGGCGCGCAGGCGCGAGCCGCTACGGCTATATTCGACCAGCAATGGACATACGACCCCCGCGATGAAAAAAGCCTTTTGAAATTGCTTCGATTGCTTGGGGAAACAAGTTGAATTTGTTTTTTTTGGGCGTGCCCGCGTGCCAAAAAGGGCACGCGGTCGGGCTATCCGCTGCGGGGCGCATCACCATCGCCCATTTGGGCGAATGTTGATTCGCCCCTACGCTGCTATCCCTCACGCAATCGCCAAATCCCGACCCTATCCCATAAAAACTATCATTTTTCTTGCTATGTTTTCCGCTCAAGACTGCTATCTTTGTAGTAAATCTACAAAAATAGAATATGATACAGCGCCTATTTTTATACAGTGTACTGCTCTTTGGCTTACTATCGACTTTCAGCGCCTGCACCAGCGACAGCGGCGGCGGCGATGGCACAGACCCCATCGACAACCCCAGCGATACCAGCAGCAGTACCGACCCCAACAAACAGCCCAAACCCAAACCCGCTACCAAAGTCCCTAAACAGCGCGACTTGATGAACTCCAGCACCCATCTCAATCAATTCAATATAACGCCCGCCCGCGAAAACGAAATCCTACACGAATACCAATCCGAAAAAAACGAGGAGGCAGACATCAGCCTAAAACTCCTAACCAAAGGGCGCTTTCATCTCGAAATCCTTTTGCTCGCCGATGATTTTCCGCTCACGCTCGTAGGCGGCTACGGCGAAGAGGAAGGCGCGTATATCCTGCAATTTACCGACAGCGAACTCGCCAAAAAAATTTTTAGCGAAGCTTACAACGCTGATAGCAATGTACAAATGCTCTCCGCCTCCGAAGTTAGCTTTAGCCAAACAGCCCAGCATATCGGTATCTGGGGTATTCGCTGCAATAAAAAGTGAGTTGTGCTTTGTGTATGAATTGTGCTTTGTGTATAGGTACTATACCGCCTTGCGGCGGCAGTGGTAGCAAGTACTATGCGCTACGCGTTAACTTCGTTTTCGTCATCTGCTATGCGTTCAGTTTGTGTTCGTCATTCGCTACGCGTTCACTTCGTGTTCGTCATTCGTCATTCGTCATTCGTCATTCGTCATTCGTAATTCATGCTTACAGATATAGAAATCGCACGCGCTACGCCGCTGCTCCCCATACAAACCATCGGCGAAAAATTAGGCATATCGGCAGAGGTGCTGGAGCCTTACGGCAGATATAAAGCCAAATTGCCCTATACGCTTATCGACCAAGAGCGCGTAAAAAAGGCGAAACTCATCCTCGTTACCGCCATTACGCCCACAAAGGCGGGCATTGGCAAAACGACTACCTCCGTCGGTTTGGCGTTGGGCTTGCAACGCATCGGCAAAAATGCCATTGTAGCCCTGCGCGAGCCTTCGCTGGGGCCTTGCTTCGGCATGAAAGGCGGCGCAGCAGGCGGCGGCTATGCTCAAGTACTGCCGATGGAGGACATCAACCTGCATTTTACGGGCGATTTTCATGCGATAAGCGCCGCGCACAATATGATAGCTGCCCTTTTGGACAATTATCAGTATCAGCATCGCCGCGATGAGGCGCAGCTAAAAAACATCGTCTGGAAGCGGGTTTTGGATATCAATGACCGCGCGCTAAGGGAGATAATCACAGGGCTGGGCGGCTCTGGCAATGGCAGCCCCTCGGAATCGGGTTTTGACATCACGGTAGCCTCCGAAATTATGGCGATTTTGTGCCTTAGCAGCAGCATGGAAGACCTGCACGCGCGCTTAGGCAAGATGATTTTGGGCTACAAACAAGATAATAGCGCCTTTACCCTCGATGATTTGGGCGTAACGGGTGCTATCACCGTGCTACTCAAGGACGCGATACACCCGAATTTGGTACAAACTACCGAAAATAGCCCCGCTATCATACACGGAGGGCCCTTTGCCAATATCGCACATGGCTGCAATTCGGCTTTGGCGACGCGGCTCGCCTGTACTTTGGGCGATTATGTGGTAACGGAGGCAGGTTTTGGGGCAGATTTGGGCGCGGAGAAATTTTTTAACATCAAATGCCGACAAACGGGCTTGCAGCCTGCTGCGACGGTGATAGTGCTTACCTCGCAGGCGCTAAAATTGCACGCAGGTTTGGCGTATGAGGATATTTCTAAGCCGAATATGGAAGCCCTACAAAGGGGCTTGCCGAATTTGGAGCGGCATGTAGAGAATATGCGCCGCTTTGGGCAGTCCGTCGTTATCGCCTTCAACCAATACGGCTTTGATGTGGCGGAGGAAATGGATTTTCTGCGCCAATGGTCTAAGGAAAAGGGCGTACAATTCGCCATAAATAACAGCTTTTCCAAAGGTAGCGCAGGCAGCGAAGACTTGGCGCGCATCGTCGTAGAGGTCGCCGAAAACAGCCCCTCCACGCCCGTACAATATACCTACGATTTGAAGGATAGCATAGAAAACAAAATCAATGCTATCGTGCAGAAAGTCTATGCAGGCACAAACGCCGTATTGAGCAAAAAGGCAAAAACAGCCGCCGCAAAAATAGCACGTATGGGTTACGCCGATTTGCCTATCTGTATGGCAAAAACGCAGTACTCCTTTTCCGATAATCCGAAATTGCTTTCTGCACCAACGGGCTTTAGCATCGCTGTCGAGGATTTAATCCTGAATGCGGGCGCGGGTTTCATCGTTGCCATTGCGGGCGATATTATGCGTATGCCTGGTTTGCCCGCTGTACCGCAGGCGAACTTTATCGACATCAAAAACGGCTTAATCGAGGGACTTAGTTAATTACGAATTACGAATTACGAATTACGAATGTTTTTTTTCGTTGCGGCAATAGTTCAAATTACAGATAGGCGCGAAGCGCCCCAGCGTGAGGGATAGAAGCGGAACCACGCGTAGGGGCAGCCCTTGTGGCTGCCCTTAGCGTGATGGAGCGGATAGCCCGACCGCCGCACAGCGGCGGGCACGCCCAAAAATAAAAAATCTCTACTTTTAGAAAATACTATGAAATTACCTTTTGCATCTATCGCGGCGTTCGTGCTGCTTTTTTCGGCTTGCACGAGCACGCCGCAGCCCATAGCCAGCGGACACAATGGCGCAGGCACGCCCACGCCGCCCAATCTGGCCGCAAAGGCTTGCACCAAAGACCAGCCCTTGCAACTCGGCGAGGAAAAAATTAGCATCGACGCGATGGACGTGGCGCATAGCAGCAACCTATTCGGCTGGCGCTTGTTTCTGGAAATCGGCAAAAAGCAGGAAGGCAATTATATGATTTCGCCTTATAGCGTGTCGGCTGCCTTTTCGATGCTTTTTTTGGCGAGCGCAGGCACTACGACGGCGGAAATGCAGACGGTTTTTAATTGGCAAAATGCAGGCAGAGCGCAGCAGGAAGGTTTTGCAGCGCTGCGCGAATTGGTGCAAGGCAATGCCAAAAAATCAGGCTATCAAATCGCCGTAGCCAATAATATCTGGGCAGATGTGGCGAATTTTTGTATCTATAAAAGCTTCGCTGAAGCCGTGCAAAAATACCATGCCGCCGTACCGCAGAGCATAGATTTTAAGCAGACGAAAAAGGCGGTGGAAATCATCGACAAATGGACACAAGAAAATACAGGCGATAAAATTAAGACGCTTTTCACAGAAGAGCAGCTCCAAAATATGGTTGTCGCACTCGCCAATGCCATCTACTTCAAAGCTGATTGGGCGAATGCTTTCCAGAAAGAAGCCACTCAAGAGAAACCTTTTTTTGGCAAAGAACAGAAAAATATGTCCTTCATGTCGGGCAAATTTCCGCTTTACGAAGCGGGCACGCGCTACGCGACGCAAAAGGATTTTGCTATGCTGCGCCTGCCCTATAAGGTTGCCAAAACAGGCGAACAAGGCGCAAGTATGTATATCATTTTGCCCAATGAAAAAGTTAGCCTTCAGCAGCTTTACGGCAGCCTTAGCGCCGATGTAGTTAGCGCCCTGCCGCAGGCAGGCAGCAGCACGGATTTCGATGAGGTCTATGTAGAACTGCCCAAATGGACAGCCGAATTTAGCGCCGATATCACCCAAACCCTAAAAGCTATGGGGCTGCAAACTACTATAGAAAATCCCGATTTTAGCAAAATGTCGGAGGCAGGCAGCCTTCGGATAGGCGTTGTCGTACATAAAACCTTCGTTGCCGTCGATGAGCAAGGCACAGAAGCCGCCGCCGTAACGGGTATCGGTATGACCAAGCAGTCCGCTCCGATGCGCCTGCGCCAAGCCCAATTCATCGCCAATCGCCCCTTTTTGTACCTGATAGTCGACGATATGAGCGGCTGTATTTTGTTCATGGGGCAGGTGGTGCAGTAAAGTGAAAAGTGAAAAGTATGGTTTTTCTGTGTGCCTTTTGCTTCGTGTTCCGTAGGCAACGCTTCGCTCGCCTACGATTAAGAAAGGAAAGCCCCGTTGGGGCTAACAGGCAGTAATAGCGCCAACGGGGCTATCTTTTTGTAGCCGCAGGCGAGCGAAGCGTTGCCTGCGGGGCTTGCGCAACATCAATTCGTCATTCGTCATTCGTCATTCGTCATTAAATATGTATAAAGATTATATTCAGGCGAACCGCCAACGTTTTATTGAGGAGCTTTTAGATTTGCTGCGTTTGCCTTCGGTGAGTGCCGATAAGCGCTACAGCGCCGATGTGTTGGCTTGTGCGGAGCGCGTAGCAGAGCGCTTGCGCGAAGCGGGGGCAGATAAGGTGGAGCTTTGTCCAACGGCGGGCTATCCGATTGTGTACGGCGAAAAGATTTTATCGCCCGAATTGCCCACCGTTTTGGTCTATGGGCATTACGATGTGCAGCCGCCCGACCCGCTCGATTTGTGGGATTCGCCTGCCTTTGAGCCTGTCATTAAGACGACGGAATTGCACCCAGAGGGGGCGATATTTGCGCGGGGTGCTTGCGACGATAAGGGGCAGTTTTATATGCACCTCAAAGCGTTTGAGATGATGATGCGCACCAATACGCTGCCTTGCAATGTCAAATTTATGATAGAGGGCGAGGAGGAAGTCGGCTCCGACAATCTGCCGCCCTTCGTGCGCGCCAATGCCGAAAGGCTCAAAAGCGATGTGATTTTGATTTCCGATACTTCCATGATAGCCAACGATTGCCCCTCGATTACGTCGGGTTTGCGCGGCTTGAGTTATTTGGAGGTGGAGGTTACGGGACCGAACCGCGACCTACATTCGGGCGTATATGGCGGCGGCGTAGCCAATCCCATCAATGCCTTATGTCAGATGATAGCGAGCTTGCATGACGCAAATCGCCATATCACGATACCGCATTTTTACGACGATGTGCTGGAGGTCAGCGCTGCGGAGCGTGCCGAAATGAATGAAGCGCCCTTTTCGCTGGACGACTATAAAAAGCATCTCGACATTGAAGCCGTCTACGGCGAGGAAGGTTATACGACGCTGGAGCGCGTAAGCATACGCCCGACTTTGGATTGCAACGGCATCTGGGGCGGCTACACGGGCGAGGGCGCAAAGACGGTTTTACCCTCTAAAGCCTTCGCTAAAATCTCCATGCGCTTGGTTCCGAACCAAAGTTCGCAGAAGATAACGGAGCTTTTTCAGCGCCATTTCGAGAGCATTGCGCCCGCAGGCGTGCGCGTGGTGGTGCGTCCGCATCATGGTGGCGAACCTGTGCTAACGCCGACAGAAGGCGTTGAATATCAGGCGGCTGCGCGTGCTTATGAGCACACTTTTGGCAAGAAACCGATACCGCAGCGCGAAGGCGGCAGCATACCTATTGTCGCACTTTTCGAGCGCGTACTGGGCGTGAAAACCGTCCTGATGGGCTTCGGGCTCAATTCGGACGCGATACACTCGCCAAACGAGCATTACGGACTTTTCAATTATTTCAAGGGCATCGAAACGATACCGCATTTTTTCCGTTTTTACACGGAAGCGATGCAGGGAAAATAGGGCTTTCTTTTTTGGGCGTGCCCCCGCGCCGCCCGCCGCGCCAAAGGGGCGCGGACGGGGGGCAGCCACAAGGGCTGCCCCTACACGGCGCGGGGTCGGGCTATTCGGGGCGTATCACCATCGCCCCAATGGGCGAATGTTGATTCGCCCCAATGGGCGAATGTTGATTCGCCCCTACTATCCCTCACGCTGCGGCGCTGCGCGCCTTTTGCAAATCCAAACCATTCAACTAATATCATGCGTATACTCCATACATTTTTTGCGGCTTCGATGCTGCTATTGGCTGCCTGTGGTAGCAAAGACTCTACCAATACAAGCGGCAACAGCAGCACGACCCCGACCAACGCCAGCGCCCCCGATGCGGCTGTAGTGCAAAAGCACGCCGAAAATATCAGCACATGCCTCTGCCCGCATTTGGGCGAAATCGCCGCTATCGCCGAAAAGGCACAGACCGCCCCCGCCGAAGAGCGCGAAGCCTATAAAAAGCAAATCGACGATTACCCAGAGCCCGCCTGCGTAGCCGAACTCGACGCACTGCAAAAAAATCTCAACCTCACAGCCGAACAAGAAAAGGAACTGGAAAAACTCATTACTGCCGAGATAAAAAAACGCTGCGGCGAGGATGCCGCAAAAATCGGCATGTAGTTAGAAAAGTGAAAGTGTTTTTTTATGTGCCTTTGTAGAGCCGTTGCATGCAACGGCTGTACCAGCGCACGCCTTGCGGGCGCTGTGCGTGAGGGATAGAAGCGGAACCACCGAGCGTAGCGAAGGTGATGGAGCGCATAGCCCGACCCCGCGCCAATAGAGCCGTAGCATGCTACGGCTCCGCCCGCGCCCCTTTGGCGCGGGCGTGGCGCGGGGGCACGCCCCAAAAAGAAAAAATTACCCCAAACGACAAAAGATGCGTTTTCTCTACCCCTTTGCCTTGCTGTTTTCCTTGCTCGCCTGCCAAGCGGCATCGCCCGTATCGGGCGATGATGACCTGCATACGCCCATCTCTACGGCGACCAGCCCCAGCCTTAGCGCTACGCCCAGCACCAACAATACAAGCCCCGACACGAGCAAAAACGCTGCTACCGCAGGCACTGCCAACGATAGCATCGCCCGTGTGCTCGCTAATATCATGTGCAACTGCCCCGCCATACGGCAGAGCGCCGAAATCAATCATGCCCTCAAAAGCGTAGACGCGCAAAGCCCCCAATACAGCGAAATGCACCAGCAAATGATGGCGCTCATTCCCGCCATAGAAACCTGCACCAAGCCCCTCGATGCCGCTTATGCAGCGATGTCGATACCCGACCAAATGCAGACTTCTGCGCTTTCGGATAAGTACTGCCTGCAACTCTGCCCTGAGCTCGCCGCCAAATTCAACAAACAATAAACGCCAAAAATGCGCCCGCTTGCCTTTTTTTCTTTTGGAGCTTTTGCCGCCCTTGTCGGCTGTAAACATAAGGCGACCTCCGTCGATAGTATCGCCGCCTGCCAATGCGAAAAAGCCCGTAGCCTCCAAGCGAAATTGGAAGCTACAGGCAGTGAAAAGGACGAAAAAGTTTTGGACTATATGGGCGATATACTCGCCTGCGTAGAGCCACACACGGAAGTGCTAAAGCTCCTACGCGCCGACCAACTGCAAACGATGCAGCAGAAAATCAGCGCGAAAGTAGAGGCAGATTGCGGGGAAGTTATGCGAAAATTGAAATAGTGCTTTGTGTATTAGTTTGTGCTTTGTGTATAGGTATTATGCCGCCTTGCGGCGGCAGTGGTAGCAAGTACTATTTGTCATTCGCTGTATGTTCGCCTAGTCATTCGTCATTCGTCATTCGTCATTCGTCATTCGTCATTCGTAACTATGTGAGATTCCATTCGGCGCGCAATTCGTCGAGTTTGGGGCTTTGGTAGCCGTTGTAGTCGCATTCCATGATGAAGGATTTGACGTTGTCGTATTTGAGGGTGAGTTGGGCGGTATCGCGTAAGATGCGCATTTTTTTGAGTACATCGCCTGTGTCGGGTTGCTGGAGTCGGCGGCGAATGATGTCTATGCGGAGTTTGTTGATGACGGATTTTATATCTGCAGGGGCAAAGCAGGCGCTTTCTTCGCCGAGCCAGTCGCAGTCAAATTTTTTCATCAAAACGGCATCGGGGAAAAATTCGTTGAGTTCTTTGGCGAGTCGGCGCAGATAATAGCGGAATAATTCGGCGCGCTGGGTCTGCATAGGTGGGAAAATGGGTATTTTGTAGTCGAAGCGTCCTGCGCGCACGAGTGCGGGGTCGAGAGCACCGATGCGATTGGTAGCGGCGATGACGAGCAGGTCTTTTTCATTGACATTGTTCATCTCTATCAAAAGCTGGTTGATGGTGGCGCGTTGGTCGCTGTGTGAGCCTTCGTCGTCGCGGTTGAAGCCGATGCTATCCAACTCGTCGATAAAGAGCAGGGCGGGGCTTTTGGTGCGGGCTTCGCCGAAGATAGCGCGTACATTTTTGGCGGATTCGCCTATCCACATGCTGACGATTTCGGCGGGCGAGAAGGTGAAGAAGTGGCGTTGTAGCTCATTGGCGAAGGCTTGGGCTAAGTGTGTTTTGCCGCAGCCAGGTAGACCGTAGAAGAGTATGCCGCCCAAGCCGAAGTTGAAATTTTGCTCCTGCAAGGCGATAAGGTCGCTTAGCTCCTGCTTTTCTTCCTCCAGACCGATTACGTCTTTGAAGGTAATTTGCTGTTCTTTTTTCTCCTTTACCAAGTCGATGGTAGGGCGGGGGCGGATTTCGGGTTTGGTCTGTATGGGGGGCAGGCTGCGCAGGTCGATGGGCATAAGCCGCTCGCTGGCATAGTCTACGACCCACAAAATAAGTTGCTGAAACTGGGCACTTTCGCGCTTGCAGTGCATGCTGAAAAGTCTACAGAATTGCTCCAGCAAATGCCCATTGCGGGCGACCTCGAAGCCTGGTACGACGAGCCAAATTTGCTTGACGCTGCTAAAGTTGGCGAAGCGATTGCAGTAGGTGTCGAACATACGCAGGTAGGGGTTTTTGTCCTGCAAATGCCCTAAGATGCTTTCGTAGAATACGGCGATTTCGTTTTCGATGTAGATGGGCGGGCTGCTGTATTCGTCGTCGTGGCTGCCTTTGTCGTTGCATTGGATTTGCTCCAATTTGTAGCCGACTTGTTCGGTGAGGGTGCGCAGGGTGCAGTACTTGCCATAAACGTCCTCATCTTTGTCGTAATAGCCCCATTCGAGTTTGAAAAACAGGTCGGGTATCAGCTCGAAAAACATACGCTGCTGCGTATAGAGGAAGGTTTTTTGCAGTTCGCCGAAGCAGTCGTTGAGGCTAAGCGTGGGAGCGACTTCGATGCTGGGCAGCTCGTTGAGTAGCTTGAAATGCCGATGTACGGCGCTTTTTACGTCGGCGGGAATATCTGCCTCTTTGGCGTAGCGGGCGCGCAGGGTGAAAACGAAGGGGATTTTTTGAGAGATGCGGGTGATGAGTGCCTCCAGTAGGTCTTGCCCGTTTTGGGCTTCGATTTTGGTGAGGGCTGGGCAGTGGAAGAGGACAAAAAATTGTTCGTTGGTGTAGCGGTTGCTATAGGAGGCGAGTCGGTCAAATTGTTCTTTGAATTTTTCCGATTCTATCATTTCGATAGCGTTATTGCCTAAGATGGCGGCTTCCATTTCGCGCTGCGAGAAGTGGAAAATCTGGGCGCTGTCCCACATATCTTCCTCGTTTTTCCCTTCGACGGAGTTGGCGCGAATGCTGTCGTTGCGCAGGTTCATTACGGCGCTATCGTCGCTCTTGTAGTGATGCTTTTTGATAAGCTCAAAATTGAGGATGCGGGTAACGATGTCGGCGAAAAAATTATCTTCTTGTGGCAGTAAAAAGAGGGCGACGGGCTGGGTGCTATCTAAGGCGGCTTGGAAGCGCTCGTAATCGTAGCGGGAGCCGAAATCAAAGAGGTGTTCAAAAAAATCTTCTTCTACTGAGTAGAGGGGGATATTTTTTGCTGCCAAATGCTGCGCCTCTGTTTCCATCCAAGGTTTGTCTTTGTTGGGATTGGCGCGTAAGGAAAACTCCAGCCATTCGTTTTGCTCGAAAATCTCTCGCCCTGTGATATTGGCGCTAAGGTTGGCGGCTTCGAGTTCGGTTTGGAGTTCGCTCATAAGCTCCTCCGTTACTTCTTTGACTTTGATAGCCTTTAGGAGGCTGTTGGCGCGTCGGCGGATATTGGTTTTTCCGCTGCGGACTTCTTCGCCGACTTTTTGTAGATAGTCGTGTAGGTTCATTTTGAAAACTAATTGCTTGGGGTGAGGTGCAAGGATAGACTAAGCGATACGGATTGCCGCGAGAGGGATAGCAGCGGAAGCGCCGAGCGCCGAAGGCGCGAAGGTGCTGGAGCGGATAGCCCGACGCGAGGGGCGACTGCCCCGAAGCGGCTCGCCAAAAAAAAGAAAAAAAAGAAGAAATTAGCGGTATTGGCGAAGTTTATTTGTGCCTTTGGGCGAAAGGTTGTAACTTAGCATATAGTTAAATAACGAAACAGATAGTTTTATAAATGGAAAGCGTTCATAATCAGCTACTTACGCCATTGGAATTGCGGGTAATGCAAATTCTTTGGCGGCTTGAGCGGGCATTTGTAAAGGATATTTTGGAGCATTGGCAGGGGGAGCCTTTGCCTGCCTATAATACGATTTCGACGGTGGTGCGCATCTTGCAGGAGAAGGAATTTGTGGGGCATCGGGCTTATGGGCGCACGCATGAGTACTTTGCGCAGGTGTCGAAGGAGGCGTATCAGCGGCAATTTTTGCGCAACACTTTGGAGCGTGTTTTTGAGGGTTCGGTCGTGTCCTTGGTATCGACTTTAGTGGGGGAGGAGCGTTTGAAAGATGCGGAGATGGAGGAATTGAAGAAGATGCTGGAATGAGAGTTACGAACACGAAGTGAACGCGAAGCGAATTACGAGTTACGAGTTACGAATGCGCAGCAACCGCGTAGCGAATGACAAATAGTACTTGCTACCACTGCCGCCGCAAGGCGGCATAATACCTATACATAAAGCACAAGGCTATACATAAAGCACAATCCGCAGATGATTTCGTTTTTGCTATACTTATTGGCGGCGGGCGCGTTGCTGCTGGCTTATTGGCTGCTCGATGGGCTAATTTTGGCGCGCTGGGCTTCGTTTTTGCAGCGCAAATGGTCGATAGTGGCGGCAGTAGTTTTGTCTTTGCTCTTGCCTGTTTTTTTTGGGGGGACGGAGGAGGAGCGGCACAGGTTTGACGAGGAGGCGTACAGGGGCTGGCAGGTGGTCGATATCAGCGATGCGACTTTGCGCGCCTGTTATAGGACGGCGCAGGATAGCAGGGAGGTTTGCCGCTGCGAGGTGGAGCAGAAGGCGCGCATGATAGTGTATGAGGAGAACGATTATTACGAGTTTTTGCTGCCTTTGTTGCCTTATCTCTTAGGTTTTTGGCTGATAGGGGCCTTGTTTGTTGGGGGGCGTTTGCTTTGGCGAATTTTTGGGGCTTCTCGTTGGATTTTGCGCCAAAAGCGGGAAGAAGTCGAGGATTATCAAAGGGGCGCTTGGTGGCGGCTGCGCACACAGCGCGTAGCTGTAGCGGCTGTTTGGAGCTGGGGCAATCGCTGGTTTTTGCTTTGGGGTGCGGGCATGGACTCGCTCAAAGCAGCAGAGCGGCAGGCGGTCTGTAGGCACGAATGGGCGCATTTGCGGCAGCGCGATACTTGGCTAAATGTGTTTTGGCAGCTGGCGCAAAGCTTGCTTTGGTGGCTGCCTGCGTTCTATAGCCTGCGCCGTCGCTGGTCTGCCTGCGCCGAATTGGTCGCCGACGCTGAGGCGATGCAAAACGCCAACGAATCGGAGCGCAAAGACTATGCGCGACTGCTTTTTCGACTGCAAACCCAAGCAACTCCCGCCCATCCCGCGCTTGTCAGTGCGCTGCTGGGCAGGCGAACGCCCTCGCTTTTGAGGCAGCGCATAGGCGCACTTTTGCAGCCGCCTACGGGCTCAAAATGGCAAAAATGGGCACTGAGCGCCCTCTTTTCGCTCTCCGCTCTCTGCCTTACCAATGCCCAAATAGCCCCCCGACTCCAAGCCGAAGCCCGACTTTACAGCGCCTACGAAGCCATGCGCAAAGCCCATAAAGAGGAGGGCATACGCCTGTTTTGCCCCGATTGCATACAGCCCAGCAAATAAAACTGCCTTTTTGCCGCAAAATTATTAAAGTCCCCAGCATACAAATCGGGGACTTTTTGCGTTTAGGTACTATCTTTGCGCCGCGCTTGGCTTAATGATTTGTTAAAATTAAATTTATATTCATTCTGTACATATATGAAAAACGCCATCATAGCTACATTTTTACTTTTATCCGCTCCCCTCGCACTTTCCGCGCAGACCAACACGCCGAGCGATAGCAGGACCACGAGCCGCACGACACAAGACGCGCGCACGGGCGTACGCGTTACCACGCGCTCCACGCCCATCACCATCACACCCGTTTATACGCCGACCATCGCCGAAACGGAAACCGAAATCGCGCGCTTAGAAGCACTCTTACTTGTCATGCAACAAAATCCGCAGATGGTCGCTAACGGTAGCGCAGGCAAGGTACAACAGGCACTTGACCAGCAACGCGCCTTATTAGCCGATTTGCGTAGACGATAATTTTCTTTTTTTTGGGCGTGCCCCCGCGCCGTAGGCGCGGGGTCGGGCTATCCGCTCCATCACACCGCAAGCGCGGCAAAGCCGCGCTTGCGGTGTGGTTCCGCTCCTATCCCTCACGCATTACAATCCTTGTCCCTTACATTCTATCGCTATACCTCCTCGCAAAATGAATAAATCACGCTATTTTTTCACACTCGCACTCGCGGCGGCTTTTTGGCTGACGGGCAGCGCGCTCTACGCACAGGGGGCGACCTGCGCTACAGCAGACCCATTCTGCACGGGCTCTGGCTCTACCTTTCCCGCAGGTGTCAATCAACCTATAGCCCCCGTAGGCAATGCCTACGGCTGCTTAGGCTCTCAGCCCAATCCCGCTTGGTACTATCTACAGGTCGATCAACCAGGCAGCATCAACATTCGCTTGTCTTCAGCGCCAGCACGGGATATTGATTTTATTCTTTGGGGACCCTTCCCCAATATCTCTGTTGCGCAAAACAATTGTGGCTCTTTTCAAGCGTCGCAAATAGTATCCTGTAGTTACGACGGATCAAGCACGGAAACTGTTACCATACCCAGCGCCCAAAATGGGCAAGTTTATATATTACTAATCACTAATTTTTCTAATCAAAGTACGAATATCTCTGCCAATTTGTTGCCTGGATCTACAGGCTCTACCAACTGCGATATTCTTCTTCCTTGCGCTACCATCGGCTTCAACAACGTATCCGCAGGCAGCCCTTACGACTGTACAGCGGGGGGCACCATTGACCTTTTCGCCAATGGTAGCGCTGACCCCAATCTGCTCTCACTTTCGCCAGGCATCAATTTTGCTATCACCACCGACGGCAATGCCTCTACCCAAAATAGCTTCACGCTCTTTGACGGACCCAATGCCACAGGCAACATTGTTGCTTATTGGGGACCCACCAACAATGGCGGCAACTATCAAGGCACTATACCCAATAACAGCAGTTTTGCTGGCGTTATCGAGTATCTTGATAGCTTGGGTAACTATTCCTTGCGCTGGTGCGATTCTGGCAGCAACGGTAATTTCAATACCCGAATTGTTCATTCTGGTTCCAACGCTGTTATTCGCAATACGCCAATGAGCGGCGCAAATGGCTGCACTACCATAAATGTAGGCGCTCCTGATGGATTTCCTATGTTTTCTGGACCTGGGGTAGTCAATAACCGCAATGGGCGCGGCACTTTCAATCCAGCCGTAGCAGGAGCAGGGTTTCACGAAATACAATATATATGGCGCAGCTCGGCGGGTTGCTCCGATACGATTCGCCAAACGGTGGTCGTCTGTTGCAATGTGCCGCCTGCGCCGCTAATCTCTGTGGTACAAGGCAATGATACCCTTTGCGCAGGCGAAACCGCCCGGCTAAGCGTTACCATGCCCACCTTCGGCAGCCCCAATAGCAGCTTTACCAATACGACACAGCGCACGATTCCCGTGCTCGCGTCTATCACTTCGACCATTCCCGTACAAGGCTTTTGCCCATTCACCGTTACCAACGGCACGATACAGTCCGTCTGCGTCGACATCGACCAAAACTTAGCTTCTCATATTCGGCTTACCCTGATAGCGCCCAACGGTACACGCATGACCCTCTCCAATAATAACGGGGGCTTGTTTTCTACGCGTTATCGCAATAGCTGCTTCTCTCCGACAGCGGCGACCAATATCAGCACCTTCAATTTATTTACGGCTATACCCGACAACTCCAGCTTCCTGCCGCAGCAAAATTTCACCACCCTCAACGGTGCCCCCATCAACGGCAATTGGTCGCTGGAAATCGTACATACCCAAGCCGCCGCTTCTGGCGGTGCGAATGGCACCCTGCGTAGCTGGTCTATAAATTTCACTCCCACAGCCAATACAACCTCCTACGCTTGGTCAGGTTCTAACCTAAGCTGCACCAACTGCGCTGCGCCTACCGTTAGCCCCAGCAGCACGACCACTTACGGCGTTACAGCTACTTCGCCCTGCGGTTGTACCTATGAAGATACGATGCGCGTCGTTGTTACTTCTTCGCTCGCTGCGCCCAGCAATATGCAATGTGCTTCTACGACCTCGACTATCGACCTGACTTGGGACGCGGTAGCAGGCGCTACAGGCTATGAAGTCAGCACCGATGGCGGTACTTCTTTCGTACCTTTCAATGGCGGCAATCTCGCCGCACCCAGCCACAGCCTCACGGGCTTAGCATTGGCGCAAACGGTAAACTTCCTCATTCGCGCCGTCGACGGGGGCACTTGCCCAAGTCCGACCACCGCCACAAGCTGCCAAACCGTCAACTGCCCGCTTACTGTTAGCATACAAAGCCAAAGCAATCCCACTTGCAACGCTGGCAGCAATGGCAGCGCTACTATCAGCGTAGGCGCTTCTCAAGGTACTTTGTCTTATCGTATGACAGCCCCTACAGCGGGCACAGCACAAGCAAGCAATACCTTCACGGGGCTTGCTGCAGGCGCATACACCTTCAATATATCTGACGATGTTCTCAACTGCTCTATAAATGTCAGCGCTACCCTCACAGAGCCTTCACAAGTGAGCGTAACGGCTGCCGTTACTTCTGATTACAATGGCGTAGGGATTAGCTGCGCAGGCGCAACGGACGGGGTTATCAATGCCACGCCTTCAGGCGGTACAGGCGCATTTACGTTCCTTTGGAGCAACAGCACTACAGCAGCAACAGCCACAGGGCTTGCCCAAGGCAATTACTGCGTAACTGCCAGCGATGCCAACGGCTGTAGCGCAACGGCTTGCGCCAGCCTGACAGAGCCCGCTGCTGTCTCTGTAACTGCTACTGCTGTAGATGCTACTTGCCGCGGCTTGGATAATGGTTCTGCTTCGGCTATTGCCGCAGGCGGCACAGGCGCGTTACGCTACGCTTGGAGCAATACCGAAACCAGCGCCAATATCACAGGCTTATTTGCAGGTATATATGGCGTAACTGCTACAGACGGCAATAACTGCGTTGCTACCACCAGCACTACGGTAAATGAGCCCGCTGCCAGCGTTGCCGTTACTGTTACGACCAGCCAAGCCCTCTGCGCCAATAGCGCTACAGGCTCGGCTACTGCTACAGCAAATGGCGGTTTCGCCCCTTATACCTTCCTTTGGGGTAGCAATACTGGAGGACAAACTACAGGCGTAGCCACAGGCTTAATCGCAGGCAACTACGATGTAACCGTAACCGATGCCAATGGTTGCCCCGTCGTAGGCTCTGGCACTGTGACCGACCCCAATGGTATCGCTGTTGTATTATCTTCTATCCCTACAAGCTGTAATGGCGGCAGCGATGGCACCGCAACAGCTAATCCCAGCGGTGGCGTGGGCGGATTTAGCTTCCTTTGGCAGGACGGGCAAACAGGCGCTACTGCTACAGGTCTTAGCGCAGGCAATCATTGCGTTACAGCCACCGACCTCAACGGCTGTGCTGTTACAGGTTGCGCGCAAGTAATGGAGCCACAAGGAATGTTTAATGTCGCATTTACCAATACCAATGTTAGCTGCTTCGGTGCAAGCAACGGCAGAAGCACCGTAAGCCTCACAGGCGGTGTACAGCCATACACCTTCCTTTGGTCAAATGGACAAACAACCGTAAGCGCTACAGGCTTTGCCGCAGGTACGCCCAGCGTAACCATCACCGATAATAACGGCTGTACTATCACAGGCGCTACGACTATCACTGAACCCGCTCAATTGTTGCTGACGCTTGATACGGATTCTGTATCTTGCCGTTTTGGCAGCGATGGCAGCGCTGAAGCCTTCGCCGTAGGTGGCACTTTCCCCTATAGCTTTCTTTGGTCAAACGGTCGCAATACTGCCCTCAATAACAACCTTACAGCCAATACCTACAGCGTAACAGTTACCGATTTCAATGGCTGTCGTGTAAGCGCCAGTACTACAGTCGGACAGCCTGCTACAGCTGTTTTGGCAAACATCATACAAAGCACTAACCCGCTTTGCAACGGCGCAGCCACAGGCGAAGCCACTGCAAACGGCAGCGGCGGCACCGCCAATTATACCTTCGTTTGGTCAAACGGGCAAACCAGCGTAACGGCCACAGGCTTAGCCGCAGGCAGTTATCAAGTAACCGTTAGCGACCAGCGCGGCTGCCCAGCCACTGCAAGCATAAACCTCAATCAGCCCAATGCACTCGTAGCTACAGCCAGCGTATTTTCCAACTACAATGGCGCAAATGTTACTTGCCCTAATGCAGCCGATGGCATGGCGCGGGTCTTGGCAAGCGGCGG
>CAYXSA010000085.1:0-18401 GCA_964467315.1 uncultured Saprospiraceae bacterium | reverse complement strand
GTCATTCGTCATTCGTCATTCGTCATTCGTCATTCGTCATTCGTCATTCGTAACTTTTGCCAACTACATTTAGGGGCTTTTGCGTTTTGAGTGGAAACAGAAACTTATGCAAAAACTCCTTTTAGTGGCGCTTTTATGCGTTTTCTCTATCGCTGTAGCCTTTTCGCAAGAGCGCGTAGCGGGCGAATTTCTCGTCCAATGGTCTAAGGACAGCCAAACAGCATGGGCGCAGATCCGCGAAGAGGGCATGCAGGCAGGATTTGATTTTGCTGTCCTCGACTCTCCCGCTGCCGATAGCCGCATATACTTGCTGCGGCAGTACAATTCGGCGCGCAGCGATGAAGAAACTCTTAGCTTTCTCCGCCGACAAAGCAGCGCAAGCCTTGCACAGTATAATCACCTTTTGCAAGCCCGCAATACCAGCCCCAACGACCCCCAATTTTCGCAGCAATGGCAGTATATCAACAACGGCAGCAGCGGCGGAGCGCTAAACATGGATTTAGACGCGGATTTGGCTTGGGATATAACTACGGGCGGTCTTACAAATTTGGGCGATACGATAGTGATAGCTATCATCGATAACGGCGTAAATACGGCGCACCCCGATTTGATAGACAACCTTTGGGTAAATCGTGCCGAAACGCCCAACAACCAAATCGACGACGACGGCAATGGCTATGTAGATGATTATTTGGGCTGGAATGTCCTCAGCCAAAACGATAATATCGCAAGCAGCGGTGGCGGCTCACATGGTACGCCCGTAGCGGGCATCGTAGGCGCTCGCGGCAACAATGGTATCGGGGTAACGGGCGTTAATTGGCGGGTAAAATTGATGATTATCCGCAGCAATTTTTCTACTACCGAAAGCAATGTTATCGCCGCTTATGCCTATGCGCTG
The DNA here is from genome assembly GCA_964467315.1 of uncultured Saprospiraceae bacterium. Lineage (GTDB taxonomy): Bacteria > Bacteroidota > Bacteroidia > Chitinophagales > Saprospiraceae > JAAFIM01. The sequence continues at coordinate 17,503 of CAYXSA010000085.1, read as the reverse complement.
CGAGCGCGCAAAAAATACAACGCTACCAATGGCAGAGAAGGCGCATTTGTAGTGGCGACCAATTCGTCTTGGGGTTTGGATTATGGGCAGGCAAGCGATGCGCCCATTTGGTGCGCTTATTACGATACTTTGGGCGCTGCGGGCATTTTGTCGGTGGGCGCTACGGCAAATTTGGATATAAACGTAGACGTAGCGGGCGACCTGCCTACGACCTGCGGCAGTGCCTACCTTATCGGGGTTACCAACATAGACAGGCGAGGCTGGAAGGTACAAAATGCGGGTTACGGCGCGCAGAGCATCGACATCGGTGCATTTGGCGAGGGGGTTTATACTTGCAATAATGCGGGCAGTTATAGCGCTTTCGGGGGCACTTCGGCGGCGGCTCCTCATGTAAGCGGGGCGATAGGTTTGGTCTATGCTGCTCTTTGTGAAGATTACATACACTTGGCGAGAACGCAGCCCGCGCAGGTTGCCGAATATGTGCGCCGTTCGGTCTTAGAGGGCGCACGGAGCAGCGTTTATATGGACGGTATCACGACTACAGGCGGGCAACTCAACCTAAACGGCGCTTTGCTGCGCTCGCTTGCCGAGTGTCCCTCTACGGGCTGTCCTCCCCCTTATGAATATGAGATTTTGAGTCGTACGAGGGATAGCCTGCGCTTGTGTTGGCGTTCTTTTTCCTCCGCTCAAAATTGGGCGCTGCAGTATAGAAATATCGAAGATACGCTTTGGTCTTTGCCTGTGCAGGTTCAGGCGGATACGCTATTGTTTGGCAATTTATCGGCTTGTACGGGCATTCGTTTGCGGCTTTGGTCGGTTTGTGCCGACGGCGAGCGGGGCAAAGATAGCGTAGAATGGGAGTTTTATAGCGGGGGCTGCTGTGTGCCTCCTACCCTACTGCATTCGGAAGGCAATGCGAGGGGCGATACGGCAATTTTTAGCTGGTCGGCTGTAGATGGGGCACTAAATTATCGGCTGCAATATCGGGCGCAAGGCGATACGCTTTGGTCGGAAATTGTGCAAGCCGATACGCTCTGCATCGTAGCGGGCTTGTCGGCTTGCCGAGCCTACGAATGGCGGCTAAATAGTCGCTGCGATAGCAGCAGGGAAAGCAGCTTTAGTGCGCTGCATTTGCTGTATATGCCAAATTGTACGGACTGCGCTGCTCATGCTTATTGCGTGCAAGCGGGAGCAAACAGCCAGCGCGACTATATCGAAAGCCTGCATATAGTAGGCGTAGACAGCATTTATACGGGCAATAATGGGGGTTATCTTTTTGTAGATACGACGCAAATAGACCTTTATCGGGGGGGCAGCTATATTTTTAGGCTAAGGCAGGGAGGCAGCGATTTGCAATATGTGCGCATCTGGGCGGACTGGAATCAGGACGGCGATTTTGCCGATGCGGGCGAGCTGGCGAGCGAGGGGGTTTTACAATTTGTGCGCGCGGGCGAATTTGCCGTTGAAGTGCCTGCGGCTGCCGCCTTTGGGTTGACGCGTTTGCGCATAGCCCTGCGCTATAATGCTTATCCCTTGCATTGTGAGGGTTTTGCGTTTGGGGAAGTTGAGGATTATTGTGTATTTTTGCAGCCTGCCAACGGGGTAGAAAATCTAAACGCCGATACGCCGAATGCGGGTTGGCGCATCCTAAACAGCGGCGCGGGGGCGGCGCAGGTGGAACTGCTCTATACGGGCGCAGCATCGGAAAGCGTACTAAGTTGGCGTATCGTAGATGTATTGGGCAGAGCATGGGCAAGGGGCGAACTCATAGCCCATCAGGGGGAGGTATACCGTATTCCTTTGCCCGAAATGGGTGGCATCCGCTTGCTCTGCTTGCAAACTGCCGAGGGGAAGAGCTGGACGGTCAAAATATAGTTCCGCTGTTTGCCGCGTGAGGGATAGTAGGGGCAGACCAACGCGTCTGCCCTTTGGGCAGCGCAGGGCTGCCCCGAATAGCCCGACCGCCGCCCCCCGCGCCAAGCACAAGTGCGTAAGCACGCCGTGCGGCGTGGGGGCGACGCGACGTAGGGCAGCCCTTGTGGCTGCCCCTACAGGCGCGGCGGGGGGCAGGCGGCGGGCACGCCAAAAAAGTGAAAAGTGAAAAGTGAATACGAAGTAAACGCGTAGCGAAAATAGTACTTGATGTATAAATACTTGATTATCAATTATTTATAGATGAAGATAAATAAAAAATGCTTGCAAAAAAATACACTTTTCACTGTTCACTTTTCGCTGTTCACTTTTCACTGTTCACTTTTCACTTAAAAAATGTCCATACAAAACGCGAGCGGCTTCGGGGGAAAATTGATGGAGCGCTTCCCGCGCGTGCTAAATTTTTTGCTGTATGCGGCGCTGGTGCTGTTTATCAGCTTATTTTTTCCGAGCGGCGGGCAGTTTGAGTACGAGTATCGATACGGGGAGCGCTGGCGTTATGCCAACTTGTCCGCGCCTTTTGACTACCCTTTGTTGAAGTCGAAAGAGGAAATAATGAGCGAGCATGAGGCTTTGGAGCGGGATTTTGTACCGTATTATCGCTGGGATAAGCGGCAGGTTTTGCGGGCGCAGGATAGTTTTCGCCGCTATTTTGAGCAGCAATGGGCGACGACTTGGCGCGACAGTTTCAACATTATGACGCGCAGGGGCGACAGTGCCCTGTATTTGGAATTTGGGCTGGATTTTTTGCGGCGCATCTACGAGCGGCGTTTGATAGAAATCGACAGCCTGCATACGCCGATGGGTACGAATTTTCGCTGCAATTTGGTGAGCGAGCAAGAGGATTTGGGCTTGCATCAGCGCAACAATTTCATTGATTTGCAGCAGGCTACGCATTTGATGATTGATACGCTTTCTTTGCTGGTGCGTCCTTTGCCCGATGGGCGCGCGCTTTTGCCTTTGCTGACGCGCTGTGTAGAGCGCGGCAATGTAGCGTTTGATGCGGAATTGACAGCGGCGCAGAAAAAGCAGCGCGTAGAGGGCTTATTGGTATTCCGCGATATGATGAAAGCGGGCGCGCTTATCATCGCGCAAGAGGGCATCGTGGATTCTATAGCGCTGCGGCGTTTGGACTCCCTGCGCGACAAGTACACGCGAGAAATCAACGTGCATAAAAGTGCCCTTTTGATATACTTGGGCTATTTGCTGCTGACGGTGGCGCTTTTGATGATATACTTTTTGTTTATAGAATTGTACGAGCCACAGGTTTTGCAGCGGCTGCGGCATTTGGCGCTGCCGATGACGCTGATAGCCTTGTATGCGTATTTATCGCATTTTATCGGCGGGGCGCTGCTGATAAATGTGTATCTCCTACCCTTTTGCATCGTGCCTATCGTGGTGCTAAATTTTTTCTCGCATCATTTGGCGCTGTTTACGCATATCGTGGTGGTACTGCTCTGTAGTATGCTCTTGTCGTTGGACTATCAATTTATCTTGGTACAGCTCATAGCGGGCATGGTGGCGATACTCACGCGGATAAAAACGCGCTACATGACAGATTTTTTCGTGGCGATTTTTTACATAGGCATCGTGTATACGGCGGGTTTTATCAGCTTAGACCTTATACGCACAGGGGCGGTGATGCCTGTGCGCGACGTGGCGGGGGTGGTCGTAGAGTCGGGCGTGCGCTGGGAACTATTGGGCTGGATAGCCTTGAATGTTTTTTTTACCCTGCTTTCGTATCCGCTTATTCCTTTGTTGGAGCGTATGTTTGGCTTGACTTCGGAGATAACTTTAGTCGAATTGGCGGATTTGAATAAGCCCCTTTTGAAGGAGCTTTCCATCCGAGCTTCGGGGACTTTGCAACATTCTTTGCAGGTGGCTCATTTGTCGGAGGCTGCCGCTACGGCGATTGGGGCGAATGCTTTGTTGGTGCGGGTTGCTGCCCTTTATCACGACATCGGGAAGATGGAGAATCCGCAATTTTTTATAGAAAATCAGCAATCGGGCAATCCGCATACGGATTTACCACCTTTAGAGAGCGCAAAAATCATCATCGCGCACGTAACAAACGGCATTCGCTTGGCGAAAAAATACGCGCTGCCGCCCATTTTGATAGATTTTATACGCACGCATCACGGCACAACGCGGGCAGAGTATTTCTTTCGCCAGTACAAAAACGAGCACCCCGACGATAATAACAATGACCACTTTTTTGCTTATGCGGGCCCGCGTCCGCGCACGCGCGAAGAGGCAATTTTGATGATAGCCGACTCTTTGGAGGCTGCCTCTCGCAGCCTTATCAATCCGACGACCATCGACATCGACACGCTCGTAGACAACATCATACGCGGCAAGGTCGCCAACGCACAGCTCAACGACTCGAACCTTTCGTTCCGCGAGTTGGAAACAATAAAAGTCATCTTTAAGCAGCTTTTGAAGAGCATACGGCACGCGCGAGTAGCGTATCCGACCAGCGTAGGGTAATTTTTTTTTGGGGCGTGCCCGCCCTCCTTAAAGGTCGGGCGGTCGGGCTATTTGAGCCGTAGCATGCTACGGCTCTACATATCCCTCACGCAGAATATGGCGCGGGCGCGCCAAAGGCGCGCGCCCGCAAGGTTTAGTATTTTTTTTATCCTTCAAACATCGCTATCATGAAAGCACTTTCAGATTTTTCAGCGGCTTATGCTGCAAGTAAAACCCTGCGTTTTGAGCTACGCCCAATAGGCGCAACGCAAACGCAAATCGACAAAAAAGGGTTGCTACAGCAAGACGCAAGCCGTGCGGAAGACTACCAGCGGCTAAAAAAAATCATCGACGAGTATCATAAGCATTTTATGGAGCAGGCACTAAGCGGCTTAAAGCTCCACAAACTCGAAGAGTACCAAGCCTTTTACCTGCAAAAAAGCAAGGACGAAAAAGAGCTAAAAGCCTTCGAGAGCCTAAAAACTGCCCTACGCAAGCAGGTCGTTGCGCAATTCGAGGCTTGCGGCTTATGGAAAGACCTGTTTGCCAAAGAGCTGATAACCAAAGCCCTAGCAGGCTGGGACAATGCACACAACGACACGGCACTCGTAGCAAAATTTAGCGCCTTTACGACTTATTTCGCGGGCTTTCACGAAAACAGAAAAAACATCTACAGCAGCGACGAAAAGCGTACAGCAGCAGCCACGCGCATTGTACACGAAAATTTGCCCAAATTTTTGGACAATCTAAAAATTTTCGCCAGCCTACAAGAGCGATTTGCCGAAAATACCCGCAGCAATATCCAAACCGATATTCCCGCCATAGAGCAAGCACTCGCCGAACTGTTGCAAGGCAAAACCCTCCCCGAAATTTTTTCGCTGGAGTTCTTTAATCAAGTACTCACCCAAAGCGGCATAGACTTCTATAACCAAATCTTAGGCGGCTACACCAGCGCAGCCAAAGGAAAGCAACCCAAGCGCAAAGTACAAGGGCTAAACGAGTACATAAACCTCTACAACCAAGCCCAAAGCGATAAAAGCAAACGAATCGCCCGCATAAAACCGCTTTACAAGCAGATACTAAGCGATAGGAGCAGCATCTCTTTCTTGCCTGAAGCCTTTGCCGATAAAAAACAATGCGCCGACGCTATCAACGACTATTATCTCGCTAATCTGCTCCATCATCAGACGGAAGAAATGCCCCAAAGCGAAAACCTATTGGCGGGGCTGCAAAAATTGCTTTCTTCGTTGCGGGAATACGAACCCTCGCAGTTATACCTGCGCAATGGCAAAGCGCTAACAGATATTTCGCAAAGCCTCTTTGGCGATTGGTCTTTTATAAAATCGGCGCTGGCGGCTGCCTTCGAGCAGCGGCTAACAGTAGGCAAAAAAGGCATTACCCTGAAACAAATCGCCGAAAAAGAGGCATACCTAAAACAAGCCTATTTCTCCATACAAGAAATCAACACCGCCTTAGCTGCCTACGCCCCCCAAATTAACTCGCAAACGGCGATAGCCGACTATTTCAAAAATTGCCGCAAAGACGAAAGCGGGAAAGACCTCCTCTATCGCATCGACGAAAAATATAATGCCGTAAAAGGCATTTTTAACGTCGAAGAACCCAGCAGCCCCCGAACACGCAAATTTAGCGAAACCGAAACCCTCAACATCAAAACCTTCTTGGATAGCTTGCTCGATTTGCTGCATTTCGCCAAAGCGCTGATACTGCCTAAAGATAGCGCCCTAAGCAAAGACGAGGTATTTTATGGGCAATTGGAAAGGTATTTTTCGCAGCTCGAATTGGTCGCCCCGCTCTACGACAAAGTGCGAAATTTCTGCACCCAAAAAGCCTACAGCAGCGAAAAAATAAAGCTCAACTTTGAAAATAGCACCCTGCTCGCAGGCTGGGACAAAAACAAAGAAAGCGATAACTCTTGCGTTTTGCTGCGCAAAGATGGTTTGTATTATCTCGCTATCATGGATAAGCAACACCGCAAAGTCTTTGAAGATAAAAACAGACCCACAGCCCCAAGCGATGCACCCGCTTACGAGAAAATAGTCTATAAGCTCCTACCTGGTGCCAATAAAATGCTGCCCAAAGTTTTCCTTTCCGAAAAAGGAAAAGCCGTCTATAAGCCCAGCGCCGAACTACTTGCCAAATACGCAGCGGGCACACACAAAAAGAACGAACCCAATTTTAGCCCCCAAGATTGCCGCGATTTGATAGATTTTTTCAAACGCTCGATAGCGGCGCATGAGGATTGGAAACAGTTCGGGCATCAATTTTCTGATACTTATCAGTACGAAGATATAAGCGGCTTTTATCGGGAAGTCGAGCAGCAGGGCTATAAAATAAGCTTCCAAAATATAGCCCAAAGCTACATAGACCAACTTGTAGAGGAGGGAAAAATATACCTTTTCCAAATCTACAACAAAGACTTTTCCAACTACAGCAAAGGGAAACCCAGCCTGCATACGCTCTATTGGAAAATGCTTTTTGATGAAAAAAACCTGCAAAACATCGTGTACAAACTCGATGGAGATGCAGAGATTTTTTTTCGCAAAAAATCCCTGCACTATTCAGAAGAAAAATTGCGCAAGGGGCATCATTACGAGGAATTGAAGGATAAATTTAGCTATCCGATTATCAGCAATCGCCGCTTTGCCTTCGATAAATTTATGTTTCATGTGCCCATCACGATGAACTTCCAAGCGAAGGGCGGCTACGATAATATAAATTTTTCTGTGCTGGAGTTCCTCAAAAACAATCCCGATGTAAATATCATCGGCATAGATAGGGGCGAGCGACATTTGCTATATCTCACGCTGATAAACCAAAAGGGCGAGATATTGGAGCAGCGCAGCCTCAACGAGGTGCACAAAGTCAACTACCATACGCTGCTCGATGCAAAAGAAAAGCAGCGCGCAGAAGCACGCGAATCTTGGGGCACGATAGAAAACATCAAGGAGCTCAAAAGCGGCTACCTCGCCAATGTCATACATATCATCGCCAAAATGATGGTAGAGCATAATGCTATCGTCGTACTCGAAGACCTAAATTTTGGCTTCATGCGCGGGCGGCAGAAGGTAGAAAAGCAGGTCTATCAGAAGTTTGAAAAAATGCTCATCGACAAACTCAATTACCTCGTATTCAAGGACAGAGCCGCCGACGAGGCGGGCGGCGCTCTGCGGGCGCTACAGCTTGCCAGCAAGTTTGAGAGTTTTGAAAAATTGGGCAAACAAAGCGGCTTTCTTTTTTATGTGCCTGCGGCGCTGACCTCCAAAATCGACCCGCTTACGGGCTTTGTCGATTTCCTGCGCCCGAAGTACGAAAATGTAGAAAAGTCGCAGCAATTTTTTCAAAAATTCGAAAGCATCAAATTTGTAAATCAGCGCTTTGAATTTTGCTTTTCTTATGCGGCGTTTACGACGAAGACGGAAGGCGGACAAGATGAATGGACGATTTGCAGCAGCGATGAGCCGCGTTTTCGCTGGAATAAAGCCCTCAATATGGGCAAAGGCGCTCAAGAATTGATAAAAGTTACGGAGGCTTTGCAAAGGCTTTTTGCCCTGTATAAGATAGACTACAGCAGCGGACAAGAGCTAAAAGCGGCGATTGTGGCACAAGTAGCGGCTGACTTTTTCAAGGAATTGCTGCGCATTTTGGCGACTTTGCTCGCCCTGCGCCACAACAACGGCGAAAAAGGCGACAAGGAGCAGGACTATATTCTATCGCCTGTATCGCCCTTTTTCAATTCCGCCAAAGCCAAAGCGACGCAGCCCCAAGATGCAGATGCCAACGGCGCTTTCCATATCGCGCTCAAAGGGCTTTGGCTCTTGCGGCAAATCAGTAGCAGCGAGGAACTGAAAAAAACGAAGCTGGCAATGAGCAATAAAGATTGGCTTCGTTTCAAGCAAATAGAGCTAAAATAACGTGATGTATAGGTACTGCGCGGCTGTCGCCGCGCTGGTACAATGCCGCCTTGCGGCGGCATCGGTAGCAAGCATCTAATTTTTTTTGAATAGCTGCCGCCTGTAGAGGGGATAAACACCTAAAACCGTTTGAAATACCTATCTACACTATATTTTAATCTGTACATCGCGTTACAGTAAGCCTGCGCGCCGCGTCCTTTGCGCGGCGTGCGCCATATTTGCGTAAGGGATAGGAATGTAGGGGCAGCCCACCAACAAGTGCGTAAGCACGCCGTGGTGGCTGTCCCGCAATGGATAGCCCGACCGCAGCCCTTTTCGAGGGCTGCGGATACGCCAAAAAAAACACCTAAAATTATTTCCCTATCTTTTTAATTCCGACTATATCGTGGAGCCGTTTCGCTGCATTATTGATAGGCAGATACGCAAAGCCTACAATTTGCATCAATTCAAAGTATCGGATTTTGAATTGCGCAAGGGGCAGTATTTTTTGAGCAGCGCGAAAAGCCGCGACTATACGCGTTGGTTGGTGCAGGCGATTTTGGAGCATAAGGAGGCGATGTTTTCTTATGTTCAGGCGTATTATCGGGCTTTTATTCGGCAGAAGCCTATTGCGGAGTTTCCGTTCTTTGAGGTGGAGGGCTAATTTTTTTTGGCGTGCCCCCACGCCGTGCCGCCTGCAAAGGCAGGCGGCAGGGCAGCCCCACGGCGTGCTTACGCACTTGTGGGCAGGGCTGCCCCTACGCGGCGCGGGGTCGGGCTATCCGCTACATCACGCCTTCGCTACGCTTTGGCGTGGTTTCGCTTCTATCCCTCACGCAATTTTTCCAATTTCAAAAATCATCATTATGATTATCATTTCTTATGACATTTCTGACGACAAATTGCGCACGCAATTTTCGACCTATCTCAAAAAGTACGGTGGCAGGCTGCAGTACTCTGTTTTTGAAATCCGCAATAGCGAGCGCGTGCTGGCGAACATCTGCACGGAGATTAAGGCGCAGTTTGAGCCAAAATTTTCGCAAAAAGACAGCGTGATAATTTTCGAGCTTAGCAAAAATTGCAAAACTACGCGCTACGGCTATGCAAAAAATACCGAAACAGATTTGATAGTTATCTAAAAAAGCCGTATCTTTGTTCAATTAGAAGTGGCGGGGGAATCGCAGCTATATCGCAGCACCGCCAAAACGCAAAAATATTTTTTTTGCAAACCTCCGTCTTAATATTCGTACTATTGTACGAAAAGACAGAAAAACAAACAAAATGCACTTAAAAAATGCAAAATCAGGGGTCTTAGCGCAACAAAAATTCACTTTTTTGTTGAAAAATAGCGCGTCCCAGCGGCTACCTGTCTAAGACTCCCCCAAAATTTCTACTATTGTAGATGGCAGTCTGCAATAAGTGGCAATAACTGGTCTAAGACTCCCCCAAAATTTCTACTATTGTAGATTTACCCAAGAAGAGATACAGGGCACCACGTCTAAGACTCCCCCAAAATTTCTACTATTGTAGATGACATCTACGCAGGCGCTAACAATATCGTCTAAGACTCCCCCAAAATTTCTACTATTGTAGATTTATCGCGGAAATCATACAGCTTCTCGGTCTAAGACTCCCCCAAAATTTCTACTATTGTAGATGATCCGTTGCGTACAACAGGCAGATTAGTCTAAGACTCCCCCAAAATTTCTACTATTGTAGATGTCATTTGGTATGTCGCCACAAAAGACGGTCTAAGACTCCCCCAAAATTTCTACTATTGTAGATAAAGCTTGTTACATCAAGGTCAAACTTGGTCTAAGACTCCCCCAAAATTTCTACTATTGTAGATCCTGAATTTGTATCTACGCGTTGTTAAGTCTAAGACTCCCCCAAAATTTCTACTATTGTAGATTTAGGGCTTTTTTATCACTTTCTAAGTGTCTAAGACTCCCCCAAAATTTCTACTATTGTAGATGAAAGGGGAAGCCCCCAGCGTCGTGATGGTCTAAGACTCCCCCAAAATTTCTACTATTGTAGATAAGGTTGAACCGTGAAGGCGCGGTAAAGTCTAAGACTCCCCCAAAATTTCTACTATTGTAGATCTGTGCGCTACTTCGTGCGTGTGTATAGGTCTAAGACTCCCCCAAAATTTCTACTATTGTAGATTATCCGTATCCAACGCAGACGACCGACAGTCTAAGACTCCCCCAAAATTTCTACTATTGTAGATCGCTATGATGACATTTATGTCGTTACCGTCTAAGACTCCCCCAAAATTTCTACTATTGTAGATGTAACCCATTCGGCGAAATTGGATTTAAGTCTAAGACTCCCCCAAAATTTCTACTATTGTAGATACGCACACGCCGCCAACGAAAAAGCAGCGTCTAAGACTCCCCCAAAATTTCTACTATTGTAGATCCCTAAAACATTGCACACGACAAAGCTGTCTAAGACTCCCCCAAAATTTCTACTATTGTAGATACCTATCCGCGCTCAACCCGTTCTATGGTCTAAGACTCCCCCAAAATTTCTACTATTGTAGATGGTATCATAGTCTCAAGAAAGCCATTGTCTAAGACTCCCCCAAAATTTCTACTATTGTAGATTCTTGTCCGTACACCACATTACCGCCCGTCTAAGACTCCCCCAAAATTTCTACTATTGTAGATTGGTCGTTGCCATAGGGTATAGTAGTAAGTCTAAGACTCCCCCAAAATTTCTACTATTGTAGATTAGCAGGCTTATTATCCGCGCACGCATTGTCTAAGACTCCCCCAAAATTTCTACTATTGTAGATGAGCTTCATAGGCAGCTCTTGCCGTGTGTCTAAGACTCCCCCAAAATTTCTACTATTGTAGATTTCGGTGTAGGCTTTATTTTACTTATGTCTAAGACTCCCCCAAAATTTCTACTATTGTAGATTAACTCATATTTTGGGATAAACTAAAAGGTCTAAGACTCCCCCAAAATTTCTACTATTGTAGATATGTTACAAAGTACGCTATAAATATCCGTCTAAGACTCCCCCAAAATTTCTACTATTGTAGATTTCTATGCGCAGCCGTCGTAATTCTTAGTCTAAGACTCCCCCAAAATTTCTACTATTGTAGATACCAAATTTTAGCGTATATTCGTATGGTCTAAGACTCCCCCAAAATTTCTACTATTGTAGATACCAAATTTTAGCGTATATTCGTATGGTCTAAGACTCCCCCAAAATTTCTACTATTGTAGATTCAGCCGTGTGGGGTGTTGGGCGGGCTGTCTAAGACTCCCCCAAAATTTCTACTATTGTAGATGATAATGAAGAAGACAAGCATCGCAAGCGTCTAAGACTCCCCCAAAATTTCTACTATTGTAGATCTATGTATTTGCCGTTTTCCCACTGTCCGTCTAAGACTCCCCCAAAATTTCTACTATTGTAACGTGATGTGCAGATTTATTTGCGATATATGTCCATGCGCGTAGGGGCGAACCAATGTGTTCGCCCTGCATGAGCGCGCAGAGCGGCGCGTTTTATGCGCATTATTGGGGCAAACACATTGGTTTGCCCCTACACATACGCCTATTTTTTCATAAAATCATGGACGAACACCGATGAAAACTATGTTTTAATCTGCACATTACGTTATTGTAGATCTTGTTGCGCCCAATGTAGGGGCGAATAACCATTCGCCCACACGATGCGCCGACACAATGCGCAAAAAAACGAGCAGGATAGCAGCCACGCAAAAACGCCCCTTCGGGGCTCCCCTTTCGTAACCATAGGCGAGCGAAGCGTTGCCTACGGAAAAACGAAAAGCCGCAAGCCCTCCCCTATAAGGAAGACTTGCGGCTTTTTAGCTTTATACGAAGTTAGGAAAGACAAAAAACAAATTCATTTGTCATTCGTCATTCGTCATTCACTAATATCGTGGTTTTTTGTTTTTGCCGAAGCTGCTGCTGCGGTCTGAAGATTTGCTTTCAAAGCGGCTGCTATTGCTGCTGCTACGGCTACCGTTGCGATTGGAGAAGTTGGAAGAGTATTCTTTCTTTCCGCCGTATTCTTTTTTGTATTTGCTACCGCCTAAGCTGCCGCCGCCGTTGGCGTTTCCACCATTAGCTCCAGCGATGCCGCCAGCGGCATAGTCTACGCGCAGGGCGCGACCTTTAAGCTCTACGGTATCGCCTTTGAAGGCGTTGTAGATGGCTTCGGCGCTTTGCAGGTCGGTATTGAAGAAAGAATAAGTATCTTTCATTTCGATATCCTTGATGCGTTTGCCGCGTACACCTGTAGCTTGGAAGATAAATTCGCGCATCTCGTCGTAGCGCATTTTGTCTACGCTGCCGATGCTGATGAAGATGCGAGAGTCGTCGCCGCCTTCGCTGCTGCCGCCTTCGTAGCCAGAGTTAGAGCTATAACGCTCGCGGTTGCCTGTCCATTCGGGGTGTACATCGTCCGTTCTTTGGGGCTTGCGCATACGCTCGCCTTGATAAACGTTGAGGTCTGCACCGCTAAGATAGTCGGTAGAGAAACGGCGTAATTCGAGATAAAGGATTTTCAGAATCAACTCGCGTTGAGAAAGTTTTTCCAGTTCGGCGATGCCTGTTTCTACGATGCTATCGAGTTGGATAGAAGAATCTACTTCCGTCAGAGCAACCGTATTGATGAGGTGAGCGAGTTTGCGCTCGCGTACTTCTGCTGCTTTGGGAATGGGCAAATAGGTGAGTTTTGCCTGTATTTGGCGCTCGATGCGGCTGATTTTCACTTGGTCGCGGGGCAGGAGCATAGCGATAGAGATGCCGCTTTTGCCTGCGCGGGCGGTACGTCCACTGCGATGCGTATAGGCTTCGATGTCTTGTGGTAGCTGGTAGTGGATAACATGCGTAAGGTCGCTCACGTCGATACCGCGCGCAGCTACATCGGTAGCGAGCAGAATGCGGATAGTTTGGTGGCGGAAATGGTTCATTACCTTATCGCGTTGAGATTGCCCCAAATCGCCGTGCAGACAGTCGGCTGGGTAGCCATCGCGTACAAGCTGGTCGGAGATTTCTTGTGTCTGTGCTTTGGTAGCGCAGAAGATGATACCGAAAAAGTCTGGGTAATAGTCCAACATACGCTTCAGTGCCTCATACTTATCACCGAGTTGGCTCACACAATAGCGATGCTCGATGTTTTGCTGCGTGGAGTTTTTCTTTCCTACCGAAAGCTCGATGGGGTTGCGCAGGTAGTTTTTGGCGATGTTGCGGATTTCGGCGGGCATGGTAGCCGAGAAAAGTCCTACAATCTTCTCCTTTGGCGTAAAGGACAGAATGTGTTTCACATCTTCCTCAAAGCCCATATTGAGCATCTCGTCGGCTTCGTCGAGAATGAGGAATTGCACATGGCTAAGGTCAATAGATTCGCGCTCAATCAAATCCATGAGGCGACCTGGAGTAGCAACGACCAGTTGCGCGCCTTGGCGCAGTTGGCGTATTTGGTTCTGGATAGGTGCACCGCCATAGACGGCTACCGTTTGCAATCCAGGAATATACTTGCTAAAGCTCACCAAGTCATTGGCGATTTGCATACACAGCTCCCGCGTTGGGCTAAGAATTAGCGCTTGTGGGTAGCGCTGTGCGGGGTTTACGTGTTGGACGATGGGTAGTCCGAAAGCAGCAGTTTTACCTGTCCCCGTTTGTGCAAGAGCAACTAAATCCTGCTCTTTTTGCAAAAAAACGGGAATTACTTTCTCTTGTACGGGGGTGGGTGCCGTGAATCCCAGCTCTTCTACTGCGTTGAGAAGTGGCTGCGCCAAGCCCAACTGGGAAAAATCTGTAGTTGTGGTCAAAACTTGAAATATATAAAAAATGACGAATTACGAAGGAAAAAAACTGAAAGGCGCGCAGGGCGCGCCTAATGCGTGAGGGATAGTAGGGGCGCTGTAGGGACAAGGCATGCCTTGTCCCTACAGTTGCGCCCCGCATAGCCCGACCCCGCCCCTGTAGAGCCGTAGCATGCTACGGCTCTCGCCGCGCCCTTTGCGCGGCGAAAGGGGCGGGGGCACGCCCAAAAAAAAAGCTTAAATAAGCTACGCAGGGAGTTCTTCGTACTTGCCTAAGCGGGCAAATTTCTCGATGCGTTGCTCTATAAGTTGGTCAGCAGGGATAGCTTTCAGGCGGGCGACTTCGCGCTGCAAGAAGGCTTTAAGATTTTGGGCGACGGCTTCGGGGTGCAGGTGCGCCGCGCCGATGGGCTCGGGGATAATCTCCTCGATAACACCCAGCTCCTGCGCGTCTTTAGCGGTGAGATGCAGCGCCTCGGCGGCTTGGATTTTGTGCTCGACGTTGCGCCAAAGAATAGCGGAACAGGCTTCGGGCGAGATAACCGTGTACCAAGTATTTTCGAGCATAGCGACCGTATTGCCGACTCCGATGCCGAGCGCGCCGCCCGATGCACCCTCGCCGATGACGACGCAGACGATAGGGGTAGCGAGTTTTGCCATCTCGTAAAGATTCTGTGCGATTGCCTGCGCTTGTCCTCTGTTTTCGGCATCAATGCCAGGAAATGCACCTGGTGTATCGATGAGGCAGACGACAGGAATACCAAAACGCTCCGCCATCTTCATCAAGCGCAATGCCTTGCGATAGCCTTCGGGATTGGGCATACCGAAGTTGCGGTATTGCCGCGTTTTGAGGTCATTGCCCTTTTGATGCCCGATGAACATCATGGTCTGCCCCTCTACTATCCCTAAGCCGCCGATGATTGCTTTGTCGTCTTTATAATTGCGGTCGCCGTGCAATTCTGTGAATTGCGAGCATATTTTTTCGATATAATACAGCGAATACGGGCGCTCTGGGTGGCGCGCTACTTGCACGCGCTGCCAAGGAGTCAGATTTTCGTAAATGCGCTGCCGCGTTTCTGCGATGCGCTGGCGTAGCATTTGCAGGCTTTCCGCCTTTGCCGCTTCTTCCAAGTGCTGACTTTTCTGCACCTCGTCCAATATCCGATATAACTCCTCTATTGGTTGCTCAAAATCTAAAAAGTGCATAGTATAAGGTAATGGGCGTATTATGATACAGTGACAAAAACAGCACAAAGATAGGCTTATTTGTCAAAAATCCCCCTCATTCTCTTATTTATTGCTTATTTCCGCTCAAAAAAAAACCAAGTACTTCCCAAACGGGGAGGTACTTGGTTCATTCTCTTTGTAGCGAGGGGGGGGCTCGAACCCCCGACCTCAGCATTATGAGTGCTGCGCTCTAACCAGCTGAGCTACCTTGCCTTTTTTCGTATTGCAGTGCAAAGGTAAGCCAAGTTTTGAAGCTGCGCAAGTTTTTTGCTATTTTTTTTCAAATTTTTTCTAAAAAGTCGGACAACCTTGCTGACGCTTCACATCGCTATCGTATATATAAATGAGCGAAAACTCCATGCCGCCGCGTCCGTTGATTTGCTGCTGCAAAGTCGAAATGGTGGCATCGTAGCTAAATCCGAATTGCAGATTTTGATAATCCAGACCAACCATGAAGGTCAAGGCATCTGCGCCGATTTTCGAGTCTGCTGTGAGCCCCGTCAGCGCTACGCGGTTGGAAAGGCGATTCCAAACGCCTACGCGGAAAGCGAAATCATCGTATTTGCCCTGTTTGTAGCGCATACTAACGCCAAAGTTAATCTCCATCGAGGGGCTTTGAAACATCGCCACCACGCCAGGTAGCAGGCTTATCGGACTATTTGGTCCGCCCAGTTGTATCTCGCCGCCCGCGTGTATTACGCCCCTGCGGCTTAGCTTTTCGACCTGCGTACCGACCAATTGCCCTGCCGTATCGCGCGGCGGGTCATTGAACAGAGAAATATCGGGGCGATTGATATGGTACAAACTCGCGCCCACATACACGCTTTTGCGCTTGCTGAAAGTCGCGTACCAAAGCAAACCCGCGCTCATATCGGCGTAGAGTTTATTGGAGCGCACATTGAAAGACTCGCCGCTATAAACGTTCGTATTGTAGCTATTATCGTCCACAATATATTGGGTCGAGTAGGTCAATTCCGACCAACGCACCCCGCGCTGCCCCAAGCCGACTTGCCCGCCAACGGCGAGAAAAGACTGCATTTGGTTTGCGCCATACTTGCGCCGCGTCTTAGAAAGCTGCTTGATATAGGAGGCTGTTATATAAATATCCGTCTGCCCATAGCCCGTATTGCCTGCCTTGTCGCTGGTCGCGCTAAAGCCTAAGCCCATAAAATCCTTGCCGTAGAGCGGCATTTTATAGTCGGCATTGAAGGAATAAGTATTGTAGGCTTTGCCCAAAATCGCGCCCCATTGCGTGCGATAATTGCCGCCCAGCCGCCAAGTGCCCTCAAATGCACCCGTCATAGCGGGATTTACGCGCATGGGCGCTGCGTAGTACTGCGAAAATCGCGCGTCTTGCGCCTGCACGCTGCTCACCGCCGCCAAAGCCGCAAATGCGCAAACTATATTTTTTAGCTGCTTCATTGGTAAAATTATTCCGTTTTCGCGTGGTTTTTTGTTTTTTTTGGCGAGCCGCTTCACCGCCGCGCAAGCTGCGCGGCGGCTCGCGTCGGGCTATCCGCTACATCACAGCTTGCGCGGCAAGCCGCGCTTGCGCTGTGGTTTCGCTTCTATCCCTCTCGCATCGCTTATTCAAAGCAAAGAACGCTATTTTAGCGCAAATCTTGTATTCAGACCTTTTTTTTAACGCAGTAAAGTAATATCGCCTTTTAGCACCAATACAAAACCATCGATAAACTCTACCTCCGCATACCAAGCATAGATACCCGAAGCCGCATTTTTGCCTCTAAACGTACCGTCCCAGCCTGCTGTGCCGTCATTTAGCGTCATATCTACGCCATCAAATACCAGCTCGCCCCAGCGGTCATATACGCGCAATACACGCACGCCGCTCACGCGGGCATCATCGCCCTGTACAAAAAACTGGTCATTTACCCCGTCGCCATTGGGCGTGAAGCCTTGAGGTGCATTCACAAAACGTGGTTTAGCGACTTCGATGGTTACGGTGGTGTCGAGTTGGCAGCCGTTGGCATTGGTCGCCGTGAAGGCGTAGGTTGCCGTTTCCATCGGCGCGACCTGTATCGCCAGCGCACTGTCTATCAAGCCGCCATTTGCGCCCGTTTGCGCCCAGAAGAAGGTCGCGCCCATCGTATCGTTGAGCACGATTTCGATATTGGAAGTATCGCCAAAAGTGATGCTATC
>CAYXSA010000084.1:0-18643 GCA_964467315.1 uncultured Saprospiraceae bacterium | reverse complement strand
TGTACTGATGCTTGATGTAGTTGTACTGATGCTTAATGTAGTTGTACTGATGCTTAATGTAGTTGTACTGATGCTTGATGTAGTTGTACTGATGCTTGATGTAGTTGTACTAAGGTTTGATAACTTTTTCAAAAGCCTCAATAATAAAAAAAAGCCCCGCTGCAACTTTTTGCAGCGGGGACGATATTTGCGTGAGGGATAGTAGAGCCGTAGCATGCTACGGCTCGGATAGCCCGACCGCGCCCCCTTTTTAGGGGCGCGGGCACGCCAAAATAAAAAAGGCTAAAATCTATCCGAAAATGCTGCTCCAAATTCTACCGAAGAAGTTGCTTACTCGGTAAGTAAGCCAGTACATAATGGGCACTATCACCAATGTAAGGAAGGTAGCGAAGATAAGACCATAGACTACCGTCCAAGAGAGCGCGCCCCACATGGCTGCGTTGTCGCCCCCCCAATAAATGTCAGGCTCGAAGCGTTGCACGAAGCCCACAAAATCGAAATTGAAACCCGTAGCCAAAGGAATAAGCCCCAAGACGGTCGTAAATGCCGTAAGCAAGACGGGACGGAGGCGGGTTTTGCCAGACTCTACGACGCAGGCGCGCACCTCTTCTGCCGTTAGCTCGTCTCTGCCTGTTTCTTCCCTCTTTTGCAATAAAAGCACATTGACATAATCCAGCAAAACGATGGCATTATTTACCACCACACCCGCGAGGGAGATAATGCCGATGCCCGTCATAATAATCACCAAATCCATACCCGTAAACACGTAGCCCAAAAATACGCCAATCGTGCTAAATAGGATAGAGGTCATGATGATAAGCGGGGTAGCCAGTGAATTGAACTGTAAGACGATGATAAAAAATACCAGCGCCATCGCATACATAAAGGCTTTCGACAAAAATGCCATTGCTTCTGCTTGCTCTTGCTGCTCGCCTGTGAAGCGATAGCCAAAGCCTTCGGGCATTTTGTAGCTTTTCATGTGCATTTCCAATTCCTTGACGATTTCATTGGCATTGTAGTCGGCGAGGACGTTGGAAGCGATGGTAATTGTACGCTTTTCGTTCTTGCGTTTTACAGCATTGAAGGTAGAAGAGGGGATGACTGTGGCGACGGTAGCAATGGGCACTTGCACAAGCTTGCCGCTATTCATATCGCGGAAAGTAATCAACTGATTCATAAGCGCCCCTTGGTCTTGGCGATATTGCTCGCTTAGGCGAACCATAATAGGATATTCGTCGTCGCCTTCCTTAAACTTACCGATTTCATTGCCAAACAAGGCAGTGCGCAGCGCCATAGAAATATCGTAAGTCGAGATGCCGAAACGGCGAGCCGCGTCGCGGTCTATGCGAACTAAGTCCTGCTGTAAGTCAGCCGTAACGTTTTGGGTAAGTTCCTCGATGCCTGCTACGTTTTTGCCTTTAAGATAAGTAAGCACTTCGGTAGAAACGCGGGAAAGGTCTGCCATCTCGCCTTCATCGGTGAAGATTTCTAAGTTGACGGGTTTGCCCGTAGGAGGTCCCGACTCGTTGCGGTCTACAATAATCGTAACCCCTGCGTAACCTTTGAGCTTTTCGCGGATAGCCTCCATAACGTCCATCGTAGAGATGCCGCCGCGTTTTTCAGCGCTGACGAAAGAGACGGTAAGACGGGCTTTATTGGGCGTAGCGCCTGGTTCTGGGGGGCGAGAAGGGTCGGCAGTGTTTTCGCCAATCTGAGAAAGGACTGCTTCTACCACGCCTTTTGCTTGGAAGGGGGCGATGGCTTCTTCGATGCGCTTTTCGAGCTTGCGCGCCATCTCGTTGGTGCCTTGTATATCCGTGCCGATGGGCATTTCTACGAAAGCATTGACGTACAGTGGGTCGCCTTCGGGAAAAAATACCACTTTCGGGGTGAAAATGCCTATCATTATTTGCGAAGCGAAGAGCAAAAAGATAGTGCCCACAAACAAAATGATAGGTTTCGCCCCAGATAAAGCCCAGTTGATAAAGACCTCATACCCGCGCTCTAAGGCAGGAAGCATATAAGCCTGAAACAAGCGGGTGCCAGGGCGGAGCAGAAAGATATTAGCCAATACCAAGACGATAGTTATGAGGCAAGAGTTGCCCGCCCAAGTCGTACCTCTTACATAAAAGAAGACCATAAAAAGGGCGATGATGCCCAAAAATATAGCACTGTTGATATAACGGCGGCGCGCATCGCTAACGGTTTCTTTGCTCAAATCCTCTATTTTCATCCATAAGGTTGTATACACGGGCGTAAGCACCAGCGCCACAAAGAGAGAGGAAGAAAGCACAATTATCAGCGTAATGGGCAAATAGCCCATAAATTCGCCCATGATGCCAGGCCAAAAAAGCAGGGGCACAAAAGCCGCTACCGTAGTCGCCGTAGAAGAGATAATAGGCATTGCCACCTCTCCCGCGCCCAGCTTGGAGCTTTCTGCCCTACTAAACTGCTCGCCCGCACCACCCGACATATAGCGGTAGATGTTTTCGACGATAACAATGGAGTTATCGACCAACATACCCAAAGCCAAAATCAGCGAGAATAAAACTATCAAATTGAGGGTAACACCCATCAAGTCGAGTATCCAAATGCCCATAAACATAGACAAAGGGATTGCCACGCCCACAAACAAGGCGTTGCGTAGACCCAAAAAGAAGAGCAAAACCAAAACCACCAAGAGTACACCCGAAATAATGCTATTTTCTAAGTTGGCAACCTGATTGCGGGTATTGATGGATTGGTCGTTGAAGATGGAGACCTTCAAATCTTTGGGCAGCTTTTCGGCTTTGAATTTTTCTACAATTTCCTTTATCTTATCCGAAGCGGAAAGCAGGTTTTGCCCTGCACGCTTGATAACGTCGAGCGAAACAACGGGCTGACCATCGGCGCGGGCGATGCTGGTCGCCTCTGCGGGTGCTTCGCGCACGGTGGCGATGTCGCGCAAGAAAACAGGCTGTTGAAAAGGGCTTTTGACGATGATATTTTCTATCTCGTTTATCTTCTTAAACTCGCCCATCACGCGTACCGAGCGGCGGAAACCGTTGGTGTTGCGGTCGCCCGCCGACATGGTCATATTTTCCATTTGCACAGCATTGGCGATGTCGCCAAAGCTGACCTGCCGCGACTGCATCGCAAACATATCCACATCTACGCGCACCTCTTTCGTAGAGACACCCTTGATTTTTACATCGGAAATCTCGGGCAATTTTTCTATCTCCGTCTGCATATCTTCGGCAAATTGCCGCAGTTGCTCCTCACCGTACTGCCCCGAGAGGTTGACGCTCATAATAGGAAACTCCGAAAAGTTGATTTCCTGCACATTCGGACCCGATGTCAGGTCTTTGGGAAAATCCTTATCGCTTTTCGCCTTGTCAATCGCTTCTTTGACCTCTCTCAAAGCATCTTCTACCTCAACGCTGGTGTTAAACTCTACGATGAGATTGGAAAAATCTTGTATCGAAGTGCCTTCGATTTTTTTGATGCCCGAAATCGAAGCCAATTCTTTTTCCAAAGGCTTGGTTATCAGATTTTCCATATCTTCAGCCGAGTTGCCCGCATAGGTCGTACCCACAAATATCGTGGGAATAACGATTTCGGGAAACTGCTCTTTGGGCATACTCGTATAAGAGCCGATCCCAAAGAGTATAAGCATAGCCGTCAGCAAGAGCATCGTTACGCCATTATCTACAGCGAAATCAGCCATGCCAAAGCGCCGACGGTTGACATTGTTATTATTGTTAGACATTGCTTTTTGAATTACGAATGACGAATGACGAAGTGAACGCGAAGCGAATGACGAAAACGAAGTGAATGCGTAGCGTATGCTACTTGCTACCACTGCCGCCGCAAGGCGGCATGATACCTATAGACACAAAGCACAACCTATACACCACGCACTATCCTTTTCCGCCTTCTATGATTTCGACCAAATCGCCTTCTACGACCTGCCGAGCGCCTTTTACCAAAAGCTCTTCACCGCCTTTGAGCCCTTCGACTATTTCGGTTTCGTTATTGAAGGTTTTGCCGATTTGCACGATGCGTTTTACAGCGCGGTTATTTTCGCGGAGCATGACGTAGTTGTTGCCGTTTACGTCCTGCATGATGAGCTCGCTGGTTACGGTGGCTACGTTTGCTTTTTCGTAATCTTTGATGTAGACAGTAGCAAGCAAATTGGGTTTGACCATGCCACCCTTGCTATCTATGAGCATCTCCACCTCGAAAGTGCGATTGCCTGCGTTGATAATGCGTCCGATATTATTTACTCTTGCCTCTTGCTCGATGTTGATAGCAGGGAAAGCGATGCGCACCATATCGCCGCGTTTTACAGCAGTGAGATAGTTTTCCGACACATTGGCGATAACTTTTAGATTGGCAGAGTTGACGATTTGTATGATGGGCGTACCAGGGCCGCAGACCTCGCCCGCTGTGAGTATAACCTTTTCTACGACCCCCGAAGCGGGCGCATAAACGTTGGCTTTCTTCAACTCGTGCTCCAAGCGCTCTTTGGTTTTTTGCAGGGACTCTACTTGATTTTTTGCTTGTAGATACTGCACTTCGGAGCCGATTTTTTGCTCCCAAAGTTTTTCTTGCCGCTTGAAGATGTCTTCTGCGAGTTCCATCGATTTTGTCAGCTCTTCGACGCTTTTTTGTATGCTTTCGAGATTGACACGGGCTACTAAGTCGCCTTTTTTGATAAATTGCCCTTCACGAGCGAGCATTTCCACGATGCGCCCGCCTGTTTCAGAAGAAGCGGCGGCAGGGTTTTCGGCTGTAGCTACATTGCCCTGCACATTTACAAAGTGCTGGAAGGTTTTCAAGGCAACGGGTTGGGTCGTTACCAAAATGCGCTTTTCGATTTTGGCGCTGGTATCTGCCTTGCCTAAGGCGGTTTCGAGCTGCTTGATTTCGCCTTCGAGCGTGGCGATATTGTCGCGCTTTTGGCTGATGAGGGCACGTATATCGGCTGCCTTCTCTGGTATTTGGAGTGCTGCGCCACCGCCTCCGCCGCAGGCAGAAAGCAACAACGACACAAAAGCTAAAGAATAGGTTATATATTTCATTTGGTGAATATTGTTCTAAAATTAAGAAGCAAACAGCTAATTTTTCGTTGGGCGTGCCCCCGCTCCCCGCCGCTAACGCGGCTTAAAGGTCGCGGGGTCGGGCTATTCGTTGCAGCGCCTTGCGGCGCTTCCACTGCTATCCCTCACGCAAAAAGCCAGATTAAAGCATTTTTATATAAATGTATGTACTTGCTACCACTGCCGCGAGCTTAGCGAGCGGCATAGTACCAGCGCTGCGAGCGATAGCAAGCAGCGCAGTACCCACGCAGCACATCGCTACCTATTTCCCCAGCGCTTTATCCAAATCGGTTTTAGCTACGACAAGGTCATAAAGGGCATTGAGGTAATTGGCTTGAGTGCGGTAGAGTTCTTGCTCTGCCGTAATGATTTCGATGCTATTGCCTACGCCTTCTTTGTACTTGGTTTTGGTGCGGTCTACGATGCGTTGGGCAAGGGCGAGGTTTTTTTCTTGGGCTGTAAGGCGCGCGCGGGCGTTGGTGTATTGGGCGCGAGCGTTGGTAACTTCGAGGGTCATGGCACGGCGGAAAGCGTCCATTTCTATCTGGAAGCTGCGTTGATTGATGCGGGCGCGTTGTATTTTCGCCTTTTTGTCGAAGCCATCAAAGATGGGCACATTGAGGGTAAGACCTGCGATAGCAGCAGGGAAAAATCCCGCTTCATCGCTGTCGAACATATTATTGCGTTGTAACTGCTGCTGATAGGTAGCAAAAGCGCTAAGGTTGGGCGCGTAGCCCATTTGCAAGCGTTTCACGTTTAGCCCGTTGAGGTACTCGGTGCGTTTGAGTACGTCCATCTCTATGCGTTCATCGTACTTTATTGCGCCCGTTAGTTCTTCTTCTGTGGGGGCTACGATGAGGGCGGGCAAGGCATCGCTTAGGGTGATGGGCTGCGTAATGTCGTAATTCATTTGAAATTTCAGCACATTGTACGCAAGCTGTACTTGTCGCTCTACGATTTCGGCTTCGGTGCGCAGATTTTGCAGGCTAAGGTCGAGTCGGTCAACGTCGAGCAATTCGACTAAGCCGCTTTTATAAAAAGCCTCCGTTTCGTCGCGCAGCTTTTGCAAATTGGCGACATTGAGCAGCAGGATTTTTTTGTTCTCTTCGGCGATGAGCACCGTCAGATACGATTTGGCTACGCTATACTTGGTATTGTACTCACTTAAAGAAGCTTGGCGGGCAGTAAGCTCGCGCAGACCTTTGGCGGCTTTGAGCCCGACAAAGTAAGAGCCATCGAAAACGAGGGTGCTGGCAGTTACCGAGAGCGTCAAAGAATTGTTTACGCCAAATTGTACGGGCGTAACGGCATCGCTCTGAAATTGCTCTGCTGTGCCAGGGGGCACCAGCTGAAACCCTTCCATAATCCCCACTACCGCAGGCGAAATAAAATCGGGCAAAAACTGTGTTGGGCGCTTCAGAAAGTTTTGGTATTCGATTTTGCCATTTACTTTAGGAATGCCGATGGATTGATATTCGCGTACCTGCGCGTCGGCATCTTCGATGCTTAGACGATTTTTTTGGCTGGCGATGCTATTTTTGGTGGCGTAATCGATAGCCTGCTGCATAGAAAATGCCTCCTGCGCCCGCAAAGAAGCAGGCAGTAAAAAGGACAAAAGCAGCGCAGCGCAGGCAAAGCGTAGAAAAAAACGCATGATAATCAGTATATTATGTTTGGAAGAGGTGTAATGACAAACTATAGCGACTCGGCTTGTATGCGTGAGGGATGGTAGAGCCGTAGCATGCTACGGCTCAGACAGCCCGACCCCGACCCCCTTTTTTGCCCCGCGCCTTCAGGCGCGGGGTGCCTGCGCGAGCCGTAGCAATCACAAGTGCGTAAGCACGCCGTGGCTACGGCTTTTCAGCGCAGGCAGGGGCGGGGGCACGCCCAAAAAAACAGGCTTTTATTATTCCTTGTAAAACTCGTAATCTTGCAGCAAATCCCGCCCTTTAGCCGAGAGAATGCCGTGTATATGGTACTTCACGTACTCGATGTGCAGCTCTACAGGCGAGTATTTTTGCAAATTATAGTCGGCAGGCGTGGCAAAAATCGGCAAAGAATGCACATATATCTGGCAAATTATCTCCGCGTTGAGGTCGGCGCGATACAAACCCTCCCGCTTGCCTCGCTCCAAGTTTTGCCGCACCTCCGTCAAAATAAAGTCCCGCCGAAACTCCTCCACTATCTGCCAAGCTTTGGGTTGATAGCGCTGCAACTCATGCACAACCTGCGGTCTAATATCCACGATTTTGCGCTGCGCGCTAAGCGTGATTTGTATGATAGCATCCAAAGCATTGGCAGCAGAGTCGTTGATGCTACTCGTTTGCTCCCGCTCCAAAGCGATAAATTGACGCGTAAAAATCAAAATCAATTCATCCTTATTCGTGATGTGCTGATAAAGGGTTTTTTTCGACATGCCCAGCTCGCGGGCTATGTCTGACATCGACACACTGCGGAAACCGAAGCGCATAAAGAGCGCGCCAGCAGCAGCAAGTATGCGCATAAATTCGGGCGATGCAGAACAGTTGTTGGTGTCCATTAAAAACTATAAAAGTTTTTTGAGTTTCCTTAAAACAAAAAAAATGGGCATTTTGAGCCGATAGGCTGCCTTTTGTTGTACCTTAGCGGCAGCAAATGTATGTACAAAACTGTGGAAACCCAAAAAAGTTTAGGAGTTTCCGCACTACATTATTAAAATTTAACATTTCGTTGCAACCGCTGCGACAGTTGTTTTTTTTCAAAAATTCTGCCCCATGTCCCTTTCCTCTTTTTATAATTCGGCTACCCGCTTTGGCGGCGGCGAAAATTTGCTTTTCGACAATCAGTACAGCTTATTATATTGCATCGTTCGCCCCACAGAGGAGGAAGAAGACGAAAAAAAAAGCAGCAGTTCGAGCAAACTTTTTAGCGCTTCTTCTGCGAAAGCGGGCAGAAAAACGGAAACTGTGCGCTCCAATAATCTGGTTATTTGGGACGTGCCGAAGCAGCTAAAAATCCACCTTTTCTCCGACTCTATGCTCGAAGCGGGCGAATGGATACAGTCCATTTTTATGGAACATCGTTTTGACGAAGCCGCGCAGCGCATGGTCTACACCGATGCGAATCATGTCATCAACAATTTCGGCAGTTCCGTCTACAAAGAGCCCAACGACCGACTTTTGATAACGACCTATGTGCCCGACACGCGCAAGTACTGCCTTTGGTCTTGCACGAAATTCGGCGAAAATCTGCAGCGTCTGCGCTTTTTGTCCTCACATACGGATTGGCATTTGGACGAGATTTCGCAGTGTCTGCGCTTTGTCGAATGGGGCAACAACGACGTGCATATACAAGAATTAGCGTGGAGGCTCTAAGGCAAAATGCAGTGGGTCAAAGACTTTTATACCAAGCAAAACGAGTGGCTGGGCGTGTATCTCACGGATATTGAGCCCATGCATAGACAGCGGGCGGCGCAGTTTCTTAGCCTGCTTTCCGACGAAGAGGGCAGGGGTTTGCGCCTCATGGAGCTGGGCGCAGGCGGCGGGCAGACGGCTATAGCGATGGCGATGCTCGACGATGATTTGCAATGCACGACCATCGAGTTGCTGCCCGAATCCGTGCAGCACGCCCGCCGCTTGGCTGCCGAAAATTTCGTGGAGCCTCAAATCCAAGCCCTACAAGCCGATTTCTATACGGTCGATTTGCCCAGCGACGCTTTCGATGGCATTGCCTATTTCGATAGCTTTGGCATCGGTGAAGACGCAGACCAAAGGCGCTTATTGCGCCGCGTCTGGCATTGGCTCGATAAGCGTTGCGCCGCCTCGCGGGTGCTCGTGGAGGTCGGTATGCCTGCCTTTTGGGCAGCCGTCGCACGCGGAAAAACCATGCAAATCGGCGATATTTGCCGCCGCTACGACTTCGATGTTCTCGGTTCGCGCTTGCTCGATTATTGGTACCCCTTGGGTCGGGAGGAGCAGGCGCGGCATCAGTCCCTGCGCTGCTACACGCCCAGCGATTTGCGGCTGCTTTTAGAGGGCACGGGCTTGCGGCTTATCGACTGCCTGCCCAACGGGCGCGTCGATTACGAGCGCATGGAATTTGTCGCCGACGGCGTGCCGCTTGCCGATTGCATGACCTATTACGCCGTCTTGGAGGCAGATTTTTAGTAGCTTCGCCCCGCCTTTTTCCTGAAAATTCGCGTTTTGTTGGGCGTGCCCGCAGCCCTAAAAAGGGGCTGCGGTCGGGCTATTCGCTGCGGCGCGCGGTAAAGGGCAGACACATGGGTCTGCCCCTACACGCGCGCCTTCGCTGCTATCCCTCACGCAAACGCCGCGCCGCAAAAAGTTGCGGCGCGCATACAGCCGTAGTTCACACAAGGGCTACACGCAGCACCATCGTCATTCGTCATTCGTAATTCGTAACTATATGCGTTTTTTTGTTTTATCTGTTGCTCTACTGATACCCTTCCTTTCTTCGGCGCAAGAAAGCCTGCAAGGCGCGCGCGGTTTGAGTTTGCAGCCACTCGACGACAACGGGCAGTTGCTGCCCCGCGCCTCTGCTTCCCATCTGCGCCAAACCCGCAGCTGCCCCGCGACGGTTCTAACGCTGCCCTTTTTCGATGATTTTTCCCGCCTCGATAGCCTCTTTCCCGCCTGCGAACGCTGGGCTGACCATCAAGCAATTATAGGCACAGCCATCGCCTACAATCCGCCCAGCATTGGCACTGCCACCCTCGACGGACTCAACCAATACGGGCAGCCCTACAACCGCTTGGCTAATCCCAATCTGCCCAATCCTGCCGATACGCTCACTTCGCAGCCTATCGACCTAAGCGGCTACACGATAAACAGCAACGTTTTCATAAGCTACTATTATCAGCCGCAAGGCTTGGGCGATAGACCCGAAATAAGCGACTCCCTCACGCTGGAGTTTAAAAACTCGCTCGGCGAATGGCAGCAAGTACGCCAATACGCAGGCTTATCCAATGCCCAACTGCCTGCGACCGTCTCGCCCGATTTTGTGCAGGATTTTTTGCATATATCCGATACACAATATCTGCACGCCGATTTTCAATTTCGATTTCGCAATCAGGGCAGCATCACAGGCAACAACGACCATTGGCATATAGATTATGTCTATATAGATGCCAACCGCAATATGACGGGCGCTATCACGTATCCCGATGTCGCCTTTACGCATATACCCGTCTCCCCGCTCAAGCGCTATACGGCTATGCCTTTTGAGCATTTCCGCGATACCATGTTCAACGATACCCTGCTCATGCGCACGCGCAATCTGGGCGCTATCAGCGGTACGCTGGATAGGCTTTACACGGTGGAGGAGCTGCATACGGCTACTTCTTTGCTTTCTACGCCCCTGCCTGCGCTCACTTATGCCCCTTCTCCCAATGCCGACGATGCGCTAACGGGTAGTTTTATCGGCACTTTCGGCGCTTATGCGCCTACGGATACGGCTACGCTGCTCTCGACTTATACTATCCTCAATCCTACCGACTTTCAGAATAATCCGCTTTTTGCGCATAGCGATACGGTGCGGCGCTGTACGCCTTTGGGCAACTATTTTGCTTACGACGACGGCATAGCCGAAGCGCGCATTATCGCCGAACAGGTAGGCACGCAGGTAGCGGTAGAGTTTCAGACCACTCAAGAGGATACCTTGCGCGGCATTTATTTTCATCTGCCGTATTATATCAACCGCAATGCGGAGCAAGATTTTATCAATGTGAAAGTTTGGCTTGGCGACCTCAACAACGAGGTTTTTAGCCGCGATATATACAGGCTGCGCTATACGGCAGATTTCAACGGCTTGCATTATGTGCCGCTATCGGATTTTGCCGACTCCTTGACTCCCTTGTACTTGCCTGCCAATACGCGTTTTTATGTAGGTTGGCAGCAGGCTTCGACGATTTCCGTGCCTGTGGGCTTCGACAAAAGCAACGATGCGAGCCAATATACCTTCGTATACGTCGGCAATACTTGGACAAATTCCGACCTGCCAGGCGCTATCATGATACGCCCCTTAGTGAGCCGCAGCGTAGATTTTGATGTTATCGGCGTGGAGCGCCCCACAGCGCCCAAAGCTAATACCGATGCGGCTTTCCGCTTGTATCCCAATCCTGCGCCGAGTGTGTACACAGACGGTTTTTTCATCGCTCAAACTGCGTCCACTGCTGCGCCTTTAGGGCGTGTAGAGCTATATGATGCTTTGGGTAGGCTCTGCGTTGCGGAGGAAATGCCTGCGCAATTTGGGGGGGAGGCTTATCGCGTATCTGTGCCTGCGCAGTTGCCTGCGGGCTGGTATGCGGTGCGTTTGATATTGGAAAATGGTAGCAGTTCCGTTTTGCGCTGGCGAAAGTGATGTGCTGCATGGGTACTGCGCCGCTCGCCTACGGCTCGCAGCGCTGGTACAATGCCGCCTTGCGGCGGCAGTGGTAGCAAGTACTTAAAATTTTTGTAAATGGCTGCCGTCTGTGCTGCTAAAAATAAACAGCCCCCGACATTTTCACGATGTTGGGGGCTGTTTAGTTTTTGCTAACGGTGGGGCTTATCGGCGATAGTGGTGGTTGCCTCCTTTGCGGGGGGCGCGGTTGTCGCCGTTGTTATTGTTGTTGTCGCCTTCGCCGTTGTTGTTTTGCTGTTCGCGGGCTTGTTGGGCGGCTTTGCGTTCTGCGTCGGATTTATCGAAGGCTTCGACGATGAGGCGCACGAGTTTATGGCGTACTACGTCGCCGCTTTCGAGGTGTAGAATGCCGATGCCTTCTACGTTTTCGAGCAGGTTGAGCGTGCGCACCAAACCAGAGCGCTGTGAGGGCGGCAGGTCGATTTGCGAAAGGTCGCCCGTGATGATACATTTGGCGGAGGGGCCTAAGCGGGTGAGGAACATTTTCAGTTGCATCTCCGTACAGTTTTGCGCCTCATCCAAGATGATGAAGGCATTATCGAGGGTACGCCCGCGCATAAACGCGAGGGGAGCGACTTCGATGATGCGATTTTGCATATACTGCGTGAGCTTGTCGGCGGGTATCATATCGTCGAGCGCATCGTAGAGGGGGCGTAGATAGGGGTCTATCTTTTCTTTTAGGTCGCCTGGTAGAAAGCCCAAGTTTTCGCCTGCTTCTACTGCGGGGCGGGTGAGGATGATGCGGCGCACTCTGCCCAATTTATGGGCGCGCACGGCGAGGGCGACGGCGGTATAGGTTTTGCCTGTGCCCGCTGGTCCGAGTGCAAAAACGATGTCATTGTCTTCCGACATTTGGACGAGGCGTTTTTGGTTGCGGGTGCGTGGGGTGATGGGCTTGCCGTTGATGCCGTGTACGATGATGCTTTGGCTTTCTTTTTTGCTATCTGCCTCGAAGGGATTGCCGCCGTTGAGCATGTCTTGGATGGCGTGTGCGTCGATTTTGCCCGAGTGTTTGAGCATTTTCGCCATCATTTCGAGCTTGTTTTTGCATTCTTGCCCGCGTTTTTTGTCGCCTGTGATTTTGACGACATTGCCGCGTGCGTGTATGCTAAGGTCGGGATAGGTTTTGCGAATGAGGTTGATATTCGCATCGGAGTAGCCGTAGAATTCGAGCAAGTCGACTTCTTCTACGTGCCATACAATTTCGCTAAGTGCCACTAAGTAATTGATTTGAAGTGAAAGGAAGGGGCGGGGAGGGCAGGGAAATCGCCGCCCCTTTGGCGGCGATTTTTGCGTGAGGGATAGTAGGGGCGAATCAACATTCGCCCCTTTGGGGGCGATGGGGATACGCCCCGCATAGCCCGACCCTGCGACCTTTAAGCGCCGTTAGGCGCGGGGAGCAGGGGCACGCCCAAAAAAAAACGATTATTTACGCGTAAACGGCGCAAATCTGGGCGATTTTCTCGCGTAATGCAGCCTCGACCTGCACGAGTGGCAGGCGGAGCGTGTCGCCCGTAATGCCCAACAAGTTGAGGACGGTTTTAATTCCAGCGGGGTTGCCTTGTGCGAAAATTAAGTCCGTGAGTTCTACGAGCGCGTAATGGTCGGCGCGTGCCTGCTCCATATCGTTGGCGAGAGCGGCGCGCACCATGCTCGTAAAAATGCTGGGTATGCCTTGCGCGATGACGGAAATTACGCCTTTTGCGCCGCAGGCTATCAGGGGGAGCGTCATATTATCGTCGCCCGAAAGCAAATGAAAGCCCTCTGGTGCGTGTCGGATAATCTCCATGCATTGGCGTATATCGCCGCTGGCTTCCTTCATAGCGACGAAGCGGGAGGAGTCGCGGGCGAGGCGTAGCACGGTGCTGGCGCTCACATTGCTGCCTGTGCGGGCGGGTACGTTGTAGAGTATGACGGGGCGCGGGGCGACTTCGGCGATAGCCATATAATGGCGATAGATGCCTTCCTGCGTGGGTTTATTGTAGTAGGGGCTGACGGATAGAATGCCGTCGATGCCTAAGAAATTTTGGCTTTCTATCTGCTCGCAGATTTTGCGCGTATCGTTGCCGCCGATGCCTACAACGAGGGGCAGGCGCTGATGATTGGCGTGTATGATATGCTGCAAAACGGCTTGCTGTTCGGCAAAGGAAAGCGTAGCGGTTTCGCCCGTCGTACCTAAGGCAACGAGAAAATCAATACCACCCGCGACGCAATGCTCCACGAGGCGCGTAAGCGCAGGAAAATCGACCTCGCCCGTCGGCAAAAACGGCGTAATAAGGGCTACGCCCGTGCCCTGAAAATTGGCTTGCATAAATTGGGGTGCGTGGTATGTTTTTTTGTGTGGGCGAATAGTTATTCGCCCCTACATTGGGGGCATTTTATCGATGCGGCGTTGATGCCTGCCGCCCTCGAAATCGGTTTTTAGGAAAGCCTCGACAATCTCCAGCGCTTGTTCTTCGCTGAGAAAACGCACGGGCAGCGCCAATACGTTTGCGTCGTTGTGCGCGCGGGCGAGCTGGGCGATTTCGGCAGTCCAGCAAAGGGCGGCGCGCACGCGTGTGTACTTATTGGCGGTCATGGCTACGCCGTTGCCGCTGCCGCAAAGCACAATACCCCGCGTAGCCTGATAATTTTGTACATCGGCGGCTACGCGGTGCGCAAAATCGGTATAATCTACCGAGTCCAGCGAATGCGTGCCGTAGTCCGTTACATCGTAGCCCGCGTATTGCAGTTTTTTCAAAATAGCCGCCTTGAGCGGAAAGCCTGCATGGTCGCAGCCGATAGCAATAGTCATGGAGTTAGGAATTGCGAATTGCGAGTTACTAATTGTTGCTGCAAAGATAGCAAAAGCTTGCTACTTTTTACCTACTACCTACTACCTACTACCTACTACCTACTACCTACTACACTGCCGCCAGTATCTCCGCCGCCCTTTGTATCTCCTCTTGGGTATTGTAGGGCGAGAGCGACAGCCGCAGGGGCTGATGCGTAGGAGGCAAATTTAGGAACTGGCTCACAGCGGAAGGGCGTACAGCGCCTGCGCTACAGGCAGCGCCTGCCGATGCGGAAAGACCCTGTAAATCGATTTTGAAAAGCAGGGTGGGCAGGCTTAGCCGCGTGGGCAGGGCTATGTGCAGGATGTAAGGAAAAATTTGCTCCTTTTTGGGGCTGCCATTGATGCGGATATCGGGTATGCGCTGCTCTAATGCGTTGATAAATTGGTGGCGCAGATTTTCGACGTATGCCCATTCTTCGGCTCTATGCTGTAAGCGATATTCGAGGGCTGTGGCGGCGCTGACTATCGCGGCAGTATCTTCCGTGCCTGCCCGCAAACCGCGCTCCTGCCCGCCGCCTTCTATCAAGGCGCTGAGCCCCTTCACGCGGCGCGCATACAAAAAACCCGCCCCGCGCAACCCGCCAAATTTATGCGCCGAAGCGCTGGCAAAATGCAGATGGCTTTCCTGAAAATTTAGTTCCGCGTGCCCTACAGCCTGCACCATATCGCTATGAAAATACAAATTCGGGTCATTCTGAAAAATAGCTGCAAGCTCCTCCACAGGATTGATAAGCCCAAGTTCGTTATGCGCGGCGATAATGCTAACAAGCGTCGGCACAGCGCTCGTTTTTTTGAGTATATCTATAGTAGCATGAAAATTTAGCCGCCCGCTGGGCTCTAAGGGCAAAAAAATTAGCTCCAAATCCGCGTACTGCTTTTGCAAAGCGGCAGCAGTTTGCAGTACGCAAGCGTGCTCTATGGGCGTGAGCAAAATCCGCCTTACCCCCCAATCTCGCACCGCGCAAGTCAGCGCCATATTGTTCGCCTCCGTCGCTGAAGCCGTAAAAATTAGCTCACTCGCTTGGCAATGCAGCAATTGCGCTATTTTTTTGCGCGCCTGTTCTATTGCCGCTTTCGCCTGCCGCCCTTCCGAATGTGTTGCCGAAGGATTGCCAAAAAAGCCGCCTATATACGGCAAAATAGCCGCCTGCACCGTCGGCGCAAGCGGCGTGCTGGCAGCATGGTCGAGATAAATCCGCTGCATTTTTAGCTGTTTCTTATTTGAAATAGGCGACCGTTTCTACATCAGTTTTGCCTGGCTCGAGCGGGATAAATTTATGCTCCGCCCCATCGCGCGCTACCAGATAACCGACGCAATTTTCTGCCGTTACGATGCTCGAAAGGTCTATGGTTTTCGCCACAGAGCCATCTGCCGCCTTGATAGCGATGGTTTTTAGGTCTGCGCCCTCTGCCAAACGCTCCGATTTGATGCCGATTTTATTGAGTGCATCTTCCGCCTCAATCATATAAAAACCAATATCTTCGCCAGCTTCGGCGGACTCTATTTTGCAGATATTGACAGCAATCGCCACCTTGTAGGGCTGCGCTTTGGGCGCGGGCGGGGTTGTGCTCGTCGTGCTGGCGGCTGTAGTGCTGGCGCTCGCCGTGTTGCCGCCCTCAGCGGGTTTACTCGTGCAGCTTATAGCGAAAATCGTTAGAGCGATAAAAAACAGGAAACGGTAAAACATGGCTTTTTTGTGTTGGTGAATGGTTTTTTTTGGGCGTGCCCGCCCTCCTTAAAAGGTCGGGCGGTCGGGCTATTTGAGCCGTAGCATGCTACGGCTCTACATATCCCTCACGCAAGGGACAGCGCAGCGCAAAGGGCGCTGCGCTGCTCCCACTACACGAGCTGCAAACGGTTTTTTATATCTTCTACCCGCCCTTTGGGGATAGCAGAAATCAAACGCTGCGTATATTCTTCCTTCGGATTTTCGTAAATTTCGTCCGCTACGCCCTGCTCTACGATTTTGCCCTTGTTCATCACGACCATGCGGTCGGACATGAATTTGACGACCGACAAATCATGCGAGATGAAAATGTAGGTAAAGTTGCGGGTTTCGCGCAGCTCTATAAGCAGGTTAAGGACTTGCGCTTGTACGGACACGTCCAGCGCCGATACGGATTCATCGCAGATGATAAATTCAGGCTCCAAGGCTAAGGCGCGAGCGATGCAAATACGCTGCCGCTGTCCGCCCGAAAATTCATGCGGATAGCGCGAAAAATGCCGCTCTTCGAGTTTTACGGTGCGCAGCAGTTCGAGCACTTTTGCTTTTCGCTCGTCGTCGTTGGCGAGCAGACCATGTACAATCATCGGTTCCATGATGGCTTTACCGATGGGCATACGTGGATTGAGGGAGGAATAAGGGTCTTGAAAAATGATTTGCATACGCCGCTTTAGCGCCAACAGTTCTTGCTGCGTGGAGTCTTGCACGTTTTTGCCATCAAATAAGACCCTGCCGCCCGTGATGGGGGCGAGTTGTAGGATAGCGCGCCCCGTCGTAGTTTTTCCGCAGCCCGATTCGCCTACCAAACCTAAGGTTTCTCCCTTTTTGACCTCGAAAGAAATATCATCTACAGCGCGGACATAGTCGAGCGTCTTGCCAAAAAAGTTCTTTTTGCTGGGAAACCAAACTTTGAGATTATCGACTTTGAGTTGGGTGGGGCGCTCTGTGAGCAGCATCTGCATGCGCTCGCGGGTAACTTCGGGCTTGATGTAGAATTTGTCTACCATTGCCTTCACGGAGGTATTGGGTATTTGCTCTATTACTTTTTCGCCGCCTTCTTCGCGCACCGTCATAAAATCGTCGACGGTGGGTAGTTTGCTCATGCGCAGGTCGAGCGGCGGGCGGCAGGCGAGTAGGCTTTTGGTGTAGGCGTGCTGCGGGTTGGAAAAAATATCTAAGACCTTGCCGTCTTCGACGATTTTTCCTTTATACATTACTATTACGCGGTCGGCGACTTCGGCGATAACGCCCAAGTCATGCGTGATAAAGACTACGGAGGTTTGTATTTGGGTGCGCAGCTCGTCGATAAGCTCCAGAATGGTTTTCTGTACGGTAACGTCGAGGGCGGTGGTGGGTTCGTCGGCTATCAATAGGGTAGGGCTACAGGAGAGCGCCATCGCTATCATGACGCGCTGTTTTTGCCCGCCCGAAAGTTGATGCGGGTAGGAGTCGTACATACGCTGCGGCGTGGGCAGTTTTACCCGCTCGAAGAGGGCAAGCGTTTGCAGTCGGGCTTCTTGTACGGATACTTTTTTGTGTAGGACGATGGTTTCGGCTACTTGTTCGCCGCAGGTGAAGACGGGATTTAGGGAGGTCATCGGCTCTTGGAAAATCATCGCCATTTCGTTGCCGCGATACTGCCGCATCTCGTGTTCGGGCAGTTTGACGAGGTCTATGATTTCGCCGCCGCGATGGTAGAGGATTTCGCCGCTCTCAATAAAGCCTGGGGGCTGCGGAATGAGCTGCATGGCTGTCAGACAGGTAACGGATTTTCCGCTGCCTGATTCGCCGACGATACCGACGGTTTCGCCCTTATGTATAGTGAAGCTAATACCGTCGACGGCTTTCGATAGCCCTTCGTCGGTGGTAAAGTAGGTGCGTAAATTGCGGACTTCGAGTAGTTTTTCTTTTTCCATGCTGCGCTCTGTAAGTATATGATTATCAGCCGTTTATGCGGAGAATTTGGGGCGATGAATACCAAAAATGCGTATAAAGATAGGAATTTTTGTGGCAGTGGGCTTTGTGGGGGGATTTTTTTGTGAGCTGGGCTGTAATTATTGGTTTGTCTGGGCATTAGGGGCTTCGGTAAAAAGTAGTAGGTAGTAAGTAGTAGGTAGTAAGTAGTAGGATAATGCGCGTATGCAGCAAAACTGTTTGGGGCAAGAGGTTTTTATGTTTTTTATAGAAGCTCTGTCCTTCAATTTTTGCCTGCTGCTTTCTGCCTATGACTTTTTCTACCGAAGTCATTGCAATAAAAAACAAGCAGATGCAAGTGAGCGACAACGATACGATACAAAACGAGGCATTACCGCCGCGTTATTTTGCTTCTTTGAGGGCGCGAAGGCTGTACTTATTTTCTTCCTTTTGGGCTTTGGTGCTGATTTTTTTCTGTCTGTCTTTGGCGGGGGCGGCTTTGGCAGTACTCTACAAAACGGCGGCAGATACTCGCTTGGCAGAGCATACTCGGCGGGTGAAGGTAGAATTTCGTTTATTTTTCGACCCCTCAAAAAGCGAGGCGAAAAAATGGGAAAATCTGCATTTTCAGGCGTGTTGTCTGGAGTGCGAAGATAAGAGCGTTTGGGAAATCGGCTTCAATCGAGGCG
>CAYXSA010000083.1:0-19015 GCA_964467315.1 uncultured Saprospiraceae bacterium | reverse complement strand
CCAACTCCCCGAAGCCCCTCCCCCGCCCGAAGAGCCGCCGCCCCAAGAAGAATCGCTATACGAGTCGCTATAATCGCTGTACGAAGATTTGGTATCGCTGTAGGAGTCGCTGTAGTCGCTATAATCTTTATAGTCGCTATAACTGCTTACTGCTGCGCCGCCTTTGCCCTTCTTTTTGTTCTTTGATGAGCCCCCATAGGTTTGTTTGGTTTTGCCGCTGGGTTTGGATTTCGGGCTGGGTACTGTTGCCATAGTTCCATCTATAAACAATAAAAATAAGCCCAACCAAAGCCCATATGCTACAAAATGCTCAAAGTAAGCCCAAAAAATCCCAAAAATAAACAAAATCACTGCCCCCAAACTTAACCACATAGCGAGATATAAAGCAAAATCTGAAGCAAAAAGCGCAGGCAATTTTTTATGCCGCTTCAAGGCTTCGGCATCTATGACGCTGCGGCGATATTGCCATGCCCAAGCACCAAAAAATATAGACGAAGTAATAAATTCTCCCAACGAAGTACGAAAAGCCAAGCCCAGCAACTGCGCAAAGGCATAGCCCACAGCCATATAGGCATAGGCTGAAAAAAAGCCTATGGGTTCATCTTTGCTGCTTGCGCCCGTCGATTTGCGGTACATAATTATCGGTAGAGCAGAAAACGATACCACCAATAAACCAAACAAAGCAGCCAAACCCTGCGGCGTATCCTCACCAAAAAGCGGATTTATAAAAAAAGCGCGGTCGTAGAGCAAACAAAGCAGCGCCGCCGCTACCGCCTTTTGCGCCCACAAGAGCCAATGCCCGCGCAAAAAAATCGCCATCAAGCCCAAAGCCATCAAGACCCGCAAAAAATAGTTTTCCGAAAGTGGAAAGCGTAGCAAGGCATTCGGGCGCGCCAACTCGGCAACATCGCTAAGGCTTATCATCTGCCAGACGGCTGCGCGTATGCCATCGGCGTACTTCTCCTGCTTAAAGGCGGGGGCTAAAACTTCTTCGATAATGCGCCTGCAAGCGGCATCCGTGAGCAAACCCTCCAAGCCATAGCCGACTTCTATGCGCATTTTGCGCTCTGTGGGTGCTATGACCAGTAAAGCGCCGTTGTTGCGCTCTTTGGAGCCGATTTGCCAGCTATTGTACATGGTAAGGGCAAACTCTTCCACGCTTTTGGCGTAGAGCGTGGGCACTATCATCACCACGATTTGCGTGCCTGTGCGCTTCTCGAATGCAATCAGCGAATCTCTGACATCGCGTATTGCTTCTGCCTGCAAAAGGGCAGCAAAATCGTTGATAGGCTCGTACTTTGCAGGTCGCGGATAATAGGCAGTTTCTTGAGCTTGGGCAGCGAAGCCCCAAAAAAGCGACCAAAACAAAAGGGCAAAAAAAGCGGCGATTTTCATATTTTTACGGCTTCAATTTCATAAAAATCTATTCGGGGCGACTGCCTCGTGGGCTGCGATGCGTGAGGGATAGGAGCGAAACCACCGAAGCGCGAAGCGCTGAAGGTGATGTAGCGGATAGCCCGACCGCCTGCGAATGCAGGCGGGCACGCCCAAAAAATAAAAAAATATGGACTACTACGCACACGAAAGCGCCTATATCGATGCGGGCGCAAGCATCGGCGCGGGCACAAAAATATGGCATTTTTGCCACATTATGCCCCAAGCTAAGATAGGCGCGAACTGCAATTTGGGGCAAAATGTCTTTGTCGCCAACGGCGTGCAGCTTGGCAATGGCGTGAAGATACAAAATAATGTGTCCATTTATACGGGCGTTGTATGCGAGGACGAGGTTTTTCTTGGTCCCTCGATGGTCTTTACGAATGTGATAAATCCGCGCAGCGGCATCGAGCGCAAAGACCAATATCGTCCGACTTTGGTGCGGCGTGGGGCGACTATCGGGGCAAATGCGACGATAATTTGCGGCTGCACGATAGGCGAATACGCGCTTATAGGCGCGGGGGCGGTACTGCGGGGCGATGCGCCCGCTTTTGCGCTCATGCTTGGCGTGCCTGCGCGGCGGGCGGGCTGGGTCAGCAGGGCGGGGCAACGCCTACATTTTGACCAAAAAGGCGAGGCGATTTGCGGCGAAACGGGCGAAAGGTACCAACTCGAAAATGAGCAAGTAAGCCCGCTCTAAGCGCGGGGGCGCGGCACTTGAGGGAAGCTATACACGCGCAAATCGAAGGCATGGTAAGCATTGGGATAATTTTCCATGCCCTTGCCTTCGATGAGGTCGACGCGCCGCACCTCGTCGGGCAGGCGCGGGAAGTAGAGTTTGCAGCGCAGGGTATTGCGACGCAGGCGCGGGTCGTCTTCTACCGTCGTCGTGCGCTCCACGAATGCCGAGTGCATTTTATCGTTCAAACGCAGGTCTTTCAAGCCCAAAAGCGGGTAGGTTCGCCCCTTTTCGTCGCGCAGAAACCAAGCCTGTGCGTTTTTTGGCGGGTAAAAATGCGCCGTTTTGATGCTTTCGTGCAGCACGAGAAAGTGTACGACCATAAAATCGGGCAGGTATTCCACGCGCTCGACCTTAAAAAACTGCGTCCACTCGCGGTACTGCGGCTTTTCGTCTGTGAAGGGCAGCGATTTTTGCGCCTGCATATGAGTGCAAAGAGCGCAGAAAAACAGTAAAAATATGGTTTTCATAGCGCCAATTTAGGGTTTTTCTGGGGCATTTTCCATAAAAAAGACTTATTTTTGTAGGCTTGTTTTGGGGCATCCGCCGCGCTCCCTATGGTCGCGTCTACTTCGTAGTCGCTATGCCATTGCAAGCTTTTTTCTGTCATTTTAGCATTCTGCCCCTTATCGCCTTCTGTTTGCGGAATTTGCATTTTACCTACCCGCTTATCCCAATGGAATCTACCTTTTATCAGCAGCTTATACAGAAAGCAACCTTTGGGTATGCGCATCATCGCGTTTTGCGCTCTCCGCAAACAGGGGAGGTCGTGGATTTTATTTTTTTGGAGGTAAATGCTGCTTTCGAGCGTTTGACGGGTTTGCAGGCGAAAAATATCGTTGGTTCGCCTGTGAGCGAGGTACTCAAAGGCTGGGGCGAAGCGGGCATTGAGTGGTTGGATTGTTATTGGGAGGTTGCCTTGCAGGGTTCGGTAGAGGAGTTTGAACAATTTTCGCCCGTTTTGCATCGCTGGTATCGGGTGCAGGTATCGGCGCAGTCTTCCGATAGCTTTACTGCACTTTTTACAGACATCACGGAGCAGAAAGCGCTGGAGCGCGAGCGCGAGCAAACCAATGCGCGTGTGCAGCGGCAGCGGGCGGCGGTGGTAGAGTTACTACTCAACGAATCTATAGCAACAGGCGAGTCCCCTACGGCCCCTCGACTTATTACCCGACTGCTTGCCGATACGCTGGAGGCTTCCCGCGCAAGCGTTTGGCTTTTTTCTGATGACGAATCCGAATTAATCTGCCGCGCCCAATACGATGCAGATACCAGCGAGCACAGCAGCGGTATGATACTCAAAAGTTCGGATTTTCCGATGTACTTCCATGCGCTGCGCACCGATACCCGCATTTTTACGGAAGATGCCCGCCAAGACGCACGCACCAACGAATTTAATAGAACTTATCATGAGCCCTTTGGTATCACGGCGCTGTTGGATTGCGGTATCGTCGTAAACGGGCAACTTATCGGGGTTGTTTGCATTGAGCATCGGGGCAAACCCCGCAAATGGCAGGTAGATGAAGAATCTTTTGCTCGCACTGCCACCACCATTGTCGCCCAAAGCCTAATGAGCGCCTACCGCAAGCACGCAGAGCGAGAAATGCAGATAAGCGAGCAGCGTTTCCGCGATGTAGTCGAGTCTATGGTCGGCGGGGTGTATGAGATTGATAGCACAGGCAATATAATTTATGCTTCGCAGCAGGTCATGGATATACTTGGCTTGCAGGCGGAAGCTGCTATCGGCAAGCGCCCTATTGGGTTGGTGCTGCCCGAAGACTTGCATTTGATGAAAGAGGCAGTAGCTCATAGCATAAGCAACAATATACCGATGCGCAATATCGAGCATCGCATCATACGCCAAGATACAGGAGAGATACGTTGGATAAGCGTCAGCGGCGCGCCTATCACTGCCGCCGATGGCACTATCGTCGGTATGCGCGGCACGGTGGAAGACATCAGCGCCCGCCGCGCAGGCGAAGAAGAGAAAGAGCGTCGACAGGCAGCCGAAGCCGCCAGCCGCGCCAAATCGGAGTTCCTCGCCAATATGAGCCACGAAATCCGCACCCCGCTCAATGCGGTCATCGGCTTTACCGATTTGCTCAAAACGACCCCGCTAAGCCCCACACAGCAACAGTATGTGCACAATGCCAATACTTCGGCGCATAGCCTGCTGGCTATCATCAACGATATACTCGATTTTTCGAAAATCGAAGCGGGCAAGCTGGAATTGGATATTATGCGCAGCGACCTCATCGAGCTGATAGAGCAGACTGCCGACATTGTAAAATACAGCGCCAACCAAAAGGGTCTGGAGCTGCTGCTCAATCTGCCGCCCAATCTGCCGCGCTATGCGCAAGTAGACCCCGTGCGGCTGCGGCAAATACTCGTTAATTTGTTAAGTAATGCGGTGAAGTTTACGCAGGCAGGAGAGGTAGAATTGGCGGTACAAGCGCACACGGAGGGCGAATTTACGCGGCTACATTTTAGCGTGCGCGATACGGGCATTGGCATCAGCGAGGAGCAGCAACGGCGCTTGTTTAAGGCATTTATGCAGGCGGATTCTTCTACGACTCGCCGTTTTGGTGGTACGGGTTTGGGGCTGGCTATCTCGAATATGCTGGCGCAAAAGATGGGCACAGCGATACAAGTCAGCAGCAAGGAGGAGCAAGGCAGCGTTTTTTCGTTCTATCTGACCACGCGCTGCGAGCATGGAGAAAGCGACCACAATGAGAGCTTGCAGCATCTTCGTCGGGTTTTGCTCATTGACGACAATGCCAACAATCGGCTTATTTTGAGCCATCTTTTGCAGTATTGGGGCATCAGAAGTGAGGAGGCAGAAAGCGGAAAGCAGGCTATAGAAAATCTACAGCGGCACAGCAATAACCATTATCAAGCGATTTTATTGGATTATCAAATGCCGCATATTGATGGTTTGCAGGCTTTGCGGCTAATGCGGGAGCAGTTTCCGCTATTGCCGCCTATTATCTTTTTGCATAGCTCTGCCGAAGACGAGCAGACCTTACACGCGGCGCGGGAGCTGCATATCTCTTGTCGGCTTGCCAAGCCTGTAAAAATTGAGGACTTGAGGCGCTGTTTGCTGCGTTTGCACAATACGACTACGCCGATAAACTCCTATTTCACGCCTATATATACTCCTTCTGCGAAGCCTCTTTTTCTCGACCTTGCCGACTTGGAGCCGCTTATCTTGGTGGCTGAAGATGTGGCTATCAATCGCCTATTGTTGCGCAAAATCATCGCCCAGATTATACCCAAGGCGCGCATCGTGGAGGCTCAAGACGGCAATGAAACTTTGGAAAAATACAAGGAAAGTCCGCCCGATTTGGTGTTGATGGACGTGCAGATGCCGCAGCTGGACGGCTACGCGGCTACCTTGCGCATTCGGCAGATGTCTTTGCCGCAATCGCCCATCATAGCGCTGACGGCGGGGGTGATGGAGAGCGATAGGCTGCGCTGTTTGCAGGTGGGCATGAATGATTTTTTGAGCAAGCCCATCGACAAAGAGGCTTTGGTGGCGGCTTTGCGCAAATATCTATTGCCTGCTTGATAGAGGGCGAATGGGCTCGAAATTTGCGGTGCTGTTTTTTTGGGCGTGCCCGCTGCGCTAAAAAGGCGCAGCGGTCGGGCTATGCGCTGCGGGGCGCAAACGGCATCAGTAGGGCGAACACATGGGTTCGCCCCTACGCTCCTATCCCTCACGCGTTTGCCACTGCGCCAAAGGGGCACAGGGCGCAGGCTTTTGTACAAGAAAAAAAATTATCTGCGCGCCGCGCCCTTTGCGCGGCGTGCGCCATATTTGCGTGAGGGATAGCAGGGGCAGACCCAGGTGTCTGCCCTTTGGGGCAGCACAGGGCTGCCCCGAATAGCCCGACCGCTGCGCCTTTTTAGCGCAGCGGGCACGCCCAAAAAAAAATCACTTACAAAAACCGAATTTAGCGAGATGAAAGGATTTATTCGAGCGTTCGCCTTAGTGGCGGCGGGCTTTTTATTGGCGGGAGAAATGAGCGCACAGACGCAGAAAATCGCGGCGCGTAGCCATGCGGGCGCGCGTATAGACTGGGCGGCGGGCAACAATTTTGGCTTACCTTGCGACGCAAAACGCGAGTCCTCCAAGCGCGAAGCCGAGCGTTTGCGGCGTGAAAAGACTTTCGGCGAAGCCAAAAAAGCCGACAGTTTGGCGCAGGCGCATTGGCAGCAAGCGAAAGCCTGCCCTGCGATAGATAGCAGCAAAATGAGCAAATGCCCGCCTCAGCCCAAAGAGGAAAAAAGCGCCCAAGCGCCCCAAAAGAGCAAAACGCAGCCTTAAAGCGCGGCGCGATGCTTGCCGAAATGGGGCAAAATCTGGTCTTTTTCGGAGACTATAGCCTGACTTAAATCCATTTGCCAATTGATTTTGAGGGTGGGGTCTGCGTAATGCAGCCCACCTTCATCAGCTTTAGAGTAGATATTATCGCATTTGTAAAAGAACTCCGCCCGCTCGCTCAACACGAGATAACCATGCGCAAAACCGCGAGGCACGAAGAGCTGTAGGCGATTTTCGGCGCTCAATTCCAAGCCGTACCACTGCCCATAAGTGGGCGACTGCGGGCGCAAATCTACCGCCACATCAAAAACGCTGCCCTCCGTAACGCGCACCAATTTGGCTTGGGCTGCCGCGCCGACCTGATAATGCAGCCCGCGCAACACGCCACGCGTGGAGCGTGCTTGATTGTCTTGCACAAATTGGGCGCTAATACCGCCTTCGCGGGCGAAGGTAGCGGCGTTGTAGCTCTCGAAAAAATAACCGCGCTCGTCGTGCCACACTTTAGGCTCAAAAATTACCAAATCGGCGATGGGGGTGCTGTGAAAAGGCATAAAAATATAGCTGTTATCGGTATTGGGAGTATTGGTGTTGGAGAAGTTCGATGTCTAAGCGCAGGGTTCGCATGCGTTGTATGCTGCCGACTAAGTGCTCGTCAAGCAGTCGGGTATCTTCTGCGGACAAAAAAAGATAGCGTTGCGGGCTTTTTAACTGCGTTTGCGCCCTTTCTTCCGCCTCCCTAAGCAGGGCAAAAAGCTGTTGGCATCTGCGCTCCCAACCCTCTATGGCGGCGGCGGAGGGCTGCAGGCGGGTTTGGATTTCTCGCGTTTCGGTGAGGAGTTGTAGGATATTCACGTTTTGGTAGGTGAGCCGATTGACCTCGATAAATTGGGCATCGGGTTGGCTGGGGTGTCGGCGGGCGTAGATGATGCCATGCGAGTAGCTTTGTCGCGGGTAGCTTTGCCAAGCCTGCAGCTGCCAAATTTGGTCTTCAGTGCCCGTTTGGAGGTTGCCAAATTCGTGCGCGAGGATAAAGCGCAGGGGGATATTATTGCCTTTTAGCTCGTAATAGCGCCCTTCGTGGAGCTTGGGTCGGACTTCTGTCTGCGTGTTTAGGGTGGCTTGCTGTATTTCTGCGCGCAGTTGTTCGACTTTTTGCTGCATATCGACAAAATCGGCGAGGGCATAGCGCTGCAAAACGGGCTTTAGTGCCTCCTGCACCAGTTGCCTGCAAGTGTTTATCTGTTGGGGATTATCCCACAAGCAATGCGGGACAAGCAGTGCCT
This sequence comes from uncultured Saprospiraceae bacterium, assembly GCA_964467315.1. Lineage (GTDB taxonomy): Bacteria > Bacteroidota > Bacteroidia > Chitinophagales > Saprospiraceae > JAAFIM01. Next base: position 11,235 of record CAYXSA010000083.1, on the reverse strand, counting down.
GCGCAAGTTGCACCTGTGCCTGCCCTTCAAAATAGGCTGCCGTGCGGAGCAAATGCATAATTTTTCGCCATCTTCGGTCGGAAACGTAGAGCGGGCGGGTATTGGGGCTATCGTTTTGCGCCTCTTCTGCCAAAGTATCAAGGGCGGCATTATGTGCATTTATCTGCTCGCGCAGGGCATGTATGAACGCCAAAATATCTTCTCCGCAGCCGATATTTCCTATATTTTTTTGCCATTCGGCGTATTCTTCGGCGCTTATTTTTAGCTCCTCAGGCACCGTATCCTGCTCCTCGCCGTTAGTTTGCAAAAGCATGGCTTCAAAATAATGCCGCTCCTTAATGGGTTCCATAAGCAGGCGCAGCAAAAACCTATCCCAGAGCGCCTCCAGCCCTTCGCCTTCGGCGGGCAATTCGTTGGAAGCGGCAAGCAGGGCTTTGAGTGGCAGGCGTATTTCCACTGCGCCGTTGCGATATTTTTTTTCGTTGAGGGCAGTGAGCAGGGCGTTTTGTATGGCGGGTCCTGCCTTCCAGATTTCGTCCAAAAAGACCACATCGGCAGCGGGCAGATAGTCCTCCGTGATGCGCTCGTACTTATCTTCGTCTTTGAGGCGGGAAATAGAGACGGGACCAAAAAGCTCGTCGGGGCTGCTAAATCTATTCATCAGGTATTCGAAAGCTTTAGCGGAGCGGAAGGCATACTTCATGCGGCGGGCAATCATGGACTTGGCTACGCCTGGCTTGCCGAGCAAAAAGATGCTTTCGCCCGCCAGAGCGGCGAGCAGGCTAAGGCGCAGGGCGGATTCGCGCTCCCAGATGTCTCGATTTAGGGCGATAAGCAGTCGGCGGATTCTTTCGGGTAATTGCGTAGACATGGTTTCTTTTTTTTGGGCGTGCCCCCGCGCCACGCCCACCGCAAAGGGCGGCGGGCGGAGCCGTAGCATGCTACGGCTCTACTGGCGCGGGGTCGGGCTATTCGGGGCGTATCATCATCGCCCCATTGGGCGAATGTTGATTCGCCCCTACTATCCCTCACGCAAAAATACAAACGCGCCGCTTAATTCGGAGGTTTTCCCTCGATTAAGCGGCGCGTTTTTTTATATTAGCTTGGACGGTGTGGGAATTTTAGTACTCCCATTGGTCATGCTCGAAGTGGAACATACCGTCTTTGATTTTTTCTGCTTCCAAAAGAGCGTCGAGACCAGACTTGTAGTCTTGGATACGGCGGTCATATACGTTTGATTCTTTGATGATGTAGCTGGCGAAGTGGCGGTTTTCGAAGATGTCTTCCCAAGACATGCGCACTGCATCATTTTGGTCGTTGAAGGCTTCGTGGCGGGCGAGGATTTCGCGCAATTCGGGGTAGTAAGCCCAGAACATGGGGCCTTCGTTGAGGAAGTTTCCGTTATCGTCGAAGCGTTGGATAATGGGTGCGATGCCTAAGATACGCACGCCCATTGTAGAGGTTTCTTCGTCGAAGAACCATACTTCTTTGAGACGGAATTTCTTGATATTTTTGGGATTGAGCTTATTGACGACGGGGGTAATGATGTCGGCAAAGGTATCGGGGTCGAAGGTTACGATGGTATCGACGCTGGTACCGATATTTTTTTGCTCATCGGCGCTCATGGGGTCTTTAAACTCGTCGCCGAGTGTACCGTAGAGTTGGATGTCTTGGTTGCGGGCGTGTGCTACGAGGATTTCGATAAGGGATTCACCTTCTTTTTCGTAGCGGAAGGGGTGGTTCATTTTTTCGTTAACTTCGATAACGCGCCAGATGCGTTTTTCCCAGAAAACGTCTTTTTCGTGAATGAAGTCGTAGGTGATAACTTTTTTCTCTTTATAGAGATAGCGGTCGTAGAAGTTGTCGCGTGGGGTTTCGGTGGCGGTGTTGCCTGACTCTGTGCGGCGGTCGGCGTTGGGGTCTTGCGCTTGGAGTGTAGAGGAGAGGAACAGCGAAGAGAAGATTACAGAGAGCGCGAGTAGTGTGCTTTTTTTCAAGGAGCTCATGCGTTGCAAAATTTTTTTTGTTTGGACAATTAAGCGGCTAAAACAACTTAGAAGCTGTTTTGACTTTTCCCATTTGGGCTAAAAAATGTTCTTTTTGGCTAAAAAAACATCAAAAAGCCTCGCTGATGCCCCGCATCAGCTACGTTTTTTGTCGCTTTTTTCTCTCAAAAAGTCCTATTTTTTATCTCCAAAGCAAAAGTCTAAACAACTTCATACAGAACAACTATTCAATTTGCGGCTTTTTTGAGGCGGCGCGCTGTTTGTTGTGCTGTATTGAAATAAATAAGCACAGAGACCATGAATAGTTACAAAGATAATTAAAAAATGCTAAAAAAAAAGCTGGTTGCTATTTGTCAAGCATTGTGATACTTAAACGCATAACAACCAACTTTATTTTGTCGTTGGACAGCTAAATTTTTACAACGCTACGGCTCTGGTTATTTGATAACGATAGAGATAGAGTTGATGGTACGACCTGCAACGTCACCTGGGCAGCGTGCTTTGATATCTACGAATTGGTAGGTATCGCCAACGCCTGCGGCTTTAACGGCTGCGAGGGCTTGTCCTTCAAAGCGTCCGCCTTTACCTTCGATTTGTGCGGGGTCTTGGCGGCGTTTTGTGTAGTAGAGGGTATAAGACTGGATATCGCATTTTGCGGCGAAGTCGAAGTTTTCGAGTTCGGGTATGATGCCTTGTTGAGCGCCCATAGCACCTGTACCGAAAGCTCCACCAGTTTTACCGCCGATTTTAGCGACTGGATCTGGAATTTTCTTCGCGCGGAATTTGAATTCTCCGAGTGTCTTACCTGCTTTTTTGTCGGTAATTTTGATAACGGCTTCACCTGCTGCGCCTACTTTAACGACGTAGTTGGATTTGCTACCGCTCAATGTACTGCTTGCGCCGTTGATAGATACGCCTACATCATTGGAAGACACGCCAGCGGCGGCTACGGTGATGGGATTATCTACGCCGATGTAGAACACGTTCATTTTGTCGGCTGCAACGCTCACGGAGGGTTGACCTACTTCGTAACGGAATTCTTTTTGAGCTTTGATGTTTTCGCCCGTGAAAGGGTTATTAACATTGGCTGTGGCGGTATATTTTTGCTCACCGATACCGCTTGGTCTTGTTTTCCACAGGCCTTTACCTTCAGTAATAGGCAGGTTGCTACCGTTTACGGAGATAGAGAACTTTGCTTGTTTGGAGTAAGCACCGATAGAGATTTCGGTGCTAAACTCTTCGCCAAGTAGGATATAAGGTTTTGCGGGAGAGCTAAATACTTCGAACTGGTCGAATTTGATATCCAATTTACCCATGTTATCAGCGATGAAGTTCAGGGTAATTGCACCAGCGGAGTAAGCGTCATTTTGCCATTTACGGAAGAGTGGGTAAAGGGCTGCTACGGGCATATAACCGAAGGTAAAGGCTTCCCAGCTTGGTTTGCCGCTGGTTTTCCAAGCCTCATCATCGATAGAGAGCGGTATATTCATTTTCAGTGTATCGACTTGCCCTGGGCGAATTTTTACACCTGTAATTTTACCTGCATCTGCATCGGCTTTGATTTGCTCTATGATAGCGATGAGTTTATCGCGGGTAGCGAGGATTTCATCTCTGATTTGCTTGCCTTTGCCGCCTTCGACGAAGATACGTTGAGGTGTATCGATGTCTTTGTAGCCTTTGGGTTTGCCTGCGTATTTGGGATTATCTGGATAAGGGTCGGGATACAGACCACCTGAAGCCTCCACCATTTCCTTTCTGTATGCGTCGATTTTAGCATTGAATTCGTCAATAAGTGGTTTCACTTGTTTGGCGTATTCAAACATGGGGATGAGATTTTTCTTCATCTCCACGAGTGACTCCATACCTGCGAGGGTTTGTTCGTTGGATTTTTCGATGATACCATTTGTAGTCTTGATACCCTTTTCCAGCGAGAAGAAAGCGTTGATGATTTCGGCTGATACGTTCAAGGCGAGCATTGCCGTGAGTACCAAGTACATCAAGTTAATCATCAACGCCCGCGGTTCCTTTGGAATTGACATTGTGCGTGATTAGTTTTGCGATGATGGAATGTGTTGTGTGGAAGAGCCTCTTTTCTTTTTGTGAGTTGGGATTAGGAGGCTGGGACATAGTGGGTTGGGGTTAGGCTTTTGGAGCGCCGCCCATAGCTGCCAACACATTGCCATAAACTTGGTTGAGACCTTTGAGGTTTTTGTTCAACTGTACCATTTGCTCGCGGTATACTTTCGTATCTTCGAGGGAGTCGCTGATGCTGGTGATAGCGTCATTGAGTGCTGTGGCGAATTTGCCAGCGCCTTGTGTAAGTTTGGCGATGTCGTCGAATTTAGCATCTTGCAGCGCTTTGAGGCTGGACATGCTTTTCGCCATTGTTTGGAGTTCAGTAACCATCAAACCTTGTTGAGCTTCGAGTGGTTTAGTGTCGATTTTGAGGTTTTTGAGCGAGTCGACCATGATAGAGTTACCATTTTTGATAACATTCACGAGTTCTGCGCCGTCGAATTTGCTACCAGCTCCGCCGCCGTCTGCGCCTTCTACGAGGTCTTTAATGGTATCGCCGTGTTGGTCGAGACCTGGATAAAGACGCTCCCAGTAGTAATCTTTGTGGGGAGGGAGAACGCCAAGCATGATGAACAGACCAGCCTCCGTGAGCAGACCGATGGTAAGCATTTCGCTTGCGAAGGGCCAGCTTTGGATTTTGAAGAGTGCACCTGCGAGAACGACCGCTGCACCGACACCAATGATGAGGTTCTTGATGTACGCAAACCCCGATGAATGGATAAAACTCATTGTTTTTAATTTAAAAAAGGTTAGCAAAAAAAAGGGTAATGAGAAGTGGTTTTGATGCTTTTGCGGTAGTAGCTTGGGGCTACTCATCAAAAACAGCGTAATGATAAGGCTATTTGTGGGAAAGGTTACAATTTTTTTTGCCGATTTTTATTTTTTTCAATAACTGTAACCGCTTTTTTATTGTTTAGGAGCGGTGTGGGCAGAATAAACTATGTGCTTTACGCCGAAAAACTGCTTTATCATTTTGCGGGCACAAAGCTATAAAAAAGCCGATAGAATCAAAGCAAGTCGTTTGTTTTTTTTTTATTGGCTGTGTCTCTCTGCAGTAGGCAAGGCTTTGCTTGTTTGGGCTTACGAAAAGTAAGCCTCTATCGGGGTTATTCATTTGCTTTGTCTTTGTGGGTAGTGATGCGTGAGGGATAGGAGCGGAAGCCCGCAGCGAAGCGAAGGGCTGGAGCGGATAGCCCGACCGCCGCCCCCCGCTTTTGCGGGGGCGACCGCGTAGCGGGCGGGGGGCAAGCGGCGGGCACGCCAAAAAAAACTACAGCACGAAAATCGGCTCTCCGCTATGGGATTGGAGGTGGAGTTCTTGCCCCTCGAAGCTGGCGAAGGTGTCGAAGCTGAGCCATTCGCCCAAGTTGATGTAGCGGCTGCGCCCGTTGTTTAGGCGTATATCGAGCGGCAAATGGCGATGTCCGAAAATAAAATAATCGACCTCAGGGAGTTGGAGCGATTTGCGTTCGGCATAAAGGTAAAGCCATTCCTTTTCTTTGGACTCGAAGACCTCCCTTTGGGGCTGTGCGGAGCGGCTGCGGCGCGAGAGAAAAGAAGCAAGAGCTGTGCCCCAATCGGGGTGTATCCAGCGAAAAAGCCACTGGCAGAGGCGGGCGCGAAAGACCTTTTTTAGCCGTTTGTAGCCTTTGTCGTGGGGGCCGAGTCCGTCGCCGTGCGCGAGAAAAAACCTCTTGCCGTTATGTTCGAACTGTAGACTATCGCGGTGCAAGTGAATGCCGAGTTCTTGAGTAAAAAAGTCGCGCATCCACATATCGTGGTTGCCAGCAAATAGATGTATCTCCACCCCGCGCTCTCGCAGCTGCACCAAGCGAGCGAAAAAGTGCAAAAAGCCTTTGGGCACGACGGTATGGTATTCGAACCAAAAATCGAAGACATCGCCTAAGAGATAGAGGGCTTTGGCATCGTCGGCTATGGTGTCGAGCCATTGGCAGATGCGCCTTTCGCGCTCGCGGCTGGCTTGAAAGTTGGGCGCGCCGAGATGAAAATCGGAGGCGAAATATAGGCGGCTCATGGGCTGTATATAAGGTGCGGTAGATTGTCTTAACGTTAAGTTTGGGGGCAAAAATACTAATAAGCGGCGAAATAGCGTTAATTTTGCAATTCGCATCACTTACCTACTTACAAGAATGGAAGCAAGCAATAAGCTCGCTATGTCGATGAATGTTGGTGCTACAATACTCATCGCGCTTTTATGTGCAAATGTTGTTTTTCCGCTGCCTTATGCTTTTTTTCGTGCGCTCTCTTCTTCGGCAGTAGAAATTTTGATTATACTCGTTGTCTTAGGTTTCGTATCTCTGCGTTTTGGGCAAATTTGGCTGATGGTGAGCTGTTTTTTGGGCGGGATAGCATTGTGTGATTTTTTGCATAAGGCGCATTCTACGGACTTTGTATATGCGCAGCCGCTGAAAGAAAGCGCGCAGCTACAGGTAGCGCATTTTCAGCTTCAGGAGGCTTGCACGGATAGTTTTTTGCGTTCGCAGGTCTTGCCTTTGGAGGTGGATCTTGTTTCTTTGCAACTACCTTTGGGGGGCGATTTTGTGGGCTGTCAGGCAAAAGAATTGCGCAACCGCTACCCCTATCAGCATGATTTTGTGCATGAAACGGGGCGCATTTTGCTGTTTTCGACCCGACCTATACGCCGCTTAGACACCCTTCAAGCCGCTGGGCAATCCTCCCTTTTGGCGACCCTGCGGCTCGATAGCGCCAAAGGCGACCTAAATTTGCTTTGCACTGCCCTGCATGCGCCCAACGGCTGGGAGTACGACCCCCAAATAACGCAGCAGCTCGATGCGCTCACTTTACACCTCCAAAGCCTACCGCAGCAATTGCCCCTTTTGACTTTGGGCAGCAGCACGCTTTCGACTTGGCAGCCCGAATGGCGTTTTTTCAAGACCGCCAATACGCTCAACGATAGCCGTTTTGACTGGCATTTGCAGCACATTGATGCGCATATTTTTTACTCGCATCAGCTCGAATGTACCCGATTCCAACTACATCCGCAAGGCGTGGAAGGCAGCTATCAACTTCGACAAAAACAGCCACAGAATATCTAAGGCGTAGTAAGTAGTAAGTAGTAAGTAGTAGGATATGGGTCTGAGGTCTTGATAGCAAAGAAAAATAACCCTGCGCTCCCGTCCGTTTATGCGGCTGGGGGCGCTTTTTTTTTTGTAATTTTTCAAATATTTTGCAGCGTACAGATTGGCTGGACTTGTGAGGGTTTATTTTGCGATGTATTTTTGGGCGTGCCCGCGCCCCTGCCTGCGCTGAAAAGCCGTAGCACGCTACGGCTCGCGCAGGCACCCCACGCAAAGCGTGGGGCAAAAAGGGGGGCGCGGTCGGGCTATGCGGGGCGTTTCACCATCGCCCCTACAGGGGCGAATGTTGATTCGCCCCTACTATCCCTCACGCTTTTTTTTCTCTCCACCATCCAACCGATTACCCAGATGAAAAACATCATTTACTGCGCCTTGCTGCTTTTATCTTTTTTGCTCTCCGTTTCAGGCGCAAAGGCGCAAACGACCAATTTCGATGGGCTGAATAAAATCTACTTTGACGGCTATACGGCTGCCCTAAAACAAGTCCGCATCGACAGAGCGCGCAACTTTACCTATGTCAGCATCGAATTGGAAGCCACCCGAAAAATCGATTTCATAGGATACCCGAACTCCAAATTGGTCATCATAAAGTCGGCAGACTGGTCAGCCTCGCTCATGGGCGTAAGCACCCACAAAGACCAATACTACCACAACATCAACTGCGGCGAAGGCTGGAACTCCAGCAACGCTAAAATAGGCGATAAACACCTGTACACTTTAGTATTTATCGGCGCTATACCTCCGGGTCTTAGCAATTTTTCGCTCGTAGACGATGGCACCAATTCCGCCTGCTACGGCCTTAGCCTGTACAATTACAACCTCAACAATCCCGACAATCACCCTACAACCCACTTAGATTACAGGGGCTTGCGAAAATTGATTACAGACCAAGACGACCCTATCGTCGGCTTATACGAGTCCAGCAAAAAAACGGGCTACCGTTTCGCCTGCATCAAAGAAGATGGCATTTATAAATTGGTTTTTCTATCTTATGTGGGCAAGTATATGAGCTGGTGGAAAGAAGGCGACCTAAAGGCTACGCTCTTCCCTACTTCTGTAGATGGTTTATTTGAAGCGGATTGGTATCTGCAAGATAAAAATTTATCCAGCCACTATATAAAATATAGCGATGCTACGCTCTCCTTTACAGACGCTGATAGCGACGACTACTATTACAAAGTATACCCCTCCACAGGCACGGGCACGGGCTTTGCGATTTCTCCAGATGGTTATATCGTTACCAATTATCATGTGATAAGATGGGCAAAAACTATCGAAATTGCAGGTGTAAACGGCGATACTTCGCTCAAGCTCTCCGCCCGCGTCATTATCCACGATGAAGGCAATGATTTGGCTATCCTCAAAATCGATGACCCGCGTTTCAAGTCCATCGGTACTATTCCTTACGCTTTCCGCGATGACATCGCCGAGCCGGGCGAAGAGGTCTTTGCCTTAGGCTATCCGCTCATACAATCTATGGGCAAACAAATCAAGCTAACGAACGGCATCATCAGCGCCAAAACGGGTTTTCAGGGGGCAATATCCACTTATCAGATTTCCGTGCCCGTGCAAGGCGGCAATTCAGGCAGCCCCTTATTCGATAAAAACGGCAATTTGCTGGGCATCGTAAGCTCCATACACACCGAAAGCCAAAATACCAATTACGCCATAAAGGTCAGCCATCTCAAAAATCTCATAGACCATCTGCCCCGACCGCTACCCTATCCGCAGGCAAACAAAGCCCTAAAAGGCAAAAATATGCAAGCCCAAGCCGCCGTTTTTTCCGATTATACCTATCTGATTTGGGTGAATGCTCCCCGCGAAAAAGACAGCCTCAAGTACACAGAAAAAGACGCTGCCGCCTTTTTCGAGAAAGCCCAAAGCATACACAATGAAGGCAATGGCGACTTTTCGGAGGCTTTGCGGCAGATAAATCTGGCTATAGAAGCCGCCCCCAACGACAAGGAAAGCTATTTTCTTCGGGGGCTGATTTATCAAAAATTGGGCAACTATGAAAAAGCCGTCGACAATTTCACTAAAGCCATTCAGCTCGATAAGAACCTCGAAAAAGCCTATATCGCCCGCGCCAATATGTATCGTTTTTTGGGACAAGAGCTGCCCGCCTTGCGCGATTTGACTACAGTTATCTCTTTTAACAGCAACAATACCCACGCCTATTTCAGCAGGGCGCTCATCAAATCGGGGATGAACGACGAATGGGGCGCGATTGCCGACTACGACGAAATCATCAAAAGAGAAGGCAGCATACAGCCCGATGGTTTTTTGATGGGTACTGTCTACAACAACAAAGGCTATTCGTTGGTGGAGCTCGGCAGGCTGGACGAGGGGCTGCCTTTCATCGAAAAAGGCTTAAAAATGGAGCCTCAAGAAAACTATATCTGGGGCGCGCGCGGCATCTACCACTACAAAAAGGGCAACTATCGCGCCTGCATTGCAGACCTGCAAAAATCGTTGGAACTTGTCGAAAAAAGCAAGGCATTCAATCAAGACCCGCCTTTGGTGTATTACTATCTGGGTCTTGCCAAGATAAAGCTTGGGCAGCAAGAGGAGGGTTGCCGCGACCTCTCTAAAGCGGGCGAATTGGGATATGCTCCCGCCTTTGAGTCGATAAAGGAGCTTTGCAACAAGTAATTTTTTTGTTTTTTGGGCGTGCCCGCCGCCTGTAGAGCCGTAGCATGCTACGGCTTACGGCGGCGGTCGGGCTATTCATTGCGAGCCGTAGGGCAGCCACAAGGGCTGCCCCTACACGGCTCTACATTTCTATCCCTCACGCGTAGCTTATTCGGGCTTTGTCGGTTTTATTTGGGGGTATTGCGTAGTTGGGCATTTCCGCCTGCCGATACGCAAAAAGCCTAAATTTGGATTGCTTGCGGGATAGGAGCGAGCACGTAGCAGCGCAGGCTACGCACAAGCGCATACAATGCGCGAAGCTGATGCAATGGATAGCCCGACTGCGCTACGCGGCAAAGAGGAGCGCAGGCAATCCCAAGAAAAAAAATGTGCTAACAGACAACAATAAAGACTTCTTTGGCTTTTTTTTTATTTCTCAAAAAAAAGCGAGTTGAAAACTTGTTCGGTAATAAAAAAAAAGCGAGTTTTAAGGCAATAAAATATAGTCTCTTGCATTGCTAAACGTGCCCCTAAATATCTACGAGTCGGCTATAAAGAGCCTAATTTTATCCATAAATGCCTCCACTTACATCATTAAAACCCCTATTTTATGAGCCAAGTTGTTGACGATTTTGAGCAGGCTTTGACATTTGAGCAAAAAATACAGGTCATAGACCAGCATTTAGTACCTCTTATTGAGGCTGGCGACTATTACTTCTTTGAGTATATAATTATTGCCCTTCCTGCCAGTTGGCACTACTACCGTACTTATTCTTTGGACCTTGTTGTGGAGCGTATCAAAGACCCGACGCTGCTCATTGCGCATCTTCTCACAAAAATAAACCGTTTTGATTCTTCTCTACGGCTAATCTCTATTGGGCGGGAACTTGCTCAGATTTTTTGGCGAACAGTGAATTACAAATTTTTGAAACCTCTGCTAAAAATAGCCGATGAGCGCGTTTACGCGCGTGAGCGCGAGATAAAGGAAGAGGAAGCGAGAAGAGAAAAGTGGGAGAAACAGCGCGCTATTCTTGAAAAAGAGTACTTGGATAATCTTGAGAAAATAAGGCTCGAAGAACTCAAGATAGAAGAATTCCTGCTGCGAGAGAAAGAAGAAAAAGAAAAGAAAGAAAGGGAAAAAAAAGAAAAGAAAGAAAAAGCCAAAAAAGGGAAATCCAAAAAATCGGATTCATTGGATTCGTAGTTTGCCTTATTGGTTGTTGTTTGATAGCCCTCGATCGCGTTTTTCGCGCGATCGAGGGCTCTTCGCTTTTGCGTTCAGTTTGCTTCGCGGGGGCATTCGCTGTTCGTGTTCTTGAGGCAAACGCCCTACAAAAGCTGTAAACGGCAAAAACCACCTTTTGAGGGGTGGTTTTTGGTATTGCGCACATGGGGCAATAATA
>CAYXSA010000082.1:0-19043 GCA_964467315.1 uncultured Saprospiraceae bacterium | reverse complement strand
TTCACTTTTCACTTTTCACTTTTCACTTTTCACTTTTCACTTTTCACTTAAATTATGCGCCTTCTTCTAAGGCGGCTTTGCGCACGGCTTCGGCGACGCGGTAGGCGACTTCTTCGTTGAGTGCGGGCGGTATGACCATGTCGCGGGTGGGGAAGCGCAGGCAGGAAGCGATGGCGTAAGCGGCGGCAAGTTTCATTTTGGGCGTGATGGTCTTGGCGCGCGCGTCGAGTGCGCCGCGAAAGATGCCTGGGAAACCTAAGACGTTGTTGACTTGGTTGGGCAGGTCGCTGCGTCCAGTGCCGACGATAGCCGCGCCGCCTTTGAGGGCTTCTTCGGGCATGATTTCGGGGACGGGATTGGCGAGGGCGAAGATGATGGGGTCGGGGTTCATGCGGCGAATGTCGTCTGCGGTGAGCAGATTGGCGGAGCTAACGCCGATGAATACGTCTGTGCCCACAAGCGCCTCTTGCACGGTGCCTGTTTTATTGTTGAAATTGGTGTAGCTGAGCGTAGCGCGTTTGGCGCTATTGAGGTCAGTGCGTCCTGCATGGATAACGCCTTTGGTATCGCAGAGGATGATTTCTTTGACGGGAATGCAGGCGGTATTGTCTTGATTGTCGACACAGCGTAGGAGTCGCGCGATGGCGATGCCTGCCGCGCCCGAGCCGTTGATAACGACGCTTAGTTCGGTGAGGGGTTTATCGAGAATTTTCGCGGCATTGATGAGTGCGGCGAGTACGACGACGGCGGTGCCGTGTTGGTCGTCGTGAAAAACGGGAATGCCCAAATCTTGTAGGCGTTCCTCTATCTCGAAGCTGCGCGGGGCGGAGATGTCTTCGAGATTGATGCCACCGAAAACGGGGGAGATATTGCGGATGGTGCGCACGATTTCGTCCGTATCTTGTGACTCGATGCAGATAGGGAAAGCGTCGATACCACCGAAGCGGCGGAAGAGCATAGCTTTGCCTTCCATGACGGGAATGGCGGCTTTAGCGCCGATATTGCCGAGCCCCAAGACGGCGGAGCCATCGCTAATGATAGCTACGGTATTGCCTTTCATGGTGTATTCCCAGACGGCTTCGGGATTTTCGGCGATAGCTTGGCAGGGGGCGGCTACGCCTGGCGAATAGACAAGGGAGAGATGCTCCGTTGTGCGCACGTCCATTTTGTTGTGTATGCCGATTTTGCCCTTCAGATGGCGGTGCAGTTGCAGGGATTCTTCGTAGTAGTTCATTGCGCTCGTTTTTGAGAAAGAGGGGATAAAATTGTTTGCAAATGCTGCATAAACGTATTGAGCGACAAAGATACCGTTTAATGACGAATTACGAATGACGAATGACGAATTAAACGCAAGGAAAGCGTATCGTGCGTATTTTTGTTATTTTGCGCGCTGGAAACATTCGTCATTCACTTCGTGGTGGCTTCGCCGCTCGTCATTCGTCATTCCAAATGGGTGTTATACAAAGGCAGGGGATAAAATCGGCGGGCTTAAACTATGTCGGCATTTTGGTAGGTGCTTTGAGTGTGGTGTGGATATATCCGCAGGCGCTGGCGGAGTATGGGTTGGTTACGTTTATGACGGAGATGGCGATCATTTTGGGCGTATTGGCGCAAGGGTGTTTGCATGTGGTGGTGGCGAAGTTTTTTCCGCATTTTAAGGATGAGGAGCGGGGTCATCGGGGTTTGTTGTTGCTGGCTTGGGGGGCGAATTTGCTGGGTTTCGTATTTTTCGGTTTGCTGGTAGCGTTATTTTACGGCTCTATCGTGGAGTTTTACGCGGGGAAGGAGGGTTTTGAGGCGGAGCAGGTTTGGTATTTGTATGCTTTTTCGTACTTGACGGGGCAGATATATCTGTTTTCGCAGTATTGTGCGGCGTTTAAGCGGGTGGTTATAGCGGCATTGGTGGATTTATTGACGCGTATAGCGCGTCCTGCCCTGATAGGTTTGTATGTTTTGCAGGTTTTGGATACGCGTTTGTTGCTATTGGGTATTTTGGCGAGTTACTTGGGGGCGGTTTTGGTCTTGCTTTTCTACATTTGGCGCATGGGGCAATGGCATTGGGTATGGGATACTTCGGCGCTGAATGCGAATTTGCTTAAAAATATAGGTCGCTACAGCTTGACGACGACTTTGATTACGCTTTCTTCCTTTTTGGCGCTGCAATTGGATAGAATTACGGTGCCTACATGGTTGAGTTTGGAGGAAAATGGCATTTATGGCATTGCTTTATTTGTGGCGAATTTGGTGGCAGTGCCGATGATGAGTTTGAGTGCGATTGCTTTGCCTGTGGTGGTCGACCATTTTGCTGCCAATCGGCGGGAGGAGGTGCAAAAGGTGTATGAAAAAACGGCTGGAGTGCTATGTGTGGCGGGGGTTTTCATCTTTTTGGGCGTGTTGCTAAATATCGACGATTTATTTCGGTTTACGCCGCGTTATGAGGTGTTGAAAATGGGAATTTGGGCGGTTTTTTGGCTGTCTTTGGCGCGGGTGGTGGATAGTGTAGGGGGTGTGAGCAGGGTAATTTTGGAATATTCGGATGCTTACGTCTGGAGTCTGTGGCTGATGCTGATTTCGGTGGGTTTGAACATCGTTTTAAGCTACTATTTGATGCCTATTTATCGCTTGGAAGGGGTGGCTATAGCGGCGGCTGCCTCTACGGGTTTGTATACTTTGCTGCGGGTTTGGGTTTTGTATCGGGTGTATGGTTTGTTTCCGCTGCGACTGCGTTATTTGGGGGCGTTTGTATGGGGTGGATTGGTGTTTTTGGTGCTTTATTGGCTGCCTTTGCCGTTTATGCCGCTGCTGAATATGTGTTTACGCTCCTTGCTCTTGGTAATTTTGTTTGTGCCTGCGATGCTTTGGGGGGAAATTTCGCCTGACATCAACGAAGTGGCGCTAAAATTTTGGCGGAAACTGGCGCGAAGGGGCTGATTTTTATTTTTTTGGGCGTGCCCGCCGCTGTAAAGCCGTAGCATGCTACGGCTCTACAGGCGCGGCGGTCGGGCTATGCGCTGCGGGGCGCAGACGGCATCAGTAGGGCGAACACATTGGTTCGCCCCTACGCTCCTATCCCTCACGCGACCTGCCCCGCTGCGAAAGGGCAGCGGGGCGCAGGCTGAACTGCATGATTTTATCTTATCTGCGCGCGCCGCCCTTTGCGGCGCGTGCGCCATTTTTTGCGTGAGGGATAGTAGGGGCGCTGTAGGGACAAGGCGTGCCTTGTCCCTACATTTGCGCCCCGAATAGCCCGACCGCCTGCCCTTTTTGGCAGGCGGGCACGCCCAAAAAAATAGCCCTACGCCACAGGGTACGGAAAAAATTTGTATCTTAGCCGCCTTGAAAAAAACCTATAAATTATAGCAAAAAAATGTCAGAAGAACAGCTAAAAACGGCAGAAGAGCAGCCACAAGAAGCCCAAAATGCTAAGCTCGAAGGCGGCACTTATGAGGTCATCAAAGGGCGTTTGGCGCTGCAAGGCGCGGAATTGCGCAGTAGATTGGACAAGCTCAACGCATCGCGCAAAGAGATTTTTGGCTCTATAGAGCTACGTTTGATAGGCAATACGCGCATCAATACGGAAAATAATTGCATAGCGAAGGATATTTTTTCTCTGGGCAATATCTGCCTTTTCGGCTACAGTGTGCATATTGGCTTGCGTTCGGAGACCAAATTGAACGATGTTTTTAGCCTCTATACTTTCGATGGCGAGCACTTCAAAGATGCCGACGTGCATGCGTTGGGTGCGGAAAATCCGCGCTTTTTGGAGGAATTTGAGAATCTGCACAAGTACTATAAAGATGCGGCTTTTGTAAAATTTGCCTACGACACAGGCGCGCCGTATATGTATATGATTTTTCAGTTGAGTGCTGCGCCGAATGACCTAAAATCCTTCAAATGGGACGTGAGCAGCGGAAAATTGCGCTATGTTACGGAGCCTGGTGAGCAGCGCTATGTGCCGCCAAAGCAATACGATTTTGAGTGGCGGAAAGCGACGCGGGATATGTTTAAGGAGGGGCGACACCCGCATGTTTCGATTTTGGATCGTGCCTTCGTGGAGACCGTAGGCGGCGACCTAACGATAAAAGTAGAAGACAACACCGAAACGGGCAAGGGCATTTATTCGGAGCCTGTAACCATTGCCGAGCAGCGCTTAGACGATGGAGAAATACATTTTGCGGACTTGGGCAATCTGATCGCTTTGCGCATACGCCCTTATCAGGAGCAGTATAGATATTTTATTTTCAACGAGAAAATGCAGACCGTTCAGCGCATTGATGCGCTGGCGCATAGCGGCATTTTGTTGCCTGGCGGGCAGGGCTTGATATTTAGCAATGGTTTTTATTTGCAGACGGGCGATTTTAAGATGTTCGATAAATCGGCGGCTACAGACTACCGATTTGAGCGCAAGGTAGCCTCCCCCAACGGCGAAGACCATCTATATATATTCTTCTCTCAAGAGAAATTGAGTTATCTGCTCCTGTCTTACAACATCATCGCGCAGACCGTTGCCACCCCGATATTCGCCAACGGCTATACGCTTTATGCCAATGGCGAGCTGACCTACTTCCGTTCCGAAGACACGGCAACGAAGCACCACATGATACAGATTTGGCAAACGCCCTACGTTACGGGCGAGGTTTTGCCAAGCCAACACACGGATACGGTACTCTACAAAATCGGCAACCGCGACATCGTGCGCGCGATGGCAGAAGTACAAGAACTGCTGTCTATGGTCGGCAAAGACGATAATTACAGCGGTTTGTATTTTGACCTCGTAAAAAAGTCGAACGATATATTAGATTCTTACTATTGGCTCAATCAAAAGGAGGCTTTTCAGCTCGATGAGAGCCTAAAATTGGTACGACAGTCGGCGACTTCAGCTATAGACGAATTTGAGAAAGTACAGCGCATCAAACGCGATACCCGCCAAAAAATACAAGCCACGCAGGAAAAAGCGGAGGCACTATTCAAAAAAATTGGGCAAACTTCCTTCAATCGGGTCGATGTTTTCGTGCAGGCATTGGGTGAGCTGCGGGTGCTGCGCGGGGAAGTGATTTCTTTGCGCGATGAGCGCTATACGGATTTGCCGCTGATTGAGGAGCTGGAAAAAAAGGTCGTACAATTCAATACGGAATTATCGGATAATTGCGTAGGCTTTTTGCTGCGCGATGACGCTTTGCGCCCTTATCTGGAGCGCGTGGACACAGCCCGCAAAAGCATCGACGAGATGCAGACCGCCAAACAGGGCAAAAAGCTGGAAGACGACATAGACGCTATCGGCAAAGAGTTGGAATTGCTGGTGGAAATCGTTACCAATCTAAAAATCGACGACCCCACCCAAACGACGAAAATCGTAGACAGCATCACCGCCATTTTCGCTACCCTCAATCAGGTGAAAGCGGGCGTGCGCCGCCGCTTACGCGACCTCACAGGTGCAGAGGCTACGACAGAATTTGCCGCACAAATGCGGCTTATCGAGCAAGGTATGCTCAATTTTCTCGACATCAGCGACACCCCCGCCAAAAGCGACGAATATCAGACCAAACTCATGGTGCAGCTGGAGGAGATGGGCAGCAAATTCGCCGAATTTGACGAGTTTGTAGAGCGCATCGACGCAAAACGCGAAGAAATCGCCAGCGCCTTCGACTCCCGCAAAATCCAACTAACGGAGGCTATCAATCGCCGCACCGCTACCCTACAAGCCTCTTCGGAACGCATCCTTTCGGGGGTAAAAAATCGCGCCTTCTCCTTCAAGGAAATCGCCCAAATAAACGGATTTTTTGCCGCCGATATGATGATAGAAAAGGTGCGCGAAAATATCGAGCAGCTTAATCTATTGGGCGATAGCAACAAAGCGGGCGACATACAAACGCAGCTAAAAGCCATCAAAGAGGAGGCTATCCGCCAACTGCGCGACAAGCAAGAACTATTTGCCGAAGGCGGCGACGTTATCCGCTTGGGCAAGCATCTTTTTTCTGTCAATAAGCAACCGCTCGACCTTACGATGGTCTACAAAGGCGGACAGCAGTTCTTCCATCTCACGGGTACGGGCTTTTTTGAGCAGGTTGTCGATGAAGCCTTTTTGCAGACCCGCCCCGTTTGGGAAATGTCTACAGTATCGGAAACGCCGCAGGTCTATCGCGCCGAGTATCTCGCCTATCTTTGCTACCAAAAACTAAGCTACGAAAAGCAGCCTCTGCGCTCCGATGGAGCCCTGCAGTACGTGCAGCAGTTCGCCGCCAATCGCTACCAAGAAGCCTATTCCAAAGGCATACACGACGAAGACGCAGCCAAAATACTGCAAACCCTCTATTTCGTAGGGCAAAACATAGACCTACTCTACTTCCCCTCGCAGGTGCGCGCCTGCGCCAATATCTTTTGGGCGAAATTCATGCCCGCAGAACAAAAGGAACTGTATCTAAAACAGCTCAAAACGGCAGGCACTATCCTGCGCGTATTCCCGAAAACGCGCGAATTTCAGTACCTGCAAGAAAATCTATACGAAAGCTTCGAGGCTATCAACAAGCAAAATGAGCTTTTTCCCGCCGACATCGCCCATCGCGCCGCCGAATATCTGTTTGCAGAGCTTTCGCGCCGCGACTATTTTATCATCAGCGGCGAGGCGTTTAATCTCAAAAAAGAATTTAAGGCATTCTTAGACAGCCATGCCGCGCTAAAATACTTCCAAGACTCCTTGCAGAGCCTCGAACCCCAGCCCATAGAGCAGTTTCAGCAGGCACGCAAATGGGTGCAGGCATTTTTGGATGAGAGCGAAAAGAAAGAACTCGCGCCCTATTGCGACGAGGTCGCCGCGATGGTCGTACTCAATCACCACCAAGAAAGCCATGTTATCTACACCCAAACGCAGCAAACCATTACGGGTATGCACGGCAGCCACACGGCAGTAGGCGAAGGCGGCGTGTACGCCTTTGAGTTCAACCACTTCATGCGCCGCTTGGAGCAGCACGCCAACCATATCGTGCCCATGTACGAGCGTTTTCTGGAACTCAAAAAACAGCTTATCGACACATTCCGCCATACCCTGCGCTTGGAAGAATTTAAGCCCAAGCCCCTCACCTCCTTTGTGCGGAACAAACTCATCGACCAACTGTATATTCCCCTTTTTGGCGACAACTTCGCCAAGCAAATCGGTACGGCAGGCGACAATACCCGCACCGACCGCATGGGTATGCTCCTCCTCATTTCGCCGCCCGGCTACGGTAAAACTACCCTCGTCGAATACGTCGCCGACCGTCTGGGGCTGATTTTTATGAAAATCAACGGTCCCGCCATTGGGCATAATGTCGTTTCGCTCGACCCCAGCGAAGCCAAAAACGCCGCCGCTCGCAAGGAACTCGAAAAGCTAAATCTTGCACTGGAGATGGGCGACAATATCCTCATCTATCTCGACGATATTCAGCACTGTAACCCCGAATTTTTGCAAAAATTCATCTCCCTTACCGACGGTCAGCGAAAAATAGAGGGCGTATATAAAGGCGTAACCAAAACCTACGACCTGCGCGGCAAGCGCGTCTGCGTCGCTATGGCAGGCAACCCCTACACCGAAAGCGGCGATAAATTCCAAATCCCCGACATGCTCGCCAACCGCTCCGATATATACAATCTGGGCGATATCATCGGCGACAGCAAAGCGATTTTCGAGATGAGTTATATCGAAAACTCTATGACTTCGAGCGCCGTTTTGCAAGGTCTCGCCACCAAAAGCACCAGAGATATTTACCCCTTACTCAAATATGCCGAAACGGGTTCGCAGGACGGTCTACAATTCGAGGCAAACCACAGCCCGCAAGAACTCAATGAATACGTCGAAATCATCAAACGCATGATAAAAGTGCGCGACGTACTCCTAAAAGTCAATCTCGAATACATACGCTCCGCCGCTACCGCCGACGAATATCGCATGGAGCCGACCTTCAAATTGCAGGGCTCCTACCGCAATATGAACAAACTCACCGAAAAAATCGTCCCCATCATGAACGACGACGAAATCAATACGCTCCTCATCGCGCATTATTCGGGCGAGTCGCAAACCCTCACCGACGGCGCAGAGTCCAATATGCTCAAACTCAAAGAAATGATGGGCGCACTCACCGAAACAGAAGCCGCCCGCTGGAAAGAAATCAAGGAGACCTTCCTCAAAAATAAAATGCTCAACGGCGCAAGCAATGACCCCGTCGTGCAGGTCGTCGCCCAACTTTCCGCCTTCACCGACGGGCTCAACGGCATACAAAAAACCCTCGCCAATGGCATCGACATAGCCGCCAATCGCCCCAGCGCGCCCGCCAGCTCTGCCATAAAATTTAAAAAGTAGTTTTTTTTTGGCGTGCCCGCCGCCTGTAGAGCCGTAGCATGCTACGGCTTACGGCGGCGGTCGGGCTATCCGCTACATCACACCTTGCGCGGCAAAGCCGCGCTTGCGGTGTGGTTTCGCTCCTATCCCTCACGCAAGGAACTCCCAACTTATCTGCCATGCAAATAACCTATCTCCGTCTAAAAAATTATCGCTGCTTTGAGGATTTTGAAATACATTTCCCCACACAGAGCGAAGACAAAACGCCCATCAACCTGCACGTTATTTTAGCGCCCAATATGGTCGGTAAAAGCGTCTTGCTTAAAGCTCTGCGAACAGCCATAGCCGCAAGGTTTTCTAAATTAGGCTTAAATATCGGCTCGTCTACGTTATTAGCTATTAACGCAGAAGACCATCGAATTCGGAGTAGGTATAAGCTTAGCGATATAGGATTAGGTAAAAATGATGATTTTTTTGTCGACCAAGCTAAAGAACTATATATAAACGCAAAAGCACTATCCATTGAATGGAAAAACCAGCAATGGCAACCCGTTAACCTCCATTGGGAACTACATAAAACCTCGTCAAAAAATACAAAAACACGAAGCGATAAAGGAAAAACGGAACTTGCTCAACTTGCTTATGACTCTTACGAGCGTTGTAATGATAAACAAGAAGCACAAGCCATTAACCCGCTGCTCTTATATGTGGGAGTAGAATATCTACATCAGCCCAAGCCCGAAATGAATACTTTCAAATCCGACGGTAGCGCCGAACAAGGCTATTGGTATTGCTTAGACCAAAAAAATATGGAAAATTTTGTATTTACTTGGTTTGAAACCTTAGAAAAAGCCCGCCGAGAACAGCAACAAAGCAAAATAGCTGCCACCCTATACGGTAGTTTGCCCAACTCGACCTTATCCCTTTTTAAACAAGCTGTTAATATCTTATTGCCTGAATGTGAAGATGTTACTTGGGTGAAAGATGTGAGTAGTCGAAATGAAAAATATGATCTATTTTTCACAATCAAAAACGAAGGCATCAGAAAATACAAAATGTTGAGCGATGGTTTTCGCTATTTGGTGCTATTGGCGGGGGAGTTAGTCGCTCGCGCTACACTCCTCAATAAGCACCTCGGCGAAAACGTATTGGCACAAATAACAGGCTGCGTGATGATTGACGAATTGGGCACACACCTACACCCTTCTTTACAAAATGAAGTATTAAAGCGGCTTTCTGTAATTTTCCCTAAAGTACAATTTATTATCACCACACATTCGCCCCTGCTCGTAAATGGGCTAAGAAAAGAGCAAATACATCTACTTCGCCAAGACCCTAAAGACGGTCGCCGCTACGCCGACCACCCCACACAAGACGTTATTGGTATGGGCGCTGAACGCATTTTGCTCGAATTATTTGGGCTAAAAACAACCTTCGATGATATAGCAATAAAGCAACGTGATAGATATGCACAACTGCTAAACAAAAAAATAGTCTACCAACTTGACGAAAGCGAAACCCAAGAACTCCAAGAACTCCAAGCAAAATTATCAAAATTTCGGTACGACGACAGCCTAAACCAACCCGACGAAATAGAAATTGCGGTAAAGGAATACCTAAAACAGCGCGCAAAACCAGCCAAACCACAAGCCACTGTTTCCGAAACTGAAGCTAAAAAAGCTATTTACGAAGCTGTCAACGCCTTATTAGACAAATTTGAGCTATGAGATATATCCCGTTTCCACGCCCTTCTCTTGACAATGATAGTGATTTGCAAACCTTTTTGCGTTCTCGCGCTGCCGAAAAAGATTGGGCAAAACTAAAACCATACTTTGAAAAGCACTTGGCACTTAGCAGTTTACCCGAAAATCTTCAACGTTTTGAAGCGACAGAGGTAAATTCTAGGTGCTGGTACTCTGAAATGCTACAAATTGGAGGCGGCGAGCTACATATAGACCACTTTCGCCCAAAAGGCAATGTAGAATCTATATGCGGTGGCACAGGTACAAAGATTATGGAGATGAAGACGCGTCTACAAAGTAGTAAAGGCATTGATATAACCCAACACGAGGCAGCAGTCGCCTCTGCTATAAAATACGATTGGCTCATCAATGAACACCGAAACTATCGCCCCGCTACCGCTTCTACTAACGACGGCAGCGCTAAACATGATTTTTTTCCCGTTGCGATAGGGACAAATCGCTATAGCTCTCCTCAATTACCTTGGGGACTAAACGGATTTTCAGAATACCCCTTATTATTAGACCCTGCTAACCCAAATGATGATGGCAGTAATTTCTTTTTTGTGCATCCTGCTGGCGAATTAAGACCTATAGAACCATCAAGACCTCCGTTTTGCCCCACGCCAGCAGATTATGCCAATATCGCCAGCACTTGGAACAATGAGCGTTTTCGCTACCTTCGTGCTTGTATATCTATTGAAGTCTACCAACTAAATCGACCAGATTTTATAATATTCAGAAACGGGCACTACAAAACCGTTACAAGCATATTAGAAAAATTGGAACTGACTATTCAAGCAGCTAATGCCACTATACAAGAAAGCACTTTCATAGAATTAGTAAAGTATCTATTGCCCTATTCCCAATACTCTTTAACAGCCTATTGGGCTATTGAAGAGTATACTTCAATAATTATCGGAGAACCAGCAATGCAAAGGCTAAAAAGACGCATTTATGCGTATGCAACAAGCCTTTTAACTCATTATACATAGCAGCGATAATCGAAGCCCCGCCGCCCCGTCTACCTACCCGCGGGAGGGATAGCAGTGGAAGCGCCGTAGGCGCTGCAACGGATAGCCCGACGGCGCGACTGTAGAGCCGTAGCACGCTACGGCTCCTGCGCCGCCCCTTTGGCGGCGCAGAGGAGCGCCGACCCGCCAAAAAAGTGAACACGCAGTGAACGCGTAGCGAAAAGTGAAAACGTAGTAAAACACGCAGTAAAAAAACCTAACGAACATTCGTCATTCGTCATTCGTCATTCACTATGCACCGCATTGTTTTAATAATTCCCTTCGTGGGCGAGCTGCCGAAAGCTTATTTTTCGATTTTTTTGCGCTCTTGTGGGCACAATACGCAGATAGATTTTTTGATTTTTAGCGATAGAGCGCAGGAAGAGATGCGCATTTGGGGGCAGCGCCTGCCTACGAATGTGCAGATTTTGCCTCTAACGCTCGCCGAATTTAATGAGCGCGCCAGCACAGCACTCGGCGTAAAAGTGCAGGCTACCAATGGCTACAAACTTTGCGACCTGCGCCCTATGTACGCCGATATTTTTGCCGAATATGTGGCGGATTATCATTTTTGGGGCTATTGTGATTTAGATGTCATTTTGGGCGATTTGAGCGTATTTTTGACTCCCGAATTGCTGAATACGCATGATATTATTTCCCTGCGGCGCGAATGGCTATCTGGTTCTTTTTCGCTCTATCGCAATGTGCCGCGCCTAAATAAACTCTATACGCGCTCCGAATCTTGGCAGCGCGTCGCCGAATCGAGTACGCATTTCCGCTTCGACGAAATCGGCGTAGCCAAAGGCACGGGCGCGATGATTTATAGCCAAGTCGCCAAAGGCACACCCCTCGAAAACATCGAAAATGAAATAGAAAGCATCACCCATGTTCTGCGCCGCACGGAGCGCGAAGACGCAGAAGGTCTAAGCAATTGCGCGCCCTTGCGCATACATTGGCAGACGGTTATACGCGAAAGCATACCCGAAGGCATGGTTTTGCAGTATCAACATGGGCGGATTTTCGTCTACGAAGGTTTTAGCCCAAGCATACCGAAAGACCTACAATTTGCACTCTACCACTATATCAGCGAAAAAAATAACGGCTATTTTGTTTTCCCCTACTGGCAGGACGTGCCCGAAAGTTTTTTCATCGACAATACGGGCTTTTACAATAAGATAGAATTTCAGCGCGATAGGGCTTCGATGCGGCGGCGACGACGCTTGGCGGGCTATTGGCGCTATTATACCCGCACCCTACCCGCGAAGGTCTGGCGCAAATTGCGCGGAAACTAACATAAACAGCTAAAAGAATATCATGTCTACAGATACTCCCAAATTTGAGCGCACGGCGCTACTCATACTCGACGGCTGGGGCATCGGCACAGACCCCAAAGCCGATGCTATCGCAGCCGCCAATACGCCTTTTTTCGACAAAATACAGGCGCAGTACCCGCATAGCCAACTCACTACGCATGGCTTAGAGGTCGGTCTGCCCGAAGGGCAGATGGGCAATAGCGAGGTCGGACACCTCAATATCGGCGCGGGGCGCGTCGTCTATCAGGAGCTGGCACGCATACACAAAGCCGTAAAAGACGGCGAAATAAAAGAAAACCCCATCTTTCAACAACTGCTTGCCGATGCCCAAAAAAGCGGACGGCTGCACCTGATGGGCTTGGTTTCGGACGGGGGCGTGCACTCACATATCGAGCACCTTTTGCATCTGATAGACTTGGCTACAGAGATTCCGCAGGTTTTCGTGCATGCCTTCATGGACGGGCGGGACTGCGACCCGCAGTCGGGCGCGCAGTTTTTGCAAACCCTGCAAGCACACATCACAACCCGCCCCAATACCCAACTTGCGAGCCTAATAGGCAGGTACTACGCGATGGATAGAGATAAGCGTTGGGAGCGGATAAAATTGGCTTACGACTTACTAATCGAAGGCAAGGGCGCGCCCACAAGCGAGCCGCTGGAGGCGCTACAGGCGAGTTATGCGGCGGGCATTACGGACGAATTTATAGCGCCGATGGTCTGTGTCGATGCGCAAGGCAAGCCTTTGGGCTGTATCGGCGAGGGCGATACGGTTTTTTGTTTCAACTTCCGCACCGATAGATGCCGACAACTCACGCAGGCGCTCACGCAAACAAATTTTGCGGATTTTGGTATGCAGAGGCTGCCCCTGCGCTACTATACGATGACGCGCTACGACGAAACGTATACCGATGTGGGCGTTATTTTCGAGAAAGATGAACTGCGTTTGACGATGGGCGAGGTCTTGGCAAAGGCGGGCAAAACCCAACTGCGAGTAGCCGAAACGGAGAAATATCCGCACGTTAGCTTCTTTTTTTCGGGCGGCAAAGAAAGCCTTTTCGAGGGCGAAGAGCGCATTATGATACCTTCGCCCAAGGTCGCCACCTACGATTTGCAGCCCGAAATGTCGGCACAGGGCATCACGGAGGCGGTACTTACTCGCTTGCAAGCCGATAGCGTACCCGATTTTATTTGCCTGAATTATGCCAACGCCGATATGGTCGGGCATACGGGCGTATGGGAAGCCGCCATAAAAGCCGCCGAAACGGTCGACGGCTGTCTTAGTCAGCTTGTGCCCGCGTTGCTGGCGCAAGAATACGCCATCATTATCATCGCCGACCACGGCAATTCGGACTGTATGCGCAACGCCGACGGCTCGCCCAATACGGCACACACGACCAACCCCGTGCCCTGTTTGTTGCTCACGCCACAAGCTATCAACGGAAAGTTAAGCAACGGCAAACTCGCCGACCTCGCCCCTACCCTGCTGCATCTCATGCAGATACCCGCGCCCAAAGAAATGACGGGTTCGGTACTTTTGGGCTGATTTTTTTGGGCGTGCCCCGCGCCCT
The DNA here is from genome assembly GCA_964467315.1 of uncultured Saprospiraceae bacterium. Classification (GTDB taxonomy): domain Bacteria; phylum Bacteroidota; class Bacteroidia; order Chitinophagales; family Saprospiraceae; genus JAAFIM01. Next base: position 5,099 of record CAYXSA010000082.1, on the reverse strand, counting down.
GAAAAGGGGCGCAGGTCGGGCTTTTCACGCCGCAATAAATTGCGGCGCTACAATCCCTCACGCGAATTTTGCGCCCGCGCCGCAAAGGGCGGCGCGGGCAATTTTTTGGTTTGTTTTTTTGTACTGCGCCCGCGCCCCGCCGCCCCTTTGGCGGCGGGGCTACTTGCGTGAGGGATAGTAGGGGCAGACCCATGTGTCTGCCCTTTGGGACAGCACAGGGCTGCCCCGAATAGCCCGACCCTGCGACCTTTAAGCGCCGCGATTTTCGCGGCGCGGGGAGCAGGGGCACGCCCAAAAAAAAGCTTTATCTCAAAGCGCGCTGCACTTGCTCGGCACGCTCTTGCACGGAGCCGCGCAGAATCAAAAAAGGGCGCGCAGCCTCCTGCAAGGCGCGCAAATAGCAGTTAAAAAGATGCTGGCGCTCTGCATCATCGGGCGTTTCGCGCAAGGTATCAGGCTGCCAAGCGCAGTCGCCGAGATGCGGCAGCAGGTACAAAGCGCGTATGTGGGCGCTCGCCTGCCAAAGATGCTCAATCAGGGCGCTTTTGCGCTGATATTTGTGCTCGTACCAGATTTTGCAGACCAAAATATCGGTGTCGCAGACCGTGAATGGGTGCTGCTGCATAGCGTAAGTTTGGGCGGCTTGTTGGAGGCGGGCGATGTTTTCGACATCTTGCGGCGTGTAGCGCGTGCCGATATATTGGAGGTATTGGCGGGCGCATTCGCCGACGTATGGGAGCTGCATTTTTTGGCTAAGATACAGCGCCAAAGCGCTTTTGCCCGTAGATTCTACGCCTGTGAGTAGGAGCTGCATGGGGATAAAATTAGCGAATAAGCGGCGCGTTTGCCTATCTATGCGGGTCTTGCTTGCCGATTTATGGTATTTTTGTATCTTTGCCCGATAAAAATGCACCATCACCCCCATTAGCGCTTTCAGGTCAAACGTATGTATAAATTTCTGTCATCTGCGCTTGCTTTCTTTGGCTGCTGGCTACTCTGGGCTTTTTTTGCCGCTGCGCTGGCAGCGCAAACCTGTGTGCAGTCGGATTCTTTGCACGCCAACGCCTTACTGGAGCAGGGCAGAGCAGCGGGAAAGCAGGGAAATTTGGATAGCGCCGTCCTATACTATCGGCAGGCAAAAACGATTTTTGAGCAAGGCAACTGCGTGCATGGCTTAGCACGGGCAAGCACCAACCTCACCCTTTCGTATTCGCGGCAAAAAAATCTGGTCGCCTACAAAACGGAATTGCTCTACGCCGTCGGCATCGCCGAGCAGCATCTCGCCGCCAATGATACGACAGCTGCGAAGATATTTCAGATAGCAGGCACAGACTATTTTCAGAGCAAGCAAATAGATACGGCTATAGTTTATCTCGAAAAATCGAAAAACATTTATCGCAGCGCCAAATCTTGGGAAGCCTGCGTGCGGGTTTGCCGCACACTCGCTACCGTAGCGCAAGGAGCACAAAATTATGTGCTGATGAAAAAATATATCGATGAAGCCTACGAAATCAATAAAACCCAACTAAAAAGCCAAGCCGATGTAGAGGCAAACATACAACAACTTTACGGCGCTTTGTACTATCGCACGGGCGAATACGAACGCGCCCTGCAAGCGATGGAACGCGGCTTGGTGCTGGTAAAAAACAACCTGCGCAGCCGACAAGATACCCTAACGCTTATCAACTTCTATAATAATGTCGGCTTGCTATACGCCGAAGTCGGCGACCTTATCCGAGCAGAGGAGTATTGCATCAATGCCATGACCCTAAGCGTGCGCACGGGCGAATACTATCGCGCAGCGATGATTTATTACAATTTGGGCGAATCCTTCCGCCTGCGCGGAGAGCTGGAAAAAGCCTACGAAGACTATCAAAAAGGGCTGCTGGTTTTGGGGCGTGTGGACGCTCAAGGCACCTCCATAGAACAATCAGGCGTAAATATACAGCAAGTATACATCAATCTGCGCAATGGGCTGGCAGAGGTAGCACCGCAACTACAGCGCTTGGACGAGGCTCGGCAGGCGCTGGAACTCAATCTGCAAACCCATCGCAGCAAGGAAACCTACCGAGAGGAAGAAACCTACCGCATTCTCGCCCAATATCAGCTAAAAAAGGGCGACCTACCTGCAGCCCGCGCCGCTGCCCAACGCGCCCTAAGCATAAACCTACGCCTTTACGGCGAAAGCCACCCGCTCGTAGCGCGCTCCTATCAGCAAATCGGCTCCATCGACCAGCGCGAAAATCGCCCTGAGCAGGCAAATCAATCCTACAAACAAGCCCTTATCGCGCTCGTCGTGCGCGAAAGTCCCAAAAAAAACCCCGATATCTTGCCCGCATCTACCGAGCTTATCAGCGATAAAGAAACCTATCTGCGCGTTCTTTACGACCAAGCCAGCCTACTCTATACGATGAGCAAACGAAAAGAAGCGCACGAAATCGTACAATATGCCATTCAACTCATCGACAAGACCCGCAATAGCATCAAAACGGAAGGCTCCAAACTCTTCGTGCAAAAGCAGGTAATGCCCATCTATGAACTGTATCTAAAAATCCTCGTCGACGAATACGAAGCCAAACCCAGCGAAAAATATCTGGCTGAAGCCTTCCGATTGATGGAAAAAAGCAAGGGGCTGCTGCTGCTCGACGCGATAAAGTCGGAAGAAGCCCTCAACTTGGGGGAATTGCCGCGAGAGCTGGTGCGCGAAGACCGCCGACTACAGCGAGAAATCGCCCGCGTCGAAAAAGCCCTTTTCGAGGCGCAAAGCAGCCGCAATAGCAAAGCCGTTAGCCAATACCAAAGCGAACTGCTGCGACTGCGCGAAGAAGCCCAAAAGCTGCAAAAAGACCTCGAAAAAAATTATCCCAAGTACTACGAACTCAAATACAAAGAAAAAATAGCGACCCTCGACCAGATAAGCCAACACCTCAATCCCGATGCCCAACTCATCGAATATTTCTTAGGCAGCGAACACGCATACATTTTTCATATCACCCAAAAAAGCCGCCGCCTCTATCGCATTCCCTTCACCCGACAGCTCGAAAGCCAAATCGCTACCCTCAAAACTGCCCTAACCACCTCCTCCCTTATCGTCGAAAATACCAAAGCCGCCTATTATCTCTACACCAAAGCCGCCTATAACGTCTATGAAAACTTCCTGCTTCCCTTCATCGATAGCAGCAAAAAACAATTGATTATCATTCCCGACGGCGACCTATACCAAATCCCCTTCGAGGCGCTGCTCTGCGCACCCGTAGATCTTAGCGCCGACAATATCAGCTACAATTTCAAAACCTTGCCCTATCTCCTGCACCGCTACACCACCCATTATAACTACTCTGCATCGCTGATGCTCTTCACCCGACATAGCGAAAAAACCGATGGCACCGTGCTCGCCTTCGCCCCAAGCTATGCCTATGTCCGCCCCGACAAACCCACACAAGAAGAAGAAAGACAAGCCGAAGTACGCACTAAAGTAAAAGAGCTGCCAGGCGCAGCCTTTGAGCTCGAAATGCTCGAAAGTTACTTCAAAGGCAGTTTCCGACGCGGCAGCGCCGCCAACGAATCCACGCTAAAACAACTCCTACAGACCTCCAACTACAGCGTTTTGCATCTCGCCATGCACGGCTGGGTCAATAACGAACAGCCCGAATACTCCAATCTCATCTTATCCTACTCCCGCGATACGGTAGAGGACGATTTTTTGCACGCCTACGAGATAAATTTACTCGATATACAGACTGACCTCGTCGTACTCTCCGCCTGCGAAACAGGCAGCGGCAAATACGAGCGCGGCGAAGGCGTAGTCAGCATCGGACGCGGTTTCATGCACGCAGGCGCACCCGCGATAGCTATGACGCTTTGGTCTATCAACGACCAAGCAACCGCCATTTTGATGACCTTTTTCTATGAGCGCCTCGCCCAAAAAACGCCCAAAAATAGCGCCCTACAGCTCGCTAAGATAGATTATATCCATCGCGCCGACTCCCTCACCGCACACCCATTTTTTTGGGCGGGCTTCGTGCTACTCGGCGACGAAAAGCCCATACGCCTAAAACAACACCTTACGAAAGGCGACTATATTTTTTACGGCGGCATCGCCCTGCTCACGCTCGCTATTGTTGCCCTCTCCGTTCGCCACTACCGCCAACGCATTCAACTCCATAATCACCCACTTAAATAATGACGAATGTTGTGCTTTGTTTTTAGGTACTATGCCGCCTTGCGGCGGCAATGGTAGCAAGTACTATTCGTCATTCGTCATTCGCAATCATGCTTCCTACCTATAAATCCGAAAAAACGCCGCCCGCGCAAGACAATGAGCCTGCGCCCGCGAGCAATTACCCCGTTTTCTACGGCTCTACGACGGCGATTATCTGCATTATTTACCTTTATTCGCTGTATTTGAGCGCGCCGACAAGCCTCGTTAGCGGATATGCGGCGCTGATTTGGTTGTTTTTGCTGCTGATGATGGGGGCGGTCGCCGTTGGCGTGCGCGCACAACAAAGCGGCGGTTTCATTCATTTCAAAGACTTATTAAGCGCCACTTACAAAGCCTTCGCCATCGCCTACACGCTGCAATATATCTTCGTGTACTCGCTTTTTCGCTTCATCGACCCCAGTTTGATAGAGCTTTCCAAAGAGGCAGGGCGCAAAATCCTCATTCAGCAACGCGACCCCAATTGGACGGACGAGATGCTACAGCAACAAATCCAAGCCTTCAACGAAAATAATAATCAAATTTTCGACTTCTTAGGGCTGGCGATACATTTGGTCATGGGCTTTTTGCTTGCGCTTTTCGTGAGTTTTCTCTTCAAAAGGGAGCAGCCCGATTATTAAAAATTTCTTTTTTTTGGGCGTGCCCGCTGCCCCAAAAAGGGGGCAGCGGTCGGGCTATTTGAGCCGTAGCATGCTACGGCTCTACATATCCCTCACGCTTTGCAGGCTCGCAAAGGCTCGCCTGCTTCCTGCGAGCGGGAGCCATTGCATGCAACGGCTCTACCATGCGCAATAAAAAAAATCAACTGGCGCGCCGCGCCCTTTGCGCGGCGTGCGCCATATTTCACAATCTGTGATTAAAAGCCAAAAAAATAGGAAAT
>CAYXSA010000081.1:0-19113 GCA_964467315.1 uncultured Saprospiraceae bacterium | reverse complement strand
AATGACGAATGACGAATGACGAATGACGAATGACGAATGACGAATGACGAATTTTTAGTAAGCAGCTAAAATACTTGCTACCACTGCCGCCGAAAGGCGGCATGATACCTACGACGCAAAGCACGCAACATTCGCTACGCGTTCAAACTCACTTGATAAGTTCGAGTTTTTTGGCAGCCTCGCCGCATTTTTTCTTCAGGGCGGCTTCTACAAAGGAGTCGAGTTTGATTTTATCGGCTTCGTTTGTAAGCAGCGTTTTTTCTTCCGTTTCAAAGTCTTTGCCGCAGGGGGCTTTGGGGTATTTGTCGATTTGTTCCATGAGTGCGGCTTTGGCGGCTTCGTCTGCGGTTTTGGCGGCTTCGTCGGCGAGTTTTGCCATGCCTTCGATGGAGGGGCAAATGCAGTCGGCGAGTCGGCTGCTATAATCTTCGAGTTTGTTGCCCGCAGGAGCACCGCAGGCAGCAAATAGCAGCGCGGCTGTAGTCAATAAAAGAGGTATACGCATAGTTGAAAGAAGATTGTAATTGGATAAATAAAAAAGCAGCCGCAAAATGTATATAATTTTGCAGCCACTTTTTGTGTTTTTTGTTTATCGCAAGGAGCGAATTTATTGGCTACCGAGCTGTAGTTTTTCTACAGCGGCAGCAGCATCGGGGCATTTTTTATGAAGTGCCTCGTCCAAATTTTTGCCAAATTCGAGTTTTTCGGCTTCGCTCATACTGGCGGTAATTTTGGCTTCTTCTGCTTTGCCTTCTACGACGCAGGGCGGTTCGTTGCGCATGAGTTGCTCGACTTGTCCCATCAAGGCTGCTTTATCGGCTTCTGCGGCGGCTTCTGCTTTTTTGTAAAGCTCGTCGATTTGAGTGTAGATGCCACATACACAGGTTATAGACTTTTCGGCATAAGCGGCTTTGGCATCAGCGGCAGGCGCGTTGGTCGCTGGGGTAGTGGTCGTGGCGGCGGCTGTATTGGCATCGGCAGTTTTACCTTTGCAAGCAGCGAATAAAGCTACAGCAGCGAAAACGCTAAGGAGTTTTTTCATAGTCGATGGCTGGCTGCTTATTTGCTCATTTTTTCGATAGTAGCGGCTGCCTCGGGGCATTTTTCTTTCATTTTAGCCTCCAATTCTGCTTCGAGGGCTTTTTTATCTGCGTCGCTCATACCTGCGGAGATTTTTTCTTCTTCAGCGGCGAGTGTAGCGAGGCATTCGGGTTGTTTTTCCGACATCGCTTTCATCTCTTCGGCTATAGCGGGCTTCTCTTTTTTGGGTGCTGCTTCGAGCTTGGTGTTGAGGTCGGCGATGGCGGTGTAGAATTGGCAAACGCAGTCGGTAGCGTTATCAATGAAGACCTTTTTGGGGTCGGCGGCAGGTGCAGGCGCAGGTGCGGGCGCAGGCGTGTTGGTCGCTGGGGTAGTGGTCGTGGCGGCGGCTGTGTTGGCATCGGCAGTTTTGCCTTTACAAGCAGCAAATAAAGCGAGCGCAGAGAAAACGGTAAGGAGCTTTTTCATTGGTAGAAGTAGCGGTTGGTAAAGAAGGAAATAAAAATTATTGTTCGTTCATTTTGTTGATGGCAGCGACTGCATCAGGGCATTTTTTTTCGACGGCGGCTTGCAGGGACTCGCTAAAAGCTTCTTTTTCTGCCTCGCTCATGCTGGCAGTAAGTTTAGCCTCTTCGGCTTCGCCTGTTGTGAGGCAGGCGGGTTTCTTTTCGTCGAGTGCTGCTATTTCTTTTAGGATAGCGTCTTTTTCTTTTTCGGCAGCGGTTTCGAGTTTGGTAGCGAGGTCGGCGACACTGCCGTAGTATTGGCAAACGCAGTCGCTGGCGCTATTGGTAAAGGCAATTTTAGTATCGGCAGCAGGCGCTGGCGCAGGCGCGTTGGTCGCTGGAGTCGTGGTTGTGGCAGCGGCTGTGTTGGCATCGGCAGTTTTACCTTTGCAAGCAGCCAATAAGGCTACAGCAGCGAAAACGCTAAGGAGTTTTTTCATTGGCGGAAGTAGCAGGTATTAAAAAAATATTATTTGTTTGCGTTGTGGATGGCGGCAATAGCCTCGGGACATTTTTTATCCCTTTTCGAATAGGTGCCGCAAATGCGGAAAAAGATGTTTCGTATTTGGTTATCCGACTATTTGGGATTGGTTAGTATTTGTTGAAGAGCGGAGAAAAAGTCTAAGTTGTGCGTTTTGGAAGACGAAATGGCGGCTGCTGCTTGGGGGCATTTTTGGGCTACGGTAGACTCTATTTGCTTATAGAGCGTTTGTTTTTCTGTTGGATTCATATTTCCTACCAGTTCGTTTTCTTTCGTTTTGAGTGCTTGGAGGCATTCAGGTACTGCCTTCGACAGGGAATCTATTTCTTTGATTATAGCTGGTTTTTCTGCTTCGGTAGCCGCTTGCAGCCGAGCAATTTGGTCGCTGCTGGTAGCATGGTAGCTGCAAATACAGGCGGCACTTTGTTTGATAAAATCGGCTTTGGGGTCGACAATTTGGCTTTGACAGGCGGCAAATACGACTATAGTTGCAAAAGCGCTGAAAGTTTTTTTCATTCTGTGTTATGCTTATGTGGATTGATAGGAGAAGCATTACTTTTCACTTTGCGATACGCGTTTACTGCGTATTCACTTCAATCTGTGGGCTTTGCAACGTGTAGCTGCCGAGCGATATCGGGGCAACGCAGATGCAGGGCACGCGCATAATGATTTTGATAGATTTTTTTGTCTACGGATTCGGCGGCAGAGCGACGAAATTCGCCCAAACAGCCCTTATCCATCGCTATAGCAGAAGCGGGCACAGCGGCTTTCAGCCGAGCGCGTTCCGTACTGTCGTTGCTGGCGTTGAAATCTGCAACAATCCGCAAATGCTCTTTTACCTCCGCACAATCGCAGATGAGTGCAGCCAAACGCTGCGGTTCTTTCGCCGCTTCATCCGAAGCACAGGCGCACAAAAAAAGCAGCCCGAAGCCGCCTATAAGTCTTATCAGCATGATAAATTCGCTATAATTCGACAAAGTAACGCATTCGCCTACATATACACAAATAAACCCGCATAAAACTACGCAGGTTTGCATTATTTTTGCACGCTGCTTGCGCTAAGGAAAGCGTGAGGGATAGGAGCGGCGCAGACCCAAAGGGGCTGCGTACCGAGCGCCTATAGGCGCGAAGGTATAAAACCGCGCATAGCCCGACCCTTCGGCGGCAACGCCGCCGAAGGGGCACGCCCAAAAAAATAAAAATCTCCCCCCAGCACCAATGAAAACATTTATCAAAAGCTGCCGCAGCCTGCTCCTCGCCGCCGCGCTGCTCTCCTCGCCCGCTCTTGTGCAGGCGCAAAGTTTTACCGATTTCGTCTGGAAAGGCGATATGCCTCCTGCGCCAAAGGACATTCCCGCCGAATTTTTGCAGTCCGATGCCATCATTTACAAGACGGAAACCTATAGTCGCGGTACCTTCTCTGGCGAATTTCCGTACATCGAGCAATTGGCGACCTACAGAACCCAAACGCAGCTGAAAATCCTCAAAGAAGCCGCGTTGAAAGATTATAAACAGGTCGCCATTCCGCGCTTTCGCGGGCAAATTGGCGATTATGTGCAGGTGCGCGAGTACGATATCCGCATACGCAAGGCGGACGGCAAAATTATCGACTTGGAAGTCAAAAAACTGCCCAAAAGGGAGCTAAAAGAGGGCGATGAGGACTATGAAGAGCGCGAAGATTATTACTTTTATGAGATTCCAGACCTCGCTGTAGGCGATGAAATCGAAACCGTATCCGTCATCGAGTCGAAATTCTTAGACCAAGGGCGCATCGTGAATCTTTACCAAGAGTATCCGACGCTGGAAGCCAATTATACCATCTCCATTCCCAATAAAGTGCGCTTGGTGGGCAACGTGTACAACAAAATGCCGCAGCCCAAAATCACTAAAGGCGAGCAGATGGTCTATAGTTGGACGATGACGAACCTCAAAGCCATTCCCGAAGCCAATGCGCAGGGCAGTATTTTTACTAAAGAGCTGCCTTACTTCATTTATGAGCTCAATTTTGACGCTTTTCGGGGTGGCGAGAGCTTCACGCCGAAGAATTACCGCGACTTAGCCATACAATATGTGGAGGATTTTCTGTCTTTCCGCGTCAATAAGGCGAAAAAAGTCGATGATTTTTATGCGACTCTATTCGCGGAGTATAAGGTGCTGGAGGATGAGCACAGAGATTTGAACCGACTCGCCGCGCTCAACGACTTTATCGCCAAAAAAATGCAGATAGTGCCCCGCAAGGAGCTATCCGACAAGGACGGTATTGACGACTATTTGACCAACAAAAAGACCGATTACGCGGGCATTTCGCGCATTTATCTCGATTATTTTGAGCGCTTCAAATTGGAGCATTATCTGGCGTTCGGCAAAAGCCGTTTTGATGGCGATTTCGACATCAATTTCTTGAGCAGCACGCAGATAGGCGACTATTTTTTCATCGTTAACTTAGGCAATACCTACTTTTCGGTTTCAGGCATCAACGGCATCAACGAGATGCCCTCTTCGATGGTCGGCGTGCCCTATTATCTCGTCAATCTTAGCGATAGAAGCAAAAAAGAGCTGGAAAGCCTGAATTTTGGCGATGGCGCGCTGCGCGAAAGCGGCGATAACAAGCAATTTTCTCGCTCTCAAGCCGAAATAAACAGCACAACGGGCAAGGCAACGATAAAAAATACCTCCTCTTTTACGGGTTTTTATTCGACCCAATCGCGCGGCGGCTATGTCGCTGCCATGAAAGCCGATACGCTCGTGAAAACCCTGCAAAAAAGCTACGAAAATTATTACAAAGACCAAGCGCCCAAAGTCCTCAGCGCCGAAATCAAACAGTACGAAGTCCTGCCGCCCTATCCCTTCAAAATGGAAACGACTTACGAGCTGGAAAGCGTCTTGCGCAAGCAAGAGGACGGCACACAAAGCCTCAATTTAGAAAAATGGCTGGGGCATAGCCTACGCACGGTCGTCGCCGCCGAAACGCGCACGCTCGACTACTATCTCCCCTTCTTGGGCAGCGACACCGACGACCTCATTTTGGTCTTCGACAAGGACATCGAAAGCTCGAATATAGCGGACTTCAACGTCAAAATCGACGGCGAATACGCCCTATACGAATGCAAGGCTACCCAGCTCAAACCCAACACCCTGCGCTTAGAATCGCGCTATTTCATCAAGCACCCCGACGCGAAAAACGCCGAAAAACCGCTGCTCATACCCAAAGACAAGCTCAAAAATCTCGACGATGCCAACAAAGCATTCGAGAAATTGGAGAAAACAAGGCTGAAAATCAAATTTAAAGCCTAATTTTGTGGGGCGAGCCGCTTCGCGGGCTTCAGCCCGCTCGCGTCGGGCTATCCGTTTCAGCGCCTACGCACCTGCTACGCAGGCTTGCGTAGGCGCTTCCACTTCTATCCCTCTCGCTTTTCCAACGAATGAACGAATCATCATAGTTTTATGCCACAACCCACCCCCCCTAATCTCCAACGCCCGCCCGTGCGCGTGCGCGAACTCGGCAGATACGCCCAACAATATGCCGATTATGCCCTACAATTTGAGGACATAGAACAACAACAAATAGTCGTAGAAAAAATCGTCGACCAAATGGCGGCTATCATCTCCCCCGCCAATCGCAAAGCCGAAGATGTCCGCATAAAAATCTGGGTACAACTGCTCGAAATCTCCGACTACAAGATAAAAGCCCGCCCCAGCTTCGCCCTGCCCGCACCCAAAAAAGAGCGGGTGCGCGAAATGATGAGCTACCCGACCCGACAAAAACAATTTCGCTTCTACGGCAAAATCCTACCCCGACTGATAGAAAAAAATCTTGCCCTCGATGTAGAAAAACGCCCCACCTTCACGGCGTTGATACTCGCCTATATGAAGGTAGCGTACCTGCTTTGGAACAACCGCGAAGTGAGCAACAATACCATCGCCGAAGATTTCAAAAAACTAAGCGAAGGCAAATTGGAAATACCCGCCAATGCCAATTACGACCAACATCTAAATAATATAGCCGACTTCGAGAGCCTCTTAGAAAATCAGTACGCCGACGAAAGTACCCGAAAAAACAAAAAGCGCCGCGCCCTGCGCCTGCATAGAAAATAATCCGCCAAGCCCCAAAGGGGCTTAATTTTCATAACCGTAGCTAAGCGCGTAGCGCGCAGCCTACGGAAACTAAAACTCATAATGAACTCCAGACCAGTACGGGTGCGCTTTGCACCCAGTCCGACGGGCGCGCTGCACATCGGCGGCGTGCGCACGGCTTTATACAACTATTTGTGGGCAAAAAAAATGGGCGGAAAGTTTATTCTTCGCATCGAAGATACCGACCGCACGCGCTTTGTACCCGATGCCGAAAACTATATCGTAGAAGCGCTAAAATGGCTGGGCATCTCACCCGATGAAAGCGACCTCGCCCCCAATAACGATTATGCGCCCTATCGCCAAAGCGATAGACAGGCACAAGGCATTTATCAAAAGTATGTGCAGCAGCTCTTAGATGCGGGAAAAGCCTATTATGCCTTCGATAGTTCGGAAGATTTAGATGCGGCACGCAAAGCCGCCGAAGCCGCTGGCAATCAGGGCTTTAAGTACGATGCTATCAGCCGAAAAGAGCTGCGCAATTCGCTGTCTTTGCCCAAAGAAGAAGTAGAGGCGCTGCTCAAAAGCGGCGCGGAACGCGTCGTGCGCCTGCGCGTAGAGCGCGATGAGCAAATCGTTTTCGACGACCTCGTGCGCGGGCGCGTAGAGTACAGCAGCAACACCCTCGACGATAAAGTCCTGCTCAAAAGCGACGGAATGCCCACTTACCACCTCGCCAACGTGGTGGACGATTATCTCATGGAGATTTCTCATGTGGTACGCGGCGAAGAATGGCTGCCCAGCACGCCAACCCACGTTTTGCTATATCGCGCCTTCGGTTGGGAGGAAAAAATGCCGCAGTTTGTGCATCTGCCGCTTATCCTGCGCCCCGATGGCAAGGGCAAACTCAGCAAGCGCGATGGGGCTAAATTCGGTATCCCTGTCTTTCCGCTCAATTTCCCTCTGGGCGATACGAATGCCGAAATCAAAGGTTTCCGCGAATGGGGGTTCTTGCCCGAAGCGGCTTTGAATTTCCTCGCGCTCTTGGGTTGGCAAAAAAGCGGCAGCGACCAAGAAACCTACAACCTCGCCCAACTTATCGAAGCCTTCGATTTTGCCGACATCAACAAATCGGGTGCCCGCTTCGATTTCGATAAGGCGCGCTGGTTCAATCAGCAGTACATCATGCACACCGCAAACGCAGACTTAGGGGCTGTGCTTGCGCCTTTGGCAGAGGCTGCTTTTGGCAAGGCTTACGATACGGATTTTTGCACAGAGGCGGCGCGATTGCTGAAAGAGCGCGTACACTTTATATCCGATTTTATGCAGGTGGGGGCTTATCTTTTCCGCGCGCCCAATCTGCAAGAAACCGCCGAAAAAGAGGCTAAAACATGGAAAAAGCTGGCTGCCAGCTGGCAGGAGAAAAACAGAGCAAGCGTTTTTGCCTTTCTCGATTTGGCAGCTACTTTGCCACTGCCGCTACAGGCGGAAACTTTGCAAAAGGCAATAGATGAGGCAGGTTTTAAGGCGGGCGAATTGATGCCGCCCCTGCGTTTGTCGCTGGCGGGCACTATGAGCGGCGCTTCCGTGCTGGATATTATCTGCCTGCTCGGCTTGGAGGAGCTACGCCGCCGCGTCGAGGCTTTCGATGCAGAAATGTAGTTACGAGTTACGAGTTACGAGTTACGAGTTACGATTGTGCTTTGTGTATATTATTGATTATCAATAGCTTATGCAAAAAAACGTAATTCGTAATTGTGGCGTGCCCCCGCTCCCCGCGCCTTCGGCGCTTAAAGGTCGCAGGGTCGGGCTATGCGTTGCGAGCCGTAGCATGCTACGGCTCTACACTACTATCCCTCACGCAAATTTCGCCGCGCCAAAGGGGCGCGGCGCAGCCGAAGCCTGTAACCGTTTTCCCAACACCCAAAAACGATTCCTGCAACACAAAAATTCGTAACTCGTAACTCGTAACTCGTAACTATCCTTGTCGTTTCGGAAATTCTTTGTAGATGACATAAGGCGCGCCGTTCTGTAGGGTAGCTTTGATGGGGTCGAAGCAGTCGCGGATTTCCATCGGTTTGATGGTTTTGTATTTTTTGTTGATTTTCAGCGCGAAATGTGGTTTTAGCACGCCTATATCGTATTTGCCTCTATGCACGTACATACATTCGCCCAAGATATAGGGGCGTTCGTCGAGTTGGTGCATGATATTTTTCCATTTGGGCAGCCTGCCGATAACAAGCAAAAAATCTTCTTCGACGTTTTTGCCTTTGGGGTCGGGTATATCGCTATCGCTGGCTTTTTTCTTGTATTGAAAATCTTTGATGATAGCGAAGGGCTTGATAATGGGCTTGCGCATCTGTACGAGCATCTTTTTGAGATGGTCTTCAGCGTCTTTTTTGGTGCAGCGGCTCATGTATCGATGGTCTTCTTTGGAGGAAGAACAGGCATCGAGTTTGGTGGGGCGGTTGTCTTCGCGGTATTTTAGGAATAGGGCGACATTGTTTTCGTCAATGTCTGCATCGTCGTCATCATCGTCTTTGCTATCATCGGCGAGTGCGTCGAGATTTACGTCATCGTCTATGAGGTCATCAAAACCGCTAAGGTCGTCGGGGTGGCGGAGTATAAACATGGCTTATATGGTGGCTTATGCGTGCTCTAATTTTATTTGTGCGCAAAATAGGTAATTTTTTGCGTTTGTGCAAGGCTTGGCGGATTTTACGCTGTATATATTACTGTATTTTGTAGCTAAGTATCTCGCGCGGGTTGTCGTGGCTGCCTGTGGCTTTGACGAGGATACTGAGGTTGCTGCCTTTTTGTTGCGGGGTGTAGGAGATTTTGCAGTTCCCATTTTTCTCGACGCTTATTTTTTGTCGCTTGCCTTTTTCTTCCAGATAGACTTCTCCGAGATATTCGGAGGCGAAAGCCCATTCGTAGCTTTTTCCTGCTTGCAGTTCGCGGCTTAGGGGTATTGTTTGGAGTAGTAGGGGGAAGCGAATTTTGCCGATGCTGGGGGCGGTTTTATTTTGCAGGGTATTTTGGAAGCGTTCTTGGGCGAGTTCATCGCGCCAGCGGAGCATACCGCCAGAGTTGGGGGGCAGCGCGTCCCATTGTTGCCAAGAGATTTTTGGCTCTTGGACTTGCCATTTTTCGTCTTTGGGATAGTGGCTATAGATGATGCTAAGCGGGGCGACGGCGAACCATTGGGGTTTGAAGTCTTTTTTGTTGACGGTGCCGCCCAGACCAAAGATGAGGTCATTGGCGCTACCTTGTCCGAAGGTGGGGTCTACAAATTGCCATTTGCCTTCGATTTCTACGGCGCACCAAGCGTGTGTGGTATTGGTTTCGGGGCTGCCGCCTTGTTGGTAGCCGTAGCCTTTTACCCAGCCTGCTATGTATTCGGCTTTGAGTTGCATGGCTTTGCAGAGGGCTACATAGGTTTTTGCGAAGCCTGCGCAGACGGTTTTTTTTCGTTTTAGCACCTCTTCGGCTTCCTGGGATTGGGTTTTGTAGCTGCCGTCTTTGTAGGCGGGAATATCGTAGATGATGCGGTCGGTAACCCAGACGAAGGCAGCGCGGGCGCGCTCTTGCTGGGTTTTGGCGCCTTGCATGAGATAGGCAGCTATTTTGTCGATGCTGTTTTCTTCGCTTGGGGGGCAGGCGCGGGCGTGTTCGTCGATGGGGCGGTGTTCGCGCTCGTAGTTGGGGGCGCGTTTGGCTAAAAATTCGTCGATATAAGGCAGATAGAGCCTATCGCCGAGCTGGGATTTTAGGAAAAAAACGACGATAATGGCTAAGAATAGGAGTCCGAATAGTCGGGAAAAAAATTTTTTCATCGGAGCATAGATTGTTGGTTATATAGGGAAAAAGCCCTCCGCGCCCGTTCGCTCCCCTTTGGGTCGCGTCTACTCGCAGTTACACTGCTTCGTGGTGGCGCGGAGGGATAAAATTGCGTGAGGGATATGTAGAGCCGTAGCATGCTACGGCTCAAATAGCCCGACCCTGCGACCTTTAAGCGCCCGATTTTCGGGCGCGGGGAGCAGGGGCACGCCCAAAAAAACAGCTTATTCTATAGCACCAGAGCCAATCAGCTCGCCCTCCGTGCTGTACCAAGCGGCAAATTGCCCAGCAGCCACGCCGCGCTGCGGCTCATCGAAAACGATGTAGAGCGCCTCCGCGCTGCGGTGTAGGGTTGCCCATTCGAGGGGCTGGCGGTAGCGAATGCGGCAGAGATAGCGCGCCGTATCGCCTGTGTGCAGTTGCAAATCCGTGCGAAGCCAATGTACATCGGCATCGGCGATGCGTATGGCTTTGCGCGATAGACCCGCGTGCGTGTCGCCCATGCCCACGTATACGACATTTTCGCGCGTATCGGTAGATATGATAAAGAGCGGCAGCGGCGTGCCGCCTACGTCCAGCCCCTTGCGCTGCCCGATGGTAAAATAGTGCGCGCCCGTGTGCTGTCCCTTGATTTTGCCCATGTTTTTTTGGTACAAATAAGGCGCGCTAAGCTGCTCCCAATCGGCGTTGGCTTCCCATTGAGCCCAGAGTTTTTGCGCCTCGTAGATGGGGTGATTGGCGGCGATTTCTACGATGTCGCCCGCGCGGGGCTGCAATTGCTGCTGCAAAAAAGTCGGCAATTTGACCTTGCCAATAAAGCAAAGTCCCTGCGAATCTTTTTTTTCGGCGGTGATAAGCCCCTGCGCCCGCGCTATATCCCGCACTTCGGATTTTTGCAGATGCCCGATGGGAAAAAGCGCCTTCGCTAACTGCTCTTGTCGCAACTGGCACAAAAAATAACTTTGGTCTTTGTTGGCATCTGCGCCTGCCAGCAGGCGATAGATGGTCGAACCGTCGGCGGCAACAAAACTATCCTTTTGGCAGTAGTGCCCCGTAGCCACATAGTCCGCGCCCAAGTCGAGCGCCGTCTGCAAGAAAATATCGAATTTTATCTCCCGATTGCACAAAATATCGGGGTTGGGCGTGCGCCCGCGCTCGTATTCGGCAAACATATAATCTACTATCCGCTCCTTATACTGCTCGCTAAGGTCTATGACCTGAAAGGGAATGCCCAAACGCTCGGCTACCAAAAGCGCGTCGTTGCTGTCGTCTATCCAAGCGCATTCCTCGCCGATGACTACAGATTGGTCGTTCCAATTCCGCATAAAAATACCTATCACCTCGTACCCCTGCGCTTGCAGCAAGTACGCCGATACACTGGAATCTACCCCCCCAGACAAACCCACTACTACACGCATGACAAGTTACAAGTTACAAGTTACGAGTTACGAAGTGCTTTGGGTACTTGCTACCACTGCCGCCGCGAGGCGGCATGATACCAGCGCCGCAAGCCAAAGGCGAGCGGCGCAGTACCTACGACACAAAGCACAACCAAGCTTTAGCCTTTCTTAAAAATATACGTATACTGCCCCTCGTAGTCCTCATAAAAGCCATCGAGGGTAACATCGCCTGTAGCATCGAAGAGGGCATTGCGCAGTTCGCTGAGGGTGCGCACTTTTTTGCCGTCGACGCTGGTGATGATAAAATTGACTTCCATATTGGTTGTAGATAGCTGACTGTTTTCGGTGATGCGGGTGATAAGCACGCCACCATCGACCTTTAGGCGCTTTTTGTCGGCTGCGCTTAGCTCGCTGACCTCTATGCCCAAGTCCGAAAATACCTGCTCTTTGTCGGCAAATTGATTGAGGATTTTGCCGCTTTTTTCGCTGCTGTTTGCGCTTTGGGTTTTGAGGGTGGCGGTGGTTTCAAAGGATTTTCCTGCGCGTATGTACTCGATTTTTACGGGATTATTGGGGCGAAATAGGGCGATACGCTCCTGCAATTCGGGCGAGGAGCTTACCAGCACATCGCCTACGCGCAAAATAACATCGCCTTTCTGCAAACCCGCTTCTTCTGCGGCGCTGCCCTTGCCTACGCCTTCCAGATATACACCGTCTAAGGTCGAAAGTCCGTTTTTGTCGGCTATGTCGGTGCTTACATCTTTGATGGTTACGCCCAAAAATCCACGCTGCACCTCGCCAAATTCTATCAAATCCGCCATTACCTTGCGCGCCAGATTGGCGGGCACGGCAAAGGAATAGCCTTCATACCTTCCTGAGCGGGTAATTATCGCCGTATTGATACCAACCACCGCGCCTGTGGCTGCATCGACCAGCGCGCCGCCGCTATTGCCAGGATTTACCGCCGCGTCCGTCTGTATAAACGATTCTATCGAATAGAGTCCCTCCAAAATATCGATATTTCGCCCCTTTGCGCTCACGATGCCCGCTGTAACGGTAGAGGTCAGATTGAAGGGATTGCCGACGGCAAGCACCCATTCGCCAATTTGTATTTTGTCTGAGTCTGTCCATTCGGCAACGGGCAATTTTCGCTCTTTTAGCTGCCCGTCTTTGATTTTTAGCACCGCCAAATCCGTCGAAGGGTCTGTACCGATGACCTTCGCCGCATAAGTTCGCCGGTCATTCAGGGTTACTTTTACCTCTTTCGAGCCTTCTATGACATGATTATTCGTGATGATATAGCCGTCTGCGCTCACGATTACGCCCGAACCCGAAGCGCCGCCGCCCAGCACATCGAGCGCTCCCTTACCCGAAGAGGCTTCTATATGCACGACGAAGGGGCGAGCTACCGCCGCCGCGTCCGAAAACGAAGCCGTTTGCTCCAGCATCGAAGCGCCCAAAAGCCGCGAGGGGCGTTTGTTGGTGGGGTTGGAGGTCTGCACAGCGAGCGGATTAGAGCCCTCGCGGTACACGATTTCTTTTATGGGCAACTGGCGAGGGCGCAGCAGCAGCTCGTACAAACCTATCGTAAATGCCGAACTAATCGCCGATACAGCAAGCAAGGGAAGTATTTTTTTCATATTTTTGCGCGTTCGTTTTGCGTTCAAAGTTTTTTTGGGGGCGTGCCCCCGCGCCGTAGGCGCGGGGTCGGGCTATCCGCTGCATCAGCTTCGCAAGGCTGCGCCTTGCTCGCTGGTTCCGCTTCTATCCCTCACGCGGCGCTTGACAAGCGCCCAGCTCCGAATAAACGGATAACCTTCAATAATAGAAACAGGCGGCAGCTATTTATACACATATTTATATACTTGCTACTACTGCCGCCTAAGGCGGCATTGTACCAGCGCCGCGAGCGAAGCGAGCGGCGCAGTACCTTTACACCAAGCACAACAACTATGGAACAAAGCGAAAAGGAAGCCCGCAAGGCGCGAAAAGAAGCCGCCCTCGACCAAATGTTTGGCAAAGAGCGTGGGCAGTTTTTGGGGCATAATCCTTGGGGCAGAACTATGACACTGCTCGGATTGGCGGTGCTGCTTTTTACTATCGTATTCGCTGTCGTAGGCACGATGAATGGTACCATCAAGTGGGACGATCGCGATAAAACCGATAAGGCAATCCTATCGCCCGAAGACGTAGTTTTGAAGTCCAGAGATGCCCTTAAAACAAGACCCGCAGCCGATAGTTCGCCCGCTAAGCAATGAAGTTAAGAGCCGCAATATACGCCAAAAAGAGAAAATCGGCAAAATAAATTCCGCCACCAGCCAACCACAGCCAGCAAACAAATGCTTATTCGCAAATTTTTGTTGCGAATAGTCGGCTTTTGTTTATAGTTTTGCGCGGCTAAGTAACTGTGCGAAATTATTTCACATTCCGCAAAGCGCCGTTTCATAAAAGTGCAAGAAGGCGTAGTCGCTGCAAGCGACGAAGGCTTTGATGCACGTCAAGGGCTTGAAAACCAAGCGTAGCACAGGTTTTTAAGTTTGAAACAAGCGAGGAACAATGTGAAATAATTTTGCTTTCGTACTTATATCTTCGTAGCTCTTCCTTTCATGCCCCAATAGTCCTTATCAATGAGCAAAAATTTACTGATAGTAGAATCTCCCGCCAAAGCGAAAACCATCGAAAAACTCTTAGGAAAAGATTTTACGGTGCGCTCCAGCTATGGACATATCCGCGACCTCGTAAAAGATAGCAAAGACCAAAAAGCCATCGACGTAGCCAACAACTACCAAATGCGCTACACCATCTCGCCCGAAAAGCTAAAAGTCGTGCGCAGCCTGCGCGAAGACATCAAAGGCGTAGAAAAAGTATGGCTCGCAACGGACGAAGACCGCGAAGGCGAAGCCATCGCTTGGCACTTAGCCCAAGTCCTCAACTTAGACGTAACGAAAACGGCACGCATCGCCTTTCGGGAAATCACCAAACCCGCCCTGCTCAAAGCCGTACAGTCGCCCCGCTTGGTAGATATCGATTTAGTCAATGCACAACAAGCCCGCCGCGCTTTAGATAGGCTCGTAGGCTTTGAACTCTCGGAGCTGCTTTGGAAAAAGGTAAAAGGCGGACTATCGGCTGGGCGCGTGCAGTCTGTCGCCGTACGCTTGGTCGTAGAAAAAGAGCGCGAAATACAAAGCCATCAAACCCAGTCTTTTTATCGCATCGCTGCTATCTTTGACGTGAAAACCGCCAAAGATAAAAGCACCCAACTTCGCGCCCAACACCCGCGCCACTTCGAAACAGAAGCCCAAGCCCGCGAATTTCTCGAAGCCTGCCGCTCGGCGACTTTCTGCGTTGCCAATATCAGCGTAAAACCTGCCACTCGCACGCCCGCCGCCCCTTTTACGACTTCTACCCTACAGCAGGAGGCAAGCCGCAAGATGGGCTACTCCGTATCGCGTACCATGTCCGTCGCACAGTCCTTATACGAGGGCGGGCATATTACCTATATGCGCACGGATTCGACTACGCTCAGCGAAGAGGCGATAAATAGCATCGCGCAAACAGTCGAACAGATGTATGGGCAGCAGTACGTCCACTCTCGCCAATACAAAAGCAAAAATGCCTCTGCCCAAGAAGCGCATGAGGCAATACGCCCCACTTATCCCAATAAAAGCAGCGTGCCCGCCAGCATGGGCACAGATGCGCAGCGTTTGTACGAACTTATCTGGAAGCGTACAACCGCCTCACAGATGCAGGATGCGAAATTGGAGCGCACGGTGGTAGATATAGCGATTTCGAGCCTTCCCAAAGACTTTTTGCAGTCGGTAGGCGAGGTGATAAAATTCGACGGCTTTTTGAAGGTATACTTGGAGGACAACGACGAGGAGCCAACGGAAGAGGGCGACGATAGCGCCCTATTGCCGCCACTGAAAGTGGGTCAAAATCTGCCCCTAAAAGATATGACTGCTACACAGCGCTTTACGAAAGCCGCCGCCCGTTTTACGGAGGCGAGTTTGGTGAAGAAGCTCGAAGAATTGGGCATCGGCAGACCCTCGACTTATGCGAGCATCATCTCCAAAATTATGGAAGATTCGCGCGGATATGTGAGCAAAGAAAACCGCGAGGGCAGCGAGCGCGATTTCAAAACGCTCACGCTTACGGCTGCCACCAATAGCATCAGCGAGGAAACGAAAAAAGAAAAATTTGGCACGGAGAAGCAAAAGCTCTTCGCCAGCGATGTGGGTATGGTGGTTACGGATTTTTTGAATCAGCATTTTGATGCGGTGATGGATTACCGTTTTACGGCGAGCGTAGAGCAAAAGCTCGACGAGGTCGCAGAAGGTAAAGCCGACTGGATACGCACCATTGACGACATCTATAAACCCTTCCACAAAATCGTAGCAGCCACAGCCGAAGAGGCAGAACGCGCCACAGGCGAGCGCATCTTGGGCAAGCACCCGCAGACGGGGCGCACCGTGCTGACCCGCGTAGCCAAATATGGCCCGCTTGTACAAATCGGCACTACCGAAGAGCTTAAAGCAGGCGAAAAACCCTTATACGCCAATCTCCAAGCGGGACAATCCATAGAAGGCATCACGCTGGAAGAGGCATTGAAACTGTTTCAGCTGCCGAAAACGCTGGGCACACACAAGGGCGAAGAAATTATCGTATCTTCGGGCAGATTCGGCGCATACCTCAAATACGGCAAGGCGAATATCAACCTACCGAAAGACGCAGACCCGATGACGGTGGATATAGCGGCGGCGATTTTGCTCATAGAGCAGCGGCTGGCAGCCGACGCGCCGATTGGCTACTACAGAGAAAAACCTATCACGAAGGGAAGCGGCAAGTTTGGCCCCTTTGTAAAATGGAATGATAACTATTACTCGCTGCCGAAAAAAGCCGATCTCAATCTGGCGACCATAACGGAGGCGCAAGCCATACAACTCATCGAAGAAAAGCAGCAAAAAGATGCCACGAAATACATACAAAGCTGGGTAGACTTAGACCTACATATCGAAAACGGAAGATGGGGCCCCTTCATTCGCTACGGTAAAAAGAACTTTAAGCTGGTAGAAAGCGGCGTGAAACTCTCGGCAGATATAGCCGCAGTGCTCACCCTCAAACAGGTCGCCGCCATCGTCGCCGAGCAAGGCGAAGTAATCCCCGCCAAAAAAATCGAAGCCGCTATGAACCCCAACGCCGCCACGACAAGCAGCAGCACTGCGGAACCTAGCACGGAAGCGCCCGCCAAGAAAACACGCAAGAAGAAAGGAGAATGACGAATGACGAATGACGAATGACGAATTATGCGCATAAGCCATTGATAATCAATTATATACATATCGCACACATTCGTCATTCGTCATTCGTCATTCGAAGGCGCGGCTTGCCGCGCCGCGCGTGAGGGATAGCAGCGGAACCACACCGCAAGCGCGGCTTTGCCGCGCAAGGTGTGATGGAGCGGATAGCCCGACCCCGCGCCCTGCGCGGGGGCACGCCCAAAAAAAAAGTAAAAAGTGAAAACAACGCACTGTGTCTGACAATAAAAATTCGATACTTTGGCGCATCTATACGGTGATGCTGCTGATGTTATTTTTGGGCTTGCTGGTGCTGGCGCGTATTGTGTATATACAGTATGTGCAGGGCGCGCAATTGATAGCTAAATCGAACGAAAAAACCGTGCGAGAACGCACCATAGAGGCGCAGCGCGGCAATATCCTCTCGGCTGATGGCAGCCTTTTGGCGACCTCCCTGCCTTACTATAAAGTGCACTGGGATTTGCAAAAAATCAAACCCGACACCTTTTTTAAGTACTTGGATACGCTTTCTATCTGCATAGCGACTTATATCGACGTAGAAAATACGGTGGGCAGCTATCGGGATAAGCTTTTGCAGGCATACGAGGCAGGCAATCGATACTTCCGTATTGGTACAAATTTGAGCTATTTGCAGGTGGAGCGCATTCGCTCTTTTCCGCTTTTGAGCCAAAAGGAGAGCGAAACGGGTATGATTGTAGAGCCTCGCAATAAGCGGCAGTATCCGTTTAAGGTCTTGGGTAGTCAGACGGTGGGGCAAATCCGCTATTTGGATGCGAGCGGGCAGACGGTGTATTTTAGCGATATACCGAATCGGGACATGGAAAGCATGATAAAAGATACGGTTTTGTCGGGTCTGGAATGGCAGTACAACGAGGCGCTGGCGGGTGAGTCTGTAAAATGGCTGATGCAAAATATCGGCAATAATACTTGGATTCCGCTGGGCGATATTAGCAAAATCGAAGCGAAAGCAGGGAAGGACATTGTTACGACGCTGGACATAAATATACAATCCGTCGCACACGAGGCACTGAAGCGCACGATGGAGACCTATCAGGCAGATGATGGCTGCGTGGTGGTTTTGGAGGTAGCGACAGGCGACATCAAGGCGATGGTAAATTTGGGCTATACGCAGGATAGAAGCAGCCTTTGGGAGTTTAGCAATTATGCGATAACGCATGCTGTAGAGCCTGGCTCTTCGTTTAAGATAGCGAGCATGATGGCGCTTTATGAGGACGGAAAAATCCGCTTAGACGATACGCTGGAGCTAAATCAGGGGCGCATGGTCTTTTACGACCAAACGATGGAGGACGCTTATGCACATGGAATGCAGCGTGCATCGGTGGAAAAAACCTTTGAAATCTCCTCGAATGTGGGCATAGCGAAATTAGTCGATATGCACTTCAACAAAACGAAAGAGGGGCAGGAGCGATTTGTAGGCTATTTGCGCAATTTTAGATTGGATAAGCTCACGGGGATACCGTTTCCGAATGAGGATAAGCCTTTTATAAAAAGTCCGAATTCTAGCGACTGGAGTGGGATTTCGGCGCTTTGGATGTCAATAGGCTACGAATTGGAGGTTACACCTTTGCAACTGGCGACCTTTTACAATGCTATAGCCAATAATGGCAAGATGATGCGTCCGCGTTTGGTCAAAGAGATACGTTCTTATGGCAAAACGGAGCAGGTGTTTAAGCCTGAGATACTGAATAGAAGCATAGCAAAGGAAGAAACTATAAAATTTGCGCGCTATCTGCTGCTGCGTCCTGTGCAGGGCGATAAGGGCACGGCGCGCAACATACGCACGAGCCAATACAACATAGCAGGCAAGACAGGCACCGCCATCTACAACTACAAAGAGCACGTTCAGCGCGGCGTGCCGAAGCGTTACCGCGCCTCGTTTTCGGGTTTTTTTCCCGCCGAAAACCCTGCGTATACTTGCGTGGTCTTTATCACAAATCCGCGTTCGGGTTTTTATGGTGGGGTAGTGGCTGCGCCTGTTTTCAGGGAGATAGCCGACCGCATTTATCCTAAAGCGCTGGTATCGCAGCCCGCTATCAACGAGCAAGCCACTTCTTATTCCTCGAAAACGCTGCCCGTTTTGCAAGTGGGCTTCAAGGACGAGATAAAAACCGTCTTGGAGCACCTAAAGATACCTTTTTATGAGGAAGCTAATACAGCTTGGTCGATAGCACAAACGCGGGGCGATTCGCTGCTGCTTACGATGCTCAACGTTCAAGAAGAAGTAGTGCCAAATGTAGTGGGAATGGGCTTGCGCGATGCCTTATTTTTGCTCGAAAATAGGGGCATACAGGTCAGCGTTGTAGGCGTGGGCAAGGTAAAATCGCAGTCCGTAAAGCCAGGCAGAAATGCCCAATCCGTGCCCGCTATAACGCTGGTGCTGGGGGGGTAAAAGTGAAAAGTGAAAAGTGAAAAGTGAAAAGTGAAAAGTGAAAAGTGAA
>CAYXSA010000080.1:0-19290 GCA_964467315.1 uncultured Saprospiraceae bacterium | reverse complement strand
TTTTTTGGTTACTTTTTTTTCGCTTCGGAAAAAAAAGTAACAGAAAAGAAAACGACTGCTTTAATTTTTCTCAAAAGCAACAAAAAAATGTAATGCCTTAATGACATTGCCCTCACGCGGGCAATCGGATCCGCATAATTCGGGCATTTTCTCCCTCATCAAGGCGTATTTTTAGCCCATTTTGTAGCTCTACGGCGCTGTTTATAGCGATGGGGCGCGCGCGGCTCATATCGAAGGCAGAGCCTAAGCGCCGATTGATAAAATACCATCTGCCATTCAGCTGTTGAAAGTCGGCTACAGGTTTTCGCTCTTCACCGCTAATTTTTTCATTCGGAAAAAATCGGCTATTGATGTGCCAAAGATACAGATTTTTTGGATTGTATAGGCTCATTAGCCAGCCATCGCTAAGATATATCTCCTCTTTATATGGCAAAAAAAACTCCGCCAAAGGCACTACCTGCGGGTATACCGTATCGCAATAAGGGCAAACTTGCCGCGCTTTTTCGGGCATATACA
The DNA here is from genome assembly GCA_964467315.1 of uncultured Saprospiraceae bacterium. GTDB lineage: Bacteria > Bacteroidota > Bacteroidia > Chitinophagales > Saprospiraceae > JAAFIM01. The sequence goes on along the minus strand of CAYXSA010000080.1, from coordinate 18,774 downwards.
CAAACCATTGCTGCGGGCAAGCCTTCCCCGCGCAAGGCAGTAGCAAATCCAGCGTTTGCACAAAAGCGCGCTCCCATTCGTCGGCGCTCACTCGCTCCGTCGCCCTATGCAAACCCTGCACAAATGCCCGCTCAAACAAAGCCCGCAGCCGCTCGCCCAATATCGAATAAGGCAGTTTCTCCACATCGCCCCAAGGCAAATACCCCGCGCTTAGATTGCTCACATCGGGGCGATTGCTCGCGTCTTGTGGGTGCTCCACAAACAAAGCCCCCGCCCCCATACTTAGCAGCTCGTCGCGGCGCTCGTCCTGCAAATCGTGTATTTTTCGGCCCCTTAGCGGGTGTCGACAAAGCAAATACATATACAACAAAACCGCTAAAGCGTGCAAATCTGTCTGTCGACTCGGCAAGACACGCCGCCCACTTGCTACCGAAAAATGCTGCGTCGCCAGCACTTCAGGTGCGATAAAATCAGGCGATCCCAGCACCTCGGGCACAAACAAATCGGGCACTACCAGACCATCTATATCCGTAATGTAAATGCTGCCCCTCAAAGGGTCGGCAAGCACATTTTTATACGATAAATCCCCATGCGCCAAACCCGCAGCGTGCAGCCGCCGCAAGGCGCGGCATAAATTCAGGCAAACCAAGAGCCATTGCTGCAAATTGCCCCGCTCGCGCATATCCAAAAAATGAAAGCGATTTTGCGCCGAGCTAAACCACTTGCTTTCTTTTTCTTTGCCGCGTATCTGTAGTTTGTCATCGCCTACTGCACCGTACTCGAAAAAAAAGCGCTTCGGATACAAAGGCGCTACAAACCCCAATCTATCGCCCCAAACTACAATACGCTCCGCCCAGCAGTACAAGCCTCGCCAAAAATCGCCGCCCTCCATCTCAAAAATGCGCTTGCGGTATGTGCCCACGATTTTTTCTAAACGCGCCTTAGCAGCAGCGTAGGCAGGCGTACCCGCTCGCAACTTCCGATAAAAAGCTACTACCTGCGCGCCGTCGCGGCTCAAATGAACGTCCTTTACTGCCCCTTGAGCAAAATAGCGGCTATCGAAAACGAGCGCGCTGCCGTCCTCCGCCTTCAAACTGATAAACCCCATAGCGAATTACGAATGACGAATGACGAATGACGAATGACGAATGACGAATGACGAACTGAACGCATAGCACATATGTACTTGCTACCACCACCGCCGCAAGGCGGCATAGCACCTATACACAAAGCACAACATTCGTAATTCGTCATTCAAAACACGGCTATCAGCGTGCGGTCATCGTGGTTGCCTTGCGACCAGAAATTGAGCCACTGCAAAAGGCGTTCGCCTTCCTCGTCGTGGCAGCCGTTTTGTATCAATTCTGCGTGTAGATGCTCCCATTTTTTAGGCTGTAGCAGGGCGCTGGAATGCTCAAAAATGGGGTCGTATATGCCATCGCTCATAAGCGCAAGTAACTGAAAATCATTTACTTGTATAAATTTTAGGCGGGCAAAAATACTTTTGGCATCGCGTGCCCACTGGGGCGAAGTCAAAAAGTAAGTTTGCCCTGCGTATTCGCCCTCATCGGGCGCGTGTAGCAATTCTACCGCATTATTGTCGGCGCGAAGCAGGGCGGCGGGGCTATCGCCTACGCCGAAACTCGCCAGCGTCCAGCCCATATCGCAGCGGCGCAACAAAACAAAACTCAGCGTAGTCGCAAAACTGCGGAACGGCTCGCCCGCGCTTTCGGCGGCATTTTTCAGGCTTTTGGCTGCCGAAAAAGCAGCCCCACCGAGCAAATTGTAAAGTGCCAACCGCAGCGGCTGCCCCTGTTTTGAGTCCATAAAATACGCTTCCGCTGCCGATTGAAGGGCAGAAAACCCCATTTTTAGACAGAAGTCGCGCACCGCCTCGCAGGCAAGCCGCGAAGCCCGCACCGCGTTAGCAGCCGAGCCCGCCCCGTCGGCAACACAAAGCAAGAGCCAGCCGCTACTTTCGTCTTGATGTAGCAAAAAATCGTCTTCCCTGTACTTGCCCTCGTGTGCGTGCGCTCGCCCACGCCGCGAAGCCGCTACCACCGTTTTTCCGCCAAAAAATAAACGCTCTCGCTGCGTATCGCTTTTCGCTTGAGGCTGCGTCTGGTCGCTCGGCAAGTCCCGCCAAAGCGAATGATAGGGCTGAAAATGCGTGAAAAATGCTTGCAACGTTATCGCTTGCACAAGCGACGAAAGGGGCTTTTTTTTCTTGCTTGCCATAGCTAAAATCAAAAAAAACCGCCTGCGAATGGGTCGTAGGCGGCTTTTTGTATCTAAATTCTTTACATCGCGGAAGGCGCAGTGGTAGCAGCAGTTCGATTGCTGCGCAGTTGCAGGCGTAGATATTGGTCGCTGCGTATGTGGGCGTTGTGGCTGCCCAATTTTTCGATGCTGGGCGTAGCAGCGTTGATTTTTGCGAGGGCGATGGTGCGCGTACCCGCGCGATAAGTGCCGATGATGCGATGCAAAATATCTTCTACTATAGTCAATTTTGTATCGGCATTCAGCCCTAAGATAGGCTTCTGATTGTGTTTTCCAATAACGCCTCTATCAATAGAGCAGACATTCAACTGTATGCTGATTTCTTGCTGGCGGATTTTGTTTTGTAGGTCTTCGGGTAGGCTTGTCCACCAATACTGAAGCGCCTGCGCCGTTTCTGTGCTTAGGTCTGTCATGTCTTGTAATGGCAGGTCGAGCGCAAATTGGCTAAGTTTTACGGCTACGGTTTCTACGAGTAGGATATTGGTCGTAGCGGTTGCCTCGCTATTTTTGGGGTTATTGTTGCTACTTGGTGCGGAGGTGGATACTTTTTCTACAACGGTTGTATTGACGGTGTACGTCATTTCCGTAGTAGTGCCGATAACCTTTTCTAAGGCTGCGCCTGTTTGCTCAATTTTATTATCGCTCTTTTGGCTAAGGCATTGGGTATTGGGCGAGGCAACTACGTTAGAAACGACTTCTACGGCAACGGCATTGGATTTTACGCGCGACTGTAGGGGTTGCGGGAGGCTATCCCACCACGCTTTTATTTCTCTTACGTGCGTTTCGGATAGGTCTTTGCTTTTGAAGTCTTCGGCGGCAAAGACGAGTTGGGTAGCGTGTGCCGTCATTTTTAGGTTGATGGTATCTTCTTCCTCTTTGCCTTGGCTGGCGGGGCTATTGCTGCTGCTCTTTGCGGAGAGGGGCGGCGCGCTATTGCGGGGGGCAATCTCCGATTGGCAGCTTACGGCGAGCAGCATCAGCAGCGCGTAAGCTAAGGTTATATATATTCCTTGCATAGCGAAAAGCGTATTTTGGTCTTTATCAAATCTCCTCCAATCAAACGGCAAGATGCAAAAAATGTTGCACAACAGCAAGTTGTGCAGGCGATTTCTTATCTAAACGTTAAAATTATTCTAAAAGCAGCCCCTGAGCCTCAAAAATTATGCAGTATTTTCGCCGCCGCTTGGGTTTATGACAAAATAACAGCCGAAAAATATCATTATGTCAGGGTTTTTAACAATTTTGCTGTTGGTGCTTTCCAACGTATTTATGACGTTTGCTTGGTACGGGCATCTGAAATTTAAGGAATGGGGCTGGCTACAAACGGCGGGCTTATTTACGTTGATAGTCGTGAGTTGGGGCATTGCTTTTTTTGAGTACTGTTTTCAGGTGCCAGCCAATCGGATAGGCTCGCGGGAGCATGGAGGCCCCTTTTCGCTTATCGAACTAAAGGTGATACAAGAGGTGATAACGCTGGTCGTTTTCACGCTTTTTGCGCTGATTTTTTTCAAAACGGAGACCTTTCGCCTCAATCATTTGATTGGGTTTGGGTTTTTGATTTTGGCGGTGTACTTTATTTTCAAAAAGTGATTTTTTGGGGCGTGCCCGCCGCGCCAAAAGGGCGCGGCGGTCGGGCTATGCGGGGCGTATCCACATCGCCCCTGTCAGGGGCGAATGTTGATTCGCCCCTACTATCCCTCACGCGCTTGCTGCCGCGCCAAAGGGGCGCGGCGCGCGGGCATTGGCGCAAAAAAAAACAAAAAACAAAGCAGCGCCCGCCCTTTGCGGGCGCTGCGCCATATCCAGCGTGAGGGATAGCAGCGTAGGGGCGCATGTAGGGGCAGACCAATGTGTCTGCCCTTTGCGCCCCGCAGCGTATAGCCCGACCCCAGCCCCTTTTTGGGCTGGGGGCACGCCCCAAAAAAAGTTTGAAAAAACGGCAAAAGTTTTAATTTAGAGCGGCTTAAAACGGGGCGGCGTTTGCAGGGGAATACGATAAAATTGGTGCGCGAAAATTTCGGTAGAAAAACCTTCTTTCCAGTCCATCAGCCCTTTATTGAGGCGCTTGCCCTGCTCTTCGTTGGCGATGCCGAAGCTAAAAAAGGGCAAATCGGCGAAAATTTCGCTAATTAAACGGTAAAAAAGCAGGTCGATAGCGCCCGTATCGCGCCCTGCGGCGTTGGCGGAAATGTACTGCGCATGCGCAGCGCGGGGCGTGCGGAAAATGGTCGTGCCCGCGAGGAGTTGCGTACCCAAATAGGCGTTGTACTGCAAAATTTCGTCGGGAAAACGGCTGCGCAAAAGTTCGATTTCTGCCTCCGAGTGCACGGGCTGTACCCCAAAACGCTCCTGCAAATTGGGGCTTAATATCTCCCGCCAAAAGGCGCGACAATCGGGCGCGGGCTCAATGCGAATGCCCATTTTTTCGGCTTTCTGCACAGCACGTCGACGGCGCGTTTGCAATTCAAGAGGCATAGTTTGACGGAAAACAAAAGCCGTGTCCACCCGCGTACATTCCGCGCCAAGCATCTGCAATGCGTATGCTTCTTCCTGCGTGCTGGCGGTATGGTAAAAATCGGGCACGGCTTTATAGTGCAGATTTTGCCAAGCTTGCGCACGCCCGTAGTCTTGCAGCGCCTGCCAGCAAGCGAGGATTTCGCTCAATTTTAGCTCGCTGCGCAAGAGCAAACCGCCATAAGTCAGCCCCTGATGCGAGTACCAATCTCCCTCGCGCTCATGCGCAGGCAAAAGCGCCGCCACCTCGCCACGCTCGTCGAAAATCAAAATAGAATGGTCGCAAAATCTATCGGCATGATAGTCCATAAAATCGCGCCGATGCAAAAAGGTGGCGTTTTTGCAGCGCGATAAAGTGCTGTCCCATAGGGACTTATGTAGAGTAGGGGAGTAGCGAAGGGGCTGCATTTTAAGTTGATTTTCTACACATCAAAATTAACGTGCAGCTCGCCGCCTGCCGTGTCGGGCGTAGCCGTGCAGGTGAGTATATAGCCTGCCTGTACCTCGCTTTCGTCTAAGGCTAAACAGCGCGACATGCTGGCTTTGCCGCTCATGACCTTCGCCATACAGGTAGAGCAAGCGCCCGAAGTGCAGGAAAAAGGCGGGTTGGCTTTGATGCGTATGAGGGCTTTTAAGATGGTTTCGTTGGGCTGCAATTCTACTTCAAAAGTCTTTTTATTGAGGGTAACCTTTATGTTGCTGCCTGCGCTGTTGGCTGCGGCGGCTACGGCATCGCTGCTACTATCGGAAAAATACTCCTGATGAATGTTGGCGGTTTCTACCCCGCGCAGGCGCAAAGTATCGCTAATGGTGCGCATCATGCCTTCGGGACCGCATAAATAATGCTCGGCTATTCTGCTGTCTTCGCTGCGTTGGCGCTCGACCCAGCGGCTAATTTTTTCGGCATTTATGCGTCCTGCATCGCCCTGCCAGTTGCTCACCGTTTTGGCGAAAAAGCCCAAGAAACCGCCTTTTTTCTCGGTTTTTGGTTGGGTTAGGCAGTGTTGCAGATAGATTTGGTCGCGGTATCGCTGCTCCAATCGTTTCAGCTCCTCAGCAAACAAAATGCTTTCTTCTCTGCGATTGACATAATAGAGCATCACGCGGCTTTTGGGTTCGGCTTCGACTATAGATTTTGCGATGCTAAGCAGTGGGGTGATGCCGCTCCCGCCTGCCCAAAGGAAATAATCTTTCTTTTGGTCTATATCGATTTCGGGCGAAAATTTTCCCTGCGCGGGCATGGCTTCGAGCGTGTCGCCGACCTTCAAATTTTGGCAAAGATGGGTAGAAACGCGCCCGTTTTGCACTTGTTTTACGCCGATTTGTAGCACTTTATCGGTATGTGGCGAGGAGCAAAGCGAGTAGGCGCGCCGCAGTTCTTCGCCGCCGATGGTGAGCCGCAAAGTCAGGTATTGCCCGCAGTTGTATTGCGCAAAACGCTGCTGGGTTTCTTCGTCTTTGGCTTGGAGGCTGATAGCGACGGCATCGGCTGTCAGTCGGCTGATGGCGATGACTTGCAGAGGGTAAAAATTCGTATCTTTCATCTCTATTTTTGGTCAGTTCGTTTTTTAATCTTTTTTATTTTGGGGCTGCGCCGCGCAAAGCGCGTCGCCGCTACGCTACGGGTTACAGTACAGCCGCGCAAACGCGGCTGCACCGCGCGGTAAAGGGCAGACCCATGTGTCTGCCCCTACACGCGCGCCCTCCGCATCGCTAGCCCGATAAACAGCGAAGGGAGATTTTAGGTTCTGCCGCAGCATTTTAGCTTGCTTTCGAGGAGGAGGCGTTAATCATCGTAAGTATAAAAATGCAACCATTGCCGCAATTCTTTTACCAATAAATAAACATCAGTGCTGGGGTCAGCCGCTATAATATCTGTTCCTTGATGATAAATGCGCAAGGCTTCCGCCCGCTCGATAGCCTTGCTTTCGTTGCCATAGTCCAAAATTTTGGGTATTATCTTGGCTGCATTGCGGTAGTGGTCGTATTCGTAAGATTGCTCTTGCGCGGAACTATCGCGTATCGCTTGCTGTAGTGCTGCATAAATCTCTTTACGCGGAAAGGGCTTGGTAGGCTCTACCTGCCTCAAATGTAGCAATAACCATAATTCAAAGACTTCATTGCTGCAAGCGACATATATTTTTTCTTTTTTAGCAAGTTGCAAAGCCTTTGCAAAATTGCTGGCCGTAGTCGGTTGGAGCTGAGCATCATCTCTATCAAATACTACCCAAGTAAAATCAATATCTCGCAGGGTTTTATCTTTGAGTTTTTGCCTTGCCTCTATGGCTGCATTCACCACGCCTAAGGGGTCTTTGCCTGTGCCTTTAATCTCCAAGTATAAAGTGCCTGCTTTGCCGTAAGCTTGTTCAAATGCCGTTTGAAAATGTTGGAAATAGGCGGGTTCACTTTTTTCGTCTTCGCAAACAATCAAAAAATATTGCGCGTATTTTCTGCTTTTGGCTTTGCGCGTTCCTTCCTCGAAGCCTATGGGTTTAGTTATTTTGCCCTTTTTCGCCATTTTGCTGGTATTTCGAGATGAGTAATTGAGCATTGATGAGGGGCACAGCACCGTAGCGCCCTTCGAGATAGCGTTTTTCTTTGTCGGAGTCTATGCGCTCTGCTGCATTGCCTGCTTGCTCAAAATATCTAAAATCGGCGAGGGAATAGAGTTCAGTAGACTCCCAACGATTTTTTTCAACAAAATAAATTTGGTCTCTGCGGAACTGCGCATAAGTGAGCAAATTGCTATCGTGGGTAGCAAAAATAATTTGGGCTTTTTGGGGATTGCTATCGGCATTTAGGAAGAGTTGTATGATGGAAAGCGTGAGCAAAGGGTGCATTTTGGCTTCTATCTCATCAATCACCAAAACTCCCCCGTCTGTCAGTACTTTAATGATATGCCCACTAAGATGGAAAGCCTTTTTTGTGCCTTCGGATTCTTGTTCTGACATCAAAAAGATGGCTGCTTCTGCTGTTTTTTTGCCCTGCTCGTCGTATATGGCGTGGGAGGTTGTCGTTTTGAAGCCTTTTTTACCGCGTAATTGGGCTGAAAGTCGTACTTTATCGTTTTCTGACATATCCGCAGGTAAATCTGCCATATCAAATTCTTTGATAGCAACCTGTATGTCATCAAAGCCTAATTGCAGTTGAGAAAGATAATTTTTTATATTGTGTTGGTAGCTTTCTTGCTCCCAGAGCGACATAGTAGCGAGTTGATGCGGTTCCGTCTGTATGCCTTCTAAGCAATGAAGCTGCGAAAACCAGCGCAAAATTAGCTTTGCTTCTTCCACATTTAGCATATCGCAAACGGAGAGAAACAAGGCATTTTCTTTAGTAGCTTCGATGGCAGCTTCGATGAGTTTTTTATTGCCTTTAAATCCTGAAGAAGTCTCTATCGTATCGCCTTGTCGCAAAAAAACGGCTATTTCTCGCCCTGTGGATTTGCGGTATAGATATTCTTCGACTATTTGTGTGGCATCGTATCTAAATCCATAGCGGTAGCGAATTTTTTTGGCAATAAAAGTTATTTCCAAGCTTGTAGGCTGCTCGCGCAGGGCTTTTTTTAGCCAAAAGGGGTCAAAAGGCAGCTTATCGGTAGAATTGGACTTGGCGGAAGTGAATATAAGTTTATCCATCAGCCCGATGGCTTTTAGTAAATTGCTTTTTCCGCTCGCATTAGCGCCATAGAGTGCTACAGCGTTTAGGCTCTGATGGTTTTCTGCGCTAAATATATTTTCTGGATAGTCTTTATATTTGACTAAAGGCTGAAGGTTTAGCGTTTGCGCTTCTCCAATGGAGCGATAATTAGCTACTTTAAATGATATGAACATAGTTTTGTTTGCATTTATTTCGCAAATATAGGCAAGTTCGTGCTGTTTTTTTGGATTTAGGTAGTGAAAAAGCAAAAAAATAGAAAAAAGATAAAAATACGCATGCTGCCCCTGCCGCGCCTTTCGCGGCAGGGGATAAAAAGCGTGAGGGATAGTAGAGCCGCAATTTATTGCGGCTCGGATAGCCCGACGCTGCGACCTTTAAGCGCCGCGCTTTGCGCGGGGCGGGGAGCAGCGGCACGCCCAAAAAAAAACAGCCCCTGCGTACCGTTGGCACGATAATAATGCACTAAATTGCGGGCTGAAATCGTTTTTTCTTCGCTTTTATTGTTGCCAAGTATGCGCCGATTCCTTTTAACTGCTGCTTTTGCTGCTCTTAGTTTTTGCCCTTTTCTGTCTGCGCAAACAGACAGTATCGTGCGCGCACGCGCCAACGAATACTACAGCACGACGACCATACGCGGCACGGTGGTAAAAATTATGGTTGTCGACGGAGATACGATACCCGTCATAGATTTTCCAACCGTAGATGTAGTGGCAAAGCGCGATTTTGCTACCCCCGATGACCGTCGGCGCTACAATCAATGGCGCAAACATGCCGTAAAGGTCTATCCTTACGCGGCGGAGGCTATCCGTATTTATCGGCAAGTCGAGAAAGAAACCGCCGAAATGAAGCGCGGAAAACGCAAAAAATACTCCCGCAAATTGCAAAAAGATTTGTCGCCAAAATACGAACAAGAGCTAAAAAATCTGACCAAAACGCAGGGCTATATCCTCATAAAAATGGTCGAACGCGAGCTAAAACGCCCGTTTTATGACGTAATTTCTCAACTACAGGGCGAGTGGGAAGCCTTCAAATGGCAGTCGCTCGGCGTTTGGTACGGCTACAATCTGCAACAGGGGTACGATACAGAAAAAGACCCGCTTTTGGAGGAGATACTCAAAGATTTGAATATCTCTTACACGCCAAACTTGGAGGAGAAGGATAAATAGCCGCATTGGGTGATATTCATAAATTGTTGATTGTCAGTTGTTTATGCGCAAAAGGTAATTTAGACTGATTACAAATAGCGTGTATGACAATTATCTGACAAAAAACTGACTTTGGTGCAGTCTTGGGGGCGTATATTTGTGCGAACTTCGCAGCGAAATGCAGATGTGAAATGAGCAAGCCGCCGCTATTGTCGGACAGACAGCCAAATTTATGAAGACCACGCAACACTATTCCATTGTTACTTTGACGCATCGGCATACTCCTTTGAAGGAGTTGGGGCAGTTTGTGCTTGCGCCGAGCAGCGATAATTATCCCGAAAGCGATTTGGCGGAGGTATTGGAGCGTGTGCGCAAGGGCTTTGCATTGGAAGAAATGTTGTATTTGGCTACCTGTAATCGGATTTTGTTTGTTTTGGTGCATGCCGAGCCTGTAGAGAATTTGGCGGCTTGGTCTTCGGATTTTTTGCAGCGCAATTATGCGCATTTGTCGGAAGAAACCATAGAAAAAGGCTGCTCTACGGCGGAGGTTTTTGCAGGAGAGGCAGCGGTGCAGCATCTATTTGAGGTAGCGTCTTCTATCAATTCGCTGGTCGTAGGCGAGCGCGAGATATTGCGTCAACTGCGCACGGCTTATGAGGAGCAATCGGCATGGGGCACGACGGGCGACGCTATCCGTCTGCTCATGCGCATGACGGTAGAAACCGCCAAAAAGGTCTATTCCAACACCGCCATCGGCGAAAAACCTGTGTCTATCGTTTCCTTGGCGATGCAGAAGCTGTTTTCGCATCATATCGGCAAAGATGCCCGCTTTTTGCTGGTCGGCGCAGGGCAAACAAATCAGCTTGTAGCGAAGTTTTTGATAAAGCAGGAGGTGAAAAATATCGCCGTTTTCAATCGCACGCCTGCCAAAGCCGAGTATCTTGCGCAGCAGGTCAGCCCAATGGGTAAGGGCTATGCGCTGGATACAATCGCCGACTACAAAGGCGGTTTTGATGTGCTGATAGCTTGCACGGGGGCGACGGAAGCCATCATTAGTTCGGAGGTTTACGCCAGTTTGCTCAATGGCGAGGCGGGGCGCAAAATCGCCGTCGACCTCTCTATTCCGCATAATATAAGCCCCGAAGTCGTCGCAAATCAAGCCCTTGACTACATCGAAATCGAGCATTTGCGCCTATTGGCAAAGGAAAATTTGGGTTTCCGCGAGCAAGAAGTGCACAAAGCCCGCGAAATTATCACGGAGGCGGTAGAGCAATTTGCGCAGATTTTCCGCGCCCGACAGGTAGAAGTCGCCCTTAGCGAGGTGCCCCGCCAAATCAAAGCCGTAACGGAACACGCCATCAATACGCTCTTTTCGCAGGAAGTCGCCCAACTCGATAGCAGGAGCCGCGCTACTTTAGACAAAATCGTCGCCTATCTCGAAAAACGCTGCATCGCTATCCCTTTGCAGGTGGCGCGCGAAAATCTGGTGGGCAAGATTTAGGGCTGACAAGTAAATACACCTTTTCTTTTTTGGGCGTGCCCCTGCGCCTTGTAGAGCCGTAGCATGCTACGGCTCTACAAGGCGCAGGGTCGGGCTATCCGCTATGGCGCTACGCGCCTCCGCTGCTATCCCTCACGCATTTCCCATTTTAAGGGCTTTTATCTGCACATAAAAAATGGAGGCATTTAATCTCTCGACTAAAGCCTCCGACCTTAAAAAACCTGTAATCTAAATCTTGAAATATGAGATGCCCTTTTTGGGGGGCTATTATTCTGTGCGCATATATCCAGCGCGCCATTGTAGGATTTCGGCGTTCCAGACCTCGCGGTATTGTTGATTTCTATCGAGTTGGTAGATTTCGCCCCGTCGTTGGAAGACAAATTCTACCGCAGGGCGGTAGGTCGTTTGTGGATAAAACCAAGTTTCGTGTTGGGCAAATTTACGAATAGTTTTGGGTTTACCAAAGACGACGAAAATAATCCCTCTATCGGTACGCCAGCCTGCTTGTTCGGCAGTAAAATAGGCATTAGCGATTTCGGCGCGTTTGAAATAGATGCGCAGCAGGCTGCGAGAGCGCTCTTTATCGGGGGAGCGGGCAAGCCAATAGCGGTCGAGTTCGGCTTTTTGGTCTTCGGATGTCGTGAGGCGTTCGTACTCTTCGTTTTTGGTGATATAGCGCATGGCTTCTATCAGTTCGCCGAGTCGGGTGATTTTGGGATAGTCGCCATCGGTGCAGATGAATAGCACGCCTTTATTGCTGGAGCTATCGGTTTGTAGGAAATAAGTGCCTTCTTCCGCGAGGGTGAAAAAGCTATCGCGCTCTATGCGAAAAGTACGGGCGGCGGCTGTGAGCGGGTTGAAAATCTGTGTGCGGTCTTCGTTGTGTGGGGCGGCGGCTACGAGTTGGGCAGCGGGGTAGTGGCGCAGGAAAAAGCGTTGTACGCTGTCGCCTTTGTGGCTGAAACGTAGTTTGGTGCCAGCGGGTAGGTATTTTTGGCTGCGGAGTTGGTTTTTATCGTCGAAAATATGCAGGGTTTGGGCATTGTCTTGGTAGCGGTTGACGGGTAGGAGGTCGGAGTAGACGTATTTGGTAGCGCTGTTTTGTATGATGACGTGCAGGGCATAGAGGCGGGCGCGGGCGGGCACTTCGGGCAGTTCGACGCAACGGCAATCGGGGGCGAAGCTGCAAGGGGCGGGGTCGCTGAAGGCGAGTTCCCATATTTTATCGTTGCCGTCGTATTCGTTGTAGGCGAGGATTTGGGCGCTGAAGTTGGCGACTTCGCTGCGAATGAGCAGATAGCTTTTTTCGCCGATGTGTACGACGTTTAGGTGCGTGCGGGAGGCGTTTTGTACGGAATTTAGGGGGCGATTGTGTAGCAAAATATCGCTACCGCCGCAGGCGTAAAAAAACGCAGAAAGCAAGACGGCGAAAAAAATGCGCATAAAAACGATATATTGTGAACAGGTAAATGTATATGCGAAGGCAGGGCGATTGACGGACAGACAAGCGTGAGGGATAGCAATGTAGAGCCGTGATTTATCACGGCTCGCAATGGATAGCCCGACCGCCGCCCTTGTTGAGCCGTAGCATGCTACGGCTCCGCCTGCGCCCCTTTGGCGCAGGCGAAGGGCGGCGGGCACGCCCAAAAAAATAAGCCCTAATTTTCCTCTTCCGCCCTTTCGCGTAGGGCGCGCAGACGCGTCTGTTTGGCGGCGATGCCGATGCTTATTTCGTACAAAATATAGACGGGAATGGCGACAAATACTTGGCTTACCACGTCGGGCGGCGTGATGATGGCGGCGACCACGAGTATCACTATAATCGCGTGTCGACGGTAATTGCGCATGATGTCGGGCGTAACAACCCCGATTTTGGCGAGGTAAAAAATGACTATCGGCAGCTGAAAAACCAAGCCTACGGGTATCGTAAACATGATTAAATAGCTGATGTAAGAGCTGGCAAGTATGTCGTTTTGTCCGACATTTACGAAGGGGAGTTCGTAATTTACCAAAAAATTGATGCCGAAGGGCGAGATGATAAAATAGCCGAAACTAATGCCTAAAAAGAACAAAAAACTGCCCACGCCGACCAGCCCGCGCGCGGCGCGGCGCTCGTGTTCGTGCAAGCCTGGACTTACAAAACGCCATAATTCCCACAAAAGATAAGGGAAGGCGACGACTATAGCGCCAAAAAAGCAGATTTTGAGGTGCAACATAAACGCCTCGCCCATTTCGAGCGTGATGAGGCGAATGTTGGAGGGGTTGTAGCAAAGTTGCTCGCCCAGACCCAAGTACGGCGAGAGCCAGCAAAGGAATTGATAGGTAACAAATTCGCGTTGTATGGGCGCAAATAAGATATACTTTAGCACGAAATCGGTCGCAAAAAAAATCAGGATACCGACGAGCAAAATCGCTATCAGACTGCGTATAATATGCTGCCGCAGCTCTTCCAGATGCTCCACAAAACTCATTTCGCGCTCGCCCGTAGCAGGGCGCGGGTCGCTGTCTTTAGCCATAATTTTGATAAAATCTACACTTTAAGAGCGCGCAAAATTAGCAATAAATCGCAGATGCGCGCATTAAGGTTTTTTAATTTTGGGGGCGTGCCCCTGCTGCGCAGGGTCGGGCTATTCGCTCCATCAGCCGCTGCGCGGCTGGTTCCGCTACTATCCCTCACGCAAGGCAGCCCAAGCCTTTGCCCTATACAACAATCGCCGTTTATAGATGGGGCAAAAAAAATTTCAAAAAAAATAAAAAATAATTTCGGTACTCGGTAACACTCTACCCCCATTCCTGCATTATACACTATACAACGCAAAACGCGCTACGCTGTACTGCCAACCACAAAGCGCAAAAATCAATCAATTAAACACAGTCGTTACCATAATGAAAAATTTCCTCTCGTTCGCTGCTCTTTTCACATTCTTGTTCGCAGCCTTCACCTCTTGCAGCTCCGACAAAACTCAAATGGGTTCTGCCGCTATGGATATGCAAAACTTCAAATCGCAAACACGCGCTTCCCTCAAAAAAGCAGCTACCTTCTCAGCTGCATTGAGCAACGTCGATATGGCAACCGTGCAGCAAATTGCTACCGCCAAAAAACAACAAAATCAAGCTGCTGATGCCGCTTTGGTAAGCAATATTTTCAACCAGCTCCAAGCTGCCGAAAACAAAGCCCAAGCACTCACCAGCGTTAAATTCACTATCTCCGACGCACCCGTAGAAGACGGTATTTTCCTCTTCGCTCTGGAGTCGCAACTCGACCAAAACTTGTCTTTCGAGATGTTTGACCAAGAAGGCTACCAAATGGCTGCCAACAACACCCTCACACTCTCCACAGGCAACAACTACAAAGCTATCAACGTCAAAGACATCAACAACGGCGAATACATCGTCCGCGTTAAAGATGGCGAAAACCGCGAATTGGTACAACGCGTTACCATCAACAACAACTAAAAAAGCCATACCATATTAACTACACTCCTATTCTCTCTCGTTATAGCCAACAAGCATCATAGTAGTAAAGTTAAAATAGCCAGATAGTTTTCATATCACACTTCCCACGAGTTTGCCGACAGGTAAACTCGTTTTTTTTTGCGTATTTTTGCCGCATCAATCCAAGAACAATAGCCCCAAAGGGGCTTAATGCTCATAACCGTAGGCGAGCGCAGCACAGCCTGCGGAACCGCACATAATCGTAATTCGCTTCGCGCTAACTTCGTTTTCCTAATTCGTAATTCCCCACCCAATAGCATGGCATATCGTTTGGTAACAGGCGGCTCGGGCATGGTCGGCTCGGCTATAGAAGCCGACCTGAAAATTGGCAGCCGAGACTGCAATTTGACCGACTACGCAAGCACCCTACAGTTTTTTGAGCAGCATCGCCCCAGCCAAGTCATACACTGCGCCGCCAAAGTCGGCGGGGTATGGGCAAATATGCAGCAAAAAGGCGACTTCTTCCGCGAAAATATCCTCATGAATACCTTCGTCATCGAAGCCGCTCGACAAACAGGCGTGAAAAAATTGCTCGCCTTTCTCTCCACTTGCGTCTTCCCCGATAAGGTCGAATACCCACTCACCGAAGCCAAAATACATCTCGGCGCACCACACACGAGCAACGACGCTTACGCCTACGCCAAACGCATGACGGACGTACAAATACGCGCCTACCGCGAACAATACGGACTTCAATACATTTCTGTAGTGCCCACCAATATCTACGGACGCAAAGACCTCTTCGACCTCGAAGGTGGGCACGTCGTCCCCTCCCTCATTCATCGCTGTTTTCTCGCCCGCGAGCGCGGCGAAAATCTCGAAGTCTGGGGCACAGGCGCACCCTTGCGCGAATTTATTTTCGCCGACGATGTGGCGCGCCTCAGCGAATGGGCGATAGAGCATTACGACGAAAGCGAACCCATCATTTTTTCGACCTCCGAAGAAACCAGTATCCGCGAACTCGTCGCCATGATTTGCGAACTCCTCCAATTCAAAGGCAAAATCATTTGGCGCAGCGACCGCCCCGACGGGCAATTACGCAAGCCCAGCAGCATCGCAAAATTGCGCGGCTATCTGCCCGATTTTGCCTTCACACCACTCTACGAAGGCTTGCGCCAGACCATCGCATGGTTCGAAAACAACTACCCAAATGTCCGTAAATAAAGCACTTCGGCGCGATTTATGAAGGTTTTTTATGGGGCTGCGCCGCGTTCCGCGTCGCCGCTACGCTACGCAGCTCGCTGTTCGCTCGGCTGCTGCGCCGCTTGCAGCGGCTTGCATCTGGCGCGCCGAAGGCGCGCCACTGCTCCGCATCGCTAGCCCATACAAACCTTATCCCAAACAACGAGTGTACAGCCTTGAATGCAATATAGTACTGCCCTTGCACGCAAGGGCTCTACCAAAACACTAAAAACTTGCTATCTATGTCCCGTATTTCCATTCTCTATTTGTTCGCTTTTCTGCTCCTCACCAAACAGGCAGCAGCGCAAGCAGGTTTCTACCGCGCAGGCAGCAAAGACGAAGGCGAAACGCTCGAGCTGCGCAGTAACGGCACTTTTACCTACCACATATTTACACCCTTTTCCAAAAGCAGCAGCGAAGGAAAATGGCAGACCAAAGGCGATAAAATCATCCTGCATGGCGATAAACAAGTACAATTTAAGGTCATGGAACGCCTAAACCCCGATGTAGCCGACCTTCAAATCATCTTTGAAGCGCCCGATGTAGAACAAGGAGCCAGACAAATCGAAAAAGTCCTACTCAACGACAAAGGCAAATTCTATAAAAACAACGACCGCGCCCTCCAATACCTCGAAGAGCGCAGCCGACTAAATGCCTCTGGCACACAGTTTCAGCGCGATAGCATACGCACAGCCTACGTGCCCCAACACTATATTTGCAGCGACTACGACGGAGAAGCCCAAAAAATTAGCGTCTTCTTCGATAAAAAAGTTATTCACCACCTCGTACAAAATCCCAGCGCCAACGACTTTTTGTTGGTCTTTTTGCTCGACCCCAACGGACTAACCCGCTATTTTGACCAAGAGGAATGGACTTGGACAAAAAAAGAACTCCTTAGCCCCCAAAATACTGTTTTCAAAAAGGGCAAAAAATAAAGACGTTGCCTACATATCATGCGGGCAACGCCTTTTAATCACCAAAAAAAATCAATCAATTCTATTCCAAAAATGCGCGCTCGTGCACTTATCAGCGAACCTCGCGCTTCAACTTTCTAAACACCGCTACAAAGATACAGCAAAAATCTAAACTGCAAACTATCAAGGGCGAAAAAGTTTAGAAAATGGCAAAAAATTGCAAGCCTGTCTTATCGATATGCTACTATGCTACCCACCGAACAACCAATATACACAGCAGCCGAAAACGCAGCCCGCGTCTTTTGGCAGCGATACGACTGCGACCGCAGTCGCTCCCTCGACAACTTCGCACAAGGCAGCGTATACGCCGCCACAGACCGCGAAAACCAAGAAATTTACGCGCTGAAAATCGCCGAAACTCACCCTGCCTTCGATGTAGAGGCACAATTTGGCGAACGCTGGCTACACAGCGATAAACTCGAGCACCCGCATCTGCTGCCTTACCATGCCGTCCATCGCTGGGAACTGCAAGACGGCGTACACTATGCCTTATTGATGCCCTTGAGCCGAGAAGGCTGCCTATTGCATAGCCTGCCCGCCCAAGATTGGACAGAAAACCAACGTCGACAAATTTGGCGGCAGATCGTAGAGGCGCTCACCTATCTACACACACAAGGCGGCGTAATGCAGTGCCTGCATGCTGCACACGTACTACTGTTCCGCGATGAAAAAAACACAGAGCAGCTGCAGGCGCGCCTCATCAATTATGGCGCAAAACGCCGATTGCCGCTGGCTTTTTTGCCAAATTACGAGTATTTAGCGCCTGAACAAGTCGACGGCACAGACCAAAGCGCCACACCCGACCCGCGCACAGATAGCTGGGCGGCGGGCGTGCTTGCCTATTGGCTTTGGACGGGGCAACTGCCCTTCGGTAAGAAATCGCCGAGAAACCCCAACCGCGCTATAGCCGAACGTATTTTGGAGGACGAATTGCCTACGCTCGTGCAGAGATTGCCCGCTCCGTACCGCGAAATCGTTCTTGCCTGCCTGCAAAAAGATATAAACCTGCGCCCCAGTTGCGCCGAAATCCTCGCCCAACTGCCCACACAGCAAGAAGAAAACGAAACCGTAGCCACTGAAGGCAGGCAGCCCGAACAGCCCCGAAGCAGCGAACCACACGAAGCAGCAGAGGAGCAGGAAGAACAGCCCCGCCGCTGGCTACGTCGCCCTTCCAAACCGATTTCTATGGGCATGGTTTTGCTCTTGATTGTAGTTGCTGTCGTCTTAGGGCGCTTGCTTGGTTATCTCGCCAATGGCGGTTAATCGTTGCCATTGGTCAGCAAGAGATAAGCCCGCTCCTCGTCCATAAATAAGGTCGCCGAATCGGTAGGTATGCCCTTGTCGCCATCGAAATACGTCATCCATTTTTTGCGCTCTTCGTGCGTAAAGGCACTCGCAGGCGCGATAAAATCCGTCGACAGCGCCCAAGCCTCCACGCGCCCCGCCGCAAAAAGCGCCGCCAAAAACGCATTCACATATCCCGCCGCTTTTTTTAGCGGCAGAGCCTTTTGATAAGGGCTGTAAAAACTCATCTGATAACCATTTAGCGCAATAGGCGTGCGCCAATCTGCCACGAGCATCGCCGCCAGATAGGAGCGATATTTTACTATCCGCTCAAAACGCGGTAAGTTTTGCGGGCGAAAAATTTTAGGCTCATCGGCGCGTATAGCGCCCCGACTGCGCCGCATATAATAGCTAAATACAGCTGCCGAAAATACGGCAGAATGCAGGTACTCCGATAGCTTCCGCTGCCAATCCTCTGCCGCATCTAAGCGGCTAATGAAGGGCAAGGAAAGCAAAATAGTATTGCTATTTAAGACATCATCAACAGCCGCTAAAAACGCCTTTACGGGCAGAAAATCTAAGTGCAGCATACGAACAAATAGAGGCAGATTTTCTACAAACTAAGCGGGTGAGAAGGAATAAAGGCTTACTACAGCCCTGCGCCTCCTTTGGGCGCAGGGTTGTTTTGCGTGAGGGATAGTAGGGGCAGCCCTGCCCACAAGTGCGTAAGCACGCCGTGGGG
>CAYXSA010000079.1:0-19359 GCA_964467315.1 uncultured Saprospiraceae bacterium | reverse complement strand
TTTCACTTTTCACTTTTCACTTTTCACTTTTCACTTTTCACTTTTCACTTAAATTAGGGTCGTTCGCTGACGGATTTTAGGAATACATCGCGGCGGGTGAAGGGGATATTGATGCCGATTTCGTCGAAGGCGCGTTTCATTTGGTCATTGATGTACCATTGAATATCCCAATAATGCTCGGCTTTGCACCAGATGCAGGCGGCAATTTCTACCGAGCCGCCCGAAAAAGTGCGGAGTTGTATCTGATGCTGGCGCTTTTCGTCGATGACGGCATAGGGGCACATAGCGATAACTTTTTGTATCGCGTCGTAAATTTTGTCGAGATTTTCGGCGTAAGGCAGGGTATAAAGCAAGTCCATGCGTATCACGCCCGCGCCCGTGAGATTCTCTATAACTCCTGTGGTTATCAGGGAGTTAGGTATGATGATTCTGTAATTTTGGTTGGTAACGAGAATGGTATTTAGGATTTGGATTTCTTTGATAAAACCCACATAATCTTGGGTGCGAATGAGGTCGCCCGTTTTGAAGGGCTTGAAAATGAGTATCAAAATACCGCCCGCCAGATTGCTCAAACTACCTTGCAGCGCCAAGCCGACGGCAAGACCTGCCGTTGCGAGAATGGCGACAAAGGAGGTGGTCGGCAGCCCGATGATGTCCGTCGCGCTCAAAAAAAGCAGCACTTTGAAGACGACGCTCACGAGCGTAGCGATAAAAGGGGCGAGGTCTTTGTCGAAATTATTGCGTTTCATCACGCTTTCGATCCAGCGAATGAGCCGATTTACGAGCTTAAAACCCAAGTATAAAACGGCGATACCGACGATAAGGCGGGGCGCGTATTGTACGCCCATTTCCCAAAATTTGTCGATAAGCGAGCCTACATTTTTAATTTCAATGGCGGGCAAAATCGTTCCAAACCCCGTTGGCATCGTGCTTACGGTGTCGTGTATGGTATCGTGCAGGATTTGCGTCGTGTGTATGGTATCGTGTATGATGCGCGGGCTGTCGGCGGGAACGGGCGCTTGCAGGAGTAAGGGGGGGAACATAAATTGTGCGTATGGATTTGAAGGGCTAAATTACGGATTTTTGCTAAAATCGGGGCTGTTTTTTTTGGCGTGCCCGCCGCTTGCCCCCCGCCCGCTACGCGGTCGCCCCCACGCGAAGGGCAGCCACAAGGGCTGCCCCTACACGCGCGGGGGGCGGCGGTCGGGCTATTCGTTTCAGGGCAGCCACAAGGGCTGCCCCTACACTGCTATCCCTCACGCGCGGCGCTACGCGCCTAAAAAACAAAACAATTCGTCATTCGCCCCACATTCGTCATTCGTCATTCGTCATTCGTAATTCCTAAAGGCGTATATTTGCGTTTTGAAGTTAGGGCTGTGAAGGTACTATTTGCAACAATATCTTCGTTTTGATAGTCTACAGACAAAATATCGACTACCGTTATGCGAAAGAATACATATATGAATTGGGGTAATTTATACAAATTTTTGTTTTTGTGTGCAGTTGTGGCGATTTCGACGCAGGCAGCGGCGCAGGTACGTTTGCGGGTTACCGTAAATAGCGGCTCTTCGGGTACGCAGTGTACCGACAATTTTTTGGGTGGTGCGCCCGACCCGCAATGGCGGGTAGAGATTGGGGGGCAGGGTTTTACGACCTATCCGCGCAGCGGCATTTGTTTTACCAATCCACCGAATACGCAGTTTGATGAAACTTATTTATGTCCTTCGGACTATCCTGGTACGATGCAGGTTTGTTTTCGTGCTTTAGAGGACGACGGTACGGCTTGCGTTATCAACGGCGACTGCGAGGTTACGCTTTGTCAAAATTTCACGGTGCCTGCGCCTGGCACATCGGCGACCTATACGCTCACCATACCCAACAACGGCAGCAATCGCAGTTGGGGCACGGTAAATTTTACCCTGCAAGCGACGGGGGCATTTACGCTTCCTGGTTTTGCCAACGACCAAATTTGCAATGCTATAGATTTGGGTGCATTGGCTTCGGGTGGCAGTGTGGGCAATAACGGACTGAGCAATTTCGGCAATTTTTGCGCAGGCAATGCGGGCGAACCGAATCCACCAAACTGGAACAATGAGCAAGGCGTTTGGTTTCGCTTTACGACCTCTGCCAATCCCTCTTCAGTTATTCGCATTGATGCGACAAACGACCCTCAGGGTCGGGGCGACCAGATAGATTTGCAGCTTGCGCTTTATTCGAGCAGCAACGGTACTTGCACGGGTGCGCTTACGCGCATTGCATCGGAGCACGATATACCGCTCTATGCGGAGGAGATGTCTGTAGAATGTTTGCTACCGAATACGACCTATTTCTTACTGATTGACGGGGCAGATAATGGCATTTTCGGGGGACAGGAAGGGTTTTTCGGTTTACAAATCTTTGACGGGGGCATTCGGCAGGCGGGTGATTTTATTTGCGATGCCGAATTTTTGGGCACTGTCCCCGCAGGCGGGCAGGTTGGCACGCCCAACCTTAGCCGCTCGAATGTATGCGCTACCAATACCAATGACCCGAACCCTGGCGTATGGAATCCTGTGCAATCCGTTTGGTTTAGCTTCATCGCGCCACCTTCGGGCAATGCAATTATATTTGCAGAGAGCGACCTACCTGCGCCCTTCGGCACAGATGCTGTAGATTTGCAACTCGCCGTTTATTCGACCAATAACAACAACTGCTCTGGTGCGCTAACCTATTTGGAAGGCAGCTATAATATATTGGGTTTCAATGAGGAGCTAAATGTTCGCTGCTTGGAGCCTGGTCGCATTTATTGGATTTTAGTCAATGGCTCTGGACTCAACCGCGAGGGTATTTTTGATATACGCGTCAGCGACGGCGGTATTCCTCCCGCGCCCAATGACCAAATTTGCGATGCGATACCGCTGGGGCAACCTGCCCCCAATGGCACTGTGGGGCTCAACGACCAAAATAATTTTTGCGCTAACAATATCTTTGAGCCTATCCCCAGCAACTGGGGTAATGACCAAGGGGTTTGGTATACTTTCATAGCGCCGCCATCGGGAAAAGTGGAAATACGCGGCGTTAGTCAGGGCATTTTAGACGACCCGATTGACTTGCAGTTTGCCGTCTATGACTCCGACGATATGACTTGTAGCGGGCGGCTAACGGAGATAAAAAGCGAGCACGAGGGTATCGGCTTTTTGTGGGACGAGGATATGGAGGTGGAATGTCTGATACCTGGGCGCACCTACTTTTTGCTTGTCGACGGGGAGGGTTCTCTCATCAATCCAGGTCTGCAAGAAGGTATTTTTGATATTGAGGTTTACGGCGACCCCCGCGATCCGCCTGCGCCGAATGACCTTATTTGTAATGCGGTGCATATTGGCGACCCTACGGGTACGACTTTGCGCACGGGGCCTGTACCTGGGCATGGTTCGCAAAACAATTTTTGCGCTACAGGCGCAGGCGAGCCTGACCCTTCGGGCTTTAATCCAAATCAGACGGTTTGGTATAGTTTCATCGCGCCCTCTACGGGCAATGTGCGTATACGTGGTGTGAGCGATGCGCTCTTTAGTGGCGAAGACCCTGTGGACTTGCAAATAGCCGTTTGGGAGGCAAGCAATGATGCTTGTGCTGGTGGTACTTTCCGTGAGATACAAAGCGGCGACGATTTGTTGTATGATTTTGATATGGAGGTCTATTGCTTAGACCCTGGACGCATCTATTTCGTGCAAATAGACGGCGCGGGGCCTGTGCTCTTAGGTGGGCATGAAGGGTATTTCGATTTGTTTTTCAGCGAGATGGCACCTATACCTGTAGCGCCAAATGATTTGCTTTGCAATGCTATCGACATGGGCAACCCCTTTACTCAAGGCGTGCGCAATATCACCAATCAGCATAATCTTTGCGCCGACAATATCGGCGACCCTACCCCATCGGCATTCAGCCCCCGCCAAACGGTTTGGTATAGCTTCCAAACGCCCCCTACAGGTACTACCTATGCTGTAAATATAGATGCTACCTCCAGCCTGCCTTGGCCTTTCGGCAGCCGCGACGCTATCGACCTTCAATTAGCAGTTTATGCCTCCAGCACCAACGACTGCACGGGCACACTCACGGAAATAGAAAGCGAATACGACCCTGGTTTTTTTGATGAAAGTGTCTTGGTACAATGCTTGGAGCCTGGTCGTACTTATTTCGTGATGGTCAACGGCTCTTGGCTGGATAGACAGGGATATTTTGACTTAGAAATAAGCCAAGCCACCTCTGTGCCTATACCCACCAACGACCTTATTTGCGACCATATCGACTTGGGCAATGTGCCCGTAGGCGGCAATATCAACAACGGTACAAACTATTTTAATTTCTGTGCGGGCACGCAACCAGGCGAACCCAGCCCCTTCGGCATAGATCAAACCGTTTGGTTTTCCTTTGTAGCTCCTGCCCACGCGGGCGCAAACGCCACCGCCAATGTGCGCGTGCGCGTTACGAGCGATCCAGGCAATGTCGGCAATGATATAGACCTACAATTAGCAGTTTATGAATCCAGCGACAATACCTGCACAGGCAGTATGCGCCGCTTAGATGATGCAGACCCACTCTTTAGCCGAGATGCAGAGGTCGAACTTACCTGCCTTTATCCAGGAAGAAGATACTGGGTGCAAGTGGATGGTAGCTTTTTCGATGTAGACGGCTACTTCCGCGTGCGTGTCGATGACCAAGGCGCAGGCGTGCGCCCACCCAACAATATCATTTGCAATGCTGTAGCCTTAGGACAAGTTCCCGCAGGCGGCAGCATCAATGATGGCGTAAACTATCTAAATCTTTGCTCCGATACAGAAGCAGGCGAACCCAGCCCCTCCGCCTTCGGCATAGAGCAAACGGTTTGGTTTTCTTTTCAAGCTCCCCCCTCTGGCAACGTTACCGTTTTCACTCGCAATGACCCGAACGGTGTGGGCGATGAAATAGACCTACAACTCGCCGTGTACCAAGTCCAAAATTGTACAGGCCCCTTCATCGAAATCGACAGTCGACACAATCCATTTGGCTTTGATGAAGAGCTTAGCCTCGAATGCTTAGTACCAGGCGGCACTTACTACGTGCAAGTCGACGGCGCTGATGGTGGTTTGCTTGGTGGCGAAGAAGGTTATTTTACCATTCGCATACGCGACGATGGCGGCACCAGCAATTTTCCATATAACAACGATATCTGCGCAGCCCGTAACTTCGGTACGCCTACAGGCACAACACAGGTTTTATCCTCTGAAAACAATGTCTGCGCCAATCTACAATTTGGAGAGCCTGGCGTAGGTGGCTATGCTGACCATACGGTTTGGTATCAGTTCACAGCCCCTCCCTCAGGGCGCACCCGCATTCAGGTTTCTTCCAATAGCATTTTCTTCGGCTTAGACCCAGAAATCTATTTATTTGCTTCTTCCAACAATACCTGCACGGGCACATTCACCCGCGTAGAAAGTTCTAATTGGCCTACAGCGCTTATTACCGAAACTATAGAAGCTACCTGTCTTATACCAGGCAACACCTATTTTTTGCAAGTAGACGGGCAAGGCATCGTATTGGAAGGCGATTTCACGATACGCATCGTCGATATGTTTCCGCAGTACGGCACAGGCAACCCTGGCGACCCCGAGCCGAGCAACAACTATTGTAACGATGCCATTGGCTTGGTGGTGCAATCGGAGTCTTGCTTCAACGGGGGAGGCTCTTTCCAAACCTTTAATTATGGTGAAGCGACCATTTCTTACAATCCTAATTCTGTGCGCAACTGCGGCGGCAATTGCGGAGATACTTGGTACAGCTTTACGATGCCTTCCACAGGCATTGCTGTTGTAGAAGCCAACGACGACGGCATAGGCTCAAGCTTGCCTTTTGGCGATTTCTCTACGGCAGCCGTAGCCGCTTACACAGGAAATTGCAATAGCCTAAGCCCCTTAGCTTGTACGCGTGGCGGGTTTGTCGATGATGTTTCTTATGAAATCGCAGCCCCTCCTGGCACTACCGTTTATTTGCAAGTTTTCAATCACAATGGAGAAGACCATAGCGAAGAATATGAGCTCTGTGTTTCGCAAGGCTGCGGCGCAGACTACTGCCTAAATGCTGTTAATTTCCCCATCATCCCCAATGTGCCTTATTGCTTTAATACAGCAGGCGCAACGGGCGAAAACGTAACAGGCGGCGCTCCTGGTTATTTTACCTGCGGGCAAAATACCAACCCACGCCACTCTGTATACTACTATTTTGTATCCGATTGCAATGGCAGTGATGTAACTTTACGCATCATCAACGCGCAAGCACAAGGCACTTGCATCTTGGGCATCACACCAACAGAGGGCTTTAGTGTTTCCTTCTTTCAAGATGCTACCCCTTGTGATAATAGCCCGCAAGCACTCGTCGACTGCCAAAACTTCAATAGCTGTATGGTGCAGCCTATCAACTGGTCGCAAACCTATACCAACCTGCTACCGAATACGCCCTATATGATTCAGATAGAAGGCGGCTTCAACTTCTTAGGCGGCAATGCCAACGGTTATATTATGATAGAAACGACCACCAACCCCGTTGCCGTGCCTATCGTTACCCCGCTTACTTGCGGCTCTGGTGCCAATGATGGTACGGCTACTGTGCTCGTTGCTGGTGGTCTGCCTCCCTTCTCTTTCTTGTGGAGCAACAGCCAAACGGATTCTGTTATCACCAATCTCGCTTCTGGCACCTATTCCGTTACCATCACAGGCGCTAACGGTTGCACCGATACGGCTTCTATGTTTGTACCCGCGCCTGCCAACGCAGTCGTAGCCAATATCAATAGCGTCGTAAATGAAACTTGCTTCAATCAATGCGATGGGGCTGCTACAGTAGCAGGCAGCGACGGGCTGCCGCCTTATCGCTATCAGTGGGACGCGCTCGCAGGTGGGCAAACCACTGCCAACGCCACTGGTCTTTGCGCAGGCAATTACAGTGTTACCGTTACAGATAACGCCAACTGCTACCAAACTACGGTTGTGTCTATCAGCAATCCCGCCCCTATTACGGCTACTATTGCCTCCGCTACAGATGCCACTTGCGTAGGCTGCGACGGGCAAGCACAAGCACAAGGCGCGGGCGGCACGATTGCTTTTGCCTACAACTTCCAATGGTCTACGGGCAGTAGTTTCCCTACTGCATCAGCGCTTTGTGCAGGGATACACACGGTTACGGTTTCCGATGATAATGGTTGCTCAACTGTAGCAACCGTTAGCATAAGCCAGCCCGTATCTATTACCGCTACACTCGGCAATGTGGCAAACAACCAATGCGCAGGCAGCAATAACGCTACTGCAGAAATACTTGCAGGCGGCGGGCAAATTCCTTACACCTTCGATATAGGCACAGGCAGCCAAACTACAGGTATATTCACAGGGTTAGCTGCAGGAGCTTATCAGGCAACTGTAAGCGATGCTGTAGGCTGCCGCGATTTTGTGCCCTTCACCATCACCGAACCAAGCGCGCTAACTGCCGCTTTAGTAAGCTCCATAGATGTTAGTTGCTATGGCGATGACGACGGCGAATTAACTATCGCAGCCGACGTAGGCACAGGTACAGCCCCTTATCGTTATTCCATTGACGGTTTCAATTTTCAAAATTCGGGTAGCTTCACGGCGTTATTGGCTGGCAACTACACGATTATTGTACGCGATGCCAACAACTGCACAGTATCCGTACCCGCTACTATTATCGAGCCCAATGCCATTACAGTTACCACTACATCGCAAACCAATGCGGCTTGCGGTGTTTGCGACGGTACCGCGAACATAAATGTATCAGGTGGCGCAGGCGGTTATAGCTTCTTATGGTCAAACAATAGCAGCAACCAAAATGCCACTGCACTCTGCGCAGGCAATGCCCAAGTAACCGTAACCGATGCAAATGGCTGCTTCGTGGAGCATCAAATAAATATCAGCAATAGCGCGGGCTTTAGCGTTACTCCCAACATTAGCCAAGAAGTATCTTGCGCAGGCGCTTGCGACGCTGCTATCGGCATTACACCTGTTTCTGGCACAGCCCCCTACGCCTTCCAATGGGCAAACGGCTCTACAAGCGCCAATCAAACAGGCTTATGCGCAGGCAGTTATGTCGTTACTATTACTGATGCCAATAATTGCTTCGTGATACAAACTATTGATATAGTCGAACCCGCTCCCCTCAGCGCCCAAGCCGCCGAACTTAGCCCTGCCGCTTGCGCAGGCAGCGCCACAGGACAGGCAATAGCTACCGCTATAGGCGGCACAGCACCATATGCCTATCTTTGGGCAAACAGCAACACAAATGCTACCGCTACCGCTTTAGCCCAAGGCAGCCACAGCGTAACGGTGAGTGATGCGCGCGGCTGTGTCGCTATCGCTACCACGACCATTAGCGAACCCGCTGCTGTGAGTGTAAGCATTCAAAACGTGATAGCCTCCGATTGCGCCAGCACAGGCTGCACAGGCGATGCGACCGCTGTACCCAGCGCAGGCATAGCGCCTTATAGTTATCTTTGGTCAAATGGCACAAACATCGCCAACCCTAGCAATCTCTGCCCCAATTTCAACACCGTTACTGTAACAGACGCTAACGGCTGTACGGCTACTGCCAGCGTAAACATTCCCGCAAATACTAGCCTCCAAATCACAGCCACTACCGCCAGCGGCGTAAGCTGCTTCGGCGCGAATAACGGTAGCGCCTCCGTAAGCGCTACAGGCGGCACACCTGCAGCAGGAGGCTATACTTATCTCTGGTCAAATAATGCCAGCACTGCCGCCATCAATAGCCTTCCCGCTGGCGCATATCAAGTTACGGTAAGCGATATTGATGGCTGCTCTGCCGCTACAGTGGTGCAAGTCAGCAGCCCCGACCTCTTGGAAGTCGATTTGCAGTCTACACAAAATCTCAACGGCTTCGATATAGCTTGCTTTGGTGGCGTAGGTGCAGTGCAATCCAATACCAGCGGCGGCACAGCCCCGTATAGTTATCTTTGGAGCAACGGTATCACAACAATAAGCAATGGTAGCCTGCCCGCTGGCACACACCAAATCACTGCTACCGATGCCAACAACTGCCAAGCTGTCGCCAGCATAACGCTCACGCAGCCTGACGCGCTTTTGCTTTCGGCTACTGTTATATCCGATTACAACGGTGCCCATATCTCTTGTGTGGGCGCTTCAGACGGCATTTTGCAGGCAACAGCAAGCGGTGGGGTATCCACATATAACTTCCTTTGGGCAAATAGCAATACCAATAGCAGCATCAGCGGTATGGCGGCGGGCACGCACAACATCAGTATGACGGATGCTAATGGCTGCACCACTACTGCCAGTGTTAGCATTGTGCCCCCTACCCTATTAAATGCAACAGCCACAGCCAACTCTAACTTCAGCGGTTTTAATGTCTCTTGCGCAGGCAGTAACAACGGTAGCGCCAACGCCGCAGCCAATGGCGGCACAGCCCCGTATAGCTACCTTTGGTCAAACGGACAAACTACAGCCAACTCCAGTGGACTTACAGCAGGCGCACACCGCGTAAGCATCACCGATGCCAACAACTGCCAAACAGTCGCCACGCTCACGCTTACTGAACCTACCGCCCTTTCCCTCTCGCTTGCCTCCCTAACTCCGCCAAGCTGTAACGGCTTAAGCAACGGGCAGGCTAGCGCCCAAGCCAGCGGTGGCGCAGCCCCATACAGCTTCAGTTGGTCAAACGGGGCTACAGGCATTAGCATCAATAATTTATCCGCAAGCAACCACAGCCTTAGCCTCAGCGATGCCAACGGCTGCCAAGCTACAGCCAGCTTTAGCCTTAGTGAGCCCTCTGCCCTAAGCATTAGCACCAACAGCATCAGCGTACTCTGCAACGGCGACAACACGGGCAGCGGAAGCGCCATAGCCACAGGCGGTACACCCAACTATACTTATACTTGGTCGGCAGGCGTTGCCAGCGGAAATACAGTTTCCGCCCTACCCGCAGGCACACACAGCGTTAGCGCTACCGACAACAATGGCTGTATCATAAGCAGCAGCATTAGTGTTAGTCAGCCCGCCGCCCTCTCTGCCTCTGCCTTCGTAAGCTCCAATTACAATGGTGCGCAAATCTCTTGCCCCTCCTCCGCCAACGGTACAGCCCAAGTCAACGCCGCAGGTGGCGTAGCCCCTTATGCCTTCGTTTGGATAAATGGACAAACTACCGCAATAGCCACAGGCTTACAAGCAAGTAGCTACCCTGTTACCGTTACCGATGCCAACGGCTGCCGTACTACAAGCGGCGTAACGCTTAGCCCGCCCGCGCTGCTCAATATTAGCACGACTATTAGCTCAAATTACAATGGCTTCAACGTTTCTTGCTTCGGTAGCAACGACGGCACCGCTACAGCCAGCGCAACAGGCGGCACAGGGGCCTATCAATTCGTTTGGTCGGGCGGACAAACAGGCGCAAACGCCAACAATATGCAAGCGGGCGTATACAATGTAACCGTTAGCGATGCCAACGGTTGCCTTGCCGTATCCAATGGCACACTAACGAGCCCCAGCGCTATAGGCAATAGCTTTAGCAACATACAGCCCGTTAGCTGCTTTGGTGGCAACAACGGACAAGCAAGCGCCAACCCCACAGGCGGTGTAGCGCCTTATCAATACATCTGGAGCAATGGCAGCACCAACGCCGCCAATGCAACTTTGAGCATGGGTCTGCCTCGCGTAACCATCTCTGATGCAAATGGCTGCGCCGCTGTATTCAGTCTAAGCATCTCACAACCCGCCAATTATAGTATTAGCGCTGCCGCCATTACAAATACCCTTTGTTTCGGCAGCCCCACAGGCGCTATACAACTCCAAGCGAGTGGCGCAACAGCACCCTACCGCTTCCTTTGGAGCGATGGCAGTACCAACCAAAACCTAAGCAACGCAGCCGCAGGCACCTACAGTGTTACCGTTACCGATGCCAACAACTGCGTAACCGTCAGCAGCTACAGTATAGCCTCGCCGCCTGCCCTGCAAAGCAGCATACAAGTAATTAGCCCCGTCGCCTGCTTCGGTACTTCGTCCGCTACACTGCGCGTAAATACCAGCGGCGGCAGCCCCAATTACCGCTATCTGTGGTCAACGGGCAACACCAATGCACAAATCGACAACCTACCCGCAGGCGCATACAGCGTGAGCACTACTGATGCCAACGGCTGCCAAATAGTCGCCACACTCACCCTCTCCGAGCCTGCCGCGCTTAGCGTAACTGCCGCCGTTACCTCCAACTACAACGGGCAAGCCGTTTCTTGCAATAGTGCCAACAATGGTAGCGCCATCGCCCAAGTCAGCGGCGGCACAGCCCCGTATCAATACTTTTGGTTCGTCGGACAAAGCAACCAAACCGTATCAGGGCTAACTCCAGGCATCTACAATGTACAAGTAACCGATGCGCGCGGTTGCGTAGCCAATACCAATCTAACGCTGGTAGCACCCGCAACGCTGGAGCTTACCGTAGCCATTAGCAACGCTTCTTGCTTTGGTGCAAATGATGGTAGCCTACTATCGCAGGTAGCAGGCGGCACACCCCCGTATCGCTATCTTTGGTCAAACGGGCAAACAGGCAGCACCGCCAACAACCTCGCCCCCAATACTTACACACTCCTTGTTACCGATGCCAATGGCTGTAGCATCACTTGGCTCGGCACTGTAGGGCAACCCTTCCCGCTACAAATCGGTACTGCCGATGCCTTCCCCGTTGGTTGCCCCAATGGCTCGGACGGTATAGCCGCTATCGCCGATATCACAGGCGGCACACCCAACTATAGCGTAATTTGGTCAAACGGACAAACGGGTGATTTTGCTGCCAATCTATCATCGGGCAACTATACCGCCACCGTTACCGATGCCAACGGCTGCCAAACCACCCGACTCGTTAATGTGCCCACTGTGCCGCCCATGCTCGTCAGCTTCAGCAATGTAACCAACATCGTTTGCAACGACCAGCCCAACGGTAGCGCCACTATAGTAGTAACTCAAGGCACAGCCCCTTATACCTTCCTTTGGGATAATGGTTTCCCCGATAGCGTTGCCATTCACCTGCACGAGGGCTACAATTATGTTACCATCACCGATGGGCGCGGCTGTGTACGCGTGGATAGCGTCCTAATATCCAATCCCAACCCGCTCGAACTAACGACCTTTAGCCAAAATATAAGCTGCTACGGGGCAGAAGACGGCAGCGCAGGGGCAAGCAGCGTAAGCGGCGGCGTACCGCCCTATCAATTTGCTTGGTCGCATGGCGCAAATACCGCCATCGCCACAGGCTTGCGCCCCGATACGCTCTATTGGCTCACTATCACCGACGGCAACAACTGCCGCGAAGTCCGCGCCTTCTATCTCTATCAACCCTCGCCCCTGCAAGGCAGCATCACAAGGGTAGAAAATGAAAGCTGCGATGATACCGACGACGGTCTGATTATCGCTACCGCTACAGGCGCAATTCCGCCCTATAACTTCGTATGGAGTACAGGGCGCACCGATGCTCAAGTTCTTACTGCTACCCTCGCCAACCTCAACGCGGGCGCGTACTCACTCACCGTTAGCGATGCCAATGGCTGTACCATCACGCTGGATACCAGCCTGACCCAACCCCTGCCGCTCTCTGCCAGCGCTACGGGCAACCGCACAAGCTGCTATTTTAGTACCGACGGGCGCATTGTCGTCGTTCCGCAAGGAGGCACGCCGCCTTATCAATACGCCATAGACGGCAATACGCCCAGCAATGATTCTATTTTCACGGACTTGGGCGCGGGAGTCTATACTATTGGTGTACTCGATGCCAATGGCTGCTCGTTCAGTATTAGCAATGTGCGCATCACCCGACCTGATTCTATCGTCTTAGTCGCCTCGCCCGATGCCACCATACAGATGGGCGACATCGTGCAAATGTGGGTGCGTATGCCCGTCAATGCGCCCCAAAATCCGCAAGTATCTTGGTCGCCCAGCATCAATCTCTCTTGCGACACCTGCTATCAGACCACCGCGCAGCCCTTCCAAACGACTCTGTACACGGTTACAATTGTGGGCGATGATGGTTGCCCAAGCCGCGCCGATGTGCTTATTACGCTCGACGGACGGCGGGAGATATTCGTGCCCAATGCCTTCACACCCAACGGCGACGGCACCAACGATGTATTCATGGTCTATGGTCGCCCAGGTTTGGCGCGCATCAATCGCATGATGGTTTTCGACCGCTGGGGCGAGCTGGTTTTTGAAGTCGATGACGCGCCCATCAATTATCCTGGGCATGGCTGGGACGGGACTTTCAAGGGCAAGCCTATGAATGTCGGCGTTTTTGCCTATGTGATTGAGGTTACCTATCTCGACGGCACGACGGAAATACTAAAAGGGGATATTACGCTGATGCGCTAAGGGGATTTGGGCGTGCCCGCTGCGCTGAAAAGGCGCAGCGGTCGGGCTATTTGGGGCGCAAATGTAGGGACAAGGCAGGCCTTGTCCCTACAGCGCCCCTACTATCCCTCACGCAGTCATGGCGCACGCCGCAAAAAGGTTGCGGCGCGCATTAGTAAAAAATTTCGCACAAAAGGCACCAAATTATGCAATTAAATGTTGTCGCTAAACTAAAATAAACGCCGTATCTTTGTGCGAAATTAAGCAGATACCCTATGCACTTTACTAAAATTGGTTTAGAACCCGATAGCTGCCAATGCCTCAACTTCACATCTAAAAAAGGCGGACAATACGCAAGGCGTATAAAATCGCCTGCGGGCACAGAAGGCGATTTTTGTACACGATTTGAAAGCGATACGGAAAAAGCACTACAAATAAAAGACAACAATTGCGAGCAATGGTGCAGTGGGCAAGTTGCCTTATCTATCAATGAATGGGTAGAAGACCAGCAGGACGCTGTTATTTTAAAATATCTTCAACTTTTTCGCAAAAGAAAAAACAACGAAAATAGGCAGGATGCTGTTCTAATTTTTGAATTAATTGAGAATGAAGGCGTTATAAAAAGTACCCCAACAATAAGTCCAGACAAAGAAGACTCTACCCATTGCGACTTGTATAAAAGTGATGAATTTTCGCTATCCAGCTTAAAAATTGTAAATACTATTCGTCTATCGGACTATGCGCATCTACTCAAATAACTAAATTTAGACAAACTTTATGGACGATATCCACAATAAAGACATTCATTTTGCAGCGCCTTATGAAGTGCTTCTCTATGAAGATGGCGACAGCGAATATGTAGGTAAAAATGAAAATGGAGACTATATTTTAGGCTTCATTGTTGATGATTTGCCTAAAGGTGCGAAATTACATTTATACATCATTCTGCTGGCTGCTGATTTATTACCTTATTTTAAGCGCGAAAAATCTGCCTATGATTTGCTCTTAGTAGCAAAAGGGCTGTACGAGCTTGAAAAAAACGTTGCAAACACAGTTATAAATTGCCGCCCCTTACCCTTAGACACAGCACAAGTAGAATACGATTATTTACAAGAAGCATACTACTTGATTTCTGCGCCACTTTGCTTACCCGAAATCGAAGCCGCAGCCCGCCTATCTGTTGTAGAAACCGATTTGATGCAAAATAAAAGCTACAACAAAGTGGAAAAAGTACCCACCGAAATTGCTAACCCTAATTATTCGCCCACTACAATTTGCTACTTTAATGCAGCAGCCTAAAAACAACTATAAGAAATGATAACCTACAATTTGCTCAACATACAGTTATCAGAAAGCCGCCTCAAACGCCTATCCGATGCTGACGATTGGAAAAATGTCGAAACGCGGGTTTCGACAGGCTACAAAGAAATAGCAGAAACAGGCGCTATTTCTGTAATGGTCGGGATAGGACTTAAATTCAAAGACGGAGAAGACAAAGTTTTTGTAGACTTATCTGTGCAGATGACGGGAAAATTTGAGCCCAAAGAAAAATTTGAGCCAAGCGAAGAAAATAATACCCAAATAGAAGTGTTTGCCAGTATTGGCGCTCCTGCTATCGTTTTCCCCTTTGTGCGCGAGCATGCACATAGCTTAGCGTCCAAATCGGGCATAAATTTTTGGCTGCCGCCTGTGAATTTTGTGCAGCTTGCAGAAAAAAAGAAAGCCGAAAAAGAAGGCAAACAGTAGAAGTTAGCCCGCTAAGCAAGTCTGCCGAAGCGGGTTTTTTATTGGGACAAAAGCCTGCGCGCAGCGCCCCTTTCGCTCCCGTTGGTCGCGTCTACTTCGTGGTGGCGCTGTGCAGCTTGCGTGAGGGCTATTCGGGGCGCGCTGTAGGGGCGTAGCGTGCTACGCCCCTACAGTTGCGCCCCGAATAGCCCGACCGCAGCCCCCTTTTTGGGGCTGCGGGCACGCCCAAAAAAAAAGACTATTTTAGGATACCGTGCATGGATTGCTGTACAAAATCTTTGGGAAATTGCTCCATGTCGGCGAAACCGAGCCGAATGTCGCGCCCATCGTGCGGGATGTAATTGGTGCCCCAAAGATAGTCCCAAAGGGCGAGGGTGATGCCAAAATTGACCCCATGCGGGCGGTTGGCGGGCAGCTCGTAGGCGTGATGCCAGATGTGCATTTCGGGGCTATTGAAAATATACGCCCAAATGGGACGCAGCAAAAAGCCCAAGACCGCGCCCGCGCCGATACAAGCCAAACTCGCCCATAAAAAGGGCAGCTCCAGCACCATAAATCCGACGAAAGCGCCTAAAGCTGCGCCAAAAACCAGACCTTTGGCGGAGGGATTGAGATAAAAATTGGTGTGATTGTAGTGCCCGACGGCGACGGCGAAAATGTGCATGGCGAAAAATTCGTGCAAGCCGACCCCCAAAATTGCCAAAGGCAGGTATTCGATGCTGCGATAAACGATGGTTTCCATCCAATGATAGCGCAGATGCGCTGCGAAGCCCATTTGCTCTACCGAGTGATGCACTTTATGAAATTCCCAAAGCCATGCGAAGCGGTGCAAAAGTCGGTGCACGTTCCATTGTACGAAGTCGCGCAGCACAAAGCCGACCAGCAAAACCGCCCAATAAGGAAGGTATTGGAGCAGGTGTATTTTCGAGAGCTCCCAGCCGCTAAGGCTGCGCACAAGCGTTTCAAAGGCGCTAACGACCACTGTGGAAGCCGCCGCATAGAGCAGGAGCGAGAAAAAGAAGAAGTTGAAAAACATATAAAAGAAGTCCAGCCAGAAATCTTTGCGAA
This sequence comes from uncultured Saprospiraceae bacterium, assembly GCA_964467315.1. GTDB lineage: Bacteria > Bacteroidota > Bacteroidia > Chitinophagales > Saprospiraceae > JAAFIM01. Next base: position 3,169 of record CAYXSA010000079.1, on the reverse strand, counting down.
ATTTTGGCTGCTCTTTGCGCCAAGGGCGCGCCCATTCGAGCGCCAAAAAAAAGGCGGAAAGGGCGAAAAGCCACCAAAAGTAGTTTTTCCAAATGGGCTTAGTTTCCAACAAAACTTCGGCGCGAAAATAAGCCCAATAATCGGCGTAGGCGGATTGTATTTGCTGGAGTATGTCCATAGCGAGTTTAGAATTGTTTGAGCACTCTAAAACTGATGACTGCCCAAAAGACGCTAATAAAAATGATAATCGCCGTGATGGCTTCGTGCTGCATGTCGCTGGCGAAGCCAAGGATGAGCCCTGTGGCGACACAGGTGAGGAGCATAGCGATAAAATTGGTAACGAACCAGCGCGCGCCTGCGGGGCGGGCTTTAAGCTGCGCAAAGGGAACGAACCAGATGAGCAGCGGCAAGATGAGGAAAACGAATAGCAGCATAATTTTTATGGAACTTTTGGAGGGCTAAGTAAGGATTGGGGGCAGGTATACGCCGCCTGCGCTAAGGGGAGATTTGCCGCCTGTAGCCTCTATGGGCACATTGGGCAGTTCCAAGAGGCGCAATGCGCCGAGTAGGGACATCAACAAGGCTTCTTTATACTGTATAATTTGCTCATTGGCGGGTATCCACACACAAGAAAGTGCTTTTGAATGTGTTTGTATGCGCTGCAGGAGATATTCGTTGAGTGCTCCGCCGCCTGTGGCTAAGATTCGGTACTGCTCGCGCTGCCAGCCCTCGTGTTGAATGACCTTTTGCAGGGCTTTGCCGATTTCGAGGGCGATATGTTCGCAGGCTGTGGCGAGGGCATCGGCGATGGGCAGCAATTCATGCTTCGCAAAGATGGGCAAAATGAGGTTAGGCACAAATTCGTTGCCTAAGGATTTGGGGTATTTTTTGCGAAAAAAGTCGATGCTGCGCAGTTCGGCGAGCAAGTCGGCGTTAATCTTGCCTGCTTTGGCGATATGTCCGCCCTTATCGAAGGGCATACCGATTTTTTGGGCGAAAAAATTCAGCACCTGATTGCAATAACAAGCGTCAAAGCCAATAGTTTTGTGCTCCAAGCGCATGGAGAGATTGGCGATACCGCCCAAATTGAGCGAAATATCGGCATCGGCAAAGATGAGCCTATCGACAAGGGGCGCAAGCGGAGCGCCTTCGCCGTTTTGGGCAAGGTCTTGGCTGCGGAAATTGCCTATTACGCGCCGCCCCGTTCGCGCCGCTAAAGCAGCTGGGGAGCCTATTTGGAGCGTATACTGCCGACTCGGTTCGTGGAAAATCGTATGCCCATGCGAAGCCACAAAATCTATGCGCTCAATCTGGTGTTTATCTATAAAATCGCGCAACAAATCTGCCATATAATAGGCAAAATATACATCCGTTTTCGCCAAAACTATAGCCGACTGCTGGGGCAATGCAGATAGGCGCAGTTGCCACTGCTCTGTGAAGGGTTGGGTTTCTGCTTCTATTATCGACCAAGCGCCTACGCTGCCCGTTTCGGCATCAATTTCGAGCCTACAGTAAGCTATATCCAACCCATCGAGCGAGCTACCCGACATGAGCCCTATGGCGTAAAATTCTCGCATCTGTTTTTGTATTTCCTAAGCTATATTCCTTCTTACAAAGATACAATGAAAATGAAAATATCTATTATCTGCGCGCTAATAACTGCTTGCGCGCAGCTTTCGGCGCAGAGCACTGCCCTGCTAATGGGCGAAATACAAGGCGACGATATAGGTTATGTCCGCATTTTGGGCGATACGCGCTATGTAGATACGCGAGAATTTGCGCAAACTGCCCTCATCAACGAGGCGGGTAAATTTGGTATGCTCGTGCCTGTGCAATCGGCACAGCTCCTGCAGATAGAATACGCGGGCAAGCGCGCCGCCGTTTTTTTGCAGCCCAACGATACGCTGCAGCTCCTCTGGCGCAGGTCGGATTTTCCAAAAATCGTATGGAGCAGCGACAAAGGCGGAGAAAGCGCCGCCGCCGCCAATCGCTGTTGGACGGATTTTTCGACCCAATATATAGTGCTCACCGACCCGATGTCTCTGCGGCAGTATCGGCGTGGGGCTTATTTTTATCCGATTAGTGAATTGGAGGATAGGCGCATGCAGACCATGCCGCCCGATAGTTTTAGCTTGCTCATCCGCCGCGAGCGCTGGGCACAGGAGCAATGGGCAGCGGCGCAGGCGAAAGCTTGCACAGACGATTTTCGCGCCTTTTTGCGCGCGCAGATAGAGTCGCATTATTTATACCGCTATTTGGCATACGGGCACATCTACAAAGGGCGCTGGCGCTTGGATGCGCGAGAGTTTTTGAGCCCTTTAGACTCGCAGGCGGCTGCCCTTTGGTCGGATGCGCACCTACACAATGCCGAATATCGGCGCTTTGCGCTCGCTTACACGCATTGGCTTAGCGAGGGCAGTGATACGGCAGGCAACGAGTACACGCGCTGGTACGAAAGCGCAAAAAAAACAATCCTGCCCGCAGCGCCCATAAGCGCTTATGCTACGATGGCGGCGATACTCGCGCAAGGCTTGCAGCGGGAAGACCCGCGACTGCTCAACGAGGTGTACCGCGATTTTTTGCAAACAAATCCCTACCAAGAATTGGATTATATCGTAACCGATGCCGCCTTACGCACGCGCCGACTGAGCGCTGGCACAAGCGCGCCCAATTTCGTACTCCAAGACCATGCGGGGCGCGAATGGGCATTGAGCGACCTGCACGGAAAGCTCGTGTATATCGATTTTTGGGCTTCTTGGTGTCGCCCCTGCATGGAAAAGATGGAAAAAATGCGAACTTGGCAAAGCCAATGGACAGGGCAAAATATCGTTTTCCTACACATCAATCTCGACGACTCCGAAAGCGCTTGGCGCGCGAGCCTCAGCAAATACGAATTAACGCAGGTCGGCACGCAGCTCTATCATCCTGCCGCGAGTCGGGTGGCGCTCGAATACAAAATAGACGCTATTCCCAAATTTTTCCTCATCTCCGCCGATGGCAATTTTGCGCATACGCCCAGCAGCGCCGACTTGGATAAACTCGCCGAAACCATCAAGCAAATGACAAAATGAGTTACGAGTTACGAATGCGCTCAATATTTTTCGCTTTTCACTTTTTTTTTTGGCGTGCCGCTGCGCCAAAAAGGGCGCAGCGTCGGGCTATTTGAGCC
>CAYXSA010000078.1:0-19484 GCA_964467315.1 uncultured Saprospiraceae bacterium | reverse complement strand
AAAAAGTGAAAAGTGAAAAGTGAAAAGTGAACACGCAGTGAACGCGTAGCGAAAATTTATTTTTTATATACTATTGATTAACAACGGCTTATGTGCGTCATTCGTAACTCGTAACTCGTCATTCAAAATATGCCTTATATAATGTACTTATTTGTGGGCGCTTTGCTTGCGGCTTCGCTATTGACGGGCTGCAAACACGATGCACAAGCCAAGTCCTCGATTGCCCAGACCGACGAAAAGCCCAAAAATATCGCTATGGATAGCACCCCGCCCGCCCCCGCGAAGGACTCCGCTCCCGCGCCCGATACAGCCTGCGCCAAAGCGCTCGAAGGCATCACCAAAGAGTATTTGATGGGCAAATACGACCCCGCCAAAGACCCCGAACGCTTCGTGCTCGTGAAGCCGCCTTACTCGGTGCGCGACCTGTATGCGCGTAAAGAGACCTTCGAGGCGTTCAAAAAGATGCGCGAAGCCGCCGCAAAAGACGGCATCAGCCTAACTTTGACCTCTTGCGTGCGCAATTTTGATATGCAAAAAGGCATCTGGGAAGCCAAATGGCGCAGTCAAAAACCCGTAGACGGCAAAATCTTGCCTTCGGAAAAAGAACTCGGCGGCAAAGACCGCGCGCTGAAAATCCTACTTTGGAACTCCATGCCTGGCACCTCGCGCCATCATTGGGGCACGGATATCGACATGAATAGCGTAGAACCCGCCTATTTTGAGCGCCCCAAAGGCAAAAAAGAATACGAATGGTTGCAGGCTAATGCGCCAAAATTTGGCTTCTGCCAGACCTATTCGCCGATGGGAGAGCAGCGCCCAACGGGCTATCAGGAAGAAAAATGGCATTGGTCGTACCTGCCGCTGGCGCAGTGCATGACGAAAATGTACGCCGAACAAGTGCGCAACGAAGACATCACAGGCTTTGTCGGCTGCGAAACCGCCAAAGACATCGACGTAGTGCAAAAATATGTGCTGGGCATCAATCCCGCCTGCAAATAGGGGAAATTTGAAAATGAAAGGCTTATCTTTGTCGCCGAATCCGTCGCCCGCTCCAATTATCGTATGAGCGGGCGATTTTTTGGCGTGCCCGCCGCTCTGCCCCCCGCCCGCTACGCGGTCGCCCCCACGCTACGCGCGGGGGGCGGCGGTCGGGCTATCCGCTGCGAGCCTTGCGGCTCTTCGCTGCTATCCCTCACGCGTTCTATATATCATCATTGTCCCTTCGATTATGCTCCGACGGTCTGCCAATTTTCTAATTTTTGCCGCTTTCTTTCTGCCCACAGCCCTCCACGCACAAGGCGACAAACGCCCCGACGAAAAAACCGTCATGCTCGAAGGCAAGTACATCGAAGCCCTTAGAGAAAAAATACTCGGCAATTACGACGAGGCTATAGTCCTCTTTGGCGAAGTCCTCCAAAAAGACCATGAAAACGCCGCCGCCAACTACGAAATCGCCCGAATCTATGAGCTGAAAAACCAACTCGGCGAAGCCATCATACGCGCCGAACGCGCCTATATGTCCGATAAAAAGGCTATGCAATACGCGCTATACTTCGCCCAACTGCTGGAGAAAAAAGCCGAATACCGCCGCGCCGCCGACGTATACAGCCAACTCACCCAGCAGCACCCCGAAGAGCATAAATTATACCTCCAACTCGCCTACCTACTCGTAAAATCAGGCAAACCCGACCAAGCCATCAAAGCCTACGATGACTTAGAAAAACGCATCGGTAAAAACAGCGAAATCAGCAATCGCAAATACCAACTGCATCTAAGCATGAATAAAACCAAACCCGCCGAAAAAGAACTCTTGGAGCTTACCCGCGCCCTACCCAATGACCCCGACGCTTGGCTGCTCCTTGCCCGACACTACAAAAACAATAAAAAAAGCGACGAAGCCCAAAACGCCTATAAACAACTGCTGCGCCTCCAACCCAACAACAGCGAAGCCAACATAGAGCTCGCCTCCTCTCTGCTTGCCAGTGGCGACGAACTCGCTTACCTGCGCGCCCTTTCCGCCGTTTTCGACTCCCCCGAACACGCCGCCGAAAGCAAAAACCAAATTTTGCTGCCCTTCGTCCAAAAATCCGCCCAGCAAAACGCCGAATACAACAAAGCCCTGCTCCAACTCTGCGAAAAAAATGCCCTCAATCACCCAGATAACTACACAGCCCAGCGCCTATATGCTCAACTCCTCAGCGAGCAGGGAACATATCCCGCAGCCCTCGCCGCCTATCGGCAAGCGCTGCGCATCAATAAAAACCAACTCGCCGACTGGGAGCAAGCCTTAAAAATAGCCAGCGCCCTCCATAGCCCCAGCCTCGCCGAAATAGCCACAGATGCCCTCGACCTTTTCCCCAATAATCCACAAGGCTACTACTACCAAGCCCAAACACTCCAGCAAGGCAAAAAATACGCCCAAGCCCTCGAGTTACTACAGCAAGCCCTACCTATGTGCGGCGAACGCAGCGACTTGGAAGCGCTTATCAATACCGAAATAGCCATCATTCAGCAAACTCATAACCCCACGAAAGCAGCAGCAGCCCATACAAAGGCAAGCGAACAGCTACAAAAAGCCAGTAGCAACGCCAATACCTATATCGCTGCCCTGCACTTCGCCGCTGCCCGCCTCGCCTTTTGCCGAGAAGACTATAGCCAAACTATAGCCCTCGCCCAAAAAACCAGCAGCAGCGACCCCGCCCATGCCGCCAGCTTAGAGCTCATCGGCGACGCACACGCAAAAAGCGGCAAACGACAAGAAGCGGCTCGATTTTGGCAACAAGCCCTCGAAAAAGGCAATGCCAATCCCCGCTTACCCGAAAAAATCGCCGCCCAATCATGGTTAGAAGACTAATCTACGCCGCTGCCGCCCTCGCACTACTGCTCCTCATACTTAGCACGACAGCAGGCTGCAAAAACCGCCCCCCCCGCAAAATCAGCCTACCCGATAGCCTGCGCCTCCAAGCAATAGAAAAAGCCGCCGCCGATACCCTCCTAAACCATCTGCGCCGACAGCAATTAAACTATACTTGGTTCGTAGCCAAAGCCAAAGCGCAGATAGAAAGCCCCCAACAAAATCTTGGCTTCTCTATCCAAATCCGCCAGCAACGCGATTCCCTCACTTGGATAACCCTCAAAAAAGCCAGCGTAGAAGGCGCTCGCCTGCGCTTTCGACCCAATAGCATCGAAATCATCGACCGACAAAATAACGAATACCTGCAAACGGATTTCCAATTCCTCAAAACCGAATTTAACCTATCCTTAGACTTCCAAGCCCTTCAACAAATCATTACCGCTTCCCCCTTCTGGCTCGATAGCTTACAATGGAAAGTCAGCACCGAAGACGGTTTTCAACGCCTCGATGGTCGCCGACCCAATCTCGAACTCAACTATTATCTACACCCCACTACCTACCAACTCCAGCGCCTCAGCGCCCGCATCGGCAAGCAAAGCCTCAACGCTACCTTCGCCAACTTCAAAGTCGTAGAAGGTAGCAACCAAGCAATCGCCCACGAAATCGATATACAGATAGAAAGCGAAGAAGCAGGCAAGGGGCGACTGCTGATAGAATACAACGAAATCTCCCTGCTTCCACCCGATAATGTCCGCTTCGAGGTTCCCGACCATTATACGCGCAAAAGCCGCCCCTAAGCAGCTGTTTGCAAACCTCTGGCGAGGCAAAAAATGCCGTTTTATGACCGTTTAGGGGTTTTCAAACAGTTTCTTAATAAAGCAGCAACGAAACGACCAATATTTTCTAATCATGCTGAAATTCATACTCCTCGTATGTCTGTATTTGATTTCGCTGCCCTTACAAGCGCAAATATGCCATTTTATCGTCATCTGTAATCCCAAAGGCGCAAAATTCCAAAATACAGCTAAGCAATCGTATGATTTTTTTACGGAGGAATTGCCTGCCCAAATAAAAAAACATATAGGCATGGAAGTCCAAGTGCATAGCTATTATGCAAAAGCCTCCTCCCTGTATTCGCTTGATACAACCATAGCCTCTTTGTCTCTAACAGACAAAGATTTACTGCTTTTTTGGTACGACGGGCATGGATACAACGAAAATGAAAAACAAAGGACAAGCTTATTATTTGGAACTAAGCAAAGGCAAAATAATAAAGAGGTAATATATCCTGACTTGCAAGGTAGAGAAAAAAAATGGCCAACTTTATTGTTTGCGGATAGGCAAAGCCGCAACCTTGAACAAATATACGCAGACCTGAAAAGCAAAAATGCAGGGCTTACGCTTGTTTTCGCAAATGCAAACAACCAAAAGAAGCCCTTTAATCGCAGCAAAATAATTGCCTCCAATAGCAAAGAGCGCGAAAATAAAACAATCAAAATAAGTAGAGAGCGATTGGAAGACCTATTTTTGCACAGTCGCGGAAGCGTAATCGCTTGCAGCAGCCGACACGGCGAAATGACCCTATACGACGAAAAAGAAGGAGCTATTTTTTATTTGGCATTCAAAAATGAATTAAATAAGCTGCTCGATGAAAATAAAAATGGCAGCGCCTCTTGGCTTGACCTTATCCGAAATACCGCAAAATCTACCCAAGATATAGCCGCCAAGTCCGAATGTAGCCAAATACCCAAAACGTATATAGCCATCAAAGGCGACAAAAATGCCGATACTATAGCCGCTGATGGTAGCTTAAATATAGAAATGGTGTTTGTAGAAGGCGATAGCTTCCTCATGGGCTGTAATAGCCCCGATGAAACATATGCCTGCGAAGACGACGAAAAACCAGCCCACACCGTAATTGTCCATAGTTTTTATATGGGAAAATACGAGATAACTCAAGCGCAATGGCGCTCCGTCATGGGTTTCAATCCTTCGGTTTTCTCTAACTGCGACAACTGCCCAGTAGAAAATATAAGCTGGGACGATGCAAAACTGTTTATCCAAAGGCTAAATAACAAAACGCAAAAAAAATATAGGCTCCCTACCGAAGCCGAATGGGAATATGCCGCAAGAGGCGGAAAACAAACCCGCAATTACCTGTTTGCTGGTAGCAATAACCCGAAAGAAGTTGCACAGTATTACAGCAATAATAATAAAAAACCCCGACACATAGGCTCAAAAAAACCAAACGAATTAGGCATCTATGATATGTCGGGCAATGTGCATGAATGGTGCGAAGATTGGTACGATGAAGGGTACTACGCCATATCCCCTAAGTCTAACCCAAGCGGCATCAGCAACAAAAAAGGATCGCTACGCGTAGGCGAAGGCTACCCGCGAGTAATGCGTGGGGGAAGCTGGTGTGCTAATGCAGAGGACTGCCGCGTCTCATTTCGATTTAGCCGAAAACCCAAAAAAAGAAGCAGCGCTTTTGGTCTTCGGCTTGTCTTAGAGCCATAAAGCATCTACAATTCATCATAAAGACAGCACAAAAATATGAAAAATCTCCTATACATCCTCCCCCTTGCCCTCTTGTGTAGCGCCTGCCTGCGCTTAGACGGCAATCTCTTTAATCCTAACGTCAATAAAATCACCGAATACGGGCTCGATAACTACACAGGCCCCCGCGAAATCGCCTCCCTGCCTGATAGTTTTGATATCGACGATAGCCTCGTTCATCTCTTTACCCTGCCCGTCAATGCCGATGAGCGCATTTACGCCATCTACATCGGCGACCTCGCCCGCATCGCTACCGATACCGTCATTTTGTACTGTCATGGCAACAAAGACCACATGGATTTGTATTGGAATCGCGCCAAACTGCTCGCCAATGTCGGCGGCAAAAATCGCTTAGGCGTGATGCTCATGGATTACAGAGGCTACGGACTATCCGACGGCGAGCCCTCGGAGGAAAATTTATACGAGGACGTAGACCGCTGCGCCCAATGGCTACAAGAGCAGGGACTGACGAGCGATAGGCTCATCATGTACGGTTTTAGCATGGGCACCGCGCCCGCCTGCCGACTTACTGCCCAGCCCCGCACCCTCAGACCGCAAAGGCTTATCTTAGAAGCCCCTTTTGCCTCCGCAGAAGTCATGGTGCAAGATGCGGCGCGCTTGGCGCTGGGCGCTGATTTTTTCGTCGACCTCAAAATCGATAACGCCGAGCAAATAAAAAGCATAGAGCAGCCTTTTTTATGGATTCATGGCGTAAATGACGATTTTTTGAGCATCACTACGCATGGAGAGGTTGTTTGGGCAGGCTACGAGGGAGTGCGCGGTATCGCCGTTCGCGTGAATGGCGGCGGACATAGCGATGTGCCCGCCATCATGGGCTATGAAGCCTATCGCCAGCAACTCGAAACCTTTATTTTCCAGTAAAAAAAACGTTTTTTGGGGGCTGCGCGGCTGCACCTGCTTCGCAGCCCTCCGTATCGCTAGCCCTTACAATCCTTTTCCTGTAAAAAAAAGCTTATTCCTAAAGATAGCCTCGCCAGCTATTTCACAAAAAAATACAAATACTTGCACCTCTGCCGCCTTCAGGCGGCATTATACCAGCGCTGTAAGCGTAGCGAGCAGCGCAGTACCTATACATAATGCACAACACCTATCTATACGCGCTATTTTTTTTGCTAACACTCTCCGCCCTCAGCGCAGGCTGTGGCGCAGCAGGCTTGGGCGAAGACGAGCAAGCCGATACCGCCCTCGTTGAGCTAAAATTGGTCGATACGCTCCGACTGAAAGCGGGAGAAGTTCCCGCAGACTGGAATAAAATCGAACTGCCCGAAGGTTGCTATATCGGCTTCCCCAAAAAGCCCAATAGACAAGAACAATTCGGACATTTTGTGAAATATCAACTCCGACAAAAGCAGTATGCCCTCTTTTTTAGCCATCGCGACCTCACGAAAGACAGCTCCTACGCCCCTAATCGCGGCGAAATCACCGCTTATTATCATGCCATCATCACCGATATAGCAGACGGTTTGGTTTTAGACGATGTGAAAACCGAAATCGTCAGCGAAAGCGAATTTGCATTCGATAATACCTACGAGGGCAGACAAGCCCACATAAAAGCAACCGATGGGGTAGAAATTTTTAGCCGCGTTGTCATCATCGGCGACATTCTGCATACGATGGGCTGCATCGCTTGGTCTGCCCCCTCGCCCGAAATCCTCCAACTCAAAGACCGCTTTTTCTATAGCTTCGGAAAAGAATTGCGCATAGAGTAGCGAAAACAAAAAAGCTATTCTTCGCGCTCAAAAAGCAGCGTGCCCGTTTCGCTGTCGTATATCTGTGTGTAGCGGCGCGATTTTTCTTGCCCTTCTACAATGATGCGATTTAGGCGATTAGAGAGCCAGATTTTATTGTAGTAATCGTCGCTAATTTTAAGCATTCCTTTGATTTCGGTACGCCAGACTAAGCCCTGATTTTGGAGGCAATAAAGGGTGCAGCCTGATTTTTCGCGCTCATAGGCGGCGATAATTGTGCGACCAGAGGGGAGCCGTAAGCCCTCGAAACAGGCATTGGCGCTCCATTTTTCGCTGATGACCAAACGCCAATCGGCGGAGCTTTCTGCGATGCGTAATTCTTGCGAAGCGGGCAAAAATTGTATAAAAGCGAGCGCACGCATGGCTTGGCTGCTTTCTTCCCAGCCACGCACGATGCCTTGCGCCGAAAAAGGCAGCATTTTTTGCTCGCCCGTGCGTATGTCAAGCGTATGTGTTTCGGCGCGGGCGGCTTCGTAACTGGCAAAAACAAGGTCGCGTTCCGTATGCGCCAGATATTGCAGATAGCTGCGAAAGTACTCCAAATGCTCGGTTTTCACCCGCTCTGTGTGTGCGATATGGCTGCGCCAGAGGGCTTTCCCCTCCACATTGTAAAGATAAATGCGAAAACCAGCCACGCCAGACAGATATTTTACATAGACCACCCCATCGGGGGTGGGGAGCAAAAAATGCTGCCCGAAGCGATTTTCATCGGAGTCAGGATTTTCTACGCTGAAGGCTTGTTCGCTGCGCAGGTCTATGATTTTCAAGCCATTGCTGGGCATTATCTCGAAAAATTTGCCTTTGTAGGCGAGTTTGTCGATGGAGAGCGCAGCAAAATAGTTGGCATGCTGCGAAGCCGTTTTGAAATGTCGGTCGGGATTATATTGCTGCAGGGGCTGCGTGGCAAGGGTACTTAAATGTATCCAATGCTGGCGCGTGCGATACCAAAGGCAGGCGCTATCGCTCGCCGTCCAATCTTGGGCGCGGGCGCTCTGTGCAAGCAGCAAAAAAGCAGAAAGGAGAAAGAAGGCACGCATAGCATATTATTTTGGTAGCAGGTAGTAGTAGGTAGTAGGTAGTAGGTAGTAGGTAGGTACAAAAAAACTTACTACTTACTACTTACTGCCAGAGTTATTTACGGATAAAAACGAGGTCTTCGCCGTCGATAACGCGCACGATGGTCGAAGGGGGCTGCTGTGCGCGTTCCTCCTGCCGATAGGGGGCGATGTAGTCGACGGTGTTTTTTATGGATTCGGGTATCTCGCCAAAATGCTGCGGAAAAGCTTCCCCCGATAAATTGGCAGAGGTAGATACGACTGCCCGCCCGAAGCGCTGTATCATTTCGGCGCAGAAGGGGTCGCGCGTAAGGCGTATAGCTATCGTCTGCTCTTCATTTTGCAAAATAGGCGGCAAGCCGCAGTTGGCTGCCATATCGTAGACTATAGTGAGAGGTTTTTCGTAGTGGTCTATGAGCTTTAGAGCCTTTTGGGGAATTTGGCGCACATACAAACGCAGCATCTCTATACTCGAGACCAAAAGCACAAATTTTTTGCTTTCCTCCCTACGTTTTATCTCAAAAATACGCTCCACAGCCTGCGCCTCGTGCGCATCGCAGCCCAGCCCCCAGACCGTTTCGGTAGGGTATAAAATCGTTTTGCCCGCTGTTAATTGGGCGCAAATCTCGGGGAGGAAAAAATTATAGGCTTTATTCATGGAAATAATATAAACTATTTTGGTGTTTTTTAGTTTTCTGTGTATATTTGCTGCAAAGGCTTTAATGTTTATTGCGTGAGGGATAGCAGTGGAAGCACCGCATAGAGTTGCGATTTATCGCGGCTCTATGCGGCGCTGCAACGGATAGCCCGACGGCGCGACCTTTCAGCGCCCTTTTGGGGCGCGGGGAGCGCCGACACGCCAAAAAAAATAAGGACGCAACAAGCATTCGGCAGGAGCATTAAAAATCGCAGCCACCAGCATAAACGAAAATCATGGGCAGAAAACCTATCAACAAAACGCGCAGCCCCTTAGCCCTGCAACAGCAGGAATGGGTACGCACCATATCCGCTTGGTTTTTGCAAGAGGGTATCGCCGCTTTTACGATGGACGAAATCGCCGCCAAGCTGCAAGTCAGCAAAGCGACGCTATACAAATACTATGCCTCCAAAGAGGATATACTCGATGAGGTCGTGCGCACCAAACTTGGCGATATCGAAGCCTTTGAGCCCCAGCTAAAAGACGACGAAACGGGTTTTACGGAGCGCTATTTTGAGGTTATCAAATCGGCTGCCGTCATGCTGGCGGAGTTTAGCAGCCAATTTTTGCAAGACATCAAACAAAAATACCCAGAACTTTGGGAAAAAATACACATTTTTCAGACTCGAGCCCTGCAAGCGGGCGAGCGCTTTTATCAAATCGGCATAGAGCGCGGTATCTTGCGCGATACGCTCAATCCGCGCCTGCTCGCACTGATGGATAAAATTTTCATCGCCGCCGCCGCCAATCAGCACTTTTTGCGCGAATGCAATCTCCAACTCCAAGAAGCCGTCGATGGCTTCTATGAGATGAAAAGCAAAGGCATTTTTAAATGACGAATTACGAATGACGAATGACGAATGTATTTTATGTATATACTTGATTAACAATGGATTATATGCAATTTTATGCGCTATGCGGCAGCACAACATTCGTAATTCGTAACTCGTAATTCGTAATTACAAACAGGCTGCTACGAATTTGCAGAATAGTGGGTGCGGGTTTTCTACCGTGCTTTTGTATTCGGGGTGAAATTGTACGCCGACGAAAAAGGGGTGTTCGGAGGTAGGCAGTTCGACGATTTCGGCGAGTCCCGTGTCGGGGTTGGTACCCGAAATGCGCAGTCCTGCCTGCTCCAGCTGCTCGCGGTATTGGTTATTGAGCTCAAAGCGGTGGCGGTGTCGCTCCGAAATATGGGTAGAGGCGTAGATTTCATGCGCCAGCGTATCGGCTGTGATTTGGCAGGGATAAGCGCCGAGCCGCATGGTGCCGCCTTTTTGGGCGATTTTTTTCTGCTCGCTCATCATATCGATAACGGGGTAGGGCGTGCGCGGGCTGATTTCCGTCGTATGTGCCTGCTTCCAACCCACAACCTCGCGGGCGAACTCTACCACCGCGCATTGCATACCCAAGCAGATGCCCAAAAAGGGCATTTTTTGGGTGCGCGCATGAGTGATGGCGGCTATTTTGCCCTCTATGCCCCGCTCGCCAAAACCAGGAGCAACCAACAAACCTTGCAAATCTTTGAGCCGCTCGGCGGCGTTATGCGTGGTGATGTCTTCCGAATGTATGGGAATAACGCGCACGCGGCATTCGTTGTATACGCCGCTATGCACGAAGGCTTCGAGTATAGATTTATAGGCATCTTGCAGCTCTATGTACTTACCCACCAGACCAATGCGCACCTCATGCAGCGGATTTTTGAGCTTGCCCAAAAAGGATTTCCATTGCTGCAAATTCGGCTCATTTTTGTCGGGCAGCCGCAGCTTGGCGATGGCGATAGCATCGAGCTTTTCTTTGTGCATAAGCAAAGGCACATCGTAAATCGTATCCGCATCGCGCGCCTCTATCACGGCGGAAGCCTCCACATTGCAAAAAAGCGCCAATTTGCGCTTGATGTTCATATCTAAGGCGTGCTCCGTGCGGCAAACCAAGACATCGGGCTGCACGCCCAGACCCAGCAATTCCTTTACAGAATGCTGCGTGGGCTTGGTTTTCAGCTCTTTGGCGGCAGCGAGATAGGGCACCAGCGTCAGATGCACGACCAAACAATTATCCTTGCCCAATTCCCAGCGCAACTGTCGGATAGCCTCCACAAAGGGCAGGGACTCAATGTCGCCCACCGTGCCGCCGATTTCCGTGATTATCACATCGTGCCGAGCAGAAAGTGCCGTGATGCGCCGCTTAATTTCGTCCGTAATATGCGGCACGACCTGCACCGTTTTGCCCAAATACGCCCCCGCCCGCTCATTTTCTATCACCGTCTGATAAATTCGCCCCGTCGTTACGTTGTTCGCCTGCGAGGTCGGCGTGGATAAAAAGCGCTCATAATGCCCCAAATCCAAATCCGTCTCTGCCCCATCGTCCGTTACAAAACACTCCCCATGCTCATACGGGTTGAGCGTGCCAGGGTCGATGTTGATGTAAGGGTCAAATTTCTGTATCGCCACATCAAACGAGCGCGCCTGCAAAAGCTTGGCGAGCGAAGCAGCAATAATTCCCTTTCCTAAGGAGGATGTTACCCCGCCCGTTACGAAAATATACTTGGTCATGGTGTGCAGCAAGCTGTGTTTTATTGCCGCAAAGATAGGATTTAGTTACGAGTTACAAGTTACAAGTTACGAAATCGTACTTTGTTTAGGGGGATTTAGCAAAGCTGTTTTTAGGATTATTTTACTTTTCGCTACGCGTTCACTTCGTGTTCACTTTTCACTTTTTTTGGCGTGCCCCTGCTCCGCCGCCTGCGCCAAAGGGGCGCAGGCGGGGGCAGCCACCACGGCGTGCTTACGCACTTGTTGGTGAGCTGCCCCTACGCGGTCGCAGGGTCGGGCTATACGCTACATCAGCTTCGCGCCCCGCCCGCTTCGCGGGAGGGCAGCCACACGGGGCTGCCCCTACGGGAGGCGCTCGCTGGTTTCGCTCCTATCCCTCACGCGGCGCTTAGTCGAGCTTTTGGCTACCATTGGGGATTAGTTCTTGCTTTGGCGCTACTGTTTGCTCTTGCACCTCTCCGCGCACTTTCAGAATTATAGTAGGGTTTTCTATCGAATTGCTTTTTAAAGTAGCAGTTTTCGTAAAATATCCTATTCTTTGGGTGTCGTATTTTAGCCAAACGCGACCTAATTGATTAGGCATTATCGGCTCTTTGGGATAGTCAGAAGCCAGACAGCCGCAGCTCGTCTGCACACTTTCGATAATCAACGGAGCCTTGCCCACATTCTTAAACCTAAATTCGCGCACCCCATTTGCGCCCTTTTCGATGTCGCCATAGTTGATTTCCAGCGTTTCAAATTCGATTTGCTGAGCCTGTGCTGCTTGCAAGGCAAAAAAGCAGCAAAAAAATGCTAAAATTAAACTCTTAGTCATAAAACTATTTTTTTAGTTATATAAAAAATGGGCTAAAAAACCACCCGCACTTTTTTGTGAGTGGGGTGGTGGTATTGGTTGAAGAAGCGGTAGAGGCTTATTTGCCGCCGTTCATCAGGGATTTGCTTTTTTCTGGTGTTGCAGAAGGCTCTTCGGCTACATTACCGCGAATGGTCAGTTGCACTTGGCTATTGACGGTAGAGTTGCTTTTGAGGGTAACGTATTTGGTGAAGGGGCCTGTGCGTTGAGTGTCGTATTTCACTTTTACCGATTTCGTTTCGCCTGGCATGATAGGCTCGCGGGGGTAATCAGGTACAGTACAGCCGCAGCTACCTTGTGCGCTTTCGATGATAAGAGGCGCTGTGCCTGTGTTTTTGAATTTGAACTCGCGCACGCCATTAGCGCCTTTCACGATGTCGCCGTAGTTGACTTCCAGCGTTTCAAATTCCATTTTTTGAGCAGTAGCAAGCGTGAAGGAAGCGAAGAATACCGCGACCAGTGCAAACAATGTTTTCATAAGTATAAGTAGTGTAAATTTTGATGTGGTGAAATTTTATTTTCAATCGTGAAGTTGTGCTTAACAAGACAAAACTAAGCCAATTTTTGTAACTAAACAAATAGTTACGACTTTTTTTACGTTTTTTTTGCAATCGGTATGGCTCAAATCTTGCAACCCAACTTAGCAATGTTTGTGCCAAAGCAAAACATCAAAGCATATAAAAATAAAAAACCCCCCATATCGTCTCGATTTGGGGGGATATTTTTTTTGATAAACTCGGCTACTTTGCGCCTCACGGCGGGTAGTGTAGCGAGCAGCATATTGAATGCTGTTATAAATCTTGCTTGCTATATCTTTATGTTACAAAGATAAGCGTATAGCATATACGGTGCAAGTGCTATGCGATAAGTGTAATAGCTTGCTTTATAACTGTATCATTGATTTTTGGGGGGCAGCTGCTGCAAAATTTCGGCTAATTCGGCTTGCAGATGCACGCATTTATCTTGTGCATACCAAGCGTGCAATTCTGTGGCAAATTGGTCGAATGTGCGCCCATTGGGATTGGCTTTGTACTCATCTACGAGTACCTGCGAGGCAGCAGGGCGAGCGCCCCAATTGGCAAGCGGCTCCAAAGTATCGGCGTGCAGGATAATCAATTTCGGTATAGCTCTACCGCCCCGTGTGAGGTAAGCATCTATCAGCTCGGGGCGAAGGTCGCGCCAAACGATATGCAGTTGTATTTTGCCCTCGCTTTCGGCTGCCATTTTGGCGATTAGGGGTACATTTTGCGCCGCATCGCCGCACCAGACCTCCGAAATCAGCAAAAATCGAACAGCATAAGGCAGATTGGCAATAGCTGCTTTTATATCGGCGTTGAGGGAGATGGTTTTATCCAGACGGTTCATACGTTGGATATTGAGGCGGACGTATTCGAGCATTTTATCGCTCGCGTCTTGGGTATCGGCAGGAGAGGAGCGGCGCGCCGCAAAAAGCTCATCGCCCGTTTGGCGATATTGCGCGTAACTGATGCCTTCTGCTACGGCGCTGCGTAGTAGTTCGAGCGTATCGGGGTGGGTGGTTGCCATGCGAAGAGGGACTAAGATATAATAATAAACCGTGTGAGCGGGTGGAAGGGCGCGCGCAGCGCGGTGCGGCGCATTTATGCGCCGTACTGAAACCCTGCAACACGCGACCGCCGCGCTGCGCGGCGGGCACACCCAAAATATAACAACGAATTATAGGATTAGATGTTTATTATCCTTCGCTTCTTGCATTTTTTTACCAATTTGCAGCGTGGCGATGTGGTAAAACATGATAAAATCGGAGGCAAGGCTCATAAGCGGATAAGTAAAGGTGGCGGGGCGATTTTTCTCGAAGAAAAAATGCCCAACCCATGCGAAACCGTAGCCCAACACCGGGCAAAGCAGCAATAACCAATAGTTGGGCAGGGCGAAACTTAGCGCCAAAGCCGTCAGAAATAAGCCCGTTCCGATGAAATGCAGGGCGCGACTGGTGAAATTGCTGTGTTCAAGCAGGTAATAGGGGTAAAATTCGCGCAGATTTTTATATTTTTTAGCCATTTTTAGCAGATTTTTTTATTCCGAGATGATTCGGCGCACAGATTCCAAGAGTTTTGCCCCCTTTTCGTCGGCGGCTTGATTGGCGGCGCGCAAAGAGGGGATTTTTTGCAGCACCAACATACGAAAATTATCGGCAATTATCTCTTCGGGGTGTATAATATAGTTGGTATTGCGGCTGATGCGCTCAAAAAATGCGGGCAAAAGCTGCGGGTCAGTGCCGACATTGGGCGAATTTATCGCATAAGCCTTTTCTATGGGTTTGCCTGTGCTATCTTGCAGCGCTTCGGCAGGAAAAAGCTGAAAATGTAGGTGCTGAAAGAAGCTAAAATCGGGATCATATTGGGAAAATCGGCTGTAAATGACGGGTACATAGAGGCTTTCCGCCCCATTATCGGCGGGCAGGCGCAAAATGTAGCGACAATCCACCGCATCGGGATTGCATAAACGCCGCTCAGCGAGAAAATCCGACCAGCGCAGGGAGTCTATAGGCTCAAAACCTATCTCCGCAAAGAGCTTAATGCGCTTTTCCTTATTGCGGCGCGAGTACACATGAAAAATTTCATGCACCAAAACCGATAAAAGATGCTCTTCATTGCCTGCGAAGAGCTGCGGCAGGGGAACGATGATACAATTTTCGCGCGTGTAGTAGACTGTGCCGCCATAGGTATCGCCTTTCACGGCGATAAGCGTGAGCGTATCGGGCAATTTTAGCTTGGGAAACGCCTCAAAGGTATACTTTAGAGCCAGTTGCATCTGCTTATCGAGCAGGCGCGACTGCTCCAAGCTCATTTCTGCCAAATCAGCGCGCAAAAACTCTTTATATTTGTGCAGCATCTCCGCGCGAGGCAGCGCGCAAAGCGTGCTACAATCGGCATTTTCGAGCCGCATCTGTATACAGAGTTCCAGCGGGCGAATTTGCTCAAAAAAGCCGTCCGTAGTGTCTGTTAGCAGCTTTTGGGCGGCGGTTTCGCCGCTTGCTATCTGTATATGTGTGCGCTTTCGCGCCCCATCTGCGCCGCAAGCCGAGCATAACAGCAAAAAGATAAAAATGGCAGCGAAAAACCCCGCCCGCAGGGGAGCGCGGCGGGGTTTTAGGCGCGTATCTGGTGTTAATTCGCGCATAATTCGGTAGATTTTAAAGCACAGAAAGCAATTCCAGCTCAAATATCAGCGTCGCATTGGCGGGAATGTCATTGCCTGCACCTTTAGCGCCGTAGCCAAGCCGTGAGGGAATATACAAACGCCATTTGGAGCCTGCGGGCATAAGCTGTAGAGCCTCTTGCCAACCTTGGATTAGCCCATTGACGGGGAAGGTCGCAGGCTGTCCGCGCTTGTAGGAGCTGTCGAAAATCTTGCCGCTCAACAATTTACCTTCGTAATGCGCCATGACTTTGTTGGTTGCGCGGGGTACTCTGCCTGTGCCTTCGGTCAAAATCTCGTATTGCAGACCGCTGGGGCGGCTAATCACGCCTAAGCGCTTGCCGTTTTCCTCCAAAAAGGTCGCTTCTTCTGTTATGGCGCGCATAGATTTTTGCTGTTGCGCCTTTCTGATATAGGCATCTGCCAACTGTCCTGCCGTTTCCAAGTCCATTTCTACCGCTCCGCCTTTGAGCTGCGCCCAAAAAGCTTGCTCAAAATCTTCTTTTACCACATCTTCCGCGTGTACCTGATTGCGTAGGCTGTTTGCCAAGAGCAAACCCAGCGCATAACTAATCTCTGATTGCATGAATTATAATTACGAGTTACGAGTTACGAGTTACGAGTTTTTCGCCTGATATTGTTTTATTGCGCTGCGCGCCTTTGCGCGCGGGCGCGCCGTATTTTTGCGTGAGGGATATGTAGAGCCGTAGCATGGCACAAGTGCGTAAGCACGCCGTGCTACGGCTCAAATAGCCCGACCGCTGCCCCCTTTTTGGGGCAGCGGGCACGCCCAAGAAAAAAAGCTCGGCAAAAATAGTAAAAAAGCTTTATTTTGCAGCAGAAACCAGCCCCATTTAGCAAAGATGCCACTAAAAAAACGAACCGAAGCCATTTTAAGCGCTCTGAATCAGGGAATTATCGGCAAAGAAGAAGTCCTTGCGCTCGCGCTTCTCTCGTCTATAGCGGGCGAAAGTATCTTTTTATTGGGCGCGCCAGGTGTCGCCAAAAGTTTGATTGCGCGCAGGCTCAAATACGCCTTTGCCGATGCCCAATCCTTTGAATATCTGATGAATAGATTTAGCACGCCCGACGAGATTTTTGGACCCGTTTCTATCTCCAAGCTCAAAAACGAGGACAAATACGAGCGCCTGACCGCGCGCTATCTACCCGCTGCCGACATCGTTTTCCTCGATGAAATCTGGAAAGCCTCGCCCTCCATACAAAACGCCCTGCTTACCGTGCTCAACGAAAAGCTTTATCGCAACGGCGAGCAAGAAATCCGCCTGCCCCTAAAAGCCATCATCGCCGCCTCCAACGAACTACCCGCCGAAGGCGAGGGGCTGGAAGCCCTTTGGGATAGGTTTCTGCTGCGCTATGTCGTCGAAGGTGTGCGCGACAAAAAAGCCTTCCGCCGCCTTATCGCCGATGAACTCGACGCCTACACCGACCATATAGACAGCGCGCTGAAAATCCGCGCCGAAGAATATCGCATTTGGTCTAAAGAAATCGACAAAATCCAAATTCCCGAAGAGGTTTTTTGCCTCGTAGAGCTTTTGCGCGAGAAAATCGAGCAGCTAAATGCCGACAACGAAGCGCGCAAAGACCTACCCGAAGATTATCGCCCCATTTATATTTCCGACCGCCGCTGGCGAAAAATCGTTCGACTCCTGCGCACGAGCGCCCTGCTCAATGACCGCTCCCAAGTCGATTTGATGGATTGTTTTTTGATTGCGCATTGCATCTGGGACAATCCCCGACAATGGGAGAGCCTGCGCGAGCTGGTCGCCCAAAGCATCGAGCTGCATGGCTATAGTTTTGCGGGGGGGCTGGGGGAGCTGCGCCGAGATATACAAGCTTTGGAGCAAGAAATACGCAGGCAAACGGAGCAAATAACCCCGCGCAGCCGTCGACAGCCGAAAAACTATAACGGTTATTTTAAGGTCGTAAGCAGCGATTATTTGGGTATGTTTGTCAGCGAAAGCGACTATAAGACCGCCGAAAAGGCATTGGAAAACAATCCCCGCGCCGCCTTTCAGCAAACAAATTTGCCGATTTATTGGCGGGCGGGCGCAAGAGCGGAGCACGTTGGCAATTTCCAGCAACTGCGCGTTGAAATAGAGACCATCACCGAAAACGAGATAAAATATACGCCCCCTGCGGCTGAAATTTCCCAATACTGGGATACGCTTCTATCGCAATGGGAAGCGGAACGGGCGCAGGCGCAAGCCTATTTGCAAAGCCTGCGGCAAGAAACGCATTTATTTGTGCCTGTATTTTTGCAGGAACTTGCCCAAACTTGCTTAAGCCAGAGCATTCAGGAGGTAGAGCGCTTAGGCAAACAAGCGCAGGCGCTGCGCCATCATTATACCCTTAGCGTTTTCCAAGCATGAGTATAAGCGATTTTTTGAGCCTTTTTTTGAAAAAATCGCAAGAAAAACCAGCCTTGCGAAGTTTTTCGCGCCAATTCCCCAGCCTTTGGGAGCAAACGCTGGGCTTGTTTTCGCAAGATGGCAAGCTACAGCGATTTTTGCGCCGCTCCGCCCCGCTAATGAGCGAGATAATAGAGAAAATGTTGCAGTTTTTTCAGCGAAATTTAGCCCTGCCACTGCCCATTTCGCAAGGTTCTGCCGATATTCGGCAAGAATGGCAGCAATGGGAGGAGTTTCGGCAGGCAAAAGGCAAACAAATACAGCAGGAATGGGCAAAAAAAGCCCGACCGCAGCTGCAAAAATACGCCGATATGGGGCATATTATAGACCCCAATTTTTGCGAAAAACAGCTTTTTGATGCCCAAACCGACGAAGAAATCGCCCGCGCGCGCGACTACATTGCCAATGAGTGGAAAAAGTTACTTCAGCACCGCACAGAAGCACAAGAATTTGCGCTGAAAGAGCAGGCAGCAGGCGAATTTTTGCAAGATTTGCACCAACAAATCGACCAATACGAGCGCCTCCAGTCCCTACTTGCCCCCTTTGGCGCGATGACGGGGCGTTTGTGGGACTTATCTCGCTCCCAACTGCGCGATACCCAATTTAATGTGCTGCTGCAGTATGCCGAATTGCTCAAAAAATCCCCCCAAATACAAGAATTAGCCGAAATGCTGGGCAGATTTCGCGCCGCCGAACGCATCATGGAGGAGGAAGAATTTCAAAATGTACGCGAAAAGCCCGTAAACCGCAATTATACCAACCAACAAGAAGAATATACAGGCATACGCGAGAGCGACGACCTCAATAATCTCATTCCCAGCGAGTTGGTTTGGCTCGCCGACCCGCAGACGGAAAGCATTTTTTTTAAGAAATTCGCCGAAAAAAAGCTCCAAACTTGGGAATACCGCGCCCGCACACGCGCCACAAGCCAAGAAAAATATACCGATAAGCGCCAAAAACAAGCCCAAGCCAAGCAAGGTCCCATAATTATCTGCGTCGATACCAGCGGCTCCATGCAAGGCATACCCGAACAGGTCGCCAAAATGCTCGCTTTCGCCATACTCCAAATCGCCATCAGCGAAGATAGAGCCTGTTATTTGGTCTCTTTTTCCACCACTATAAGCTGCTTAGAGCTGACGGACAAAAAAAATAGCCTCTCCCGACTCGTCGCCTTCCTCTCGCTCTCCTTTCATGGCGGCACCGACGCGCAACCCGCCCTCCAAGAAGCCCTGCGCATGCTCCAAAGCGCCCATTATCAAAAAGCCGATATACTCATGATTTCGGATTTTATCATGCAAAGCCTCCCCAAATCCCTCGCCGACAACATCAATTACCAACGCCAAAGCATGCAAACTAAATTCCATGCGCTCATCATCGGCAGCAGCGCGCACGAGGGCGCAATGGGCAGTTTCGACCACACATGGCATTACGACCAACGCCAACCCGATACACTTTTGCAACTCGTAAAAAAAATAAAAAACGGCTTGAAAAGTGAAAAGTGAAAAGTGAAAAGTGAAAAGTGAAAAGTGAAAAGTG